>QXWV01000034.1 GCA_009911195.1 Lachnospiraceae bacterium | reverse complement strand
GTGGCTTCGCCACTTCATGAAGAACCTTTGGTTCTTCGTCAATTTATGTCCGTCTGGCGACGGAATTTCCTATAAGGTAAAAAGAAACGCCGCCTTTCCCCGGCGACGCCTCACTTTTCATTACTATTTAGCCGGGCGCATCGCTTCCCGGTGGATGAGCAAAGGTTCACTTGTTCCCTCTACCGCCCCTTTGGTTACTACGCATTTAGTAATGGATTCGTCAGAAGGTATTCGGTACATTACATCCATCATTGCGTTCTCCATAACGGAACGAAGCCCTCTCGCCCCGGTCTTGCGCTCCAATGCTTTATCTGCAATCATTTCTACCGCATCTTCTTCAAAGTCCAGTTTTACCCCGTCAAAATCAAACAATTTCTTATACTGTTTCACCAATGCGTTCTTCGGCTCTTTTAAGATTCTTACCAGAGCCTCTTTATCCAAACCCTCAAGGGTAACATTAATCGGAACACGTCCTACAAATTCCGGAATCAACCCAAACTTTACCAAATCCTGCGGCGTCACTTCCTTCAGCAAATCGTCAATCTTTTTCGTATGCTTTGAAGTCACTTCTGCATTGAAGCCAATCGCGCTTCTGTCCAAACGGGATTCCACGATTTTCTCCAGCCCGTCAAAAGCCCCTCCGCAAATGAATAAAATATTGGATGTATCAATCTGGATAAGTTCCTGGTGGGGATGCTTTCTCCCTCCCTGAGGGGGTACGCTGGCTATCGTCCCTTCTACAATTTTCAGAAGAGCCTGCTGTACTCCTTCGCCGGAAACATCACGGGTGATGGATACATTTTCGCTTTTCTTTGTAATCTTGTCAATTTCATCGATATAAACAATACCGTACTGGGCGCGCTCAACATCATAATCAGCCGCCTGTATTAATTTTAACAAAATATTTTCCACATCTTCGCCTACATAGCCCGCCTCTGTCAAAGTGGTGGCATCCGCAATCGCGAAAGGCACATTGATGATTTTTGCCAAAGTCTGTGCCAGAAAAGTCTTTCCGGAGCCTGTGGGACCCACTAAAATAATATTGCTTTTCTGGAGCTCAACTTCATCATCATCCTTCGGTGCCAATACTCTCTTATAATGATTATAAACCGAAACAGCCAATACTTTTTTTGCCGCTTCCTGCCCAATTACATAATCATCCAAAAAATCTTTAATTTCTACCGGTTTTAATAGATTGATGTCAAACTCGTCCTCTACCGGCTCTTCCTCGTATTCTTCTTCAATAATGTCCGAACATATTTCCACGCATTCATCGCAGATGTAGACTCCCGCAGGACCAGCAATCAGCTTTTTCACCTGTTCCTGCCTTTTATTGCAGAACGAGCATCTGATATCATCAGAATTCTTCCCCGCCATGTTTATAACCATGCCCTTTCCATAACATGCAAACTTTTATTTCCCAAAGCTGGCATGATTTTCGATAATCTTGTCAATCAACCCATACTTCAGCGCTTCTTCGGCGGTCTTCCAGTTATCCCTTTCCGTATCCGCCATAATTACTTCAAAATCCTGCCCTGTATTCTGTGCCATAATTCTCGCCATCTTTTCCTTCGTAGCCAGAATATGCTTTGCCGTTATCTCGATTTCCGTTGCCTGGCCCTGGGCACCCCCTGCAGGCTGGTGAATCATAACTTCCGCATTAGGAAGCGCAAACCGCTTGCCCTTTGCTCCCCCCGCAAGAAGAAAAGCCCCCATGCTTGCAGCCATACCGATGCAAACGGTGGATACATCGCATTTGACAAAATTCATAGTATCATAGATGGCCATCCCTGCTGTAATCACACCCCCCGGGCTATTGATATACAGATGAATGTCCTTCTCCGGGTCTTCCGATTCCAGAAAAAGAAGCTGTGCCACCACTATACTGGCAGAAGTATCGTTTACTTCCTCCCCCAAAAATATAATCCTGTCTTTCAAAAGCCTTGAATAAATGTCATAGGACCTTTCGCCCCTGCTCGTCTGTTCAATGACATAAGGCACTAAACTCATGTTACTTCCTCCTTGCATTCCATCCGTTCAAAAACAATACTAAGACATCATAGCCTTTTACATTCGTTTTTGCAACAACATGGACTCTGAATTAAGAGAATTTTTATTCTTTTATTATAATTTATTTCTCTTTTGCTTTTTCTACAACAAATTCTACCGCTTTTTGGATAGCCAAGTCCTTCATAACCTGCCCTTTTTCCTTCTCACCAAGCATTTCCCTGACTTTTTCCGCTTCCATCTGATAGATTTCTGCCATTCTTTCCGTTTCCTTTACATACTCATCCTCGGAAACTTCAATCCCTTCCTTCGCCACAACTGCTTCCAATACAAGCCTGGACTTAATCCGTTTCTCAGCCTGGGGCTTAATCTGTTCAAGCAGCGTATCGTAGCTGCTTCCGGTAATCTGGAAATACTGGTCCAGTTTAATCCCCTGCATCTGTATCCTCTGGGCAAAGTCATCCGCCATCTGCTTTTGCTGCGTTTCCAGCATCGGCTCCGGGATTTCTATATCGGAATCATTGATAATCGCATCAATGACTGCATCTTCTTTTGCGTTCTTAGCTTCCCTTTCTTTCCTTTCTGACAGGTTTTTCTTTATATCCTCTTTATATTCCGCCAAAGTGTCGAACTCGGAAACCTCGCTGGCGAATTCGTCATCCAGTTCAGGAAGCTCTTTTTCCTTAATTTCTTTTACCGTACATTTAAACAGGGCTGCTTTCCCCTTCAATTCCTCTGCCTGGTAATTCTCCGGGAAAGTAACATTTACTTCCACTTCTTTGCCAATTTCTGCGCCCACAAGCTGCTCTTCAAACCCAGGGATAAATGCGCCGGAACCAATCGTCAACGGGTAGTCCTCCCCTTTGCCCCCTTCAAAAGGCACTCCGTCCACGAAGCCTTCAAAATCGATGACCGTCATGTCACCATCCTTTACCGGCCTGTCTTCCACTGCGATATTCCTCGCATTGTTCTCCCGCTGCCTCTCCAGTTCGGCATTTACTTCCTCTTCGGTAACTTCTGTATCTATTTTATCAATTTTCACCCCTTTATATTTGCCCAGGCCGATTTCCGGCTTCGTAGCAACTTCCGCAGTAAAAATAAGAGGTTTTCCGGCTTCTACCTGAACCACTTCGATTTTCGGTGAAGAAACGATTTCTTCTTCGCACTCCTCCAGGGCTTCCTCGTAGGCATCGGGAAGCAAGTCATTGACAGCATCTTCAAAAAATACTTCTTTACCGTACATTCTCTCTATCATCTTGCGCGGCACTTTCCCTTTTCTGAAACCGGGAACGCTTATATTTTTCTTGCTTCTCTGGTATACATTTTCAATCGCTTTTTCCAGTTCTTCGGCAGATACCTCAATTGTCAGTTTTGCCATGTTTTTCTCTAATTTTTCCACCTGTAAACTCATTTTATTAATTTCCTCCTTAATATTAGGTGTTATCGCTTGTTTTATCGCAAATACCTACGCATAAAGTACATAATTACAGTCATTGTAGGATTATAGCACATTGGAAAAGGAAATTCCAGTATTTCTTTAAAAGATTTGTAAATCCCGTACCTTATGATGTATAAAGAAGAGGACATCCTTACCCGATGCCCTCTTCTTCCTTCCATTCCACACGGCCTATGCCGACGTTTTATCTGCCCCTGCCGCCGTCAGAATCTCTGCCAGCGCTTCATAAAATTCTTTCTCCAGCCCCATGGCATGAAGCTGAGCCAGCAGCACGCAAACCCGTGGCTCTTTCTTCACCGCCTGGAAGACCGCATCTTTTTGCATAAATTCTATTTCTGCCTGGTTTAAAAATGCAAATACCCTCTCTTCTACCAGGTTTCCTTTCGCCCGATGTTCCATCGGCAGGAAAACCTGCACTCTCTGCCCCGTTCCCACATTGGGGATTTTCACCGTGACCGCCTGTTTTTCCTTCTCATAAGAAATTTCCAGTTTTTCTCCCGGTAAGAACTGGCCGTCTACTGTCACTGCCACCAGGTTGGCCGCTTCTTCTAAGAATCCGGCCGCCACCACCGTAAATTCCCGTTCCCCGGGAATCAGTTCCAGGTTTCCTTCTGCCGGTTCTATGGTGAATACAGCCCTTTCCCCTTCCTCGTATGTAAATAAGGTTTTTACACAATCGCCGGATTCATAGGCAACGCTTTCATTATCATCCTCATAAAGGGTAAACTTTCCGTCCGCCCCGGCATATACGTATACTTTTAGCGATGCCGGATTCCTGGCAGCTTCCGATGCCAAAATCTCTTCCGTAAACGGAAGGATTCCACCCGCTTTTGCCAGGACGGGAATGCTGTTCAAATCGCGGTACATATTCAGGCTGCGCCCGCCTTCGTAAATCATCCCCGTGCAAATATCATACCAAGTCCCTTCCGGCAGCCATACCTTCACACCGGCCACATTAAGCCCGGGAATCCGGGGTGTTGTAATCGGGGCTACCAAAAGTTCGCTCCCGAAATAATACTGGTTCTTTACCTGGTAAGCTTCCCTTTCTTCCGGGTACTCGTAATACATAGGCTCTATAATGGGCAAGTCTTCCTTATAACTGCGGTAATTCATGGAATACAGATAAGGTATCATGCGATGCCTGTGGCGCAGGGAATCCCCCATTGCCAGTTCCGTTTCTTTCTTAAACCGCCAGGGTTCTTTTCCATTGAATTCGCTGAATGAGCTATGGAGACGCATAATCGGGGAATAAACTCCAAACTGCGCCCACCTGGCTTCCATCTCGTCATTTTTATACCCCATCATATGTCCGCCGATATCATGACTCCACCAGCCATAGCCAATATTGGATGCATTCGCCGTAAAATAAGGCTGGAAATCCAAGGACTCCCATGTAATAAGAGTATCTCCGGAAAAGCCCACCGGATATCTATGGCTTCCTGCATTAGCATACCTGGAAAATGTCATAGGGCGTTTCCCACCTTTTGCACTGTCCAGGAAATGGAAATGGTTCAGAGTCCAAAGCGGGTCCAGCCCTTCCACCTTACAGCTTGTTCCCTGCTGCCAGTCCAGCCACCAGAAATCCACACCTTCCTTTTCCCTGGGGTAATGCAGGTATTTAAAATAATTTTTTATGAATTCCGGGTTTGTCACATCAAAGTTCACCGGGTCTTCTTTTGTATAATCCACACCCATGGCTTTTGCCATTTCTACATACATCTCTTCATGGGCTTTCACCCCTTCTGCCGGATGGACATTCAAAGCAGTACGCATACCCCTCTCATGAAGCTTGCCTAAGAAACGGGCCGGGTCCGGAAAATATTCCTTATTCCATGTATAACCGGTCCAACCGCTCCCATACTTCTTATCGATGTTTACCAAATGCCAGTCCGTATCCACCACAGCCACCGTGAAGGGAAGCCTTTCCTTATCGAACCGTTCCATCAGTTCCATATAAGACTCTTCCGTATAAGGAAAGAAACGGCTCCACCAGTTTCCCAGGGCATAACGGGGCAGCATAGGGGTTTTCCCGCTCAAATAATAGAAATCTTTGAGAGCCTCTTTATAATCGTGTCCATAGCCAAAGAAATAGATATCCTGAACCCCCTTTTTACGCGGCTCAATCCATCCATCATCAAGCAGTATCTGCGACTGGCTATCCTCCAATACCGAATAGCCAAACCGCGATATTACTCCATGGTCCAATTCCACCGCCCCGTCCGCTTCGTCCAGAGTCCTGGCTGTTCCGCCCAAATCGTGAACCGCTTCCCCATAGCGCCAGATGCTGTGGTAAGCGCTGAAATCCCCTTTTACCTGGATGCTCAACCCGTTTTTTGAAAACTTTTCTTCATTATATATTAGCTGAATGCGTGAAGTATGGATTTCAATCCCGTCCGGATTACGGATTAACCGGTAGTCAGTTTCCGGGAAATCCCGATACCAGGCCATTTGTGTCGCCCTGTCTTCAAAGACTCCGTCTTCGCTGTATTCCAGCCGAACAAGCCCTTCCGTCAGCATAGTAATCCTGTATTTTTCACCTGTTACCTGATTCTCCGGCAATGCCGCCGGGCGCGTATTCACTCTGTAAATCTCCTTCATAGCAATAACAAAACCCTTTCCTTATATTTTGCGGCTATCCTTTGACTGCCGCTGAAGCAACGCCTGCGATAAACTGCTTCTGGAATATGATGTAAATCAGCAAAACAGGGATAATAGAAATCGCAGTTGCCGCAAACAATGCACCATAATCCGTGGAGTATTGCCCGTTAAACATTTTCAAACCTACTGCCAAAAGCTGCTTTTCCTTGGTATTAATCACCAAATAAGGCCACAGATAGTCCTCCCATGTCCATAGGAACTGGAAAATGGCAATGCTGGAAATACCGTTTTTGGCCATCGGGAAAATAATCCGGTGGAAAATAAAGAACTCGTTGGCGCCGTCAATCCGGGCAGCTTCCAATATCTCATCCGGTAAAGTAGCGATATGCTGTTTCAAGTTAAAAATACCGAACCCGCTGAACATTGCCGGGATAATCAGCGCCTTATAGCTATCCAGCCACCCGAAGGACTGAATCATGGAATATTTCGGTATAATCGTTACACACCACGGAATCATCATCGTGCTGAGCACGAACCCGAAGATAATATTTCTTCCCTTAAATTTATATTTGCTAAGTACAAACCCGCACAATGTACTCGTATATATTACCGCCAATGTTACCACAACAGTCACCAGCAAACTGTTGGCAAAGAAACGCATGAAGTTAAAGCGGGCGTTCATATTGATATAGTTATCTACTGTAAAAGCGCTGGGCAAAAGATGTTGTTCCAGTGCCATAATTTCTTTGTTCTCCTTGAAGGAAGAAAACAGCATCCAAATAAAAGGATACACAGTAATCAGCCCCAGCAGAACAAGAATCACATTTAAAATAATTCCGCATATTTTTCTTCTCATAATATTAACCATGCCCTTTCTACAGCCTGCAAATATACATGCTTGCCCGCATGCGCCTTGCAGACACAATATTTACAAGACGAATCCGCCTTTCTTCCAATCTGCATACTTTGAGCTGCTTTCCCTTTATCCCTCACTTCCCGATACCCGGAATGACAGCCAGGTGAATACGGCAGTAATGATAAACAGGACGAAAGATAATGCGGACGCATAACCAAAGTTATATTTTACAAAAGCTTCGTCATAAATAATGTAAGAAGAAAGGTAGGTTGCCGTTCCCGGACCACCCTCCGTCATAATTAATATCTGCACATAAGCCTGGATATAAGAAATAATCGAAGTAATTACCACAAACAGCGTCATGGATTTTAACAGCGGCAAGGTGATATACCGGAAATTCTGCCAGGCATTGGCACCGTCCACTTTAGCGGCTTCCAATGCATCTGCCGGAAGGGAATACAAGCCTGCCATATACATAACTACTGCATAACCGAAATCCTTCCAGATGGTCATAATGATTACCGCCCCTAACGCCGTCTTCGGATTCATCAGCCAGTTTATATCCAGCCCAAACATCTGGTTAATCGTACCAATCTGCGGATTGTACATGAATTTCCAGACAAAAGCCACCGCCACCATAGGCGTTACTACCGGCATGTAAAAAACAGAACGGAAAAAACTTTTGTATTTAATTAGTGCCGAATAAATAGCATATGCTATTCCCAAGCCTAAACCCACACGGAAAATAATAACTACTACTGAAAAAATAATGGTATTCCATAAGGATTTCCAAAACAACGGGTTGACAATTACTTCCTTATAATTTTCCAGCCCCAGGAAACGGTATGTACCGCTCAAAGGATTCCATTCATGAAAGCTTCCCGCAAAAGCAATCCCTATTGGAATAATTAGAAATACACTGAAAAACAACACCATAGCAACCACTACAATATTCCTTAAAATAATCTCACTTTTGCTCTGCAAAGGGTGTGATTTTTTAAACATAGGTTTATCCCTCCCTTGTTTTTTAAGTTTCAGCAAATATTCTATTTCTTAATTTGCACCGCCTGTAATATCAGGATGCAACAATTCAGTACCTTCACTGCTGCATCCTGGCTACAGAATATGCCAGCACAGCGGCAGCCCCTTATATTACCGGCAAGTAGTGCTATTATTTTGCATATTTGTACAGGCCCTCTACCGATTCAAAAGTACTGCTCTTCATGTCACGGATAATAGATTCCTGAGCTTCATTCAGTGCGGTGTCAATATCCACGCCGTTAAAGAAAATGTCCTGTCCAGCCTTCTTTAAGGATGTTTCCATTGTAGAAGGCATCGGGCCCGGCCAAATATAATGGTCAATATGCTCTGCCAGAATACTCAGGGAAGGATTCTGCATTACCTGCTCATTATCCGCCAGCGACTTTTTGGCCGGGAATGTGCTCATTGCCATGTTGAAAGCAATCTGGGCTTCATCATTTGCCAGGAAATATTTTACGAAATCCTGTGCTACTGCCTGCTGGTCTGCAGGGGCATTTTTGTTGATACCAAAGGTCGATTCACCGTTATAGCGGTTATATGCATAAGGCTCCCCGTCAAAAGTAGGAATTTCAAATACGCCGAAATCAATATCTGTCCATGTGGTCTTCAATGTATTGTAGTAGTGGCCCCACTGGATAACCATAGCTGACTGCCCCTGTCCAAAGCTGTCCGCGCCCTTTTCGCCGAAATCTTTGGAACCTACGCCGTCCACTTCATACATATCCACCAGCATCTGCATAACCTTCTTCATGTTTTCCGTATTCACATTAGGGGTTCTTCCGTCATCCTGGAACAGATTGTCACCCAACTGATAGTTCAGTCCAAGCAGATAATTCTGATGGAAATCATCGTTAAAGTTCAATCCTGCCTGTACCAGGCTGTCGCCCTCTTTGATGGTAAGCTTCTTCGCCACTTCCCTCAACTCATCCCATGTCTTAGGGATATCGCTGTCGGTAAGGCCCGCTGCTTCCCACATTGCTTTATTGTAATATACCGAACCGGTCATCATACCGTAGTCGATATAGTAAACTTTCCCGTCAATTACGTGGGCATCTACGCCGGTAAAGTCCGCCTGCAAGTCTTCCAGGGGAATCTCCAGGGGAGCTAAATAATTGATGATGTTCTCATGATAGCTGTTGTGTACGTTAAAAATTGCCGGCCCGTTTTCTCCATCCAAAGCCAAAGGAAGCTTTGTCCAGTAATCCTCCCACGGATTATTTACCAGTTTAATCGTTACATTGGGATGAATCGCCTGATAACTGTCAATAACCTGTTGGAATAATTCATCGCTGCCCCACTCCCAAAGTTCCACTGTAATATCCTTGCCATCATTAATTGCCACACTGGGGTCATATTTCACTGTATCCCCGAAAGGCTCCGTCGGTGCGCTGGCGCTGGCACTGGCTGCCTCGCCGTCACCACTTCCTGTCTGGGCGCCGGAACCACATCCGGTCAATGCTGTCGCTGCAATTACTGCTGCCATAATTGCCGTTAAGACTTTTTTCTTCATAACTCTTACCTCCAATTTTTAGTTGTTTATGTACTCGAGCCTAATTTTTCTGCTTTCTACCGCTCTGTTTCGTATTATTTAGTTTAGCGCTAAACCTATTATAAACTTATCATATATGCATATATCCGTCAACATTAAATTATATTTTTTCTATTATTAACAATTTTTCTTTTTACTTTTTGTGTAAAATATCCAATTTTAGCATGCCCGTTCTCATTGCATTTTCTTTTTTTCTAAGATATAATATTAATAGTGAAACGCCAAACAGGTTTATAAATCTAAATATGATAGGCTGCGTAACGCATTCTATGCGTAACGTATAGACCCATGTATGATAGTTTGCATGTTATAGAAAGGATACGATTTGTATGGAAAAAATGACTTTGAAAGATATCGCGGATAAGGCGGGGGTCAGCATGATGACAGTTTCCAATGTCATCAATGGAAAAAACAGCCGGGTTTCCCCCCAGACCGCGAATAAGATAAATGCAATTATAAAAGAATACGGCTATGTGCCCAACTTAAGCGCGCGCAGCCTCACCCGCAAAAGCTCCAATATTATCGGGGTAATTATTTCTGTGGATACTTATGAAGAAAATTCTCTCGAAAACCCATATATCAGCACAATGCTGGGCGTTATCGAGCGGGAACTTTGTAAAAACGGCTATTATATGATGCTCCGTTCCGTGGCACGGGAAAAAGATGTTTCGCAATTTTTAAAAAACTGGAATGTGGACGGTATTATTTTTCTCTTCCCCAATTTTATGGAATACGCCAATAAGTTTATCGATAAACCTTCCTGTCCTTTTGTTGTTTTTGATACTTCCCTTCAGATACCTAAAATCATCAATGTCCGCGCCGATGACCAGAAAGGGCTGTACCTTTCCACCAAGTATATGGTGAACCGCGGCCACAGCCATGTAGCCTTTGTGGCCAACTACAAAGACAACTATCTCCTTACCCAACGTTTCCTTGGCTATAAAAAGGCTCTGGAGGAATGCGGCATTCCCTTCCGGGAGGAATACGTGTTCACCGATATCCCTTCCTATGAAGGTGGAATTGCAGCCGGAAAAAAAATCGCGGCCATGAACGAAGGAATCACCGCCGTGGTCACCACTGCCGATATCTGTGCCATAGGGATTATGGAAGGCGCGCGCCTGGGTGGGCTTCGCGTTCCCATCGATTTATCCGTTATCGGCTATGACAATTTAAACTTATGCCAGTTCACCACGCCCAAACTCTCCTCCGTTTCCCAGAATGTGGAGTTAAAAGCCCAGACCGCCACCAAGCTGCTTCTGGAAAAAATCCTTGCCGGCAATGATGATGAGCCATGCCAAGTTACTTTAAATGTAGAAATTGTGGAGAGGCAGTCGGTGATTTCCTTATTCTAGCACTTCCATTGATTCGATAATCCTGAAAATCGAGTAGGGGAATAACTTTTCCCCTACTTGTGCGCCGGACGTCCATCAGCTTGCTGACACATTTCATTTTGACGCCCGTGTGCATAAAAACGGAAGGGGCATCGGCTCTTCCCCTTCCTCTTTCCTGTTTTCTCCTCATTCCTCCTCAATCTTCTCCCTAATCTGCTGCATCCTCCCATCCAACTGTGCAATCAGCTCCGCACAATAAAACAGTTCATTGGAGATGCTCTCCGCTTTTTTGATATGCTTTTTATATTTCAGTTTATGCTCCAGGCTGGCCCAGAAGTCCATAGCTATTGTCCGGAACTGCACCTCCACCCTCATGGGCTTCTTCTCGTCGGTCAAAAATATGGGCACTTCCAGAATCAAATGCAGGCTGCGGTATCCGTTGGGCTTAGGATTTTTTATGTAATCCTTTTTGGCAATCAGCTTAATATCGTCCTGTTCCAGCAGACAGTCCGCCAACATATAAATGTCATCAGGGAAAGAGCATATCACACGGATTCCCGCAATATCGTTCAAATTATTTTCCGCATTTTCCACTGTCAGCGGTAAATGATTCCTTTCCAGCTTTTCCAATATACTTCTGGGTGATTTAATCCGGCATTTAATCGTCTCAAAAGGATTCCTTGATGTCTGTAAAGAAAGCTCCGCATTCAACACATCCAGTTTCGTCTTCACTTCCAGCATGGCACACCGATACCTCATAATCATCCGCCTAAACCGCGCAATCTCCCCGCCGCCCTCAAAGGCTTCCTCTATAATTTTCCAATCCCTTATATCCTTAATATCTTCTGTTTGGTTCATATTATTTTCCATCTTTATAATCATACCTTTCTCTTGGCCTGCCCACTTTGAGCCGAAAACAACCCGCCTGTTTCCAGACGGGTTGCTTTCCTTACTTTGTTATTTCATCTGTTCTTCCTGCTTCTTAATCATTCTACGAACCATTTCGCCGCCGATAGAACCTGCTTCCTTAGAAGTCAAGTCACCATTGTAACCTTCCTTCAAGTTTACGCCTAATTCAGAAGCAACCTCTGTCTTGAAACGATCCATAGCTGCTTTAGCTTCAGGAACTTCTACTCTATTAGATTTGCTGCTTGCCATCCTAATTCACCTCCAATTTCGTCTTTCTAGCTTTCGCTATCTATATTCGAGATAAGCAACTTCAATCCTAATGCTTATCCCGAATACATAGTATCTTTAGATACATAGTATCTTTAGATACTTGATATCTCCTGCATCCGTTCTAAGCCAGAACCGAATCACTTATCTTGATGTTAGTATTTACGAAGCCGGGCGAAATATTAAGGTAAGTTTTACCAAGCAAAAAAATTAATTCGGATTAAACAAACACTGCTTCTTTTATCCCGCATTTCCTGGATAAATATTGAATTACATCTTTCCTCGTAATAATTCCTATAAAACAATCGCTGTCATCAATGACGGGAACAAAATTCTGGTTCATAATCTTACTAATCATGTCTTCGATATTTGCATCTGCCTCCACAGGCTCATTATCCCGTTTTCTTTTCACTTCCATAATAGGCATGTCTTCAGCTTCGTTTAAGCTTAAGTCATACTGCTCCTTTATCTCCCACAGCAAATCCCCTTCCGTTATCGTTCCCAGATACGTCCCGTCCAAATGGTCTATAATAGGAATCTCGGTATATTTATTATATTCCATTTTTTCCAACGTCTCACCCAGCGTATCATTATCATATATATAAGTAACTTCGCTTTTCGGTGTTAAAAAAAATAATATATTCATCGAAATATCCATACCCTTTCCACAACTTGCCCCGCGTTCTATCGCATGCGTTCAAAAAACGGCTTTCCTATGAGGTAAGAAACTATTTATAATGTCCATAAACTACTTTTTCCGCTAATTTTGCTGCCGCATCTTTGCCCTGAAACTTCTCCACAATAGCAAGGCCAAAATCCACGGCACATCCCATTCCTCTGCCCGTAATGATAAAATCCGAACTTTCCACAGGGTTCTTCGTCACTTCCGCCCCTTCCAAATGGCTTTCAAACTCAGGGAAGCAGCATGCCTTCCTCCCCTTTAGCATACCTTTGTGGCCAAAGATGCTGGGGGCTGCACAGATAGCCCCAAGAAGTTTCTTTTCCGCATAAAAAGAATCCACCATCTCCATCAGCGGCTCAAACGCTTCCAGGTTCTTCGTTCCCGGCATCCCCCCCGGCAGGACAATCATATCCACCTCCTGGAAATCCACTTCGCTAAACAGTTTATCCATCTGTACGGTTATCCCGTGGGAACTGGTTGCCTGGCGTTCTTTTGTAATGGATACCATATCCGTTTCAATCCCTGCCCGCCTAAGTAGGTCAACCACAGCCAGAGCTTCAATTTCCTCATACCCTGGCGCAAAAAAAACACATACTTTACTCATTTTATCCCTCTCATTCTGCCATTTTAAACGGCTTTTTTCTCCACATCTTTCTATTTCCCCCTGGAAATTATTTTCCGATTTTTCATACTTATATTTTACCACTTTATAGGGGATTTTAAAAGGAAATAAATCTTATAACAGTATTAAAAAAGAATAAATCATATGATTGCATTCTTTCTTATTTTTGATAGAATATAAAAAACATACAATTTGAGCGCAAAAGCAGCGCAGAAATGGAGAAAATATGGAAATTGAAAGAAAGTATATGATAAAGGAGCTGCTTGACAACCTGGATTGTTATGAATCCCACCATATTGAACAGGCTTATCTGAATACCGAACCGGTCATCCGTATCCGGAAGCAGGATGAAGAATATTACATGACATATAAAGGAAAAGGGCTGCTTGCAAGGGAGGAATACAATCTCCCCCTCAACGCAGCAGCCTATTATCATCTGCGGGAAAAAGCGGACGGCAATATCATTTCCAAAACAAGGTATCTCATCCCCCTGGAAAAGCCGGAATTTTCCGCATCCCTTTCTCCGGAAGAACTGGATGCCCCTTTAAAAATCGAACTGGATATCTTCGATGAGCCTTTCCGCCCCCTTATGATTGCGGAAGTGGAATTCCCTACCGAAGCCGCCGCTAATGCCTTTCTCCCCCCCGCATGGCTGGGAGAAGACGTTACCTTCGATTGCCGCTACCATAATTCCTATTTAAGCCAGCAAAAGCTATAAAATCAATACCTGTTTCTTAATACATTTTTGAAAAACCGATTAGCTTCCCTCATCCAAGCCGCCCATACAACTTGGCCATTTCCCTTATCCGTTTGGCCAGGTTGGCATTTAGCCGGCCTTTTTTCAACCGCCATTTCCAGTTATTGCCCAAAGTGGACGGAATATTTATCCTGGCTTCCGCTCCCAGCCCAAGGTAATCCTGCATGGGGATAACCGCCGTATCGGCCACGCTGGATAAGGCTGCCCGAATAAAATCCCAGTGGATTTCTTTTGTTGATTTTATGTTCAGATAACGCTTTGCAAAAGCTTTATCCTTTCTATTTAAAGTGTTATACCAGCCTACGGTTGTGTCATTGTCATGGGTTCCCGTATACACCACCGCATTGCTGTTGTATTTATGTGTCAGATAGCGCTGTCCTCACTATCATCAAAGGCAAAATGCAACACTTTCATCCCCGGATAGCCCGTCTTTTTTACCAGTTTAAGGACGCTGGGGGTCAAATATCCCAAATCCTCCGCAATCACCGGTTTTTTGCCGATTTTTTCCTTCATTGTCTTAAAAATATCATAGCCCGGCCCTTTTTCCCAATGGCCAAACTGTGCGGTTGTATCTCCATAAGGGATAAAGTAGTACTCGTCAAATCCCCGGAAATGGTCAATCCTTACCACGTCATACAGCCGGTAGCAATAGGAAATCCGATGCATCCACCATTCATATCCTGTTTCCTTATGGTATTCCCACTTATATAGCGGATTCCCCCACAGTTGCCCCGTTGCCGAAAAAGCATCCGGCGGGCATCCGGCCACACCTATGGGCCGGCATTCCTCATCTAATTGGAACAGTTCCGGTGCCGCCCACGTATCCGCGCTGTCAAGTGCTACATAAATAGGAATATCCCCTATGATTTGTATTCCCTTTTTATTGGCGTATTCCTTCAGCGCCAGCCATTGCTTTGCAAAAAGATACTGCTGGAACTGGTAAAATTCTATCTCTTCTTTATATTTTTCCCGATAAGCCTTTAGTGCCCCCGGCTTCCTCACCCGGATATCCTCTTCCCATTCCGTCCAGCTTTTCCCTCCGAAAGAATTTTTCACCGCCATGTACAGCGCATAATCCTCCAGCCAAAACCCGTTTTCCTCCTGGAACTGCCGGAAATCCTCCGCTTCCCCGATACCGCTTCTTTCATATGCTTTCTTTAAAATCAGAAAGCGCGACAGGTAAATTTTCTCATAATCCACATACCCATCGTCTCCGCCAAAGTCACAGCTATCGCATTCTTCCTTCGTCAGCCACCCTTTCCCAACCAAGTCCTCCAAGGCAATATAATAAGGGTTTCCCGCAAAGGTGGAAAATGACTGGTACGGGGAATCCCCATACCCGGTAGGCCCCAACGGAAGAATCTGCCAAAACCTCTGCCCCGCACTTTCCAGAAAATCCACGAACTCATATGCCTCTTTAGAAAACGTACCGATTCCATACTCCGAAGGCAAACTGGAAACCGGTAATAATATGCCGCTCTTCCTCATATTAATCCCCATGCCCTTTCCACAACCTGTAAATTTGCATTTATGTACTATGTGTATTGCGCAGGCGCAATTTTAAAAATTATTTATAAGACTTCCCTTATCCTTCATTTACTCATAGTATACACATACCTTTTGGATTAAGCAAATAATTTTTTTCCGTTATAAGAGCTTCTTCAGCAGCACTTTTGTGCATTTTCCCTAAAAACACCCGCTAAATCTTATGAAAAATATAGAAAATGTAATTTCCCCTTGCTTTTTCCTTCGCTTGGAAATATAATGAAACCGTAGCTTGAAAACGTTCCCGGTAACGTTTTTGAAAACAAACATTTATAAGGAGGATATTTTATGAAAAGAAAATTATTATCCGTAATTCTGGCATCTGCTATGGCTGCTGCTTTACTGACAGGCTGCGGCGGAAGCAGTACTCCGGATGCTGCTGCTGATACAGGCAGCGAAACAACGGAAGAAAGCAATGAAAGTGCAGAAGATACTGCTGATTCAACCGTCGAAGAAGAAGTGGCGGCGGCCCCCTCGGGAGATGGTTCCGTTTATTTGTTAAACTTCAAACCCGAATCCGACCAGCAATGGAAAGATTTAGCTGATATCTATACCGAACAGACAGGGGTGGAAGTAAACGTCCTGACTGCAGCAGAAGGAACCTACAGCACTACAATGCAGGCAGAAATGGCAAAGGACGAAGCCCCTACTATTTTTAACATTGGTAACGCAACCGCGGCACAGACGTGGAACGATTATACTTATGACCTTTCCGGTACAGCATTATATGACCATCTGTCAGATAAATCCTTGGTGATTAACTATGATGGAAAGGTAGCTGCCATTGCAAACTGCTACGAATGCTATGGTATCATTTATAACAAGACAATCCTTAACGATTATTGCTCCGTAGAAGGCGCTGTAATTTCTTCCGTAGACGATATTAAAGATTTCGCTACCTTAAAGGCAGTTGCCGAAGATATCAACAGCCGCGTGGATGAAATTAATGACGCACTGGGAACCAACCTGACAGGTGCCTTCTCTTCCTCAGGCTTAGACGGCGGTTCTTCCTGGAGATTCTCCGGACACCTTGCCGGCGTTGCCCTCTATTATGAATTTCTGGATGCAGGCTGTGATTTAGTAGCAGGCCAGGCCGAAATCGAAGGCAAATATCTGGATAACTTCAAAAACGTATGGGATATGTACGTAGGCACCTCTTCCGCAGACCCTAAAACTCTGGAAGGCGGCACTTACAATGCAGAAATGGAATTCGGCATGGGCGAAGCAGTATTTTTCCAGAATGGTAACTGGGAATATGCAGCGCTGACCAACCCGGACAATGGTTATGAAGTTACCGATGAAGACCTCGGTATGATGCCTATCTACTATGGCGTAGACGATGCTAACCAGGGGCTCTGCGTAGGTACGGAAAATTACTGGGCTGTTAATGCAAAGGCTTCCGAAGAAGATATTGCAGCTACTTTAGCATTCCTGGAATGGGTTATCACCTCTGACGAAGGACGTAACGCAATTACAAACGAAATGGGCCTTTCCGCTCCGTTTGATACCTTCACAGGCGATTATGAACCTGAAAACGCTTTTGTAAGGGATAACAACACTTACATGGCTGATGGAAAGACAGCGGTAGCATGGAGCTTCAATGCAACTCCTAACGTAGATGACTGGAGAGCTGATGTAGTTGCCGCCCTCACCGCTTACACCAATGGTTCTGGACAATGGGATGCCGTAAAGACAGCTTTTGTTGATGGATGGGCTACCCAGTGGCAGTTGGCTGAAGAAGCTAAATAAGAATTTAGAAATCAAAAAATAATCTATCAGGGGGCGGGTAATCATTTGCTCGCTCCCTTTTTAGAAGAAAGTGAGGGATTTATGGAAAAAGCAATTAAAAGATATTTTCCAATATTCGTACTTCCGACTATGGTTGCATTTTTTATCGGTTTTATTGCGCCCTTTGCATATGGTATCTTTTTATCCTTTTGTAAGTTTACAACTGTAGTTGACTGGGAATGGGTCGGATTTAGCAATTATACAAGAATCTTTTTTGTAAACGGGAAACTGGATACCACATTTCTTCATTCCTTGTGGTATACTACATTGTTCACCGCAGTATCCGTACTGATTATCAATGTAGTCTCTTTTTCCATCGCCATGGCGCTGACAAAGGGCATCAAGGGCACCAATATATTCCGGACAGTCTTTTTTATGCCTAACTTAATCGGCGGTATTGTGCTGAGTTATATCTGGCTGATGTTATTCAACAGCGTGCTTGCCCATTTTTCCAAGACCATTGTTTCCACCCAATGGTACGCTTTCTGGGGATTGATTATCGTAGTATGTTGGCAGCAAATCGGATATATGATGATTATCTATGTGGCTGGCATCCAGAATATTCCAGGTGATTTAATCGAAGCGGCTAAAATCGATGGGGCCAACAATTTACAGCTATTAAGGAATGTTACACTTCCTATGCTGATGCCCACTATCACTGTCTGTACTTTTTTGACCCTGACCAACGGCTTTAAGCTGTTCGACCAGAACTTGGCTTTGACTGGCGGAAATCCTGGCAAAATGTCACAGTTATTAGCCCTAAACATCTATGATACGATGTACGGCACTACCGGATGGCAGGGAGTAGGCCAGGCGAAAGCTGTTATCTTCTTTATCTTAGTTGCACTGATTTCACTGGCACAAAATAAATTATCCACCAGCAAGGAGGTGCAGGACTAATGGCAAAAAATAATGAATCCGTAAGTACCGTAAGACGGGCAAAGCACGGCGGCCTGCTCACCTTTTTCTTCGCTATTGTAAGCATAATCTGGATTGCACCGCTCTTCTTAGTGCTTATGAACTCTTTTAAAAAGAAGGCTTTTATTTTCCGGAATCCTTTTTCTATCAGCGCAAACTCATTATCTGACGGCTGGGATTCTTATGTAAAAGGTATTGAACGGGCATTGCACGGATGGAAGAATTACGCCACTGCTATCAAGTTGACAGACTTCTTCCATGCCTTTGGCTATTCCCTGTTTATTACCGTAGCTTCCGTAGTTGTAATTATTATCTGTACGTCCATGTGTGCTTGGTACATTACCAGGGTGCACAATCTGGCCACAAAGACTATTTATGTGCTTTGCCTCTTCTCCATGATTGTGCCTTTCCAGATGGTAATGTTTACGTTATCTAAATTTGCAAATATGCTGAAGCTGAGCAATCCTATGGGTATTGTCATTGTATATTTGGGATTCGGCGCGGGGCTGTCCGTCTTTATGTTTACCGGCTTTGTCAAGGGGATTTCCATAGAGATTGAGGAAGCCGCCATGATAGACGGCTGTACCCCTATACAGACCTTTTTCCGTGTAGTATTCCCTATTTTAAAACCCACTACTGTTACTGTCTCTATCCTGCAGGCCATGTGGATATGGAATGACTATTTGCTTCCCAGCCTTGTACTTAACATCAATAAGTATAAAACCCTTCCCATTGCCATACAGTATTTAAAGCAAAGCCATGGGCAGTTGGACTGGGGTGCCATGATGGCAGTGCTGGTGCTCGCAATTATACCTATTGTCATTTTTTATATGGTATGCCAGAAGTATATTATCGAAGGTGTGCTCGCCGGTGCCGTAAAGGGTTAAAAGGAAATATTATATGGTTACAATAAAGGACATTGCTAAAGAATCCGGCTACTCCGTCAGTACCGTTTCCCGTGTGCTCAACCATCGGAATGACGTCAGCCCGGATGCAAAGAAAAAAATAGGAGAAATAGTAGCAAAATATCATTTTGTACCGAACAACAATGCAAAGCATTTAAAGCAAAACAACTCGGAAACCATTGGCGTGCTGGTCAAAGGTATCTCCAATATGCTTTTTGCCAGCATCGTAGAGGAAATCCAAAGAATGGTGGAAAAGACCCGGTATACGGTTATCGTCTCCTATCTCGACGAAGATGATAATGAAGTGGAACAGGCGCTCCTGCTCTGCCGGGAACGGAAGCCTTTGGGATTGCTGTTCCTCGGAGGCAACCCGGAATATTTTGAACATGACTTCTCCAGCATTGATGTTCCCTGCGTCATAGTAACTACTCAGTTGGAACAAATGCATTTGGATAATTTATCCAGCGTTTCCACGGATGATATAAAAGCCTCTTATTGTGCGGTGAATACTCTGTTTGAAGCCAATCACAGGCAAATCGGTATCCTGGGGGGCAATATCGAACTCTCTTTTGCAAGCCATCAGCGATTTATCGGTTGTGTAGAAAGTTTCCGCAGCCACAACATGGTTTTTGATGCCGAACGCTGTTACGAAAGCGTGCGTTTTTCCTTCGACAGTGCATACCGGGGAATGAAACGCCTGTTAGCCAAATTCCCTGAGGTAACGGCGGTTTTTGCCATGTCGGATGTTATGGCCATCGGCGCCATACGGGCTTTAATTGATATGGGCTACAAAGTTCCGGAAGATATCTCCGTAATTGGGTTCGACGGGACTATGTTGGCAGAATATTCCCATCCCAGGCTCACTACCATCAAACAGCAGTATAAGACACTTGCCACAAGAAGCATTGAAATTTTATTCGGGCAAATTGAATTGAAAAAAGAGCCGGTTCACGAGCTGGTGCCCTTTGAACTTATACAGGGGGAGAGTGTAAGGGTTATTGGGTTATAAATAGTGTACAAACACCAAAGCCACCGGCTTAACCGGTGGCTTTGTACTGCCCGAAAGGAGCTTTTTCCCTCTTTTCCCGCAAGTATGCTGCTTTGCCTATCCCTTTGTCATCTCCTATGCCCCTGCCCTTCTTCCGTGTTGTTCTTCATCTGGGCAGTCTGCCGGGAACGGTACTCCACAAATCGGGTGAATAAAATCTCTAAAATAATGAACACAGGCAACATCGATTCAAAATTTGTATCTTCCAGCACAGCAACCTCTTCTATATTGGCAAAAAGGTTCTCCGTGCTCATCTTGGCAATCGTACTATTCCCATACCTTGTAAACGATATGACCGGAATACCCTTACTCTCCAATTCAAACAGAACCGTCCTGACCACCTCATTTTCGCCTGACTTAGAGATGACCAAAAAGACATCCTCCGGCCGCATCATCCTGGCAATCTTCCTTAATTCCCCTTCAGCCGGAATAAAATAAATCAGGACATTCAGCGACAGCATCATTCGTTTGAACTCTTCTGCTGCCGACCGCTGCGCCCGTCCAGTTCCATAAACAAAGATTCTATCCGCTTCATACAAAAGCTTGCAAGCCTGTCCATACTCCTGCTTTTGGAAATACCGGATTGCCTTTACATTGCTGTCACAGACAATCCGGGTAAGTTCTTCCGGCGTATCTATGGCATTTTCATCAATCTCCAAACGGAGACATGCTTTCAACTCGCTATAGCCGGAGAACCCTATCTTTTGTGCAAACCTCATAACAGTACTCCGCGATACATTGCACAATACCGCCAGTGTTTCGATGTTCATCTCCATACATTGTTCTTTATGCTGATAGATATAGCGCCATATGATTAAATCGTTCGGGTTCAATTCGTTATAATGTTTGCTTACAAAGGATTCCAGTCTCATGCTCTGCCTACCTTCCCTGTTTTTCTCATTGTATCACAAAAAGATGGACAAAGCATTGTTTTTATCACTCACAATGCCGCATTTTAAAATCCCCTATTGCAGCTTTGGCCAATACTCTTCATTCGCTTTTATCAGTTCATCCAGAATCTGCTTGGCAACTTTGGCACCAGGAACTGTTTTGCTCAGCGTCAGCGCTTGCCACATCTTTTGATAGGAATGTTCCATCCAGGCATCCACGGTCAGCTTTTCAACAGCTACCTGCTGTTCCATCAATCCTTTCTGGAAAGTAGGAATCTTGCCTATTGATAATGGCTCCGGTCCGTCACTCCCTACCAGGCAGGGAATTTCTACCATAGCATCATCATCAAAGTTAGCAATCGCCCCATTATTAGGCACGATTAGCAACATCCTTTCTTTCGTGTTAAACGCCAGCGCACAAGCCAAATCCACAATAAATGTCGCATGGGCTCCCATAGCGAATTGATAGCCTTCTGCACTGCCCTTTTCAATAATAGCATGTGCTGTATCAAACACTTCCTTTTCTCTGGAATCCATAACCTCATTGGCTCTCGTATAGTTTTTATTGGAATGCTCCACTACCTCATCCTGAAGCAGATAATATTTCAAGTAGGTATTCGGAATGGTATCGGGTTCTAGGGCATAAATGTCCTTCGCCATCAGATAGGTATCTTTCCAGCTCTGGGCACGATGCTGATAATCCTCGGTTTCTTTTGCATATCCTTTTTCCTTTACAAATGCCTTTAGCTCTGGCATTAAATCCTTCCCATCCTTGTTTGTAATGCTGGTCCACCATCCAAAATGGTTCAGCCCATAGTAACGCACCACCATTTCTTTTCTGGAAGACAAGCCTAGGATATTAGCCATGATATTTTCCAATGCCACTGGCATATCACAGATATTGATAATCCTGGAATTTGGGCGAAGCCTTCTGGTGGCCTCTGCAACAATCGCCGCCGGGTTGGAATAGTTCAGCATCCACGCATTAGGCGAATACTTTTCCATATAGTCCAGAATCTCCAGCACCCCGCCGATTGAACGCATCCCATAGGCAAGACCGCCTGGCCCGCAAGTCTCCTGCCCTACTACATTATATTTTAAGGGTATCTTTTCATCAAGCTCACGCATTGCATAGAGGCCCATACGGATATGGGCAAACACAAAGTCTATCCCTGTAAATGCCTCTTCCGGCTCCGTTGTATATGAGAACTCAATTTCCGGATGCCTCTCTCTTAATAAAATCTCCATAGCCCTGCCAATCGGTTCCTGGCGCGATGCCAAATTATCATATAACTTTATCTTTCCAACCGGAAAGCGATAGGATTCTTCCATCAGCATAAGGATAATCCCCGGGGTATAGGTACTCCCACCGCCTGCAATCGTGATATTATACTTTTTACTCATTATTTTCCTCATTTCTGCACGGCCTTTTCTATTCATTGAAGTTTGTGGATGCCGTGCCGGCACAAACTCTGGCATGAAATTTCAATGCCTTTCCATTTTTTTATAGGCCGCTTGCTTTATCTGACCAGCTTTTCAAACTCTTCCCGCACCTTCGGAACTGTTAACCCCACGATTATCTGGAGGGCTGTTCCATTTTTCACTAAGCCATGTGCCCCTTTTTCCTTAAAAAAGCCATCCGGTTTCACCAGAGACACATCCTTTACAGAAACACGCAGCCGTGTTGCACAATTTGTCACATCAATGATATTTTCCTTTCCGCCCAATCCTTCCAGATAGGCTGCCGCTACAATCACATATTTATTTTCTCCCTTTGCTGCCTGCTTCTCGCGAAATTCCTGCTTGCTATAAAGCTTGCTTTCTGCATCATCCGCTTCACGCCCTGGAGTCTCCAGCCCCAGCTTCAAAATCAGGAAACGGAACAGTACCTCCCCTAAATTTACTTAAAGTATAATCCACTTTAAGTGCACTGTCAATACTTAAAGTAAATTTTTTTACTTTTGTATTGCAATTTATGAACTTTTAGCGTATAGTCTAATTATGGGAGGCTCACATATGTCAGAACAAGAATTCAATACACTTTTTGCCAAAAATTTAAACCATTACCTACATATTAACGGCATAACACAACTTGATTTAGCCAATCGTCTTGGGGTAAGTACTTCTGCCGTCAGTGCATGGTGCCGCGGCGCAAAAACGCCTCGAATGGATAAAGTCGATGCCATGTGCAAATATTTTAGGATTAAACGTTCAGATTTAATGGAGGATAAAGAAAACAAAGGCAGTTCATATTATCTGGACGATGAAACGCGCGATTTGGCAGAATTTCTATATACCAATCCAGAATACAAAGTCCTTTTCGATGCAACCAGGAACGTAAAAAAGGATGACATCCAATTCGTAAAGGAAATGATTGACCGAATAAGCAACAAGGAATGATATTCAGAGGGAGGGGAATTCTTATGGAAGAAGGGATTTTTACATATTATGCGGACATGCCCACCACAATACGGTCTTTCGTGGTTTCCAACAACGATATGAGTTTCACCATTATCATTAATTCAAAGATAGGGAGCAACCAGCAGCTTATGGCATACAAACATGAAATAGACCATATTAAAAATGGCGACTATGACCAGCACTGTTCTGTTGATTTAATAGAACTGTTTGCCCATGGTGCCTGAACTGAAGCCGGGCTGTTTAAACCGCCGCTGGCTTTTTAACAAAAATTATTATTGAAAGGAAGGGCTGACCATCTTGGAAATCCATTATTCAAAACAGGCTGAAAAGTTCCTTAAAAAGCAGACCGCATCCGTAAGGAACCGGATAATCGCCGCCATCCATACCCTCCCAGGCGGCGATGTGAAAAAGCTGAAAGGGAGGAACGGCTACCGCCTTAGGGTCGGCGACTACAGGGTTATTTTTGACAGAAACGGGAACATACTATTAATAGAAAGAATTGATAACAGAGGACAGGTCTACAAGGAGGTATAGCATGACGCCAGTAAAGGAAAAAATCATCGGGGCCGTTACCGTAATGACCGATAATGACGCGGAAAGTTTTTGGAAGCTAATTGAAAAGAAATATGCCCCTTCCTGGGAAGATATTGAGGAAGAAGAGCCCGATAGCATAGACATCCAAATGCTTGAAGCAATCCGGAATGACCCCGACTGCCATGAATTTACAAACGAAAAAGATATAGAATGGGATTAATCCCTATGAACACGGAATATGTGCCATTGACATAACAGAAAGACCGCCCGGCGTTACCAGCACCGGGCGGCCTAAGATATCCCCCGAAGGTGACACCCAAAAAAGACAAAATTATTGTACCACCTCCGGGGGCAGCCTGCAAGCGTAAAATGCGCTGGCTGTTATTTTTATACCCAAAAAAGGAGGATGGTTTTCATGGCGGAAGGCGTAAGAAAAAGGGGGAAAACATGGTCATACTATTTTGATACCGCTAAAATTAACGGTGAACGCAATAAAGTGGAAAAGGGCGGGTTCAAGACCCAGAAGGAGGCCGTTGCTGCGAGGGCAAAAGCCATTGCCGAGTATAACGAAACAGGGCGCACCTTCTCCCCAAGCAGCCTAAGCGTCTCCGATTACCTCGACTATTGGCTGGAAAATGCCATCAGGAAAAATATTGACCATGGGTATACATATCAGACCTACCGGGCTTACAGGCAGAAAATCGAAGGAAAGATAAAGCCAAAGTTCGGGATATATAAATTAGAATCTTTCCAATACTCGCCCGACATTGTCCAGGCATGGGTGGATAGCCTGAAGGCTGACGGCTCCGCCCGCGAATCCATAAGGGGATACCTTGGATGTTTAAGCAGCGCCATGAATTATGCGATACTCCCCTTAGGCTATATCCGGTGCAACCCATGCGCGCCTGTTAAGATTGGGAAAATGCCTATTGATGTGAAAGCAAAGGAGCTGAATGAATATATATGCTCCAATGAAGATTTCTCAAGGATACTGGAACGCTTCCCAAAAGGTAACAAATACCATTTGTCCTTTACCGTTCCTTATTATACGGGTACGCGGATTGGCGAGACTTTTGCATTAGACCTGATGGATGATGTTGATTTTTCCAGGCACGAGATAAGCATCAACAAGCAGCTGGTCAAGATAGGGCCCGATTGGTGTTTTCGCCCCCCTAAATATGACTCATACCGTACCCTGAAAATCGGTGCCGTATTGGAAGCGGAATTAAAGGAAGCTATCCGGCAACGCAAAGAGTGCCAGCTAAAATATGGCCCGGACTATTTAAAGACCTATGTGACTTCCGGCAACACAATTAAGCAGTTCCCGGCCTACATGGAAACAGGGACGGGGTATAGGGAAATCATGCCGTTGTGCGTATCCCCGAATGGGAAAATCATAACACCCTGGTCATTCCCCAATTGCTGTGTGCAAATTATACGTAAGCAGCTGGGGATTCCCCTATTCCATGCGCACTGCTTAAGGCATACGCATGGCACGATTCTGGCCGAAAACGGCGTAAACCCTAAGACAGTCATGGAGCGCCTGGGGCACAAAGACATAGCAACAACCCTGGGCACCTATACATTCAACACGGAATCCATGCAGAAATCTGCCGTGGACATTTTTGAAAAAGCAGTAAACAACGAACGCCGCTACGCTACGCGAGCCGGCTTATCGTAATTAAATAGCCAAGGGCTGAACACCTTTGAAAATGTTCAGCCCTTTTTCTATTTATCCGCACCTTTTCCACTGAACGGGTGGCAAATGGGTGGCAAATGATTTTTCCTCACATGTTCAGCCCTTTAAAAATCCCCATTTCCTGCCATCCTTATTTCAGCTTCCAGATATCCCCATTGTACTCCGCAATCGTCCTGTCGGAAGAGAAGAAGCCAGCTTTTGCAATGTTTACAAGCATCATCTTCTTCCATTTCTGCCTGTCTTCATAATCTTTAAAAATCCTGTCCTTTGCTGCGATGTAATCCTCCAGGTCAAGCAGCGTCATGAACCAATCCTTATTCAGAAGTTCTTTATATAATCTTTCCAGATTCTCTTTATGGCCTACTTTAAGCGCTTCCTTACCCACAATAAAATCCACTGCTTCTTTAATCACCGGGCTCTTGTCATAGTATTTCTTGGATTTATAATCCTCAGCCGCATAATGTGCAATGACCGTTTCCGATTTCTCACCGAAAATATAAATATTGTCATCTCCTACCAGCTCATGGATTTCCACGTTTGCCCCATCGGAAGTCCCCAACGTAATGGCGCCGTTTAACATAAATTTCATGTTCCCCGTTCCAGAAGCCTCCTTGGAAGCCAAGGAAATCTGCTCGGAAATATCGCAGGCCGGAATCAGCTTTTCCGCATAGCTTACGTTATAGTTTTCCACCATCAGAATGGTCATATAAGGGCTGACTTCCGGGTCATTATTAATAATTTCCTGCAGCACGAGAATCAGATGGATGATATCCTGTGCAATAATATAAGCCGGAGCTGCCTTAGCGCCGAAAATAAACGTTAACGGCGTAGAAGGCTTTTTCCCCCTCTTGATTTCCAAATATTTATGGATAATATAAAGGGCATTCATCTGCTGGCGTTTGTATTCATGAAGCCTTTTAATCTGGATGTCAAAAATGGAATCCGGGTTTAAGGCAACACCCTCTTTTTCCTTTACATAGGCTGCCAGCTCCTTCTTCTTTAATTCCTTGATTTCTGCCAGGGTATCCAGCACACCTTGGTCATCGGCAAAATCCAACAATTTTTCAAGCTTAGCCGCATCTTTCTTGTACCCGTCACCAATAGTACGGGATAAAAGCCCTGCCAGTTCCCTGTTACAAGCCAGCAGCCATCTGCGGAAAGTAATGCCATTTGTCTTATTATTGAACTTTTCCGGATAAATTTTATAAAATGCATGAAGCTCTGTATCTTTTAGAATCTCCGTGTGGATAGCCGCCACCCCATTTACCGAGAATCCATAGTGGATATCAATATGGGCCATATGCACCCTGTCATCCTCATCGATAATCTGAACCTTAGGGTCATCATATTTTTCCCGGACTTTTTTATCCAGTTCTTTAATAATCGGCACAAGCTGGGGAACTACCTTCTCCAAATATTCCAATGGCCATTTCTCCAGGGCTTCTGCCAAAATCGTATGGTTAGTATAAGCACAAGTCTTGCTCACCACTTCTATCGCCTCATCCATGGTAAATGCTTTATCCTCTACCAGAATACGGATTAATTCCGGGATTACCATAGTTGGATGGGTGTCATTAATCTGAATAACCGCATGGTCATACATTCTGCGCAAATCATACTTTTTCTCTTTCATTTCCCGTAAAATAAGCTGTGCTGCATTGCTTACCATAAAATACTGCTGATAAATGCGCAAAAGATTTCCCGCTTCGTCGGAATCATCCGGATAAAGGAATAAGGTCAGGTTTTTCTCAATTTCCTCCTTATCAAAGTCGATTCCTTTTTTCACAATGCTCTCATCCAAAGATTCGATATCGAACAGGCGCAGTTTATTCACACCGTTATCATACCCTACCACATCAATATCGTAGAGGCGTGAAACCACTTTTTTCTTTCCAAAACATATATCAAAGGTAATATCCGTCCTTTTCAGCCAGGAGCGGTCTTCTATCCATTCATTCTTTTCCGCTGTCTGGAGGCCATCCTTAAATACCTGCTTAAAAAGCCCATAGTGGTAATTTAACCCAATCCCTTCCCCGGGCAGGCCAAGTGTTGCTATGGAGTCCAGGAAGCATGCTGCAAGCCTTCCCAGCCCTCCGTTCCCAAGAGACGGTTCCGGCTCCATTTCTTCAATCCTTGTAATGTCTTTGCCCTTCTTTTCCAAAATAGATGCCGCTTTATCGTAAATCCCCAAATTAATTAAATTGTTGGAAAGCAGCTTTCCAATTAAAAATTCCGCGGAGATATAGTATATCTTCTTTTCCCCTTCAATCCTTTCAGAAACCTCCATCAACCTTTTGGTAAACTCCAATAGGCAATAGTATACTTCCCTGTCTTCCAGTCCTTCCAGGCCCTTCCCAAACATATCAGCCGCCAATTCTTCTAGCTGATGCTCCATGTTTAAAATCAATACATCTGTCTGCATATTCTTTTGGTCTGACATTGTTCTACCTCCACTCTTTATATTATATTATCTCCCTATCTGCCGCAATTACATCCTTTTTATGCCACTGCTGCCCACTTAATAAGTTATCATGGGAAAACGTTTTCGGCAACTGTCAATTTCCACATTTTTTTCAAGAAATTTTGTGGAATTCCCCTAAATATTCCTAACCTTTGAATCAATGGCATTGGCCTTAACTTATAATGTCCATATATTGCATCCTGACAATGCTGTAATCCAGAGCCAGCTTCCTTCCCTCTCCTCCGTTCAGCAGATAATGTATCTCTTCCACTGCCGCTTCCGATATCTCCGCAAACCCCTGCCTAACGGTATTCATCTGCTTCCCGGCATATCCCATCAGCGTAATCCCGTCAAATCCGCATACCGGACGGAAAATATCCATTTCCGTCAATGCCCGCATGGCTCCGATTGCCATCAAATCGGAAGCACATACAATAGCATCCTTCTTTCCCGCATCATCAAAGGCAATCATTCTCGCTTTCCGCTCGGAAAAATCCCCTTCCCGGATAAGCAGGTCCAATTTAAAATCCTCTGCCAGCCTGCGGATGCCTTTTATCCTTTCTTCTGTAACATAACCATTTTGTTTTCCGGCTATGTATAGAATGCTCTTACATTTATTATCCACAACCGTTTTCCTGGCCACATCGTATTGAGCCTGCTCCTGGTTAATGGATACGCAGGAAGTATTTTCATTCACAATAGGGGCATCCACCACTACTGCTTTGAATGTCTGGGATTGAAGTACCGCCTGGAGCACCATATCATTTTTCGACAGGCCATAAATAATAATCCCTCCAATGCTTTGGGAGCGTAGATAGCGGATGATTTCCTCTTCCGACTTGCCCTCAAACATGGAAAAGAAAAACGTATTTACGTCCATTCCCAGTTCTGCCGCCTTATTGATAGCCCCCGACAAATACCTCATGTCAATTTCGTCAATAGCCTGCGTCCTGGTATTGAGGTTTATCAGCAGGGCAATCCTTCCCGCCTGTTTGGATGACAGCGCTGCCGCCACGGAATTAGGGAGAAAATTCAGCTCCTTCACCGATTCATTTACTTTTATTCTCGTCTCCTCGCTCACATTTGGATAATTATTCAGCACCTTGGAAACCGTAGATATCGCTACACCTGCGTGTTTCGCCACATCTCTAATTGATATCATGACGACACTTCCTTTTCTTCTAATCCGAAAACATCTTGACTATTTTTTGTCAGAAATCGTTTTCCAGCATATACTATACCATTCTTTGGAAATTGTCAAGCTAATTTTCGGAAATATGTTTAATAATCTTATGATAGATGCGGAATAAAAAGAAAGTGGACAATGCCAGGGACATCAGCTCCGCAATGGGGAATGCCCACCATACATAATTCACATTTCCCAGCCGGGACAGCAGGAAAGCCACCGGAAGCAGTACTACAAGCTGCCTTGCGATAGAAACTACCATACTGTAAACCCCATTTCCGAGAGCCTGGAAAACAGAACCGCAAATGATGCAAAAACCGGCCAGTAAAAAGCTTATGCTGATGATGCGAAGAGCAGGAATGCCGATTTCCATCATCCTGTCGGATGCATTAAACCACTGCAAAAGCACTTGGGGCAAAGTTTGGAATATAAGAAACCCTATCGCCATCACCGTCATCGCATAAGCTATACTCAGTTTCATAGTTTTTATCAGCCGTTCCTTTTTTCCTGCCCCATAGTTATAAGCGATGATTGGAATCATACCGTTATTTAGCCCGAATATTGGCATAAAGATAAAACTTTGCAGCTTAAAATATACGCCAAACACTGCTGTTGCCGTAGAGGTGAAGGAAATCAGTATCAGGTTCATTCCATAGGTCATCAGCGAGCCAATAGCCTGCATGATAATGGATGGAACACCCACTTTATAAATTCCGCCTATCATCTGCAGATTGGGCCTAAAGCCTTTCCATGCCAGTTTTATTTCATGGTTCACCTTCTCATTAATCACAATCCCCATTATGCCGCCTACGATTTGCCCGACTACAGTTGCTGCTGCCGCCCCAGCCACACCCATTGCCGGAAAACCAAGCATGCCAAAAATCAAAATCGGGTCCAATATAATGTTGATAATCGCCCCAGTCCCCTGCGTAATCATCGTATAAATGGTTTTTCCCGTAGACTGCAAAAGCCGCTCAAAAATTATCTGGGTAAAAAGCCCTATAGACGCTACACATACGATGGTCAGATATTGCTTCCCATACGCAAGTATTTCTGCATCCGCCGTCTGGCTGCGGTAAAAAGGCATTGTCACCACCAATCCCACAATAACAAACAAAACATATGACACCAGGGCAAGGAATACCCCGTTCACTGCAGCCCGGTTTGCTTTTTCAAAATTCTTTTCCCCTAAGGATTTCGATAAAATAGCATTTACCCCTACGCCAGTCCCTGTAGCCGTAGCAATCATAAGACTCTGGATAGGAAATGCCAGCGATACAGCAGTCAATGCATTCTCACTTATTTTCGCCACGAAAATGCTGTCAACAATATTATACAGAGCCTGCACAAGCATTGATATCATGATTGGCAGCGACATTGACAGCAAAAGCTTATTCACTGGCATAACACCCATTTTGTTTTCCTGTTGTACTTCCATCTTTATCCTCCATTTCTGCACGGCTTATTGTGCATCGCAAGTTTGTGGATGCCATGCGGACACAAACTTGACACACGGGGCACATACCGTAAAATGGCTAATCCCATATACGCTTTTTGTGCATCTATGCCTCGCGCAACAAAAAAAGAACATCTTCCATCCATCGGATAAAGATGTTGCTTTATCATGAGGCATCGGGGATTCGAACCCCGGACAACTTGATTAAAAGTCAAGTGCTCTACCGACTGAGCTAATACCCCATATTCAACTGGGCTAGCTGGATTCGAACCAGCGAATGCAGGAGTCAAAGTCCTGTGCCTTACCGCTTGGCGATAGCCCACTATTTCATTACACCAAGCCTGCTCCGGAGAAAACCGGCCTTTCCTATAAGGAAAAGGGTGGGTAAAGGGACTCGAACCCTCGACCTTCAGAGCCACAATCTGACGCGCTAGCCAACTGTGCTATACCCACCATAGTGAGATAAAACATATATCCCAAACGTGCTCGAAGGGATTCGAACCCCCGACCCACGGCTTAGAAGGCCGTTGCTCTATCCAGCTGAGCTACGAACACATATTGATATAACAGCGGGTGATGGGAATCGAACCCACGTGTCCAGCTTGGAAGGCTGGTGTTCTACCATTGAACTACACCCGCAAAATACAGAATATCTACGGTTTGCTGTTCTTGATTGAGAAGTCGGGGTGACAGGATTCGAACCTGCGACCTCCTGGTCCCAAACCAGGCGCTCTAGCCAAGCTGAGCCACACCCCGGCATACATCTTGCTTTGTCACAGCGCAAAACCTATTATATTATAGTATTTTACTTATGTCAACATTTTTTGTTCATTTTTTTTATAAATACTGAATCTCGAAATGTGCTTTCCCCTTTTCATCCAAATCCATTATGATATATGAAGGCTTCCGCCCTACTTGTCTGGGGTATGTAAGGCTTCCCGGGTTCACAGCGGTCAGGTTTTCCCCGATATCCACCACCGGCTTATGGGTATGGCCATACATAACAATATCCACCCCTCTGGCTTCCGCCTCTTCCTTTAATATTTCATTCCCCATGGAAACATAGTAATTATGCCCATGGGTCAGCCATACATGATAATCGCCAATCATGAACTCTTCTTCTTTTGGCAAATCGCAAAAGAAATCATTGTTCCCTGCAATGATTTTTACCGGGCAGTCCATACTTTTGCAAATGGCCAGTTCTGTTCCTTCCGTATCCCCGCAGTGAACTACCATATCTACCGCCCCTGCCTGCTCCAATGCCCTGAAATAATTTTTATTCTGACGATGCGTATCGCTTACTATCAATACTCGCATAATTCCCCTTTCTATAACTTTGCCTTAAGTTTTTCTTTCATTTTACGCAATGCCCTCCCCCTGTGGCTTATGCTGTTTTTCTCTTCATCGCTCAGTTCCGCCGTTGTTTTTCCAAATTCCGGCACATAAAATATTGGGTCATAGCCAAACCCATTTTTCCCTTTTTCTTCATAATCTATCCTGCCTTTGATTTCCCCGGAAGTGACCATTTCCTGTCCATCAGGGAAAACGGCTGCAATGGCACATGCAAACCGTGCTGCCCTTTTCTCATCCGGTATTCCCTCCAGCCGGCTAATAATATTGGCATTTTTTACAGAATATGGGGTTTCTTCACCCATATATCTGGCCGAATGAATCCCCGGCTCCCCGTTCAGGTAGTCTACCTCCAGCCCGGAATCATCCGCAAGGACGATTTCCCCGCACTGCCTGGCCACCGCCCTGGCTTTTATCAACGCATTTTCCTCGAATGTGATTCCATCTTCTTCTATCGGTATATCAATCCCGATTTCCTTCATAGATACCACTTCCAACTCCAAATCCGAAAGAATCTCCCGGATTTCCCTCATTTTCCCTGCATTTCCTGTTGCAAAGACAATTCTTTTGTCAGTCATATCTTATTTCTTATCTCCTCTTTCCAAATACTATACATCCGCCCTTTTTCTCATCGGCGGCTTCGGTCCAATAAACTGATAATAATAGGTTTTCAACATGCCATTATATATTTTCCGGTTCTTATCTGCCTTTCTTCTCATATCCTTCTCCACTTTTTCATAAGAAGAAATCAGATACATCGACCATGAATCCAACATGGTGAACCGTTCCCCCAAAACCGCATATATTTCGGATAAATTCACTTCTTCCATTCTTTCCCCGTAGGGCGGATTCGTAATAATGAAACCATATTTCTTGCTATGGTTCAGCATGTCAACCCCTCTTTTTTGGAAGTGAATCATCCCTTCCACCCCTGCAAGGCGGGCATTATCCCTGGCTAAAGCCACCGCTTTTTCATCAATATCATACCCCTGGATATCCGTTTCCACCGTCAAATCCACCATTTCATTGGCTTCATCCAAAGTGTCATACCAGACTTTCTTTCCTACTATATGATGCCATTCCATGGCCGAAAATGTCCGGTTCATCCCAGGAGCCATATTGGCCGCCATCATGGCCGCCTCAATTGGAAAGGTTCCACTGCCGCAAAAAGGGTCAACTAAAACGCGGTCTCCCCTCCATGGTGTCAGCATAATCAATGCAGCCGCCAGATTTTCCGCAATCGGTGCCTGTACAGACATCTTACGGTATCCCCGCTTATGCAACGATTCCCCCGTAGTATCCAATCCGACGGTAACCTCATCCTTCAGCAGAAAAACCCTAACCGGAAAGGATTCCCCATCCTCTGCAAACCAGTTTTGATGATATACCTTTCTTAAGCGCTCCACCATTGCCTTCTTCATAATAGACTGTATATCGGAAGGGCTAAACAGCTTGCTCTTTACGCTGCCCGCCTTCGCCACCCAGAACTTCCCATTTTGAGGGATAAATTCTTCCCAAGGAAGATGGGCTGTTCCCTGAAAAAGTTCTTCAAATGTTTCTGCCCGAAAACTCCCCACTTTAATCAAAATTCTTTCCGCCGTCCTCAAAAATACATTTGCACGGCAAACCGCTTCTTCGTCGCCCAGAAAGGTAACCCTTCCATCCTCCACTTTGCTGATATCATAACCCAAATCAATGATTTCCCTTTTCAAAACAGCTTCCAGTCCAAAGTGGCAGGGCGCAATCAATTCAAATCTTCTCATCCAGTGCTCCATATCCATACAATTTTGCAGCCCAATCGCCGCATGACAGTTCCTATTAGTTCTATATGTCATTTAATATAAAGCTTATCCCTGTACTTTGTCAATCGTGTAATTAATTTTTATTCGTAAAAGTGTAACCGACTTGCCCTGTGCGTTGTTGCATTCGTACAACTTAAAAGAGGCTGCGCTTTCTCCCGGCGCAGCCTCTCTCCAGAACCCTCTTAGAAATTGTTGTTCTTCTGGTTATTATTGGAGCAGTTATTGCTGTTGCTGTTCTTCTGGTTCTGTTTTTCGTTGTTGCTGTTATTTGCTTTGTTCTCCTGGTTCTGTTTTTCATTCTGGTTATAATCGTTTTTAGACATTTTGCATTCCTCCTAATGATTTTTAGTTACGGGAATAGTATGCCTTATCTATCCAGAAATTATACAAAATTTTTTTCTAAGACTTTAGTACTGCATTTTTATCAAATTTGCACAGAAAAAACGTTAGGACTTTAGTACTAATTACGATATTGCTTTTTTTTCCATCCGTGTTATAATTGATTCATAAATAGAAATAACCCTTCATCGTTTCTATTTATAGACCCTTATATTAATTATTTATACTCCCCTCATTAGAGAGCCAGACCCTTTCTGGCTCTCTATTCATTTTATATCTTTATAGCCCAATTCGTAAAAGGAACTCAGAAAAAAGGAAATATGCCTTCTTTTCCATATAAGCCCATCTCTCAATTCCGTCTTCGCAGCCACCTTACCAAAATAATCACACACAAAACCGGTATGGCCACCGGGAGAAGCAAGGAGACAACTGAACCTACTATACCTATTACCACACATAAAACTGCCACGCCCAATACAAGAGTCAGCCATCCCGGCAGGCGATAGACATTGGGGAAAGAATTCCTTCCTCCCCTTGCCTGCCCCCCTCCCTGGCTTCCGTCCTCGTATACTTCATCATATTCCGGGGTATTGCCACCATAATTCCTTGCCTGATATTTGGCCGCCTGAATAATTGTCTTCGCTAACAGCCTAGGGTCTCCCAAACCGTTTATCACTTCTTCTTCACTTTGCCCGGAGCGGATTTGGGTATCAAAGTATTCCTCATAAAAGCGCATATTTTCATTGACCGTGCTACTGGTCAGGCTTCCTGCCAAAGCTCTTTGCAAACTATCCATAAATTCAGTTCTAGTCATCGTTCAAACCTCGTTTCCGCCCCTTTAAGTCAGCGGCCCTATCAACCGCAGCACACGCCCCATCAGACGGTTTAAGACGAATATTTTTTTATAATAATCCATATCCACCTCAATGCACTGCTTCAACGTATCCTGAAAATCCTTTTCCACATCAGCCACTGCTTCGCTTTTGTACAGATAGGCAGCACACTCGAAATGATGGTACAAGCTTCTGTAATCCATATTTATGGTCCCTACTACCGCTTTTTCATCATCGGATACAAATACTTTCGCATGGATAAACCCAGGCTCATATTCATAAACTTTTATCCCCGCTGCCAGCAAATCGGGGTAATAGGTTCTGGACATAGCAAAAATCGGTTTTTTATCCGGGATATGGGGAATAATAATCCGCACATCCACGCCACGCCTGGCCGCATACTGCAAAGCGTCCAGCATGGCATTATCCACTATAAAATAGGGTGTCATAATGTGAACAAATTTCTCAGCATGGTGGATAATATCCAGATATACAGTCTCCGCCACATTCTCCGGTGTGGCAGGACCATCCCCATAGGGCACCACAAAGCCCACACCCTTCTTTTCTGCCTCCGGCACTGGCTGTATATACTTTCCGTACTCCTCCGTTCCCCATTCCGCACTGTTCCACATTTGCAGGAACATTACAGTAAAGCTTTTAACTGCATCCCCTTCCACTTTAATAGCCGTGTCTTTCCAATGGCCGAATTTCATCTTTTCATTAATATACTCATCCGCAAGGTTAACCCCTCCGGTGTAAGCCGCCCTGCCATCTATTACAACAATCTTCCGGTGGTCCCTGTTATTTTGGGAAGTGGACATCAGCGGCCTTATAGGTGAAAACATTTTTGCCTTTATTCCCATAGCGCGCAGCTTCTTCGGATACGAATACGGGAGCAGCAACAGCGAACACATCCCGTCATACATAACGCGTACTTCCACACCTTCTTTTGCCTTCCGCTCTAAAATTTCCAGAATTCCGTTCCACATTTTGCCCCGCTCTACAATAAAATATTCCAGAAATATAAATTTCTCCGCCTTTTCCAGCTCCTTGAGCAAATCTTCATATTTCGCTTCCCCTGTAGGGAAATAGGTCACCGGGCTATTTCTGTAAGCAGGGAATCCCCCGATATGCTCCACATAATGGCTAAGGCCAGCCATATGGCGGCTGGCATTTTCCATTTCCTGTCTCGTGCCTTCATCTGTATGCATAAAAACTTCCGTTTCCTTCAGTCTCCTGTCCAGGGATTTTTTCAGTCCTATATTTCCCCAGTTTCCCATAATAAACAGATAAAGCAATGCCCCGAAAACCGGGGCTATACACATGGGAATGACCCATGTAAGCTTAAATTCTGGCGTTTCGTCTTTATTGATGATGTGAACCAGCAGCACTGCGCTGAGCACCAGCATAAACACCAGGGATAATTCCGAATACTCCCCTAGCCATTTAAAACCGGCAAAAAGCCAGAATATCTGAACAAGGAGCAATGCCACGGTAATCATTGTCCTGCTGAACACAATTTTAAAAAGTATACTCCAATATTTCTTCACTCGAACGCCAACTTTCCTAAAATAAGAATACTGCACTTTCTCTTTTGCATACATCAAATATTGGAATTCATTATATCATATAATGGCAAAATAAGAAATTAAATAAAAATAAACTCACGGCCGGGCCTGCCCCTTATTCATACTCCATTTCCATTTCCAAAACTTCACCGGAAACAGCATCCACTTTGTAGCTGTATTCTTTGCCTTCCGAATAAAATTCCAATTCATACTCCATACGGCCATCATCTTCTTCCAGTTCCACTTTGGAGAATATGGCCTGGCCCTCTGCCAGCCCGGCATGGGATAACGCCGCCGCTTTTGCATCTTCAGCTCCCAGAATATCCCCTGTCCCGGTATTGGCCATGAGCCTTGTAATGGGTTCCTGTTCCGCCTTTAAAATCTTTCCATCATCAGCTTTCACCTCATATTCATACTTCGTCGAATCGGTTACAAACTCAATGTCATATTCCGCCCTGCCGTCATCATAGTCCATTTTTTCTTTTACAAAAGTAACATCATTTGCTTCCAGCCCGGCATTCTGCAAAGCTGCCAACTTGGCTGACTCCAAACCGATATCGCCGGAATCCGCCTGTGTAACTGCTGCCTGGCCATTCCCCTCCGCCACTGTATCTTTCGTTGCCTGTTCTCCCGATGCACTCTCCTGCATCTGCTCCCCGGGGGGCATATCCCTCTTCACCGGTTCTTCTTCAGTGCCCTCCTTCATCTGCCCCTCTGCCTGTTGGCTCTCCTGTCCACTCCCTGAACACCCCGCCAGCAAAACTGTTGCTATCACAAAGCTGCATATCAAAACCCGTCTGTATCTCCTGCATAATCCTCTCATCATACTCCCACTATCCTTTCTGATAATTTCTATACCAAATGATACCTCCGCTTTTTCTTTCTGTCAAGATTTCGTGCCTTGACTGCATGGGAATCAAATTTCCACTACAGGCTACATCATGTCATCCATAAACCCCGGCAGGAAACAAACGAAAAGGATGTGCCAGTTTTCTGTCACATCCCCCCATACAGGTATACCGCTTTTGCAAAATAGAGCAGGCTTCCCACCGCCTTCCCCAAAGCCACCGCCAGCACAGCGATGCCCAGCCCATGGCGAAAGCCTATTCTTCTGGAAAAAATCGGTATTGTATTAAGCATTTCCGCAATCGCGAGCGCGAGGCAGCCCACAAAAATCCCTGCAAAAAAGCCAAACACAACAATGATGGCTGTTCCGGCCACATACCAGGTTTCCTCTGTCCTTCCTTGGCCAAATAACTCATTTTTTAAAACAAATTCCCCCAGTTTCCCGTGCCTTTCAAACACACTGATAAAGTCTCCCAGCAATGTGCCAAACACCACCGCCTCTTCAAACAGGAAAACCTTGCTGCTCACATGCATTTTCCCTGCAAAACGTGGAATCAGCCCTACGGATATCAATACTGTGAAGACGCCGCCCGCCGCAAACATTCCGAAGCTGATACCCATTGCCCCTAAAAAAATATGCTTAAGAAACATCAACCGTCTTCCCCTCCCTGTCCGCCGTCTCCACCAACGCGTCATTTACATCCTTTTCGTAAATCCGCATCTCCACTTCAATAGGGGTGGGGTCCTTAGTAATCCTTCTCCCCCCAATATGGTTAAAAAAGACGATTATCCCCACAGCAAGCCCAATGGAATAAGTCACCTCCAGTATGGAATACCCCGGGGAAGGCTGCCCCATCACCAGTTCATACACCTTCCCGAATACTTTGGTAATTCCTACATCATTATGAAATGCCATAATCGTAAATGCCGTGCCGAAAAAGCTTATGCATGCCACGAATACTACTTTCAGCCATTGAGTCCCTCCTTTATGACTGTCCACGTTCACCCGTTCCACAAGCACATCCGTTTCCCCTACGTTTTCCACCGTCACGTTGGGGCAAGCCTGCTGTATCATTTCAATTAACTTTAAAATGCCGAATACCTGCCTTTGGGGTTCCGCCTCAGAAAAACGGTGCACCTTTATCGCTTTCACCTTAGCCGCGATATTCCCGTTGGCACAATATATTTTCGCTATATCCTTCAAAAACACATCATCTTCCGGAACTTCCACATTCCGTTCCGCCTTCAAATAAACAATTTCCCCTGCCATCCTATACGATTTCTCCTTTGAAAAATAGTATGGCATAAAAAAGGCAATTTATTCACAAGAGTTTTTTTACTGACCGTCCAGAGGAGACGATTCCTTCCACCATAATGCTGTCCATATCCGATACGCACCCATCGGGCAGCCTGGAATAAATACCATCCGCTCATTCCACTATTGTATATTCCATGTACTCATAATGAAGCTTCGTACCTTCCGCTATCATATCCGGCAAAAGCGCCCTGGCCACCAGCTTCAATTCATCGCTTTCCTCATCCGTCCTTTTCAAATTCGCATAATCCCCTTCTATGCTCACTACTACATAATCAAAAGCTTTCATATTTTTCTCCATTTCTGCGCAGCTTTTTGTGCCCATTTCCATACTATTTTTCCATACACCAAATCCGTACATATTTTTATTATATCATATGTCACCAATTTTCGTAAGAAAATTGATGGCCTGCTTGCGCATCAGCGCAATTCATTATATTTATGTCACGCTTTAAAATACTCCCATTATCTTTATATAGTCCTCCGCCTTATTTCTCATAATCCGAAACCCCGCCTCCAGCTCCTCCATCAAGAATCTGTGGGAAATCAGCTTCCCTGGTATCAGCTTCTTTTCCGAAAGCCTTTCCAGCACATAATGCCAGTCATCATCCGCCTTCCCTGTAAATGCAGAATTCCATGTTCCGGTAACAGTCAGTTGGTTTCTAAGGATTTTCCAGTACGTATCCCTGGAAAGCTTTATATCCGAAAAGGGATTCCCCACCAGGCATACCTTCCCTGAGACAGCCGTAAGATTGACCGCCTGTAAAACCGTCTCATTCTTTCCCACGCATTCAAAAAAAGTATCCGCCCCCGCACCTTTGGTATGCTCCATGAACCGTTGCCCTTCCTCCCTTTTTCTGTTGTCAAAATAGCATTCCTCCCCAATGCCCATTTTTAAAGCAGCCTCCTTCTGGGAGTCTTTATTCCCAATTACAGCAATGTTTTTAAATCCTGCCTCCTTAAGAATCATAACAAGCAACAGACCTATTGTACCGAGGCCGCAGACCGCCACTTGACCCTCTTTACACGGAATGGCCCTTCTCATGGCATGTACCGCCACTGCCATGGGCTCCAGCATCGCTGCCTCTTCAAAAGAAACTGTATCCGGCAGTTCCATCAGATTTGCTGCCGGTACTGCCGCATATTCTGCAAATCCCCCATCCCTTCTTGAGCCAAGATAGCTATAATTCCTACAGATTTCATATTCCCCTTTCCTGCATGGCATACATTCTCTGCAAGGAATCAGGGGGAAAACGCCTACCCTTTTATGCAAAAGCCTTTTATCGGTTTCCTTTCCAAGTTCCACCACTTCCCCCGAAAATTCATGGCCCGGAATCAGGGGCATCTTATGGGCTCCATTCTGAAAAATCCTCGGAATGTCAGAACCGCAGATACCGCTGGCTCTGACTTTTATAATTACTTCGTTTTCTTCCGGCACAGGACATCCCACATCCTTTAACCTGATATCACCTATATCGCTCAAAATATATGCCTTCATCTGCTGTTCCCTGTAGCTTTCTGCATATCGCCCTCTTTCTGTTTCCGGAAGCGCTCCAAATCGACTTTTGTTGTAATTTTATAGTTATTCTCATCCCCCGGAATCATGGCAATATCCATCCCGGCCATAACTGCCGGCTCCGCCGAGCCTTTTATCCTGAGCAGTTTTTCTGATGCCAAGTGCATATTGGCTGTATAATATTTATCAAAATCAAATACCTCCGGCGCCTGCCCTGCAAAAATCTTTTCCCTGTCAAGCAGCTTCGATATGCACTCCCCTCCGTCACTTTGGTAAACGGTATCCTTCATCGGTAGTACAGGCATAACACCGTCATGACCCCTTAATGCGTCAAAGCATCCTGTAATCTGCTCTTTGGCCAGATTCGGGCGCACTGCATCATGGATAAGGACAGCATTGCCTGGAAAAGCCGCATCCCGCGTGCGCAAAATATTCCGTCTACATACCCCACATACCCCATCCTGGGTGCTGGCAGCATCCAGGGGAAAGCCCAAAAGCCTTATGTCTTTGAGGGCATTCAAAACCGAAGCCTGCCGCCCTTCGCCCGGTGACGAAAATCCACATATTTTTTCCCTTTCCAGGTCATTTTCCCTCACATCGGCCAATATCGTCCCTTGCCACTGGGGCTCCGCCACAATCTGTACCGCATCTATCATGGGATGGGCAAGCAGCGTTTCCAGGGAATAAGTAATCAGCATCTTCCCCCATACCCTGATATACTGTTTTGGAATGCCAAGCCCCATCCGCAATCCTATGCCGCCAGATAATAATACCGCTATATTCATGAAAATATACTCCTGTTATAAATGAAACCATTTTAGTACTCCGTATCGAAATTCCCTGCGTAAATTCCTCACGCAAATTCCCCATATGGAATACTAGAACTTTAATTCCCTGATATTTCGCAGTGTTTCCCCATAAGGCTTGTCCTTGCCAAACAAGAGAGTTGTTCCAAGCACAAAGCCCTTTACCCCTTTTGGTGCATATTCCTGTATCCGCCCTGCGCTACAGGCTCCATCCCAGTATAGCTCAAACCCCATATCTTCTTTTATGGAAATCAGCCTTGTAATCTTCTTTCCAACGTATGGAAGATACATCTGCCCTGCGTTCCCCGGATTCACAGACATCACCAGAACCTTCTTTACTATCCGCAGCATCTCAAAAACAGTTTCCACTGATGTTCCCGGATTGATAGCGATGCCCGGAATCAATTCCGCATCAATAATCCTCTGCAAAGTGGTGGAAGGATGGTATTCCGCTTCCGGATGGATATATATAGTATCCCCTTTGCGGAGATTTTTGATGAAAATCCCGATATTATTGCTTGGATGCTCAATCATCAAATGGACATCCAGCGGTTTGGATGCAGCATCGGCTATGTAACACATGTCATTTAAGGACATGGCAAAGTTGGGAACATAGCGCCCGTCCATAATATCGATATGGAAGGAGTCAATTCCTCCTGTTTCAAGATTATATATTTCCTTCTCCAGATTGGCGTAGTTTGCGCACATCATGGAAGCCATCAATTCAAAATTCATTATTTCAAACCTTTCTAATATTTTAAATTAAATCCGTCATATCCGTATTCCTGTGGAAAAACGGGTCTTCCACTTTTAAGCTTAAAAATCTCCTATCCAAAATAGCGATATTATGTATCAAGCCCAAAAATATTTCGTCCAATTCCCTATTCCCATTGATTTCCGTTTCCGGGCACAATTTCAAATACGTTTTAAAATAATCGATAATCCCGTTTTGCGCAGCTAAAAAACACTCTATGTCTTCTTTTTTCCTCGTCTCCTCCGCATAATGCGGCGCACCCTTTTCATCAAATCCTGTTACTGATGGCAAAGGGGCTGTCAGCATTGCCTCCAGAATATAATAATTCTCAAAAACCACACTGCCTTCCTGTTCCCCTTCCCTGTAAAATGACTGTATATCCAGCCCTTTACCCCGCATATCCCTTTCTTCCAACTGCAGGAAATAAAGCCCTTTCAAATGCCTCCCGGCAAACCGCTCAATGTACATCTGGCTTGTCCCTTTTGCAACAAAATCAAAAAAAGCCACCGTTCCTTCCTCCACAGGAAGCCCATCGATATATTTCTTATAATTCTCCCTGTTTACAGACGCCTTACTTAAGATTTCCTGCAAGTAATCCAGTAAATCATCCCCGTTATCCTCCCTGATGCTTCCTTCGGGCACTGTTATGCCGAACCGCTCTTCCAGTTGTTCCCGCAAAGTTCCGCTGAATTTCATATTTGCCACATACCTGATATCTTCTTCATCCTCCATCCCTGCACGGATTGCGGCCGTCCTGGATGTAAGGAAATACACCGATTTCCTGTCATTATCCAGCTCATCATATAGTTTTTTTATCAAATACCCGTCTCTGGCGCAGAACCATACGTTATGCAGCCCATGTTCCTTTATCTGTTTTTTAAACCATATGACGAAATCGCTGATAATCGGGGCAAAAAACAGATAGCCGATATCATTAGCATTTTTAACGCTGATTTTCCGTTCCTTAGCCTCAAATTGAAACGGGCTGTTGAACAGCCTGGCCGTAAACATCCCTGTCTTTATCCTGTCAGCCAGGCTTTCCACCCTGTTCCACAGGCCCAGGTATCCCGTCATTTCCAGCAATTCTGTCCCGCTGTAAACCTGGCAGGCCGCAAGGCCATGCTTCTTTGCGCTTTCTATGTCCGCAACGGCATCATCCCCTATATGTATGCACTGCCTGCCATGGATTTTTTCCTTTAAGCATTCAAAAAGCTGCTGCGTTTTTCCGGTTCTATATTCGCATGATGCAAAGATATCCGTATAAAATGTAATATTACATTTTTCTAGCATTTTGATAATTTGCTTTTTGCTGTAATAGGTGTCCGAAACGATATAGACCTCTTTTCCCTGCCGAAATGCTTCTTCCATAAGCGCACACATTTCCTGCCGGGGAATCAGCATTCTAGCATCGGCCATCCATTCTAATTCCGCCAGCTCATGGGGTGTCATATCCGGTATGTTATATGTCTTTTTCATATATTCATATATATCTGTAAGCGTGGGGGCTGAATATTTTGACAGGTATTTCTCGCCCGCAAGGCGCTTTTTACAGAAATCTTCTATAATAATACCTTTTTCCCTCAACTGATAATCGACTATTTCAAAAATATCCTCTGGAAATAATGTCTGCCGCATAACGAGCGTATCAAACAAATCGACGCTTATCGCTCCCTTCCCTATGATAAGCTGCTGCATCCGGCTTTTCGTAATTCCATCTGTTCTTCCAAAGTGATATGTAAGTTTTTTTTCCGCCCCTAAATCCCTGCCCCTTACATCGAACAAATCAATCTGGTTTTCCTTGCATAAACTTCCTATCCTTTTTGAAATCGCTTTGCATGAGCCGGGCCTTGCCACCACCAGAATCAGCGATATGTGGCTTTCCATTGCCTGCTGCATGGAAATTATCGGTTTGTTATACTTTCTTTTGAATTTCTCCATAGAAAAATGTGTGTCATAAATTTTTCTGGAAAGAACTCCCAGGTCATGTATCTTTTTTCTGTTTTCTATACACCAAATAATTTTTTCAGCCAGTTCACCGACGGCTTCACTGTGAAAAACGAATCCATCAATACCGTCCCGGATATACTTTGCTGTCCCTGCCGCGTCCGAGACAATGCATGGTACTTTATGCATCATTGCCTCTGCTGCTGCCGTAGGCATGGAATCTTCTCTGGATGGGCATATCAGCACATCCGCTTCCCTCAAAATTTCATTTATCCGTTCCCGTTCCACCAGGCCAGTCATTAAAATCTCCGGTATTTCCCCGGTTTCTTCTATCAGCCGCCGCCCCATCATTGACGTATTCCGCCCAACCAGGTAAAACATAGTTTTCTTTCTAAGGCTTTCCGGTAATGCCTGTACTGACTGAACCAGTATATCCTGCCCTTTTATATCCCCGATATCGCCAATTGTGACAAAGCATATCCTGTCAGTATGAAAGCATTTCGATTCGCCGACATATCCGCCAGTATCGGCAACACCATAAAGCAGCTCTTCTATTTCCATATCCGGAACATACTTTTTCATAGCATCTTCAGCTATAGGGCCTACGGCGCAAATTTTCATATTTGTTCTATCCAGCCTGCGTAGAAGCCCCTTATCGACTCCGCCATAAAAAAAAGCAGCATCATGCAGCCACCAGATGACAGGGATTTTATTATCCCGTTCCGATAAAAAAACATGAAAGTTTATTGTGTTGCAAAATATCAGCGAAAAATCGTTGAGCCATTCCACTTCTTTCATTGTTTTTAGCTGTAAATTTACATCAACCACAACCGGGATATCGTGCTCCGTCAACCGCTTCCTCAAAGGGCCGTCTATCATAGAAGCTACCACTATTTGATAATTATTGCCTGCCATAATCCTGGCGGCATGAAAAAGGGCAATAGAAGCGCCTCCCAATGCCATATCCTGAGACAGGAGCAGTATCTTCTTCCCGCCGTTCCCTTTTGTCCATACCAATGCCTTTGCATCCCCATAATACATCTCTTGCCATTTCTGTTTTTTCATATCAATCAAAGGGCGCAGATTATAAAAATGGTAGATTCTATCCTCTGTTACCCCTAATTCCAGCAATTGGCCCTTCATCTCCCTCACATAAAAGCTAAGGATAACAATTGCGTCGAAGGGCAGTTTTACCCCTTCCTTTGGCGGCAACACCCTTATCCCATCCATAAAGGTATTTTGTTTCTCCAAAGAATTATCCAGCAGGGCTAAAATATCTTTTTCATCAAACCATTTTTTGAACCGCCTATAGTAATCCCCTGTTCCAAATAAAAGGAATTTCACTCTTTCCTCCATACGCACAATCTTATCCAGCATTCACCAAAATGCCGATATAATCCGCTCTGCATCCACACCCATATCTACTAACATTTGCTTTATGTTCCGATTGATTTCCATGCCTTCCACTGCGATAACTAACTTGTCGAATAAAGTATGCCTTATTCTTTCTATCGGAGATATATCTTCTGTTGTAAAATTTTGGAAGTTTTTATCCACCCACAGGGCGATTTGGCAAAACCTCAGCCGTCCAAGCTGTTCCATATAAGAATGCCCTACCAATCCCGCCCCATATATAATAATCCTGTCGCCCTTCCCCACCTTGTCAAAGGGGAAAAGGTACTGTGTCCCTTTCTGATAATCCCCATATGCATGTTTGCGCAGCTCCACAGAATGCATATAAAAATATTCTATCTGCCGGATTAGCCTTTTATCGTCGCAAAATTGTTCTGCCAGATATTTATACAGCATATAAAGTTTTTCAAAATATGCTTTATCCGCAATATATTCCGGAATCTCCGTGCGCTTTCTCTGCCGGTGGTAATAATATGGCTGCTGCCTGATTTCTATCGTTTCTGCCCTTTTTACCATCGGATAAGTAATAGCTGTATCTTCGCCATAATAAAAGTTCTTTCCCGCTAAACGCCGATAGCAGGCCATTACCAGTTCCCTTTTCATCACCTTATTCCAGAGCGCCGGGTCAAGGCCAAAGCGGTTTGTTTTCATATCCCATATCATCTTAGGATAAATCAATTCCTCTATTTCCTGCCTGTTATATATCCTTTCATTGAAAATACCGGTTTCTTTTTTCTGGGTTTGTGCATCATAATATCTGATAATCCCAAATACAATCAAGTCAATTCCTCTCCCCATGGATTCCAATGCCAGTTCATAGGAGCATCTTTCAATAAAATCATCCGCATCCACAAATGTAATATAAGGGCAGGCGCTCTCCATGATTCCCCGGTATCTTGCCGCCATTAGCCCCCGGTTTTCCTGATGTATTACTTTCACCCTGGAATCCGTTTGGGCATATCTATCGCAAATTGCCCCGCTTTTATCGACAGAGCCGTCATCCACCAATATCACTTCGATTTCCTTCAGGGTCTGGTTTCGGATACTTTCCACACACTCTACGAGATATTTCTCCATATTGTATACTGGTACAATCACTGAAATCAGCGCATCCATGCTTTCCCATCCTCCTTCTTCCACACGCAAAACTTTGTCTGGGATTTCGGAAGATGACTCTTCCAACCACAATATTTATACGAGCAGATTTTCGTTGCAGTTTAAGATATAAAAACCCTTTTCATTCAAGCTGTTCTCCCGGTTATAGCACATCCGTGTTCCATCCATTTGCCGGAACACTGCCCCGGCCTCTTCCGCTATGCATTGCATCGCTGCCGTATCCCACTCCATAGTTGGGTTAAAACGGTAATAGACATCCGCCTGTCCGGCTGCTACCATGCAGCCCTTTAATGAGCTTCCCACTTTCACGAAATCTGTAATCTGATATTTTTCAATCAACTCATCCATCTCTTTACATCCGTGGGAGTTGCTCACCACAAACCGTAGGGAGGGAATATCTTTATTATCCGACACCGAAAGCTTTCTTATCTTCCCGTTCCGTGTTTCAAGGAATGCCCCATCCCCCTCCGATGCATAGTAAAGTTCCCCTGTGACAGGCACATAGATTACTCCCATCACCGTCTTATGCCGGTAAGAAAGGGCGATATTGACCGTAAACTGCCCGTTTTGCTTAATAAATTCCTTCGTTCCGTCCAATGGTGAATATTCTAGCGCTTCGGAGCCACCGTTTTATCGCTTGAGAGCCACCTCGGATTTTAACATTTTAGAGCCACCA
>QXWV01000290.1 GCA_009911195.1 Lachnospiraceae bacterium | reverse complement strand
ACTGCTTTTGTTATAGAAAAGAGAAAATCGCTATGCCACAGCCTTGGCAGGCCATCGCGCAGCGATTTTGTTCAATTACAATTTCGTGATTAATATTATTGCAAAAGAGCCATTTGGGGAATTGCGGATAGATAAAGTAAAGTTGTCTGATGCAAAAGCATGGCTTATCAAATTACAAGACGATGGCAGAGGATACAGCAGTATCCATAGTATCAGGGGCGTTGTCAGACCCGCATTTCAGATGGCGGTTGATGATGATTTGATACGGAAAAATCCATTTGCATTCCAGTTAGCTACCGTGGTTGTGAATGACAGTGTTACCAGAGAAGCAATTACTAGAAAACAGGAACGGCAATTTTTAGAGTTTGTACAAAGCGATAAGCATTTTTCAAAATACTATGAGGGTATTTATATTCTGTTTAAAACAGGATTACGTATTTTAGAGTTTTGTGGATTGACAGTTACGGATATTGATTTTGACAAGCATTGTATTAATGTAGACCATCAATTACAGCGGACAAGAAAGATGGAATACGTTATTGAGGAAACAAAAACCGAAAGCGGTACAAGGCTTGTTCCCATGACGGAAGATGTAGAAGCGTGTTTTAAGAAGATTATTCAAAACAGGCCGAAGCCTAGAACAGAACCTATGATTGGTGGTAAAGCAGGATTCTTATATCTGGATAAAAATAATATGCCTATGGTTGCGTTACATTGGGAAAAGTATTTCCAACATATCAGGGAAAAGTATAACAGTATTTACAAAGTACAGCTTCCTATTATCACGCCCCATGTGGCACGCCATACGTTTTGTTCCAATATGGCAAAATCCGGGATGAATCCTAAGACTTTACAAAAAATCATGGGGCATTCAGATATCGGGGTTACATTGAATACTTATACCCATGTTGATTTTGAAGATATAAAGGAAGAAATGCAAAGGGTATGTTGTAACTAAAAGGTACTGTCATATGAATTTTGAATTTATGACAGGATTTATGACACTTGAAGGAAAAATTACACAAATTTATGTGTGTTTATGCGAAAACACGGGGAAATCCAATTCTGACAGGAAATCCCCGCAACCCGCATAAAATAAGGGAAAAATAAAAATATGACCAGATAAAGGAGAATAAAAAAATATGATTAAAATCCTATTCATTTGACACGGAAACATCTTGAAATATTCTGGGAAAGTCTGTAAAATCAATGGTTTTATGGCAAGGAAAGGCGCTTACTATACCACTACTACACCATTTTTTGAGAGAGCCTTGAAATGACCTTGATTACAGCCAAATAAATTAGTTTATAAGGAGTCAGTTCTTTTCACGGAAAGGAACTGCCATTTTCCTTAAATAAATCACTCATTTTAAAATGACATGTAGTGACTATGAAGAAAGATTTTTACAATGGTTGCTTTTTTTAGAATAGTAGAGTAGAATGTGGATAATGATAAAATTGAGATAAAATATTGATAAGGAGTGAAGGCTTATGTTACAGATTAGACCTGTTTCGGATTTAAGAAATAAGTTTCCTGATATTGAGAAAATTGTAAATGCAGGTGAACCGGTATATTTAACCAAAAATGGATATGGAGCAATGGTGGTGCTTAGCCTTGAAGAGTATTCAAAGTTGACGGATGGCATTGAAGCTGCATTAGACAAAGCAGATAGGTTTGCAGCGGAAAATGATACACGGATGAACCATGAGGAAGTTTTTGGAGAACTACGGAGGAAGATAAATGTTCAGTAAAAAGTACAGATTGAGCTATCTGCCACTTTTTTATGAAGATCTTGATGAAAAAGTAACCTATATTGTGGAAAAACTGAAGAATCCGAAAGCAGCAAATGACCTACTGGATAAGGTAGAGTCTGCTATTATGGAGCGACTCCCGTTGGCTGAATCTTTTGAGCCATATCATTCTGTCTGAGAGCGTAGATATTCTTATTATTGTATTTATGTGGATAATTATATTATTTACTATGTAGTAATTGATGATGATCCGAATGATTTAATTATGGAAGTTAGAAGGTTTCTTTATAATGGGCAGAATCGGGGTAATATGGTGTAGTAATAATTGATGTATAAAAATCGTTGATTGCAATCTCATTAGAATACCTCTAAGTGATAAAAAAATAACACTATTTTATTGAAAGAATAAAGGCGGTAAACAATAATGAATAAAGGAATGGCATTACAGGGAATTGAAACTTTAATTCAAGAGGGAAATAATGTACTGAATACAAAGTATAATAGTGATTTGGCAGGAACATACGTAGATAGCGCAATGTATAATAGTTGGTTAGCGAAGGCAATGGCGTTTTTAAAATTATTTTTGGAAGATGATAATGAGTTTATAAAAGGGTTGCAAAAATCCCATCGGAGTTATTATTATGAAGCTGCTACTCGTGTAAAAATTATAGAAAATGTAAAAGAATATATCGAAAAAGATTATATTACATTTGAACAAAAAAAGACAATTGATGTAGATGGCAGCCTAAATATAATTTTTTCGCATTTTTATAAAGTGGCAAGACAATTGCGGTGCAGATATGATAACAGAGAAACTTTAAAAATTGAAGATGAATATGATATTCAAGACTTGCTCCATGCGTTATTACTGCTTTACTTTGATGATATAAGAGCGGAAGAATGGACACCTTCCTATGCAGGAAAATCTGCAAGAATGGATTTTCTCTTGAAAAATGAGGGAGTGGTTATTGAAGTAAAGAAAACAAGATTAGGGTTGACTGATAAGGAATTAGGAGATCAACTTATTATTGATGTAGATAGATATAAGGTGCATCCAGATTGCAAAAGACTTGTTTGCTTTGTTTATGATGCGGAGGGACGCATTGGCAATCCTAATGGTTTAATGGCAGATTTGAATAATCAACATGAGGGATTTGCCACAGTAATTATTAAACCTGATATGTAAAAGCAGTAAGGTGACAATATGAAAAATGAACAGGCACTTACTTCGGAAGCTGAGGTTAAAGAATATTTGAAACAAATTAGCAATGAAGAACAGGTTTATTCTATTGCGCTTTTTGATATTTTAGGGTTTTCAAACTATGTTGAAAATCATGGGAATAAAACTATTTTAGAACTATATGAGAAATTACTCGATTTGGTACATAAACAAGCATCAATATCACCAGAGAATGATAATTTAGCTGGAAGTGTTGTGCCCATACGAATTTCAGAAGATTGGAAACATATAAGATATGCGGCTAATGCAAATGGCTTTATTAATGTCTGTCATTTTGGTAGTGTAAAATAGTTTGTGTCTATGGAAAAAAATACCTCTTTTTTGGTAAGAATCAAGATATGACAATTCTTATCGAAAAGGAGTATTTTTATGCCAGCAACAAAACAGCAAATACGACAGATTATTGCAGATAACAATCTTAACAGCGTGGCTGATGTTTACAGCCTGCTAAGGGACAGCTTCAAAGATATCCTCCAGGAACTTATGGAGGCGGAACTGGATGTATCCCTTGGCTACGAAAAAAACCAGAAAGGTGATGCTCCCACATCCAACAAACGTAACGGACATTCTCCCAAAACCCTCAAGAGCCAGTATGGGGAATTCCAGATCGATGTTCCAAGAGACCGTGAGGGTGAATTTGAGCCAAAGCTCATCCCAAAATACCAGAGGGATATCTCCGGTATTGAAGAAAAAGTAATCTCCCTCTATGCAAGGGGTATGAGCACAAGGGATATCCATGACCAGATACAGGAACTTTATGGGATGGAACTGTCCGCAGAGATGGTCAGTAAGATCACGGACAGGATACTCCCAGAGGC
>QXWV01000289.1 GCA_009911195.1 Lachnospiraceae bacterium | reverse complement strand
GCGCGGCCATTGAACCCCATCTATCCCTTTGTATTCATGGACTGTATCCATTATAAAGTCAGGGAAGACGGACGCATACTGAGCCGTGCCGCCTACATTGTGCTGGGGATCACCGCAGACGGCTATAAAGATATCCTGAGTATCACCGTAGGCGCCAATGAATTTGTTGTGCTGTTGGGAACGGGAATGCGTGTCAGCGAATTTTGTGGCTTGACAAAAAGTGATTTGGATTTTGAAAGCCGGAAAATCCGTGTGGATCATCAGCTTGTCAGAGAACGTGGCGGGAAGTATTATGTTGAGAAAACAAAGACTGAGTGCGGATGCCGCTTTATTCCTATGACAGAAGAAGTCTATCGAAGCCTGAAAAATATCCTTATCCGTCATAAGAGCTTAAAAACAGAAATGATTGTAGACGGATATAGCAGCTTTCTCCTGCTGGACAAGGATGATAAACCGAAAGTAGCGTTGCATATTGAAAATGAAATGCGTTGGGCAATGAAGAAATACAAGAAGCTATATCCTGAGAAGCCATTGCCACATATCACGCCCCATGTATTCCGTCATACGTTCTGTACTAATATGGCAAACGCAGGTATGGACATTAAGACCTTACAGTATGTAATGGGACATTCTGATGTAGGTGTTACACTGAATATTTATACTCATGCCAGTTATGACCGTGCGGCGGAGCAGATGGCGAAAATTTTAGAATTCAAAGAAAATGATACGCAAGGAAAACAGAGAAAATCAGGTTGAGAAATACACCAATCTACTACACCAATTACTACACCATTTGCCCATAAATTTGCGTAGATTTATAACGAATTACACAGATTAAGGGTAAAAAACCAAAATTGAAAAAAGCGCCAGAAAGCTTGAAATATCAAGGTTTGAAGGCTTATGAAGGGATATAAAAGATATGATAAAAATACTATTCGTCTGCCACGGCAGGAAGCGAACATAAGCCTTGAAATGCTGATATCTACTAGGGAAAATGCTAATTGTCAGATGAATTTACAGAGGTTTTACAGAGAATCAAAAAATAGATAAGAAGTCCGGTGCAAAAAAGTTGAAAAACAGGTTGATTATTTCTCATAATTTGTATATACTATGAGTAGAAGTAAATGTTTGCCGCTTGCTGATGGTGCGGGGTATAAGTGATTCAGTTCGTAAATGATGCCACTTGCTATACAGGTGGGGTATAAATGGTATAGTGCGTAAATGCTCCCCATCGGCTGATGTCGGTGGGGATTTGCATAATACGAAGTTTACCCGAAGGAGAATATTACAGTATATGGAGATACGGCAGGGATATTCTTATCATATCAAAGATGAGTTTTTTGATAAGGTGCAGGATAAATACTTAATGAGCAATAAAGAAAATGGAAATTACCGTCCTCATTTCTATGCAATACAAGATAAAAAGAATCAATCTCTTTATTGGATGATCCCCATAAGTTCACAGGTAGAAAAGTACAAGGTCATTGCAGAAAAGAAGAAGAGAAAATACGGTAAATGCAATACAATAATCATTGGTAAATTTGCAGGAAAAGAGAACGCATTTTTGATTCAGAATGCTTTTCCCATTATTGCAGAATTTTTTGATTATATACATACAGTCGAAAATAAACCAGTGACAGTACATAATGAATTAAACAGGATGCTTTCGGAAAATTTAGGGGAAGTGCTTGCGTTGTATAACCGTGGGATTCATTTGATATTTACGGATATTGATAAGATAAGGACTATTATGGAACAGGAATTAGAAAATATTGGATGTCAGTAATGCCATTGCTTGTAAAGAAGCGAGTAATGGCATTTTTTAGTCGGGATAGTTTACATTTGATCTGGCAGCAGTAATTTACAAAAAGTACATATCTATTACATTCATGTATCCGCGTAAAAAATGGAATGTTAAAGTGCTAATAATATTCTTTTGCGTGGTAGTTCTTAAAATTTTACCGAACACTGATAAAATGTATCAATATTAAAAAAGTAAAGAAAATCAAGCTTTTCCCAAATTGCTTACAATAGTATACAATATAAAAAAGGGCAGAAAGTATTGAAAATAAGGGATTCTACCGAACTTTCATTAAAAATATTGTTAATGTAACGTAATAGCCTTAAAATCTTATAAAAATGCCTAATATACTGATTTTGTCGAACGTATATTTTGGTATATGGAATTTCGGATAAATGGCGGCTTTAGCCATTGTCGAACACATTCCCGAAGGCATATTATTCTTCAGGACGTTTGTACTCGATTAACTCCCCAACTTCTATATTGAGATACCAACACAACTTACAAATTAGTCCAGTATCAAAGCGACTGACACCATCATGACAGTATTTGTTGAAGTTGGTTCGGGGAATATCAAGGTCTTTACAAATCTTGTTTTTGCTGATACCTTTTTCCTGTAATATTTCGTTTATACGCATATGCAAATTACCATATTCCATATAAGATTCTCCTTTACTTTTCTCTCATTATTTTATATAACGGGTAACAGAAATATAATTCACAGATATAACATCCATAGAAGTGTTAGGTACTTAGGGGATAAGCATGGAGAAGAACGAAATTAAGGACAGATTATTTGATGTATTGAATGATACGGATAATCTGCCGATACAGGATATTGTGGTTGATGACCGGAACAATATAGTGAATGTTTACCTTACAGATGGCACAAGATTTTCAGTTCATGCAGAAAAATGTGGAATTTGGAACATTTGTGAATAAAGAATAATATAATCTTATGGGAGGATTAGAATTATGAAAAGGAATACAATGTTGATATTAATACTGTGTGTGGTAATGGGGTTATTTGTTGGTTGTGGTAAATCAGAAGAGGAAAAAGCAGCAGAATTAGAAGCACAAAACAAGGCGACTTATGAAGAAGCAATGGAATTATTGGAAGATGGTAAATATGATGATGGTAAGGCACTTTTAGAAACTATACCAGAATATAAAGATGTTTCAACTGTATTAGAACAAATTAAGTGGGAATCTAAAGCATATACTTGCCTTAATGATATTAGAATGGGGTTAAAAAACCGAGATTCGTTATATATTAAAGACATTGCTTTTTTTAGTGGTGATATAAAAGAGGGACTTGGTGACGATGATTTGGAAATGGCTAATAAAATGTCGGAGATTTTCTGTGCAAAAGGTGAACCAGTTATTGTATTTTTTGTTTCAGGGGAAAATGGTTTTGGTGGCAGTAGTGTTGGATATTATGCTTTTATGTATGGAGAAAAAGGATATGAATATCTTGGCTTTTGCAGTTCGTTAGACCCTGATAAATGTAGTGATGAAGAAGAAACTATATCGGAAATGATTAACGATTGTGGTAAATATTTAACAGTTGTAGGCGAAATAGATTTAGATAGAATACACACGATAGTTAAAGATCAATCGTATACGGCAATTAAGATTATTGAATAAACCTATATTTTATATAGAATGGAGAGGATTGGTTGAAGTACACCAGTCCTTTTTATTTTGTGAAATTACTCAGTAATACTACAGTTTTGATGCGTAAAAAATAGAAAGGAGTTCAACAATGCAAGTATTAAACAGATTAAAAATGGAATTATCTAATCAGGAATATTTTACAGACGAGCAGTATATCCAGTTCTGGTTCAAGAATAATTTATTTGGTATAATGTGTGCCGGTACTAAGAAAACAAAGCGGATAAAACAGGATTATTCCAGAATGGATATTGTGATAGGCAATAAGTCACAAGGTAATTTGCAAATTATGACGGTTGCGGAATATCAAAGGATGATAAAACGAATATTTCAATACCTTTATGAAGAATATGGAATCACTGTAAATCTGCAAAATCTAAAATTCAGCGAAATGGAAATAAACTGCACATTTGAATTGAAGGAAGAATTTTATAAGTACCACAGAGTTTTGCGATTGATGATGTTTAATCTCCCCAAAAGTTTTAAGAAGCTGGGGCAGATTTCAGGAATCAATAAAAAGGCGCAACGCTTAGAATCGGAAACATTTTACCGTGGAAACTCGTCAACAGAAGTAAAAATATATGATAAAAAGAAACATTTGGAGCAGACGATTCAATTCAGATTAGAAAAAAATATTATGAGAATTGAATTTATTCTGAAAAAGTCACAGAAAATCAAAGAAGTTTTTAAATCAACGCTGGTATCGGATTTGACAGATGAAAAAATAAACCAATTCTATTATCAGCAGTTTACCAGATTATTTGAGAAACCATATCGGAAATGGCAGATTGAAAACGGAAACCAATTAAAAAATATGATTACATATCATAAAGGGAAAAATAAGAGATATTGGAAAAGCAATCTGCTGAGGGAATGTAGCAATAAGGAACAGTTAGACCAGATACCATTGTTATTAGATGTAAAAAATTTACTTGCACAGGCAAAGGCATTAGATAAAGATGGTCATTATCAAAGAGTAGCAAAGGGTATCTTGGAGCAAAGTAATTATAATGATGTCTATTTGCAAAATGATTCTGATAAAGCAGAAGAAATCATTATCAGGGTACATGGAGCATATGAGAATTATTTAAAGGGAATACGGCTTGTATCAGCGTCATATTCGGCAATATGTGGCGAGACTGCATAATAGATAAAACCAATAATATTTAAGCTTTTAGGGGGATTCTGGTGCAGTTTGGCATATAGAATCTTCCTAGAATAACAATAGATGAATAAAGGAGATATGTATTGCTTGAAAGAAAAAGATGTATATAGCATAGTACCAATTTGGGAACGATTCTTATTGACAATTAAAGAAGCATCACTGTATTTCAATCTTGGTGAAAATAAGATGCACAGGATAGCAAATGAATATGTAGATTCCGATTATAAATTCGTAGTTCAAAATGGTGGACGGACTATGATAAAGCGTAAAATGTTTGAGGATTTTTTAAACTAGATCACATCAATATAGACATGGAATAAAGGCAAATATCAATAGAAAAATAGCCCTGGGTGTGGTATTATAATACTGCACTAGGGCTTCTTCATACGAAAGGAGCAGATAGCAGTAATGATTGAAAAAAGAAGGGATAAGAAAGGAAGGGTTTTAAGAAACGGAGAATGTCAGCGTAAAGATGGGTTATATCAGTATGATTACTTTGATTTGAACGGCAAGACAAAATGTTTATACAGTATCTGGACAAGAACGAAATGCCTATGGTTGCCTTGCATTGGGAGAAATATTTTCAGCACATTGTAGAAAAATATAATAAAATCTATAAAGTGCAAATGCCGAAGATTACGCCCCATGTATGCAGACACACATATTGTTCTCATTGTGCATCAAGCGGCATGAACCCAAAGCATTTACAGTATTTAATGGGGCATTCAGATATTAGCGTCACTTTGAATACATACACTTATGTAGATTTCGATAATGTCAAAAAAGAGGTTAAAAGCCTTGAAAAAGCTGTCCTGTAAATTCAGAAAAGAATGGTTGTTTTACAGAGATTTTTACAGAGAATGACCATAAAGATATGTGGCAAATCGTGTCAAATCATGAAAAATCAGTTAAAAGCGGTATGCCACATAAAACACTGAACCCCTTGAAAAAACAGCAAAATCAAGCATTTACGGAGGTTTTAGCAACATGATAAAAGTATTATTTATTTGCCACGGCGGAAATTGGTAGTACATAAACTACAAATAGGATATTTAATAATAGTAAAATAAGCATGCGGTATATAATTATACTGTAACTTGATGAGTGACGCTGATGCATCAATTTTCTGGTGAAAATCAATGACATATGGTATAATAATAAAAAATGGAGACGCTGAAAGATGAAAGAAAAACAAATAGACATGAATGCCAGATGGGAAAATCTTGGTATTTG
>QXWV01000288.1 GCA_009911195.1 Lachnospiraceae bacterium | reverse complement strand
AAGGTTATGCAGAATCCGGAGCTGTGCAAGGAACTGCTCCAAAGGATACTGCCGGGGCTGGAAATAGACCGCATAGAATACCCTGAACTGCAGAAAGGGATTAACCCTGATGCTGATGCGAAAAGCGTACGGCTGGATGTATATGTAAAAGACGGGAAGGGAACGGTCTATGACATAGAAATGCAGGCAACGGAGACGGGGGAACTTCCTAAAAGAACCCGGTATTACCAGAGTATGCTGGACTTGCAGATGATAGACAAAGGGATGTTTTATAAGCAGCTGAAGCCAAGCTATATCATCTTCATATGCCCGTTTGACCTATATGGGGCTGGGAGGCATATTTATACCTTTGAAAATTTCTGCAAGGAAGACAAAGACATTCCGCTTGGGGATGAAACAGCAAAAATATTCCTGAATGCAGCTGGCCACCTGGATGACGTAA
>QXWV01000287.1 GCA_009911195.1 Lachnospiraceae bacterium | reverse complement strand
GAGGAAGAATACGCCGAGTTTTCCGAGCGTGTCACCCTCTGCAAAATGAGCCAAGCCGAGTTTATCCGGCAAGCCCTTATTAAGTCAAGCATACACCCGGTCATTACCGTTTCCCCGGTCAATGATGAACTACTTTCTGCCGTTGGGAAACTCACAGCCGAGTATGGGAAAATCGGCGGCAACTTGAACCAGATTGCCCGCTGTCTGAACGAGTACGGCGCACCTTATAACGCCCTCTCAA
>QXWV01000286.1 GCA_009911195.1 Lachnospiraceae bacterium | reverse complement strand
AAGCCGTTGGCAACATTCAAACATATCAGCTCTAAAAATGCCGACTATGGAGCTGCCGAGCAATACCTAACCTTTGAGCATGACGAGTTTACCATGAAGCCCACACTGGACGGAAACGGGCGGCTTGTTCTCCGTGATGATTACCGCATTTCCTCTCTGAATTGCGGTGATGAAGATTTTGCAATCGCCTGTATGCGCTCCAATCTGAAATACGGCAAGAACCAAAAACGGGAGGACGTAAAGAGCCACCACTATATCATCAGCTTTGACCCCCGTGACGCACCAGACAACGGCTTGACCGTAGACCGGGCGCAGCAGTTGGGCGAGCAGTTTTGTAAAGAGCAATTCCCCGGACACCAAGCCCTTGTATGCACCCACCCGGACGGGCATAACCACAGCGGAAATATCCATGTGCATATCGTAATCAATTCCCTACGGATTGCGGAAGTGCCATTGCTGCCG
>QXWV01000285.1 GCA_009911195.1 Lachnospiraceae bacterium | reverse complement strand
ATGGAAAGACCAGCCGACACAAGGGAGGGCTGCAAGCACCGCTGTACGGACGCAGCTATGGAGTATTTCAAAGCGGAAGTCATGGAAATGTGCCACCGGGAAAACCTCTATCAGATTGACTTGCTGAACGGGAGCAAGAACCGCATTACCGAGCGTGAGTATTGGGCGAAGCGGAAAGGACAAGCCGCACTGGATAAGGAGAACGCTTCCCAAGCCGCCACGGGAGAGCCGCCCAAACAGACCAAGTTTGAAACCGACAAGGAGAAGCTACGGCACACAATTAGAGCCGCCCTGTCCTCTGCCGTTTCCTTTGAGGATTTTTCCGGGAAGCTGCTACAACAGGGCGTGACTGTCAAGGAGAGCCGGGGGAGATTGAGTTATCTCACGCCGGACAGGACGAAGCCCATCACCGCCCGGAAACTGGGTGATGATTTTGACCGAGCCGCCGTACTGGAAGCACTCACCATAAACGCACAGAACGCCGCCAGAGCCGCCGAAAC
>QXWV01000284.1 GCA_009911195.1 Lachnospiraceae bacterium | reverse complement strand
CTTACAGCGCAACAAAGCCGCTGTAAACGCCCCGAAACAGGACAGCGTACAGCGCATGGTAGACATAGCCGCCAAGAGAGCCGAGGGCAAGGGGAAAGGCTATGAGAAATGGGCGACCTTACACAACTTGAAGCAAATGGCGGCTACTATGAGCATTTACGAGGAATCCGGCTTTACTTCCCCGGAGGAACTGGAAACCGCCCTTGCCGCCGCCAATACAGAACTGCATGAAACCACCGGGAAACTGAAAGCCGTGGAAAGCACTTTGCGGGAGAAAAAGGACTTGCAGAAACAGCTATTGGCGTATATCAAGACCAAGCCCGCCCGTGACGGACTGCGGGCGCAGAAAACCGAGAAAGCCCGGAGAGCCTACCGGGAGCAGCACGAAAGCGAATTTATCATTTCCGAATCTGCCGCCCGGTATTTCAAGGCAAAGGGAATCTCCAAGCTGCCAGCGTCCAAAGCATTACAGACCGAGATTGAGCAGCTTACCAAAGAGAAGAACAGCCTTTACAACGAGTACCGGGAGAAGAAAGCAAGCGTCCGGGAATTGCAGACCGTAAAGGGCAACCTTGACAAAATATTGCGCCGGGAGCCGGAACGGGGAAAGGGGCGGGAAAATGAACGGTAAACGCCCCTACATGGACTACCCACAGTACAGAGCCGCCCGCCGCCTTGTGCATGAGTGCTGTAACTACGATAACGGCAACTGTGTTGTGCTGGATAACGGCGAGCCTTGTGTATGCGTCCAGAGTATCAGCTATTCGCTTCTCTGCCGCTGGTTCATTGCCGCCGTGCTTCCCCTTGACTGGAAACTGGAAGCCGCCCTACTCCACCGGGCAGAACTGAAACGCTGTACCGAGTGCAGCGGTCAGTTTCTCCCAAAATCCAACCGGGGGAAATACTGCCCCGATTGTGCCGGACGCATGAAAAGAACCAGAGCCGCACAGCGCAAGCAGAAACAGAGGGGGAAATGTCACGCTTTAGAAAATACAGAACCCCCGTAAATCAAGGCTTCCCGGCTACTGCTCAATGGGTATGTGATACATTTATCCTTTAACCACGGAAAAGCCGTTTTAAATGCGTAACAGAAGCCACAGACAGGAGGTGAAAACCATAACCGAATACATTACAGCCAACACCACAATGCCGCCCTTTTTCCCCTATCCCCGATTTCTGCTGAAAATGGACTTGTCACAGACTGCAAAGCTGCTCTATGCGCTGCTCCTTGACCGTTCCACCCTCTCACAGAAGAACGGCTGGCAGGACAATGAGGGCAGGACGTATATTGTCTACCCCATAGCAGAGATAGCGGAAATACTAGATAAAAGCACCATGACAATACAGAACTCCCTAAAAGAACTGGATATTGCCGGGCTTTTAGAGAGGGAACGCCGGGGATTTTCCGCGCCGAACCGCCTTTATGTGAAAGTGCCGGAAGTAGTAAAGGTTTCTTTAGATATGACACAAAGAAATCTTGATGTCAGTCCTAAAGAAAACTGTATATCAGACACAAAGAAAACTTTACCTATGATACAAAGAAAACTTTACCCTAACCAACTAAATATAAACAAACTAAAAGAGAGCCAACGAATGGGAGCGAGTGGAGAGCCGCCCGCGCCCTATGGCAAGTACCAGAATGTTTTCCTCACTGAAAGCGAATATGCGGAGCTGAAGCAGGAATACCCGGACTGCCTTGAACGGCTTATCGAGGAAATGAGCCGGTATATTGCTTCCAGCGGGAATGACTATGTAAGCCATGCCGCCACGCTTTACAGGTGGGCGGACAGGGAGAAAAAGGAGAACCCGAAAAAGGGAATCCCCGATTATTCTTTCAAAGAGGGCGAGAGCCTTTGACAGCGGAGATAAAACGCCCCGTAAACAGGGCGTGAATAAGACCATGAACAAGGAGGACGATTTTATGTGTGATTATGATAACGCCATTTTCCGGCTTGCCACAGAAACAGAGCCAGAGCCGGAGGACTACACGGGCGAGGACGGGCTTTTATATTGCGGGAGCTGCCGCCAGCCCAGAGAAGCCTATTTCACCGAGGGAAAGGGGCTTTTCGGACGTGACCGACACCCGAAAGAATGTGACTGCCAGCGCAAACGCCGGGAAAAGCAGGAAGCCGCCGACCGGGAGCGCAAGCACCGCGACACCGTGGAAGAACTGAAACGCCGGGGATTTTCCAACGCCGCTATGCGCCAGTGGACTTTTGAAAAT
>QXWV01000283.1 GCA_009911195.1 Lachnospiraceae bacterium | reverse complement strand
CTTGACGATTTCGGCATGGAGCGCGGCACGGAATACGGGCTTGAACAGGTTTACAACGTGGTTGACAGCCGATACCGAAGCCGGAAGCCGCTAATTGTCACAACGAATTTGACGCTGGAGGAATTACAGCACCCGGAGGACACCGCCCATGCCCGGATTTATGACCGTCTGCTTGAAATGTGCTGTCCTGTCTGCATTACCGGGGAGAACATCAGGAAAGCCACGGCACAGGGGAAAATGGAACGGTTAAGGGGATTGATGAACGGAAAGGAGAGCCTATGAACCATGACACCAGCAAGACCAGCCGCACCGCCGCCCCTCTGGACGCGAAGCCCGACCTTGTGAAGCGGATAGGGAATACCACCTTTGACATACATATCCATTTCAGCGAAACGAGCCGGGAAACCTTTACGGACAAGGTAGTGCGGCTTATTGAGAATGACAAGGACAGTGTAACCAACTAAAAAGAAGATACACTTTTTCTTGTTCCCTACTTGACATTACCAAAAGGCACAATCGTTTTGGAGTGCGGAAAGCTCTTAGAAAAGGGCGGGTATCGGATAAAAATATTAAATACTATCAATTTCAAGAAGTCCATGCACTACAACCCCTTTGCCTACCTGCACAGCGAGAAAGACATATTGAAACTTGTCAACACAATCATGGTAAACACCAAAGGCGAGGGCGAAAAGTCGTCCGAGGACTTCTGGACGAAAGCGGAAAAGCTCTACTACACCGCACTAATCGGCTACATCTACTACGAAGCCCCGGAGGAAGAAAAGAATTTTACGACCCTGCTTGACATGATAAACGCAAGCGAAGCAAGGGAGGACGACGAGGACTTTAAGAACCCCGTGGATTTGATGTTTGACCGTCTGGAAGAAAAAGACCCGGAACACTTTGCCGTGAAGCAGTATAAAAAATACAAACTTGCGGCGGGCAAGACCGCTAAATCTATCTTGATTTCATGCGGCGCACGTTTAGCCCCGTTTGACATTCGGGAACTTAGGGAACTCATGGAAACAGACGATTTGGAGCTTGACACGTTGGGGGACAGGAAAACCGCCCTCTTTGTCATTATCTCCGACACGGACGACACATTCAATTTCATTGTCGCCATGATGTATACGCAGCTTTTCAACCTCTTGTGCGACAAGGCAGATGATGTGTACGGCGGCAGGCTTCCCGTACACGTCCGCTGCCTGCTTGATGAAGTGGCGAATATCGGGCAGATACCCAAACTGGAAAAGCTGATTGCCACCATACGAAGCCGGGAAATATCCGCCTGCCTTATCTTGCAGGCGCAGAGCCAGTTAAAAGCCATTTACAAGGACAACGCCGACACGATTGTAGGGAATTGCGACACGACCCTTTTCTTAGGCGGCAAGGAGAAAGCTACACTCAAAGAAATGTCGGAGCTTTTAGGGAAAGAAACCATAGATTTATACAACACTTCCGAGAACCGGGGAAAGGAAAAGACCTACGGGCTGAATTATCAGAAATTAGGCAAGGAGCTTATGACACAAGACGAGCTTTCCGTCATGGACGGCGGCAAATGTATCTTGCAGGTAAGGGGCGCACGCCCCTTTTTCAGTGACAAGTTCGATATAACCAAGCACCCAAGATATAAATTCCTTTCCGATTTTGACAAAAAGAATGTATTTGACATTGAGAAGTATCTAAAACGCCGCCCGGCAGTTATCAAGCCGGAAGAACCGTTCGACCTCTACGAGATTGACGGGGCAGATTTGCAGGAGGACACAGACCATGAAAAAACGTAACGCTGAAACAAAAGAAAAGCAGCTTGAAAGATTTCTGATGAATGTTGCGGAAACCGCAGAAAACGCATTGCGGGAATACTGGCAGGAACGGGACGCAGAAAACCGTATGTATGCAACGGAGTATGTCACACGCCGGGGGCTTATCCCGCAACAGTGACGGCAGATAAGCCGCCCTTTTGCAAATCAGCCGGGGGATATGGGGCGCAGGGGAAAAGACGCAGGGAAAAGGGCTTTGCGTTATGGAAATGTGCATAACAGCCTATTCCGTCATGGAAAACACCATTCACAGCACATGGAAAAGCAAAGTGCAGCTTTCCCACGTCCTGCAAACAGCGTTTCCCACAACTCCATAAGCAAGGCAGTTATACACATTCCCACAACGCCGGGCGGCTGCTGAAACTCCCCCTCTCCCCCATTCCTTTATTCATAAAAAACGGAGGTACATATCATCAAAAACGTAAACACCGGGTACATGGTTCGTGCGCCCACCAGAGGGCGCACCACCCCTTTACAACTGAATACCGCCACGCCGCAGCACCTACGCAGCGTGGGGACAGCCGCCAAAGACAGGGCGGCTTTTTTCATACCCAAAAACCATTTTCCAAGCCGCAGGAAGCGGCAGAAAGCGAGGACTATATGGCATTTTTTAATTCCGCAGTAGGCGTTTTGCAGACACTTGTTATCGCATTGGGCGCAGGTCTGGGCGTATGGGGCGTTATCAATCTCTTAGAGGGCTACGGCAACGACAACCCCGGCGCAAATGCTCATGTATGGTAAAGAAGCAAGTAACCGAAAACAAGAGATAGACCGCCAGCACCACACTATTCCGAACCAAAGAAAACAAAGACCAAAAGACAAGCATTGTGGAAAAATCCAAAAGTTTTGATTTTTCCACAATGCCGACTACTACGGAATCCCTATCTATTCATACATCAATATCACTTGCAATAATGCTATCATGTGATAAAGTAAGAAAATAAATACGGAAAGACGATTTACATCAATATTCCCAAGTTCATTTCACATTTTATGTGTTGTTGTGTAGACTTATTGAAACAGATTTCTCTTGATTTTTTGACCCGACCATTTTTTTTTACTAATGTCGAGCATATCTTTCAAAATTTTGATATTCTTATTGCAGAAAGGAGGTGCAATATGTTAAAAGAATTGAATAACGCAATGGAATACATTGAAGTCCATTTAGAGGACGAGTTTCTACTGGAAAAGATTTCAAAACATATAAATGTTTCAGATTACCATTTTAGAAAAATATTTTTTGCACTTACTAGTATGACATTAAACGAGTATGTAAAAAATAGGCGGCTTTCAGAAGCGAATAAGGAACTGCTGCAAGGGGCACAGGTAACGGATATAGCTTATAAATATGGCTATCAATCCGTGGACGGATTTACGCGTGCATTTAAGAAATGGAGCGGTATATTACCATCACAAGTTGCAAAATTGAAACAATGTAAGTCTTGCCAAAAACTACAATTTGTTGTAACGATGAAAGGAGGAACTTTAATGGAGTATAAAATCATAGAAAAACCAGCCTTTACAGTTGTAGGTGTAAGTAAACGAGTGCCGTTACAGTTTGAGGGAGTAAATACTGAAATTTTGAAACTGGCGCAAAGTATAACAAGTAAACAGAAGGAAGAAATGCACCAATTACAGAATGTCGAGCCTTATGAAATTGTAAATGTTTCGTATGAATCGGATACAAATTTTCTTGAAGAATCCGGAGAATTAACGCACTTAATAGGAGTTTTAACAACTAATAATGATATTAGCAATAATTTAGATACATTTCCAGTTAAAGCCCATACATGGGCGGTATTTCCAAACGAAGGTATATTTCCATTTACTTTGCAAGATACAATGGCTAGAATTTATTCAGAATGGTTTATGACTTCGGATTATGAACTGGCGGAGTCGTTTTCTTTTTCCTTTACTAAAATTGACGAAAAAAAAGAAAACTACGCATATAGTGAAATCTGGATTCCCGTAATAAAAAAATGTAGGTAACTTACAGCAAAACCAACCGAACCCGACAAAAATAAATGAATGTTACTCCGTAATGTTGCCATTCCTGTTTGCTTTTGCTGGCAAGTGAGAAGGAAGGAGGTTTTTCTATAAATTACATGGAAACATACAAGGAGCATATCGAATATACATTTAATGCCTTTTGCAGAGTAGTCATACGCTATGCTGCTATCAACGCATGGCGTGACAGGGATAAGCGGCGGCAAAGGGAAATATCTTTTGAATACCTTACAGAAGAAAAGTTTTATCCATTCAGTACGTCAGACACCTATTTCATAGACCCCTACAAGCAATACCCGGTTATGATGTGTGATCAGAGGGTTATCCTCACAAACGGGAATCTTGCAGCCGCTTTGTCCTCTCTGCCGGAGAAAAAGAAGGAAATCATCTACCTTTACTTTTTTGGGCGTTACACACAG
>QXWV01000282.1 GCA_009911195.1 Lachnospiraceae bacterium | reverse complement strand
CTTGAAAACGGACAGGTCAACAAGGACACCGAGGACAACATTAAACGGCGGCTTATCGCTGCCCTGTTCCAGTTCCGTTTTGATGAACAGCCATACAAAAAAACTGAATAGCCGCCGCTATACAGAACGGCACACCATTACAGGAAATCAAAAAAAGATTTCCTGTTTTTTTGCGCTCATTTTTGGCATTTTCAAAAATCGCCAGTATTGCGCCGTGTAAAGGGGGATTAGAAAGAAATCTTCTCTCCTGTTTGGTAAATCCGCAAGCTGTCCGTGGAGGGAGGACAAAGAGAAAAACTGCCTTGTTTTGTTTGGCAGTTTTCAGATTTCGGTGGTGTAAAGAATGAACAGGAAATGAAGAAATTTTTCAAAATTCCCGCCTATTCGGGCTTGTGCGGTTTTGTAAGGAATGAGGGGAAATTTCAGCAAATCAACGTCCATTTTGCCTATTGTTGGTTTGTAGGTATTAGAGGGAGAAATGTTTCCGCAGCTTTGGCAGAATCTCTGCCCCGTCCGTCGAGGGTAGCAGAAAAATCCATGAGATATTTTCGCCGGAACGCAACAAACCAGCCGCCAATAATCGGATAGTGAGCGAACAGACCACAGAGTGCAGTTTCTTAGAGCAAGATTCTACCACAGTACCAAATTTCGCCTACCG
>QXWV01000281.1 GCA_009911195.1 Lachnospiraceae bacterium | reverse complement strand
CTCATTTTGTCCTATGGGAATCTTGTTGGGGTTGCCACCCCAAGCCCGCCTTTTTGCGGCTTGCGCCGCTTGAAAAATCCCTCAAAAATTTTTTTCGGATTTTTCAAAAAACACTTCCGCTTATGCCCCTGTTTTTCTCCTATTGGTGAGAGGGCAAAACATAAAAAGAAAGGAGTTAAAGCCCATGAGAAAATACAACACGCCCCACCGCCACCGGGTAATCAAAACACGCTTGACCGAGGAAGAATACGCCGAGTTTTCCGAGCGAGTTTCTCTCTGCAAAATGAGCCAAGCCGAGTTTATCCGGCAAGCCCTTATCAAATCAAGCATACGCCCGGTCATTACCGTTTCCCCGGTCAATGATGAATTACTCTCTGCCGTTGGAAAACTCACAGCCGAATACGGGAAAATCGGCGGCAACTTGAACCAGATTGCCCGCTGTCTGAACGAGTACGGCGCACCCTATAACGCCCTCTCCC
>QXWV01000280.1 GCA_009911195.1 Lachnospiraceae bacterium | reverse complement strand
AAGCCGTTGGCAACATTCAAACATATCAGCTCTAAAAATGCCGACTATGGAGCTGCCGAGCAATACCTAACCTTTGAACATGACGAGTTTACCATGAAGCCCACTCTTGATAAAAATGGGCGGCTTGTTCTCCGTGATGATTACCGCATATCTTCCCTTAATTGCGGCGGGGAAGATTTCGCCATAGCGTGTATGCGCTCCAATCTCAAATACGGCAAGAACCAAAAGCGGGAGGA
>QXWV01000279.1 GCA_009911195.1 Lachnospiraceae bacterium | reverse complement strand
GTCGCGAAACTCATATACATCATACGGGGAGATTTTATTTTGTCAAAGTTCAATTTTCATTCTCTATAGGAATGCTTGTTATTTTTAAATTCAGTGATTAAGTACTTGTTTAATCATCATAGCCGTAGTATAATACGGATAAAGGCACACGTCAATATCTCCAAAGCATTCCTTCCCAAATGGGCGAAAAGTATTTCTATTTGGGCGAAATGCAAACGAAAAGAAAGGAAAAAATAATATGGATACTATAAAGCTACCTCATCAGCATGGAGAAGGACAACAAACCGTACTAATCCAAAAACAATTAGACCATGTGGATTATTTTCAAACCGTAGCGGAAGTTTTTAAGCAACTTGGCGATACCACCAGAATCCGAATTTTCTGGCTTCTCTGCCACTGTGAGGAATGCGTCCTCAATATTTCAGACATGCTTCACATGTCAAGTCCGGCAGTGTCACATCATCTTAGACCATTAAAAAACAGCGGTCTGATTATCTGCCGACGTGAAGGAAAAGAAGTATATTACCGAGCCGCAGATACGGAACAGGGACGTCTGCTACATCAGATGATCGAGCAGGTTATGGAAATCACCTGCCCTGAATTATGAGGTCTGCCCTATGAATGATGAATTGAAAAAAATACAAAAAGATGTGGCAAGATTTCATCAAAAGGTGGCAAGTACTGTGACTCCGCTTTATCCTGGTATAGAATTATGCTATCTTACATTTTCAACGGATTCTTTTTCTATGCGACATAATGCTATATCACACATCATTCAGATCAACTACTGCAAAGCTGGACAGATTATGTGGGAGATGAAAAACGGAAACCGTATTTATCTGAATCCGGGCGATTTCTCCTTGCATACCATGAAAGCCTGTACGGATTCTGTACTTACCTTTCCAAACAGTATGTATCAGGGACTTACCATCTATATTGATCTGCAAGAAGCCTCTGACAATCCACCCGAATTGTTAAAAAACAGTGATATTTTTGAAACTGTATTACCAGAAAAATATTGCCGAGATAACAGTCCTGCTTTTCTTGCTGGTAATGAACAGACAGAAAGTATTTTTTCCGCATTTTATAACCAGCCTGAAATGCTTATGCTTCCATACCAAAAAATCAAAATTTTGGAGCTGTTACTTTATCTTAGCAAAATGGAGTTTACACCACAAAACAAACTGACGGAATATCAATTCGAGCTGACTGAAACTATCCGAAAAATCCATGACCAACTTTTACAGCACATGGAACAGAGAATAACCATAGAGGAACTATCAAAACAATATCTCATCAACCCGACAACTTTGAAAAATGCCTTTAAATCAGTTTATGGGACTTCCATTGCGTCACATATCAAGGAACATCGAATGCGGCAGGCCGCAAAAATGTTAAAAGAAACGAATAAGAGCATAGCAGAAATCGCACAATCTGTCGGCTATGACAGCCAGAGTAAATTTACTGCAGCATTTAAAACATATTTTGAAGTTCTACCAAAAGAGTACCGTAAAAATTGAGCGGAAGCAATACATCATTCTAAAACGAACTATGCTTGTGGTAATACCGTTTCCGTGCTTAAAAAGAAGTGGATACAGAAAAAGGCTGCCGGAACAGCCTTTTCTCTTTTTGTCATTTATACGTTCTATTATTATCATTTTTATATTAAAAGCAAGGGGTTTTGCGTGAAAGTTTAGTTTTGCCTGCGAGTATCCGAGTTTCCGTGATAATATCCGACTTTTGCCTACGAGTATAAACTATCAGGCAAAACAACCCCAGAACAGCCGTTCGCACCCTCACTAATGTAAAAATACCCTCAAAAACACACAGAAATAATGTAAATTTCAAAACTATGTAGTGCCGCAAACGCCGTATTTACGGGCTTTCTCGGCTTACCGTGTCCGTATCTGCCGGAAACTAAGACACCTTGATAAAATATGACAATATCTCCCATATTTCAACAGCATTTTTCTGACAAATTATTCTATCTCAAGATGCTTTATCATATACTTTTGAAATTTCTCCGGCACTCCAAAGTTTTTTAGATGTTCATAGCTGACCAGTTCTTTGTTTCCTCTTAAATCAACACGGTAAACCAATTCGTCATATTCTAATTGTTACTTCCATCTACCTCGGAGCTGCTGATTCAATTGAACTTCAGTTAACATAGCTTGCTAATCTCTCCTTTGTCCTCACAATTTCCTCTAAAGTCTTGCCTTCCGTTTTATACACAGACATATCTCTTTCTTCCAAATGTTCCCACCTATCCAGCTCCTTTTGACATAGTTCTTCACACAACTCTTCATCATTTATATATCTCATAATATTCAAGCAATTTAATCCACTATTATCAAGGTATATCAAATAACGAGCATCGCTAATTTCTAATCTTTCTATAGAATATTGCGAACAACTATATGCATATAGACCACAATGCTGTGCAATTCTAATATCGTTATTTGAGTTCTCTTTACTTACACGATACAAGCCTTTTTCTATGCGAAAACACACTTCAACTTCTGACACTTCTATCTCTCCACCCGCATTTCTGTTTCGAAACTCTAGAAATTTCTCAAATTGACTGACCATTCCTGCCGTATAAAGTAAACGTGATTCAAGACTCTGTTGTGATTTATAAGCATTTTCGCACGCACTTTCAGCCAAAACCCCTGTCTGAAAAACATTTTCAGAACTTTCATAAACTTTGCATACTTCTATACCATCTTCATATCCTTTCCAAAGTATTTCTGAATCCAAATCCTTATGATTACTTTTAACAAGATTTTCAAAATTCCTTTTCTTTTCCATAAAAATCGAATCCAATTCTCCGTTATCACCAATTCGGTTTTCCTTTTCTGGCATAGCGGAAAAGATATTATCCACATTTTTCATATACGAATTCAGTGTTGCTCTATCAATGCATTCACCCTCTTTATTATCATACCATTCTATATGTAACATTTCTTCATACCATAACACTTCATTAGGAGCTTCACGCTCTAGAACTGTAAAATGCAATCCGTTCCCATCATCTCTTTCTTTTTGTTTCCATACAAATTCCTCACGAATTTCATACCTATTTTTTTGAATAGTTAAAAAAGAAAGAATATACAAAATAACTATTGCAGTAGCCCTAAAGCGACGACGCCACTTTTTGCTCTTAGCAATTACATTCTCATATTTAGGTTTCCAACTCTCTCTAATACATTTACTGCATTGTTTTTCATTTTTTGATATTTTACATGTTTGGAATATAGAAAAGGAAAATAAAATTACCAAAAAAAGGCATAAAAGTCCAATAATGTATGAATACAATTTTGTATCAACATATTCAACAAACATGCCTTTCCCCTTTCATTCTAGTTCTATTTCTTGAACACAATCTGTAATAATACCCATAATCCCTTCATTGTTATAAAATGACTCAAGTAAATTTAATTCATCTAAATTAATAGATGTATCCGGACTTCTCATAATAACTTCACTTTTTTTTACTGTGCTTGTCTCTTCTCCTGAAACAATTACATACATTGGACGACTTCTATTCATATTTAAACTTTGATAATCAATCATAGCAATTTGTATTTCTTTAATCTCAAATCTTTCTGTATAAAAATCACCTTTATACTCTTTCTTCAGATACTCCTCTAATAAATTTTTAAAATTTGTTTCAAAATTATCCAAAGTGTCTCTTTGCTGCTTTTCTACAATCATGCAAAATTTTGATTCCTGTATTTCATCACTGGAATCCATATCATTACCTTCAGCACTAGCATCAATAAGGCTAATTTGATTTATATTATATAAGCCTTGAATTTCTAGAATATAAAACACCTTATCTCTATACTCAAATTCAAGCTGTGTCCGCACTGTTATTTTACCACTCCGCAATTTCGTATCTGTTTTAAAAACTGCTGTATCCGCCTCTTTATCAAATGAGTATTCCCATTCAGGCCCATAAAGGAACTCTTTTACTTTAGGTGACGTTAAAAATATAGTCCCTGCTATTATAAATATAGCTGCAACGAAATATGGAAATGGGAGTTTCTGTAATAGGGGCAATATGATATCCATAAATTTTTCCATTTTCATATATCCACTCCTTATTATGTATTCAAAAAGCCTGCACATAAAGCAAACTATACAGCTACTCTACGCACAGGCCTTACCATCCTTTGTTCATTAATTTCCTATACATGCTGTATTTTTTTACCTTCTTCATCTATTCGCATCTTTTTTCCTCAATGTATCTTATCAATATCATCAAAAATTTCTCAGTATTCTATTCCTTAATAAATGTCAATAGGGACATTAATAATGTACAATTCAAATATCCCATTTCTACTTATTCACTCTTCTTTACTCATTAATAAATATTTTTTTATACTCATTAATTCTTTCTTGCATTTCTTGTTCTTTATCTTTTAATATTTTCCACAGTTCCCACAGTTGCTGCATATTTTCATCTTGTTTCATACAATTGCAACCATCTAATAAAATATAAAGAGTCAAATCATTTTCCTCGTATTTTATAAATAAACTACCCATTTCATAATCAGTTCCATATATTTCATTAATATCGCTATAATGAAATGGTGGACAAAACTTAATCTTCATAAAATCGTGATAAGGACACGGATACCAAATTATTTCCCCATCTAACGTTTTTTTTATCAAGCCTTCCATAAACTTCGATTTTGTTACCTCTGTCTCTTTTTTCAAACCACACAATTCATCCACTGAAATATGAAAAAATTGTGCAACAGCTGCTACTTTTTCGATAGAAGGAAAAGATTGTTTCCATTTTCCAATCGTTCCAGTTCCAAAATGAAGTTCTTTTTCTAACTGAGAAATGCTTATTCCCATTTGTGCACAATATTCTTTAATATTCATATATAATAAATCTATATCCATTATCATCCTCCATATTGTGACATCCTTTTTAATAATAAATTATTCTAACATAGTTTGTCAATACATAGCAAAGAAAATTTTCTGTAACCCTTTTGTGTGATTCCATATTTTAGAAAATTTTCTGTAATTCTTTTGTATAATTCCATATTTTAGAATATTTCCCGCAATTATATTAGCTTTAATTTTATTTTTATAGAAAATTTTCTTTAACAGAAGACTAAATTGCTATCCATTCAATTCTTTCTCTTTCGTTAAAATAGAAATCCCTGCCTCCAGTTCTGTGTACCTATTGGACTTTGACCTTTGCGGGTGCGTCTTCACCCAATATCACAAAATTACTATCTTAGGGAAGTTGAAAACAAAAAAGAGCCATCAAACAGCTCTTTTCTCTCGTTACCATTTTTAATTTTTCTGTACACTATCATGCAAAACTGCTGTATTATCACAAAAAATCGGAGTAGATTCCGTGATAATACAAGCAGTTTCCGTGCTTGTATCATATCCCCCGTTTTTCAACAGCATTTTCCGTCAAGCTAATACGCATTTCAGCTAAAACCAACAATATCCTACTCCTTTTTGCATCTCCATTTTATACTATCACGGAAACCCCCGACTTTTGCGTGATAGTATACTTTTGCCTGATAGTACGATTTTCTCCCCAATCGCCATGTTATCAGCGGCATTAAAAAACACGAAAAAGTGGGGTTCACCAACCATTCCAGTGAACCCCACAAAGCCTAAAATCCCTTGATTTTAAGCCATTCTTCAATACTTTCGCCTGCGAGTACCCC
>QXWV01000278.1 GCA_009911195.1 Lachnospiraceae bacterium | reverse complement strand
GAAATAGCCGCCTGTGCCGCTGTTAGATTCTGATGACTTTTACCCCGGGGTAAAAATGTTTACCCCTTTTACCCCACTTGTGAGGAATTTACCCCACCCCAATCTGCGATTCGACAAATTGCGCTTTTGCCATGTCAGAGAAGCCTTAAAAGCTGTACCAGTTCATGCGGCTCGTCTGCGTCCGATGTGGTCTGTCTGGTGTCAAACTGTGAGAAACGGTTTGCTTTATAGAAAGCCAACAGTTTATCCTCATTCTCTGCTTCCAAAAATACCACTATGCCGCCAAGTATATATTGTGCATCCTCTATCACAGTCCATGCCAGTTCAACCAACTCTTTCCCTGTGATTCTCGTATTAGCGCCATCTGCATAATTTTTACCAAGCTGCGCAATCAAATAAGCTGACATATTATATGTATCTGAACTCTCATCCAATTCACTGATGCGCAGCAATTTTCTTTTTGTGGTATTGCTTACCGTTTCGCCCCTGACCGACAAAGGTTTTAGCGCAAGGGAAAAATATCCAAGCAATTCCTTGTCTTCCACTGAAAACACAAGGTATGTAACTGACTGGCTCTTTTTGGTAAATTCTATCGCGCTGTTTTTCAAAAAAAATTCCACATCCGCATTTGGTGGACAGGAGAACTCGAAAATTGTCCTGACAAGTTCCGGCTCCCCTGCTTCATCATCAGTTCCTAATGCCAAATAATCACGAATGTTGATATAGAAAAAATTATCTTTTACCGACATTCGCTGCTTTCCTTTCCCTCACAAATTTTCTCAGTTCCTCTTCCCCTTTGATCTGCCTTGCAGCTACGGGAGTGCGTTCAGGACGGTTTTTGGCAGACTCTTCAATCGCATTGACGAACATCTCCACCTGTTCCTTGCCGGAAATGACAAAATTTTTCGTGATACTTGAAGTTGCCATATAAAACACCTCCTTTGTTAGTCTGGCTTTTCTCCTAAAATTCATACTTTCCTATCTACATTTTATTCTCTTATTTCGGTTAATGCAACAAAACTTTTTATGAAGTTTTTATAACTTCTTTTTCTCCGAATTATCGAATATTGTACTGTTTAAAACCAAATAATACGATTACTAACAAGGGCATTGTTTATTTATCAGTCGACCATTTAACATCTGATTTTACCAGTATTGAAAAGATACTTTTTGCTTTTTCTTTATACTCTTGCGAAATTACACACTCATCTCTATAAATATCATGATATCTCATAACCATGTTGTGATATGTGGTATTATATTCTTCTTCACTTACAGAATATTTTAACGCCTCCATGCAACAATAAATACTTTTTGCATAATAATACAATATAGCTTCTGCATTAGCTGTCTGTTGCTCATATTCCTGAGCATAATACTGATAATCATTTGCCAATTTCCACCAAATCTCATAGCATCCTATTTTTCCATCTACCTCTATCTTATTCAATATTTCTCTACCTTCTATACATTCATCATATTCAAACGAATAAGGCGCCTCTTTTAACCATTCATCATAATACATATATTGTGATGCATTTTCCACCTTTTCCTTAAATTCATCTTCCATTTCTGTATATGTAAAAAAGTCATTTCCCTCTTCATCTTCTATGGTTATATAATCAACCCCTTCTTTTTCTCCTTTCCATTGTTCTACTGTTCCTTGCACATATTCTTCCCAATCTATACCCGATTTGTTATTTTCAAAAAATACTTGGTTTTTTAACTGGATTTGCAATTCAAAATTGTATGTTGGTTCACCTAATATGAAACGCCAATTTGTATCTCTTATTTCTTGTACTATTTCTTCCGTTTCCGTTGACTCATTATCAGTATTCTCTTGGTTGCTCTCATCCGAAATGTTATCCTCTTTTGACGATAATCCCATTATTTTTTCTACGTCACTCCAGTATGCGTGTGCATTCTGTGGATTGCATACGCATACCAAAACTATCGTTCCAATAAAAGCGAAAAGAGTAATACATCTTTTTACTAATATTGCCAAACACCTTGCAACAAATTCCTCCCATAATTCCTCTTTAGATAGTCCATAATCAAATCCCTGTTCAGATTTTTCTGTATTTTCACGCCTCCGCTCTGCCTCGTCTTTCAGTTTTCTTCTCTTATGCTTATACCTCTTATACTGTTTGAAAATATCCCGAAAAAAAGCAAGTATTTTATATATACAAAATATCACTGAAATATTAATTATTACGCAAAAAATTCCCCAACTAACTTCTTTGTTTCTAAAATAAGAAATCACCAACGGAAATACATCGAAAAAAAGCGCAATTATAGCAATAATATTATTGGATATCCAATTTGCTCTCTTTCGTCCCTTTCCCCTCATTTTGCATTCCCCTAATTAGCTCCATTATCTTATGATCTCTTTTCCTTCCCTTGTTCCAGCATATTCTTTTCTACATTTATAAGCATTCATCTTTCATAAAACTGTCTACAAGTTGTTCAGCCCCCACTTTATCTTCTTCCCACATAATATTTTTTTGAATCAAATCATATAGTGGCAATAATTCATCCCCATCAATCTCATACCGAATTGGTTTTTTTCTCTTATCCGGCAATAAATATAAACTAATATCTTCTATACCTTCTTCTTTATCTAATGCACAAGCTAAAATAAAAAATCCATCTTTATATTTACAATAACTACACACACTCTTTAGATTTTTTAATTCCTTTAGCTCGTTGATTGGATAAGAAAAAGGATTCTTGGCTTCACAAAGTAACCATTCAATTTTTTTTTCATCTGTTTTCTTATATAATCGTTCAATAAAATCAGTTCCATTTTTTTCACTTTGACCGCTTACCAAAGCATCCAGCGAAACATCTAAATATTCTGCTACTTTAATAATCTTATCAAAAGATGGACTCATTCTTGTCCATCTGCTAATCAATCCTGGACTAAACTCTAATGCCAATTCCATATCTCTTAAATTGATCCCTTTTAATGTACATAACCTTTTAATATTTTTTACTAAGTCATCTTTCTTCATTTTCTCACCATGAACAATTCTTCACATTTAGCAATTCACCGCTTCATCTGCATTTCATTTTCAAATTTTGCACTACTCCAATTATGAATTTTGCGTCATTTAACCCTTGCAATATATGTAGTATACTTCACATTATAGGATATTCCTTTATTACATTGATGTCAAGCCAAATCTTTAAACATTTTATGCTTAAATATCTCGATTTTTAAACCAAATTATAGAAGTTAACCAATCTTGCACTATATTTCACTCATAAAACTTGCAACAAGCCCTGCTCTTCATCATCTTATTAGAATACGGATAGTGAAATTGCGTAAGACAATGCATTTTATAAGGAATACAAACAGAAATCTGACAAATATCCTAATAAGATGAATAATCTCCCCTAAAGATGACTAAATTATTACATCAGGGAATATAATGCCAATGTAGCAGACAAAATCTATTCTTTTGGGGAAATGCCTGCCGACAGAAGTAAAAGAAATGACTACAGAATTATAACCGCAAAGTGCCGGACAGGACGGAAAGGCTGCG
>QXWV01000277.1 GCA_009911195.1 Lachnospiraceae bacterium | reverse complement strand
CGCCCTGTCTCTTTCGTCTAAATATAAATCCATGCCTCCAGTTCCGCATATTTGTTGGACTTTGACCACTGCGGGTGCATCCTGAACCATGCCCGCTCGTCATCCGGCGTGACCGTCAGCTTCGTAAAATAAACGGGGGAACCGGCATCATCCAGTTCCCCGCGGGCTTCGGGGCTTAAGTTTAAGAGCCACTCAAAGCGGTCTTCGTAAACCCTTACCCCGAAAACATATTTATCAATATCTTCCTCCGAAAACTCCCCATCCTCCGGCACGGGCGGCTGCTCCATGAGCCTGCGCAGGTTTTCCAGCTTGCCGCTCACATCCGCCTCCGTGGCA
>QXWV01000276.1 GCA_009911195.1 Lachnospiraceae bacterium | reverse complement strand
TATCGAGCAGCGTCTCGTAGCGCCCCTGCTCCTTTTTCAGCTTTTCCTCTATGATGGATTTATCCCGCAGCACTTCCATCTGCCCCACCCCTGCCGCGCCGAGGCCGAGGACCGCCGCCGCATTTTTCAGCGTCCCCTCCGGGTCATCGAAAACGGCGTGGAGGACTTTCTGCGCCATCGTGTGTATCTTCCAGTCCTGCACCAGCGGCGCCCGGCAGACGCCTTCGATACTCAGGCCGTTTTTCATCCTTGCCGGAACCGTCCCCGTCCGGGTCTGGTCATAGCACTTGTAGGTGTAGGTGGTGAAGTCCCTTGACTTGGAATGCCACCTGGTCTTTGCGAAAGCATGCCCGCACTGGCAGCGCAGCTTCCTGCGCCAGAGGTCATCCGAGTGGATGCCCCTGTTCTTCCTGCATTTCTCCATCTGCGGCCTCTTTTCCTCCAGCAGTTTCTGCACTCGCTCGAATTCCTCTTTGGTGACGATGGGCTGGTGCCTGCCCTCCACGATGATGCGGTCAAGCTCCCCGTTATTCTTCGCCCTTTTCTGTTCAAGGTAGTCCGGCACATATTCCTTCCGGTATTCCAGCTCACCACAGTAGAGGCGGTTCTTTAAGATATGGCTGATGGTGGCGTAATGCCACAGGCTCTTCCCCATCGCCGTGAGGTCGCCGTCTTTTTCAAGCTGCTTTTTTATCTTCTGGCTGCCGTTGCCCGCAAGGTACATATCGAAGATCTTCCTGACCGTTTTCGCCTGCGCCTCGTTGATGACGTACTCTGGCCCCACCTTGTCGTAGCCAAGCACGTTCCCGGTGCCGTAGATCACCCCGTTCTGGAAGGAGACCATCTGCCCCGCCTTTACCCGCATGGAGGTCTTTTTCGATTCATTCTGCGCAAGGGTCGCCATGATGGTCAGCCGCAGCTCCCCGTCCAAAGAACAGACTCGACTGCTTCCCGTCAAGCCCCGCCCGCTTTCCGGCGATTGACAGGTTCTGGCAGTTATGGACTACAATCCCGTCAGCCACATAACTGTTATCATCCTCAACGGTCAGATTATAGACCGTCTTAATTTCACCTGTCGGTTCGGCGCTCCTCACCCTGTACCATGCGTGGGCTGCGTCTGTCAGGTGCGGCCTGCTGGCATTCCTGGAAAACGCCACCATATAGCAGGGCTTCTGTGTGACCTTCCGCCCTTCAATCATCCTGTATTCACACGGCACAGTCCTGAACACAGTAGTCGAATACCCCTGGACTTCCCCAAGTATCCGCAGCCCTTCCGCCAGCTTTTTGCTGATGGTCGTCACCCTCCACTCATTCTCCTTCGGCCTGTACCCGTCACTGTCAAAGAGCCCGTCCAGTATTGCCTGCCTGTATTCTTCCGGCAGCGTATACACCCACGGCATTATATATTTTCCGCCGGCATATTTCCCGAAATTGTCCGTGAGCCAGTTACAAAGCACCTGCCCGCAGAACCTGAACTTGATCGCGGTCCTGCACCTTTCCACGCTGTACGAGGATGTGACCTTTTCCACTATGGAGCGC
>QXWV01000275.1 GCA_009911195.1 Lachnospiraceae bacterium | reverse complement strand
TCTTCCTTATCGTAGGAATCGCAGAGGAAAATCTGCCCGCTGCACTGCCCCTCCGGCCTGCCGGACCTCTGGCCGTCGCAGACCCATCCGTCACCAAGCCATCTTCCCACAAAATAAAAAAAGTCCCCATCCATCAGGGGCATCGGCTTCTGCTTCCTGCTCCCCGAATAATGCGGGCTTATCATCTGTGTCTTCTCAATCTTTCTCGGAACGCCCCACAGCCGGCCTTTCATGTCCGCCGCAGGTATCCATGATTTTTCTTCCTCAATCTTTATCTTATTATCGTTTCTCGATTCACCGCTGCAATAAATAGGGTGGTTTTTGGTACATTCAAGCCCGTAATGGTTCCCCTTCAGGACTATGGTTTCAGCCTGTTTGGAACCGGCAGCCGTTACTTTCCTCCATCTACCTTTGTGCGTAAGCACACGCATCCCAACTTCTATCTGTTCTATTTCGGTATAGCCCTTGTCGGTAAGGACCAGCGTACCCGCAGGAAAACACGGGCTGCCAAATGTTATGATGTCCACGGGTTCCACTTCATCCCCGCGGATGCTGTTCACGTCACCATAATGTTTCACGAAAGGCAGCCGTTTTGTGGTCACCCGGATAGGAAAAGGCTCCACTTCACTTGCAAACACCGGGCGGATTCCGGCAAGCAGGCCGCCAAGCTAAAAAGCGCCGGAGCCGGAGAACAGGCTGCCCAGCGTCAGTTTCCCATTTTCATCCATCAGAGCCACCCCCGTCCAGATCGTCACAGGTGATGCCCGCCAGTTCCGTCAGCACATCCTCGCAGGATGCCACCGCCGCATCCCATCCGCGGCTGAATGATTCCGATGCGTTACACCCGCCAAGACCGTGTATCCTGCGGAAAATCTCAACCAATAATCCCCTGTCACTCATTGCCTGCCGCCTCCTTTTCCAGTTCCGAATAAGGGATTTTCACCCCGTCCCTCTCCACGGACACATTCTCCGCAGAGCCGGCCTGCTCGATATAGCGGTTCACGATCACATCCGCAAATTTCTCATCCAGCTCTATGGTGTAACAGATGCGGTTCGTCTGCTCACAGGCGACCAGCGTGGAGCCGGAGCCGCCGAAGGGGTCCAGTACAATGCAGTTGCTCATGCTCGAATTCTTGATGGGATATGCAA
>QXWV01000270.1 GCA_009911195.1 Lachnospiraceae bacterium | reverse complement strand
TAGTGCTTCCATACCGGGTTCGTGCAGGGGCCGTACACCGTCACCCTGCATGGGCTGTCCCCGTGGCTGTCGCTGTCGATCAGGAGGGTGTTCTGCGTCACATCCGCATAAGCGTAGGGGTATTCGTAGGGGTATATCTTCCCGCCGATGGAGATTGTGCCGCTGTAGCCGGAAACATTCTTATAAAACAGCCCGGTTGCCGTAAATGCAACTTCACAATCCAGCCCAGCCCCGCCAGTGATTAACTCACTCTTTGCGATTTCCGTCATCCGCACCGGGACACGGAACGCCTCCTCCATCTCGTAGACGAGAGTGAGTGGCACCGCCCGGACGAACCGGGAAAAGGCTCTGTAGTTTTTGTATGCGTTTATC
>QXWV01000269.1 GCA_009911195.1 Lachnospiraceae bacterium | reverse complement strand
CCCTGTGAGAATAATTCCTCCAGAGGGATGAAGTCCGTGCCGATCTGTTCATACTGCGTCCCGTCCTTATAGCCGAAACCGCCAATGGAATGGAAAAAGGATGTCCGGGCGTTCAAATCCCATGACACCCCTTCCCCATTAATGAGTCTGAATTTCCTTATCATGAATATGCCTTTCCCAGCTCCCGGTTCAGCCCGTCAGATAACTCTCCCACTAATACACCGGAATCCAATACCACCTGTGCATCTGCCAGCCTCGGCAGATACTTTGTCACCACTTCATACATGGCATCCAGCCTTGCCGCCAGTGAAGAACCACTGCCGGAACCGCCTGCCGTCTGCGCCCCCGCCGTCATGGAATCCGTGGCAGGAATGAGTGTACTTGCCAGTTCCTTCATGGGGCCGGTCAGCTTTCCTAAATTCCCACGGATGCCTTTGCCCAGCAGG
>QXWV01000268.1 GCA_009911195.1 Lachnospiraceae bacterium | reverse complement strand
AATCATATCCGGCATAAAGGTGTGGAAGTTGGAAAGCGGCCCCTCGTCCGGCTCGGAGAAATGCAGGAAGGACGCAACGGTTCCCGCGATGTCCTTCACACTGTCCACAAGTCCACTGATCTTGGATTTAATACCGTCTATCAGCCCGCCAATGATATCCTTGCCCCACTGCAATGCCTGTGAGGGCAGGCTCTTGATAAAATTAATAGCCGCATCGAATCCGCTCTTCACCGCCCCGGCGATTCCGCTCATGGCGTTTTTAATGCCGGAAAGCAGACTGTTAAATACATTTACTACCGCGTCCTTCAGGCCACCCACAATGCCTGTGACCGTGGACTTGATGGCATTCCACACACTGGTGATGACTTCCTTGATTGCATTTACTACGGAGCCGACTGCGGATTTGATAGCTTCCCATGCGGCGGTAATGGCGGACTTGATCGCCTCCATAATGGAAATGACCGCTGACTTGATGGCCTCCCATGCCGCCACAGCCACATTTTTTATCGCTTCAATCGCAGAAGAAACCGCGCTCTTTATCGCTTCCCATGCGGCAATGACCGCAGATTTAATGGCTTCCATCGCTATGGAAATGGCGCTCTTTATCGCCTCCCATGCGGAGACCACCACATCCTTAATGGCGGAAAGCACCGCCGTTACTGCGGATTTAATCGCTTCCCATACCGTGGTAATGACGTTTTGGATTGCCTCCATTACCGTGGTGACGGTATTCCTTATCGCTTCCCATGCGGAGGAAAGGAAAGAGCCAATGGCATTTGTCACGGTCTCGATCACATTTTTTATCGCATTCCATACCGTGGAGACCACCGTCTGGATCACATTCAGCACGGTTGTAATAATCAGCTTATAGAACTCGAACCGCGCCACAATCAGCGTCTTTATCACATCCAGCACAGTCTGGAAGATATTTTTTATCCCTTCCCACAGCCCGCTGAAAAAGTCTTTCAGACCATTCCAGATGGACTGCGCCGCCCCGGTGATGGCGTTCCAGATGTTGGAGAAAAAGTCTTTTAATCCATTCCATACCGCAACAGCCGCTTCTTTGATCACATTCCATAAGTTGATCCAGAACTCCCGGAAGCCCTCGCAGTTATTCCACAGAGCCACGAAGATGGCGATCAATGCGGCAATGGCGGCGATCACTAAGGTGACGGGGTTCGCCGCTAAAATTCCCCACAAGGCACTCAGCCCTCCGCCGATACTGGAAATGCCGCCGATCAGCGTTGGAATAAACGTCATAATGCTTCCCACCGCAGAGACCACTTTCCCGATCACGATAAGCACGGGACCGATTGCCGCCGCAAGCAGGCCGATGGTGACGATGGTGTTCTTGGTGCCTTCATCCATGCCGTTCAGCTTATCCACGAATCCCTGCACCCATGTGACGATCTGGCGGATGGCGGGCATGAGGATTTCACCGAAAGAAATGGCAAGTTCCTCCAACTGGCTTTTCAGGATGGTAAGCTGCCCGGCGAGGTTATCCTGCATGGTCGCCGCCATCTCCGCAGACTTCCCGTCACAGTTTGCTATGGCGCTGCTCACCTTCTCGATATCCGCAGGGGCGGCATTCATCAGCGCAAGGAATCCTGACATGGCATTCTTGCCCACAAGCGCCTCTGCCGCCGCTGCCTTTTCGGACTCTGACAGCCCGCCGAAAGCCGTCCGGCAGTCTGCGAGGATGTCACTCAAATCCCTCATGCTGCCGTCCGCATTGGTAGTGGCAATGGTCACTTCCCCGATACTGCTCCCGCAAATCTTCACTTCCCCGGAAAGATTGCTCATAATGGTACGGAGCGCAGTACCGGCCTGCGTGGACTTGATGCCCGCATTGCCCATTAAGCCAATC
>QXWV01000267.1 GCA_009911195.1 Lachnospiraceae bacterium | reverse complement strand
TCTGCGGTATCTTCTGCCGAGAAACCAAGCGCCCCGGCAATGGGCGCACAGTATTTGAAGGTCTCGCCCATCATGGAGACGTTCGTGTTGGCATTGGAACTTGCCGCCGCAAGGATATCCGCGAAATGCCCGGAATCCGCTGCGGTAAGGCCGAAAGCGGTCAGGGCATCCGTCACAATGTCAGAGGTGCTTGCCAAATCCTCCCCGGACGCGGCGGCAAGGTTCATAATACCCTCAATGCCGGAGAGCATATCAGAAGTTTTCCAGCCTGCCATCGCCATGTAGTTCATGGCTTCCGCTGCCTCGGATGCAGAAAACTTGGTCTTGCTCCCCATCTCCCTTGCCTTATCCCGGAGGGCTTCCAGCTCGCTCCCGGTTGCCCCGGACACCGCCCCGACCTGGCTCATGGCGGAATCAAAATCTGCCGCCGTTTTTACCGCCACCGTGCCAAGCCCCACAATAGGAGTGGTCACTCCTTTGGTAAGGGTAGTCCCCACGCCGGAAATCTTATCCCCAAGGTTCTTCAAGTCCTCGCCCACGGCGGCGATCTTCTGCACCGCCACCGCCGACTGGTTTGCCTGCTGTTCGAGGCTCTTTAATCTTTCCTCGGTCTCAATGATCTCCCGCTGCAGCCCGTCATACTGCTCCTGGGTGATCTCCCCCTTTGCCAGCGCCTCGTTTGCCTGTTCCGCAGCGGCTTTCAGTGTTTCCAGCTTTTCCTTCGTCTCCCGCACCGCATCCGCAAGGAGCCGGTGCTTCTGTGCCAGCAGTTCCGTGTTGCCAGGGTCCAGCTTTAAGAGCCGCTCCACATCCCGTAACTGTGACTGCGTGGTGCGTATCTCCCCGTTTACCCCTTTCAGCGCGGCTGTCAGCTTTGTGGTGTCGCCACCGATCTCCACCGTGATTCCCTGTATCCTTGACGCTCCCACCCAAAGCACCTCCCCATAACGAAAAAAGGAAGCCCAAAGGCTCCCTGAAAAAAGCGTAAAAAAAGACACCTGCCGTTATGGCAAGTGCCTATGTAAGAATTCTATTCTATTTTTCTGCTGTTGTATCAGCCCTGCAAATGAGAAGTTATCTTTTTCTATCGCTTAAAATTTTTTCATTGAATCTATCAAGAAATTCTTTGGAATTGACCCATGTAAGACTCCCATCCTCATTTGTGAAATCATAACCAGACAATTCATATAATGCAGTTGCACAAATATATTCATACATTCCCGCATTCGGACTTTTGTAGATAATCCAATATAACGGCTTCATAGCCGACTCACCCATATTCAGCACTTCATTATATTGTTCACTGTCAAATACCCTTGTCCAACCTTCAGTTATCACTATTTCTGGATTTTCCCGCTCTGCTTCGACTTCTTCTTCAACTAATGCTCGAAGTTTCGTAGCAACTGCTTCTAATACTTCTGCATCTAAATTTTCCAAATAAAGTTCCTCATTAACTCCATCCTCTGTAATTTCAAGCCAACTCAAAGAATCTGTTTCAATAATTTCCTGCGATTCAATATGTTGATTTTTAGTTTCTTCTACCTGCTGAGTTGTATCAGCAGAAATATCTTCAACATCTTTATGGTTACATGATGTTATAAGGAATAAAAAAATTATAATACCAATCATTGAAGTAATCTTTTTCATGAATGTTTTCCTCCGATAAATTGCGACTTGTAAGTCATACTTACAGCCCTTTTCCACTACCAATCATAGCAGAAAAAGGCTGTTTTTTCAATCAAAATGCGTCCATTGCGGCCTGATCAGCCAGTACAGCGTAGGAAAAGGAATCATTGCGGCTCTCGCAGTACATATCATTGATAAGCCCGATGGAGAGCAGCTCCAAGTCC
>QXWV01000266.1 GCA_009911195.1 Lachnospiraceae bacterium | reverse complement strand
CACACCGCAGAAGGAACAGCGGCGTGGTCATTTCCCGCTCAGTTGGGCGAAGTTTTTTTTAGCCTCCACATCCGTCTGCACGTTCAATCCCCACAACTCTATCAATTGCGGAAGGACCTGATAAATGGAAAAAGTGTTGAAACCATCCAGCCATTCATCCACTTCACCCGGTATCTGAGGGTCGGCGTGCTTCGCCATCGTGTAGGCGATATTCTCGAACATCTCCAATGAGAATAAATCCAAGTTGGAACTTTCCTCATCGCCCTCACCGATACTCTTTTCCAGAATCCGCAAATCCTTATAAATGTCACGCTGGAACTTCAAGCGGTAAATGCGCGGAATCGCCGCAGATGCCTTAAACAACACATCCTGCCCGTCTATCTCTATCTTTCTAACAATGCTCATATCCTTTCAGCCTCCTTATCCCTGTCCTTCTGTTTCTGCATCCACCGCTTTGGGTTCCGGCAGATATACGGATTTATACCAGTTGGCATAAGTCTCCGCAGACGTCCTGTTCCCCGTCTTGGCTTTCACATAGCCGCTTGCCAGCGGG
>QXWV01000265.1 GCA_009911195.1 Lachnospiraceae bacterium | reverse complement strand
GTTTCCGTCTGCACCTCCCGGCTCTCCTCATTGGTCTTGCCCTCGATCTTGGGGCGGCTTGCGGAACAGTTATACAGCACATGGCGGATTTTACGGATGTCACCGTCAAACTCGAACAGCAGCGCAAAGGCCGCCGTCTCGGAATGGGCGTTCTCCACCAGCACCTCATTATTGTCCGCTTCCTCCTTCAGCACGTCCGTGCGGAAACTTTCAGGAATGAGAGCAAGCTCCAAGTCGCCGTCATAGCCCATGTTGTTGGCTATGATGTAATACTCGATGCCGTCCGCATAAAAGGACTCCGGCTCACCGTTGGGGTCCAGGGCAATGGAAACTGCTCCGGGGATTCGCCCTCCACGAAATGGTCATAGGCGAAGGGCAGCCCCATTTCCTCCATCATCTTCAATACATCATCGTGCTTCATCCTTCCAGCCCCCTTTTGATGCCCTCTTCCAGTTCCCGGATGCCAGCCTGTTCCGCAGGGGCGATATGGGGGAATGCCCGCACCCTCCCGCCGCCCCGCTTGGCATGGCCTTTCTCCAAAAGGTGGGTGAGCTGGTAACGCTTTTTGTTATGCACCACCAGTTCCAGTGCATTGGCGGTCTCCCTCTGCTTTTTCACAGCCCATCCCTTTTTGTACTGCCCCGTCCGAACCGGGGCATTGGCTTTCGCCTCGGACTTGACCGTGTTCCCGGCTTTGGTGACGCAGTCCTTCATCACGTCCGTAGCAAGCCCGGCATACTCGATCAGGCCGTCCATGACCGCCTCCGCCATCTGCTCGATGGATACTTTCTTTTCAGACATTTTTACCTCTTTTCCAAAGCCGCCCGCAGCTTTATGGTTTTATTCTGATATTTCACGTTGTCAATGAACGTGATGTTATAAATCTGCTCCCGGAAAATAATGCGGAAATGCTCCGTGTCAATGGTGGCGGCTTCGCTGCAATAGCGGATAAGGAAAAACACT
>QXWV01000264.1 GCA_009911195.1 Lachnospiraceae bacterium | reverse complement strand
TAAGCTGCGCCGCCTCCCAATACTCCTTCCCGGAAAGGTTGTTCACATAGGCGTGGCAGGTGTAATAATCCTGCCATGAAAGCACATGGTTCCCGGCTCTGTCGTTGCCCGCCACGCTTTTCTGAATGATGATCTTATCTTTCCATTCTCCCAAAGACATCAGAACACCTCTTTCCGTATGCCGAATAAAAGGGAGCGCAGCGTCCCCACCAGCTCCCCGTGCTCTGCCTGCTCCCGGTGTTCATACAAGTAGGCGGCGGCATACAGGACGGCAATCCGCGCCATTGGCAGATATGCTTCCAGTTCTGCTATCTCCATCCGTGCCACATCTGCACACAGCGATTCCCCGGTCTGAATCAATCCCGAAATAAAATCATCCTCATCCGCACTGTCCACCCGGAGATACTGTTTCGTCTCTTCCAATGTCAGGACTGCCATCCATGCCGCCTCCCTTCTTATGATGCAGCCGATGCGGAAGCCTTCACCTTCATGGTCTTTACCGCTTCGGCAAGGATCAGCTTGCCATCCACACGCTGTGAAGCAAGGAATCCCACCTGCCCGGTTGCCGCAAACAGTTCATTCAGACGCTTGAAGGAACGCCCCTGCCTGTCAGCAATCCAGTAATAGGAAAAGTCACCGAACGCCATCACCTTGCTGCCTGCCGCTATTTCCGGCACATAGGAAGATGTGTGGTAAGGGCGGTTTAAAATCATGTCCGGCACCCCCGCCTGCACGGAAGGCTGCCAGATATAATTCCCGTTATTATCTTTCAGTTTCCGCAGAGCCTTTACCGTGGTATCGTTGAGTACCCACACAGCCTTTTTACGGTAAGGCGCTTTCAGGGAATAGAATAAATCCATCACGTCATCAAAGGTGATGTTGGCGGTTGCGGTGGTCACGCCATCGGAAGCGCCGCCCGTGGCATTTAAAATACCAGTCGGCTTGCCCTTGCCGTCCCCAATGAAAAAGGCTTCCTCCTCCTTGGTTCCA
>QXWV01000263.1 GCA_009911195.1 Lachnospiraceae bacterium | reverse complement strand
ATGTAAGCCTCTAAGTTGAATACATTGTCATTCAGTAACTCATCCGATACCTTGATCATGGTCGCCACCTTGAAAGCACCGATGGAGACCTGACCGAAGGAATCATCCGATTCCGGGTACGCCCCTTCCTCGTCAATCCATGACGCCTCGCCTTTGGACGCCACCACGGGAATCTTCCTGTCGCCGCTGGAGGTCTGGATGACTGTGGCAAGTCCCCGGAAACAGTTCTCTTCCTCCAATGCCTCCACTAAAGTGTGTTCAAATTCATCCGGCACAAGATAGCCGCCCTCGGAATCCGTACCCACCTGCAGGGCATTCTCCACATCGAAGAAGTTCTTCCGGCGCATGGCGTTCCAGAACGTCCTCCTGTAGCTGTCCGTTGCCCTGCCCGTTTTTTCCTCCCCGTCCGGGTGGTTATTCGGCTTGTTGGTGATGGGCTCGGAGGTGGGTTTATTCAGTTCCGCGTCAATAGCGGCCTGCCGCTCCAGGCGC
>QXWV01000274.1 GCA_009911195.1 Lachnospiraceae bacterium | reverse complement strand
GTAGGATGGCGTGGAAAGGGAGTCAATGCTCCATCCGCAGAAGGACATATTCTTTCTCGTGTAGGGGCTTGCCGGGATCGTGGTGGGTTCGCTCTGGGAATTCCCGTTATTGTAATAGCAATAAGCCGTAAAGGACTCCGCCGCCCCGGTTTCTGCAAGGGTGCCGCCGTTGGGCATCAGCCCTATGGTCATCTGCTTTTTAAACACTGCATAGAGCGTAACGGGTTCTTCCGAAGTAATGATATATTCCGTCAACACCTTTTTCTCCGGGGAATCGTCCTGCCGCCATCCCACAAAAGTGTATCCCTCCAGCGCAGCATCCGGGGCGGCGGCAATGGCGTCCTCCCTGTCCGGCACGGTTCTTTCTAATGAATAACCAGTGTCGATCTGGTAGGTTACCTTGACTCCTGCCGCATACACCCTGTCCTCTCCTACGAAAATCCGCGTCACCCTTTTAGTGGTTTCATCCTCATAGCAGAGA
>QXWV01000273.1 GCA_009911195.1 Lachnospiraceae bacterium | reverse complement strand
GCTGTAGCTTTCCATTGCCCGGTACTCGTCAAGGCTCACCAGTTTCATCACAAGGCCGGTGCTGCTCATCATCTCCGCCACTTTTTCGTCCAGAGTCTGCACAGATTCCCCAAGGGATGCATTGGAAGAAATGACACCGTCCAGCTCCCCGATGATATTTCTCGCAGTAAATACCGCGGTTCCGTCTAAAACCCTGTCTCCCACTTTGGTGATCCTCGAATACCCGGAAGGCTCCGATGCCGCCGTGGTGCCTGCCTGCGTGCATACAAAAGTCGCCCACCCCGGAGCGCCCACCGCCGTCACCGCATCCCCTACGGCATAAGAGGTTGCACGGGTGAGCGTCTCGCCTCCTCCCCCGCCGCCCCCGCTCCCGGCTTTCAGCGTGGGGAATACTTTTGTCAGGCCATCCAAGCCCGCCGAAGATACGGTGAAGATGGCAAGTTCCAGGTCATAGGAGGAATTGTTGTAGTTGATGTTCACATCCGCGTCCAACGGCGGAAGCTCCGCTGCCGCCTGCGCCAGTATCTTGATGGGCTCGTCCGCATTGGATAAATCAAGGTGGATATACACCCGCCCCTGCAGTGTC
>QXWV01000272.1 GCA_009911195.1 Lachnospiraceae bacterium | reverse complement strand
TCCGCAAGGCGCACGTCAATCTCCGTTTCATACACCTCAAAGAACCGGCCACGAATCATGCCAAAGCCCTGCGAGATATGCAGCACATTTCCTCTCGCATAGGTCACTTCGCAGCCTTTGAAGATGCCGCTGCCGGGGATCGCCGTCTCGTAGATGATGGCGTCATCCTGCGGGGTCACGTTCCCGCCCTTATAGGTTTTTAATGTGATGTTGTCAGCCATTCTCCTGCCTCCTTAAAATCTTAGTCAAATCCAGCCGCACCGTGCCGAACACCAGCTTTGTATTTTTGCCACGCTCCCTGCCCGTGAGGATGCTGCGGTAACTCTCCCCGTCCGATATGATG
>QXWV01000271.1 GCA_009911195.1 Lachnospiraceae bacterium | reverse complement strand
TAGGAAAGGTTGGCAAACTTGTTATGGGCGGCGCTGATTGCCGCGCTCTCAAAGCTGCTCCCCTCCTCATGGGAAACCGCCTGCATCTCACACACCACCGGGGTAATGCGGTCCCGGTCCTTCGTGTCATAGCCAAGATCGGGATGCAGATAATAAATCCGGGTGTTGGAATAATTCTCTGCATCATAAATCACCAGTTTATTCACATCTGCGCTGACCTGTTTTATCGTGACGCTCTTTTTGATGATGTTGGGAAGGTCGCTTTCAATCGTAATCACCCCGGCTGCCGCTTTCCCTACAATGATCTGCACTTCCCGGTTCTGGATGTCCAGCCTCGTCTTTACAAGGATGCTGTACTTCTCCATTGCCGGAATAATCACGGAATCAATAAGGTTCACGATGTTGTAATGCCCTCCCTTATCGGAGGGCGTGATGTGCAGGCTCCAGTCCTTTGTGGCGGTGACCGCACTGACGGAAAGACCTTTGATGTTCTGCATTTCATCTTCATTGGTGATGAATATTTCTTTTATCCTGTCACAGATAAACTGCTCCATGCTCCCCTGCCCCTGCAAATCCACATCAAACAGCACATCCGTATTGAGCAGTTCCATGAGGGGCTTATAGGAAATGGTCTGTAACTTCTTTGACTTGTCCGTGCCATAGCCGATCTCCGTCACAATCCCGGCATACTCTTCATCCCCTCTGCTGATACGGATATAGTCCTGTTTCTTCACGCCGGGCAGGGCAAGCACCGTGACCGTGTTCCCATCGGAAGATAAATAATCCTCTTTGTAGGTGATTTCATTTACATTGGTGTTTCCCACCATCTCAAAGTCCGGCGTGAAGATTTCCACGTTATACGGTCTCATAGCTGATCCTCCCTTCCACCATCACGTTTAAGATGTTCAGCCCCTCATGCACCACGGAAATACGGTTGCTGCCGTACTGCAGGTGGAAGAACCGCTCCGTGGTGAAGTCGCACATCTGGTAACGGTCAGCCACCACCTCGTCACTGACGCCCCGCTCCGTAATACTGTAGGGAATCTGCGTGGTATCAATGACCAGCTTATGCCCGTCCGGGATGCTGCCCTCATACCGCCCGGTCTCA
>QXWV01000262.1 GCA_009911195.1 Lachnospiraceae bacterium | reverse complement strand
TCTCCTTCCCTAAATCCACCACTTCCTTTTCCATCTTCTCATAGGCGGCGGTGTCCTCTGCGGAAAGCAGCCCGTCCTCACCGCGCTTGCTGTCGAGGAACTTCTTTGCCGCCTCCCATGCCTTTGCCCGTTTTTCCCTCAGTTCTAAAATCTTGCTCATAAACATTTCCCTCCATGAATTTAATGTGATAAAAGTTGCAAACGCTTCTCTAACTGCTCTATGGGTACTTTCGCCTCTGGCTTTTTCGGAATCAGCTTGGTCAACAGGGAATTGGTCACCGCTGTGCGGGAGAACATCAGCCCCTCTGCATCTTCTTCCGTATCTTCCTTCCCGTGCAGGATGCCGTCCGCAAAGCCCAGCTCCACGGCTTTCTTTGCGTTGAACCAGCTTTCCGCATCCATGAGGTGGGATATCTTCTTACGGTCCATCCCGGTCTTGATCTCGTAGGCGTTCATGATGCCCTCTTTCACTTCATTTAACATCTCCCCCGCCTTCTGCATCTCCTTGGAATCACCAATAGCTACTGTAATCGGATTGTGGATCATCATTAAACTTGGTGGGGACATCAGCACCGTGGTGCCCGCCATAGCGATGACGGAGGCTGCCGAAGCCGCCAGCGCGTCCACCTTCACGGTCACATCGCCCTTGTACTCCATGAGCATGTTATAAATCTGTGCGGCGGCGTACACATCGCCGCCCGGTGAATTGATCCATACGGTGATGTTGCCGCTCCCGGCATTCAGCTCTTTTGCGAACAGGGCAGGCGTCACCTCATCCCCGTACCATGTTTCATCCGAAATCTCGCCGTTCAGCACAAGGGTGCGCGCTTCCTCCCCACCTGCGTCATTTTTGATCCAGTTCCAGAACTTCCTCTTCACTCTTTCAGCCCTCCTGTCTCCTGAAATACTGTGCTATAGCACACGCTGCTTTTACTACAGCTAAAACAAGGTGCGCCAAAAACACACCCTGAAATCCCTGCCAATTCCCACAAACTCCCTGTTTACGGCACTTTCCGCATCCTGCCAGTGATAGCAGGATGCCGTCACAATACTGTCAGGCAGGGAATCCGATCCTCTGGTTCAGGAAAAGTAATTCTATAGTGTTACCGACAGCGGAACTGTCACCTTCCGCCACCGCCGCTGTCCTGATACTGGACACGGCATTTGTTATCTGTGGCAGAACAATTGTCCGCTT
>QXWV01000261.1 GCA_009911195.1 Lachnospiraceae bacterium | reverse complement strand
ACCTCCTGTAAGTCCGGCTCAACCGGGTCTTTGCCCTATTGGAATCAAGATTTTGAACTTGTTTCGCAATTACCTATGGATTACTCTATCATGACGATTGGCTATTTCCAAATCATGAGTTACAGTAATGATAGTGGTGTTAAATTCTTTGTTCATGTTAAAAAGCAAGGTTACAATTCTTTCTCTGTTCTCCACATCCAGGGATGCCGTAGGTTCATCAGCCAAAATAATTTGAGGCTTCATGATGATTCCTCTGGCAAATACGGCTCTGGCCCTTTCTCCACCGGAACATTCAAGAGGTTTCTTTTTTAGTATGTATCTGATCCCAATCGCGCTGACGATCCTATCGAAATCCTTAATCTCCCTAACATCCTTTTTGTCAGGACCGGCATAAAGAAACGGCAGTTCGATATTATCTTCAATCGTCAAAGAGTTAATTAGCGCCGACTCTTGAAGAACAAAGCCAATCCGCTGATTTCGCCATTGCGCTAACTGTCTTGTATGTAACTGATCTGTCGGCAAACCAAAAAGTGTATATTCACCGACATAATTTCTATCAAGCAATCCAATGATATTGAGCAAGGAACTTTTTCCTGCTCCCGATTCACCTACAATGGCAATTTTTTCACCGGCGGCGACTTCAAGCCTGAAATCATTTAGTATTGAAATCTGCGCCTTTTTGCTCTTATAGATTTTTTCTTTAACGCTTAGATCAATAATCTTCGTCATTGCAATACCCCCAAGGAGATTGGAACCTTTTTGATTTTCCACAACATTCTTTCGACAACAATTATTCCGATAACAATATCAGAAACGACAACCAGCAACAAAGCCAGCCAGTCCATTCCTATCAAACCAAACAATCCGTAAGTGGCAAAGGTAGCGTCTTTCCTTAACCAGCACCCGTAACGGTTAGAAGCGGTGAATACAGAAATCAGTGTTACATTGACAAGGGCGAGCATCCCGAAATAGCCATAAAAAATTCTTTTCAGTTTTGAGTAGCTTAATCCAACCAAGAGATTGATTGTAAAATCTTTCAACATTAAACGGACGCTAACCAATGCGTTCCAAACAGAAAGACAAGTTATGACGATCAGCAGAATAACGGTTGTTATGAATATAATTTTTAATGAATGAAGATAGTATTCGTTGAAGTAATCGTAATTTTCCTTTTGGCTAAAGAAATTAAAGCTCAAACCCAAATTGTCTTTGATAACCTCGCTCAAACTTTCTATTTCTTCTTTTGAGGTGTCCAGAAGAATAATATCCATGAGGCCGTTAAATTGGATGTCCATGCTCGCATGATTTATAAATTCCCCATTCACAGGAAAAAGGATTGAGAAATTGTAGTATGTTTTGGAATTGAGGGCATAATAATTGGAATGGTAGGCATTTTGCTTTAATACGCCCTGAACCTTTAGAGTTAGCGGCCGCCCAAGAACAGATTCTTCCATTTCTATTGTTGCTCCAACGGGATATGTTTTGCTTAACCCTTTTCCTATTAAAACAGGGATTTCCCCGTCTAATTGGTAATCAAAATATAAATCTGTCCCTTGTGAAAGTTCAAATTCATTTAATCTATAATACTGCTCGTTCATATAGGCTAATGATATTTTCATATCATCACCGTTGGGAACAGATACAATAAACCCGTCTGTATAAAAAGCATACTTAAAGCTACTGTTCAAATAGTCATATACTGCTTGTGTTCCGTTTTCGCTAATCATGCCCATATCAATATGACTATCCGGGTCTAAGTTGGCGATGTAAACTCCCTCTTGATTTACATATTTTGTTTCCTGATACCCTTGAAATGTTGACAAAATGGAACGGGCAGCAGTAAAGGTTATGTAATTCGCCATGAGAAGCAACAGCATTATGCAGATACCAAGTATCGCTTTTCTCAAAAATATTTTTGAAACAATAAACTTAAATATTTTCATATTTCCGTACCCGCCTTGCGCTGATTAGTATGTATGTGACAAAAATAAGGATTAAATAAAAATTGTCGGCTAAAATGAAACCAAAATGGAGATTTACCAAAGCCGATAAAAGATAAACAAAAATTAGTATCGTGAGGCAGTCCAGCACATATCGAATTGTGATGTGAAACACAGTACCACCCACAAGTATCCTGCAAAATATTTCTGCTTTTTTTCTCTCCAGCATTTGATAATGGAACACTATCACAATGAACGTAAACAGCGAAACAATCAAGGGCTGGTAATCAATAAAATTTTTCAAAAAAGCCTTTAGAATATAGGCATCCAAATCCAAAGCCTTTGCATAATCCAAAAGCAAATTGAGAGAAAAGCAAAAAATATATGCAATACTTAGCTCTAACATATCCGTTAGCCTGAACAGAGATTTTTTCATGCCTACCCCTCTATCCCCTCGAAGTGTTCAGCTTTGCTTTATAAAGAGATTTTCCTGTCAGCATTGCGAAATAAAGCAACATAGCAACCAGGATGATAATGCAAAAATCTCGTTGCGAAGAATATGTCGTGAAGTCAAACCCTTTTGTGCAAAGCTGCGCCGCCATATAGGAAATTGGAAACGGAATAGCCCTGTCAATCCAAACAATGACGACTTGCTTATTCCTTAATAGCGCTCGTAGAATTGCAAGTACAACAAGGGCAAGGAAAGCCAATAAGAAATACGGCATTAGAATCAGCCTTGGCAGAGTTACACCGTTTTCTTCCGTGTTTTGATTTGACCCATAAATCAGTACATCCTCGGAGCCATCGTTTTGAGCATAGAAAATCTGGATTTCAGTTTCACGGTTAAAAGGTATTACCATATTTTGTTTTCCGCGATTAGACAGATATAAGTCCCAAGTTGTAGTCCAGGCATTTATGCGATAAATTGTCGTTTCTGTTTCATTGTCAAACACTTCATTACAGCTATACCCTGTCACTTCGCTATCAAAGGTGATGATAACGCTTCCATCAGGAACATCAATCACATTGAGCAGGTTATCGGAATAGGGGAAAAATTTAGGGGATGTTAAAATCCCAAAAATAATCGTCACGATGGCACAGGCCAGGATTGCCGTGAAACAAATAGTCTGCAAGCGTTTGATAAATAAGTCCCGCTTTACTCTTCTTAATGGCACAATATCATCATCATGGTCAGCATCAGGGATAAAATTCGTAGCTTTGCGCATACGCTCAAACTCTGCACGGCACTCCACACAATGTTCAAGATGTTCACTGACAAATTCCCTTGTATCCGTACTTACCATATCTTCTACATAAAGCGGAAGTATGTCTTTGATTAAATTGCATCTATCAATCATTATTGGCCTCCATTTGTTCCAATATTTTGTTTCTTGCCCGGTGATAAGTGACACAGGCCCAGTTATCTGTCTTTTGAAAAATACCCGCGATTTGTTTGAAACTCAATTCTCCAAAAACCCGCAGCATAAAAACTTCCTTATATGGTTCTTCTAAATTGTGCAGCAGGAGATGTATTTGCATAACATCACTTCGGTTTAATATTTGTTCCTCAATGGTGTCTATACTATCTGCAAATTCAATATCAGTAATATCTACAAACCTCTGCTGTCTTTTCAAGTGAGAAAAGTAACAGTTCTTTGCAATTTGACAAAGCCAGACACGAATGTCTGTGTCGCCACGAAAAGTATCTATTGAGCGCATTGCTTTGAAAAATGTTTCGCTTGTTATCTCCTCTGCAATGCTTTCGTCTTTTGATAGCTTTTTGAGAAAAAGAAATACATCATTAAAGTATCTCATATAAATTTTCTCAAATTCTTCTCCAAAGCCTGCCACTTTCTCACCTCCTCTCCTATAAGACTTCGCATTTCAAAAAATCTTACAAGTTTTTTTTGAAATTTGTGCATCATCTAACTTAAACAGCATCTTGCGGGATAAGCCACACACAATTTATATTCAAAGCTCCCTCAATACGTTTTTTCTTGCAAAACCGTTGTACCCACATATGCGATACTTCCCATTTTTCAGCAGTGATGTCAAGGAACACGATGCCACATTCCCGCACATACCATTCGTTATCGGGTCATCATCATAGACCGCCGAGCCGCCATCCCCAATCTGATGCACGGCATCCGGGGCGGGGCTCCCCTGTGTGGTACATCCACTGATTGCGGGAATCATCATTGCCGTAATAAGTAATGCCGGTATTCTGCTGACACGCATTTTTCATATCCTCCGCCATAAATTGATGGAACCTAGCCATCTGCTGATAATACGAACCGGCCCTCATTCCTCTTATCTGCTGCGGCAGCCCCTCTGTCATTCGGAGCCGCCCATGCCCCCTTGCGGTAAGTCCGGGCATGATGCCCTTCATTAACCAAGCAGCGTATCTCCGCCTGCCACAGTTTCCGTCATGACATTTGCATCATAAGCATTGGATGCCGCCGCCATCTGCTTTTCACCAGCCCACGCCTTTGCCAGCCTGCTTCTCTCCTGCTCCGCTTTTGCAATCTTTTCATCCAATAACTCCTGCTGCTGTCTCTTAGCCTGCGCCCGCTTTTCCAGATATTCTTCCAGCAGTTCCTTATTCCTGTCTTTCTGCCCATTTGTTTTCTTAAAAAAGCTGTCCTGAGAACGTGCATAAAACTCCGAATCATAACCCACAGGCCATGAATCTCCCCGATACTCCTTTATTGTTGCACCGACCGTAAATACTGCGGAACAGTTTCGAGCCAATGAACTCCCCAAATCCCTCTTGAGCAGTGAAAGAATTTTTTCCCTATATTCCGGGTCTTCTTTCATAGCCTTAAATCCTGCTTCTGAAATATTGATAGCCACGTTGTTTAATGTTTTATGGATGGTAATCTTGGAAAGGTCTTCATAAAATTCCTTCTTGAACAGCTCCATTTCTTCCGCTTCCGTTAGTTCCTGTGTACTGCCTGTTTTTTCCAGTGCGAATTTTTCCGTACCGTTCACATTTTTCGTATTTCTCTTTGTTTCCACATTGTTCTGATAATAATTTTGTCCTATTCCACCGATAGCCATTTTTAATCCTCCGTTTTAATCTGTTTTTGAGTTTCATTTAGTGCAAGGTCATTTACTTACCTTCCCCCTCCTCCCCCCTGCTGCAGCATTACCGTCACATGGAACACATCCCCTTTCACTTTTATGTTTACACCGCCGAAATACCTCTCTGCAATATCCCTCACATTTTCAAGCCCTATCCCATGCTCCGTAATAATCCTCGGCAGGATACTCTGTTTCGTTGTAGGCGGGAGCGGACTGCATTTGCTTATAGGAACAGCCCCATCAAAGCTGTTCTCAACCTCCAGCAATAAAAACTGCTTTTTCCGCTTTAATGAAAGGCGTATAAATCCTTTACCTGTTTCCAGTTTTTCGCAGGCTTCTATGGCATTATCCAGAAGATTGTTCAATATGATCCCCATATCAAACACGGGAATTTCCCCGCCATACCGGAAATCTGCATCAAACCGGATTCCTGCCTTTTCCGCCCTGCGGCATTTGTCATTGATGATGACATCCGTTACTGCATTCCCCGTCACATACTTATATTCCAGTTCCTGCATGGTCTCATCCATCCGCCGTATATAATCCTCTATTTCCCCATACTCCCCGGCTCCTGCCAGTCCTTTAATGTTCGCCATATGGTTCTTCATCTCGTGGCGCACCTTCCGGATGCTTCCATAGAAATTCTCCGCTTCCTCCAGACGCTTCTTCATGGCCTTGACCTGCTGTTCCTCCACGAAATGTTTCTGTCTCTCGGCAAGCAGGATACGGTATCTCTGCCAGAAATAGATCAGGGCAGCCTCTCCCGCAAATATGAGAACCGCTATCATGGGAACCTTCCAAAGCAGGTCAGGCTTTTCATCAAACAGCACAAAAGCATCTGTATTTATTCTTACAATAAGCAGGCCGTTGACCACGTTTGCAATCATGCTCCCGACAAAATTCAGGATGGAAAGCAGGATGATGTCCTGCCAGGCCATTACGGCTTCCCCTTTAATGAGGCTGTGAAAAATAACTGCCATTGCCACATACAGTGCCGTATAAAAGAGAACGGAAACCGCCATCCCGACCGACAAACATTGGTATACCTGTTGCATATAGCTTTCCTGCATTGCATCAAGGCTTTTCATCATCACACCCGTTATCTTCATGTAAATGCTGTTTGCAATCAGGAAACTCAGGCAATGGAGGTTATAAAAAGCGAGCATCACAAATACTGCTTTTCCAATCTGCTTTTTATAACATATCCCTGCATAGCCCATTATTGCGAAAGCTGAAACGCCATACCGCACCCAAGCGGTACACGGCAGAAATCCTATCCCTATATTGGCAAGGATAAACAGCACTGCCGCAATGCCATCCCTTTTTCCTTTTTTCCCTCTGAAAGCCGCCGTCCACAAAACAAGGAACATGATGGCTTGTACGGCAATCTTCCATATATCCAAGATGCTATTCACTATTTCAAACACTGGCTGGCTCATAGGCTTTCCTCCGAAATGTAATCCATGTATGCCTGCACAAAGCCGTCATATTTATACCTTGAAAGCAGCAGCTTATCCCCGTTCGCCATCCTTACCTCCGTCTTATCGTAACCCTCCACATGGAAAAGGTTGATAAGGTATCCCCGGTGGATGCGGTAGAACTGCCCCGCCAGCTCCTCCTCCAAATCCCCGATCTTCGCATAGTATTCGATATTCCCGTCTTTCAGGTACAGGATGATATTGTGGTTCCGGCTTTCCATGTAGTAAATGTCATTCAGCGGTATCGCCTTTCCCTCGCCGCCATACTGGATCACAAGTTTTTTCTTCCGCTGCTCCGCCTCGGATAAAACCTGCCCCGCCGCCCGTCCGAACACCTCTGCGAATTTCTGTTCGCCCACGGGCTTTACCAGATACTGGAACGCCCCTACGTCAAATGCGTCATACACATATTTTTCATACCCTGTTACAAAAATGATGATGGGCTGTTTCCGCGCCTCCATGCCCCGGATATGCCTTGCCAGCCCCATGCCGTCCATGCCTGCACCGGAGCCGCCCATCTCTATGTCCAGGAAAATAATGTCATGCTCCTTACCGTCCGAGAGGTACGCATCGGCAGAGGCATATTCCGTGATGCCGCATTCCCCGCCCTGTTTTTTGATGAGCGAAACAAGGTAAGACCTTATGTTTTTTTCATCATCACACACCGCAATTTTTATCGTTTCTGCCACCTCCAGTCTTCAACTAACTTATCGGAAAAATCAGGGCGATTTCTAACGCCTACTTCGTGAATGGTTAATCTGGCTACGTGAATCGCAGATTTTTTGTTTTTGAAAGCCCAAATCAGCCCTAAAGTTTTTCGCCATTCGTCCGATATAAGGGAAACCCAAACCGCCGTGTAAGCATATTAACTCTGTTTTCCCCGCTTTCCAAGCGGTTTCTGCTGTCAGACCTGCCTGCGGAAACGGCAGACCGCCGCATATGGCGGATGATGGCCATAGTGCGGCGGTCTTTGCTTAATCAATGGTATCTTTTCCAGCCTCGCCACAATTATTTCATCATAAGAATCGTAATCCTATTTGTTAGGCTTATAGGCATTACTTTGGAAAATACAACCAACAGCTTATTATATATCCCCGGAATAACCAGCCTTCTTCCTTTCATCATTTTGCGATAAGCAATCCCCACCACTTTTTCCGGCTTCATAACTGCGATCCTAAATAGCAATGTGTTTTGAATGTTTGCTTTTGCAGCAAATTCTGTCTCCGTTGCCCCTGGACATAAAGTAGTTACTTTTATCCCTGCTTTACCAAGTTCGCCACATAAAGCATTTGAAAAAGACATAATATATGCTTTTGTGGCAGAATAAACGGCATCTGTGGGAGACGGGATAAAAGAGCCTGTTGAGCCTACATTCAGGATTCTCCCATAGCCATTTTCTTTCATATGTACTAATATACGTTTTGTCAATTCTGTTACAAACCGTATATGCATATTTATCATTTCAAGTTCCCTGTCAAGACTGGTATCCACAAAAAAGCCACACTCATTAAAGCCCGCGTTATTTACAAGAACATCAATGGTGACCTTCGATTTATCTATATCCGCCATTATCAAACCTGCCGCACTCTCCTGTGTCAAATCCTGAACAATGTATCTCACTGCCACATGGTAGGTCTCCTGCAAAGCTGCCTGCTGTTGTTTTAACTTCTGCTCATTCCTCGCAACAAGAATCAAATCATATCCCTCATCTGCGAATTTTTCCGCAAAGGCTTTTCCGATTCCGCTGGTGGTTCCCGTAATCAAAACCGTTTTCATTCTTCCTTCCCTTCTTCATTTTTAAACAGTTCCCATTCTTCCAGATATGTTAAATCCCTGCTTGACGGCTCCTTTAAAAGTTTTTCATAAAATGCCGACTTTTCGCGTGTTAAGGCAAGCGCATTGTGCAGTTGATCCATCTGTTCCTGAATATTCCTGATGTAATCCTGAACCATGCCATACCGCTGTTCCATTGTTTTCCCACCCTGTACCAACAGGGCAATATATTTTTTAACTGACTGGATTGGCACATTCGCCCTTCTCAGGCATTGAACCATTTTTATCCATTCAATATCTGAATCCGAATACTGCCTGTATTTCTGGCTTGTCCGGGAAATCTGCGGCAATAACTGTTCCTTTTCATAATACCTTAATGCTGCTGTCGATAATCCCGTCTTTTCTGCTGCTTCTTTTGCTGAATACATATAAATCCACCTTTCCCTGTTATCATAAACTATGAAGTGCGCTTCAAGTCAACAATTATATTTTAGCACACTGATTAATTTTTAGATAATTATCCCATTAAGCAAAAACTCCCGCCTCCTCCCAAGGCACAAAATTAGTCCGATACGGCGCAAACGCAAACCGCTGTGTAAGCATATTACCTCTTATTTCCCCGCTTTCCAACTTATTATTATCTAAACCAATTATAAAAATATCTGTGAAATTTGAAATATAGAGAAATGAATTGTGAAAACTTAAGACATGAGAAAAAGGACTGCCAAACAGCCCTTTTCCTCCCGCTATCATTTTTTATTTTTTCTGTATACTATCACGCAAAACTCCAAACTATCACGGAAACTCATATACAAACACGAAAACTCCGAACGGTTTCCGTGTTTGTATCATATCCCCCGTTTTTCAACAGCATTTTCCGTCAAGCTAATACGCCTTTCAGCCAAAACCGCCAATATCCTACTCCTTTTTACCTTTCCGTTTTATACTATCACGGAAACCCCTGACTTTTGCGTGAAAGTATACTTTTGCCTGATAGTATAATTCCGCCCCAATCGCCCCACTATCAGCAGCATCAAAAACGCAAAAAAGAGAGGCCCACCAACCACTCCGGTGAACCCCTCTACGCTCAAAATCCCTTGATTTTAAGCCATTCTTCAATACTTTTGCCTGCGAGTACCCAAAATCCTATGGCATCAA
>QXWV01000260.1 GCA_009911195.1 Lachnospiraceae bacterium | reverse complement strand
GACTTTTACCCCTCTTTACCCCATTTACCCCACCCAATTCGACATTCGACAAACGGGATTCGACAAAATCCCCCTGCTTTTATGCGGAATCCGGCATAAAATGATTTCAGCGGAACGCTCCGCAGCGTTTGACAGATGCGGGGGAATCTGTTACAATGAAAATACAAAAGGGAATACTGCCGATAGACGGTCAGCCCTTAGAATTTAGTTGCTAAAAAAGTAACCGCATTCCGTGGCTGGGGGCGGTTACTTTTTTGTGTTTATGTATGCAATCAGAATTGATACGATGATTCCAAGAATCATCAGAACAACCGTCAGCAGTTCATAGTCACTCATAAGCAATCCCTCCTTTCCCGGTTTTACCCGTTGTCGGAGGGATAGTCCCTCCGCGAAGAAGGACTGACCGCCTATCCCGTTATGGCAGTACCCCATATGGATATTTTATCAGAAAATGTCGGACGCTACAAGATGG
>QXWV01000259.1 GCA_009911195.1 Lachnospiraceae bacterium | reverse complement strand
CCGGAGAACTCCTTCTCCGCTTTTTCCATCCGCTCCCCGGCAATGGTCATCTTCACGTTCTCATCGTTCACGGCAAACTCGCTCATTGCGTTAAAGGATGGAAGTTTTGATGCCTCCGTATTCTCCGCCGCCTTTTCATCCAAATCCCCATACCTGTGTATCCGCACCATGTCAAAGGCGTTCATTAGCTTTCCGCAGGCCGGGTCCGTGGCATGGTGGGAATAGGCAAACTTCCCTTCATAAATCACCACGCCCGCCTGTGAGTCAGCGGGGATATAGTCATACCGCCCCGGCATGGCGCTTGGCTGATAGACATCGGGAAGAAAGTTTGAGATGGCTTCCTCAATGGAATACGTCCGGCAGAACGCACCGATTACTCCGTCCTTTGTAAGCGGGTCTGCCTGTTTCCGCATCTCCCTCTGG
>QXWV01000258.1 GCA_009911195.1 Lachnospiraceae bacterium | reverse complement strand
TTCTGCTGGCGGCTGCTCACCGGCCACTCGGAGGAATCCCGCCAGTCCTGATACCGTGAAAGCACCTCGTCCGGGTTCAGCGGCTCTCCCTCGATATCCCTGAAAATAAATTTCCCGTCAGCGGAGGTGGAAGGCCAATACATGAGGCGGCTCGGCTCGTAGGTGGTATCATCGAACATCTCTATCCCGATATCCTCCGCCACTTTACGCGCCACCGCCACATATTCATCCGGCGACACGTTCCGGGACAGCGGGATGATGAGCCGCAGCCTCGGATTCTCCGGCGTGTGCTTATGGGTGGAATAGATCAGGCACTGGAAGTCAAAGAACATCTCCACCTGCTCCGGGATATCTTGGACGGCATGGTCCATATCCAGAGTTAAGGCAGAGCGGAACTCCACACAGTCCTTCTTCCTCCTGCCGCCTTTCAATTTCCCCATGACGAACCCGCCCACATCTTTGATGGCATCCTGCTTCGCTTTCGTCATTTTTACATACTGCTCCACGGTCTCCGCCGTGCGGATGGTGTGGGATATCCGTTCTATGAATTCCTCCAGCTCCATCTCCGCG
>QXWV01000257.1 GCA_009911195.1 Lachnospiraceae bacterium | reverse complement strand
ATACAGTTTCATTCCTTCCTGCCCTCCAATAATTTCAGATTTTTCATGCACTGGTTATAGATGATCTGTTCCTCCCTGGCTTTCCTTCGGTAAAAATGCCATTCCTCCGATTTGGCAGTAAGGGCCTGTGCCTTTTCCGAAAAAGCCCTGACTTTCCCGGAATGCTCCCGTGCCTTTATCCGTAAAAACTGTTTCAGTTTCTCCTTATCCTCATCTTTCGCAAAGCGCCGGATCAGCGGGAACACCTTCCTTGCCACCGCTAACCTGCATGGGAAGAATTCATGGATATAAAGCTCCATCCTCCCGTTTTTATAAACCATCTTCACCGTTTCCTTTTCCGTTTTCTGCTCCGCCATACGCATCCCGCCGTAGGCTGTAGGGTCATGGTACCCTTCCGCATTCCTTCTCTCCATATATTTCTCCCTCACTGTTTTTGGTAAAATGAGCAACTGTATCCATCAGCCCGGAGCGGTAATCCCGCCGCCCACTCTGGCTGTACCGCCATAACCTCACACATCTCATCCACGGAACCGCTGCCCTCCGGCACTTCCGCTATGATTTCATCATGGCAGTGCATGACGATGGGGTATCCTTTCTTCTCCACACGCAGCATTGCCTCCGCCAGTAAATCCCTCGCCGTCCCCTGCACGATGTTCTCCACCAGCTTGGGACCATAAGTTTCTATCCGGCTCCATTTCTTGTTTTCAGAAATCCCTTCATAAGTCAGCCCATCGCGCCCGAACTTATTTACAGCCATCCGCGGCTTTACATAGGACAGCTTCCGCCCGGACGAGAGCGTGATGAATAAAATCCCGCTCTTATATTCAAAAATGATCTTCCCGACCTTCGCTTTCTGCTTTTCCGTGACCGCTTTCACAGCCGCCGCATCCACATCCCACCAGAACTGTGTGATATGGGGATTGGCCTTTCTCCACGCTGCCACAAGCGGTGAAAGTTCATCCTCCGCCAATCCCATGTCCAGTGCGCCCATAGAAATGAGAGCGCCCGTGGAGCCGCCATAGCCCAGAGCCAGCTCCGATATCTTCCCCTTCTGACGGAGCGGGGATGTCTTGGTAATCTCCTCCACAGGCACATGGAACATAGCGGATGCCGAAGCCTCATAAATCTTCCCGTGGGAAGTAAACACATCCAGCCGCCACTGTTCCCCGGAAAGCCACGCCAGCACCCTTGCTTCAATGGCGGAAAAGTCAGCCACCACAAAGCGGCATCCCGGCTTTGGAATGAAAGCTGTGCGGATAAGTTCCGAGAGAACATTCGGTGTGGAATCGTATAATAATTCGATATCTTCAAAACGCCCCTGCTTCACAAGGTCTCTTGCCAGTTCCAGATCGGGGATATGGTTCTGAGGCAGGTTTTGAATTTGGACTAAGCGCCCCGCAAACCTTCCGGTCCTATTGGCTCCGTAAAACTGCAATAAGCCGTGTACCTGAATATTCTAACGCTTCGGAGCCACCGTTTTATCGCTTGAGAGCCACCTCGGATTTTAACACTTTAGAGCCACCAC
>QXWV01000256.1 GCA_009911195.1 Lachnospiraceae bacterium | reverse complement strand
CCTCACTGCTGATGAGATATTCCGAAAGCACTTTTTTCTCTGCGGAATCATCCTGCCGCCATCCCACAAAGGTATAGCCCTCCAGAGCGGCAGGCGGTGCGGCGGCAATGGCGTCCTCCCTGTCCGGCACAGTCCTTTCTAATGAATATCCCGTGTCGATCTGGTAGGTCACCTTGACTCCCGCCGCATACACTCTGTCCTCTCCCACGAAAATGCGCGTCACACGCTTTGTGGTTTCATCCTCATAACAGAGATAGATTGTCGTTGCGCTGTAGCTTTCCAATGCGCGGTATTCGTCAAGGCTCACCAGTTTCATCACAAGGCCGGTGCTGCTCATCATCTCCGTCACTTTGGTATCCAGTTCCGTCATGGATTCCCCAAGGGATGCATTGGAAGAAATGACACCGTCCAGCTCCCCGATGATGTTCCTTGCAGTAAATACCGCAGTTCCATCTAAAACCCTGTCTCCCACTTTGGTAATTCTCGAATACCCGGAAGGCTCCGATGCGGCTGTGGTGCCTGCCTGTGTGCAGACCAGTGTCGCCCACCCCGGAGCGCCCACTGCGGTCACCGCATCCCCTACGGCATAAGAGGTTGCACGGGTGAGCGTCTCCCCTCCTCCCCCGCCGCCCCCGCTCCCGGCTTTCAACGTGGGGAACACCTTTGTCAGCCCGTCCAATCCTGCGGAAGATACGGTGAAGATGGCAAGTTCCAGATCGTAGGAAGAATTGTTGTAATTGATGTTCACATCCGCGTCCAGCGGCGGAAGCTCCACTGCCGCCTGCGCCAGTATCTTGATGGGTTCATCCGCATTGGATAAATCGAGATGGATATACACCCGCCCCTGCAGTGTCTCCCCCACATCCGCAAGGCGCACGTCTATCTCCGTTTCATACACTTCAAAGAACCGCCCCCGTATCATGCCAAAGCCCTGCGAGATGTGCAGCACATTCCCTCTCGCATAAGTCACTTCGCACCCTTTGAAGATGCCGCTGCCGGGGATTGCGGTTTCATAAATAATGGCGTCATCCTGCGGGGTGACATTGCCGCCTTTGTAAGTTTTCAGCGTGATGTTGTCAGCCATTCTCCTGCCTCCTTAAAATCTTAGTCAAGTCCAAACGCACCGTGCCAAACACCAGCTTTGTGTTCTTCCCCCGCTCCCTCCCGGTGAGGATGCTGCGGTAACTCTGCCCGTCCGAGATGATA
>QXWV01000255.1 GCA_009911195.1 Lachnospiraceae bacterium | reverse complement strand
TAGGAAAGGTTGGCAAACTTGTTATGGGCGGCGCTGATTGCCGCGCTCTCAAAGCTGCTCCCCTCCTCATGGGAAACTGCCTGCATCTCACACACCACCGGGGTAATGCGGTCCCGGTCTTTCGTGTCATAGCCAAGATCGGGATGCAGGAAATATACCCTTTTCTTTTCATAATCGGAACTGTCATAAATCACCAGCTTATTCACATCGGCGCTGACCTGTTTTATCGTGACGCTCTTTTTGATAATGTTCGGCAGGTCACTCTCAATCGTAATCACCCCGGATGCCGCTTTCCCTACAATGATCTGCACTTCCCGGTTCTGGATATCCAGCTTTGTCTTCACAAGGATGCTGTACTTCTCCATTGCCGGGATGATCACGGAATCAATCAGGTTCACGATGTTGTAATGCCCGCCCTTATCGGAGGGTGTGATATGCAGGCTCCAGTCTTTTGTAGAAGTGGCCGCACTGACCGAAAGCCCTTTGATATTCTGCATTTCATCCTCATTGGTGATGAACATTTCTTTTATCCTGTCACAGATGAACTGCTCCATGCTGCCCTGCCCCTGCAGGTCTACATCAAAAAGCACATCCGTATTGAGCAGCTCCATCAATGGCTTGTAGGAAATGGTCTGTAACTTTTTGGATTTATCCGTGCCATACCCGATCTCTGTCACGATTCCGGCATACTCTTCATCCCCTCTGCTGATACGGATATAGTCCTGTTTCTTCACGCCGGGCAGGGCAAGCACCGTCACGGTATTGCCGTCCGATGATAAATAATCCTCTTTGTAGGTGATCTCATTTACATTGGTGTTTCCCACCATCTCAAAGTCCTGCGTGAATATCTCCACGTTATACGGTCTCATAGCTGATCCTCCCCTCAACCATAACATTCAGAATGTTCAGCCCCTCATGCACCACGGAAATGCGGTTGCTGCCGTACTGCAGGTGGAAGAACCGCTCCGTGGTGAAGTCGCACATCTGGTAACGGTCCGCCACCACCTCGTCACTGACGCCCCGCTCCGTAATGCTGTAGGGTATCTGCGTGGTATCAATGACCAGCTTATGCCCGTCCGGGATGCTGCCCTCATACCGCCCGGTCTCG
>QXWV01000254.1 GCA_009911195.1 Lachnospiraceae bacterium | reverse complement strand
TAGTGCTTCCATACCGGGTTCGTGCAGGGGCCGTACACCGTCACCCTGCATGGGCTGTCCCCGTGGCTGTCGCTGTCAATCATGAGGGTGTTCTGCGTCACATCCGCATAGGCATAGGTATATTCGTATGGATAGATTTTTCCGCCGATGGAAAGCGTCCCGCTGTAGCCGGAAACATTCTTATAAAACAGCCCGGTTGCGGTGAAAGCCACCTCGCAGTCCAAGCCTGCGCCGCCAGTGATCAGTTCGCTCTTTGCGATCTCCGTCATCCGCACCGGGACGCGGAACGCCTCCTCCATCTCATACACAAGGGTCAGCGGCACCGCCCGGACGAATCTTGAAAATGCACGGTAATTCACATAGGCATTCCTG
>QXWV01000253.1 GCA_009911195.1 Lachnospiraceae bacterium | reverse complement strand
CCCTGTGAGAATAATTCCTCCAGAGGGATGAAGTCCGTGCCGATCTGTTCATACTGCGTCCCGTCCTTATAGCCGAAGCCGCCAATGGAATGGAAAAAGGATGTCCTGGCATTCAAATCCCATGACACCCCTTCCCCGTTTATAAGCCTGAATTTCCTAATCATGAATACGCCTTTCCCAGCTCCCGGTTCAGCCCGTCAGATAACTCTCCCACTAATACACCGGAATCCAATACCACCTGTGCGTCTGCCAGCCTGGGCAGATATTTTGTCACCACTTCATACATGGCATCCAGCCTTGCCGCCAGTGAAGCATTTCCGTTCCCGCCATTCCCGGCGGATGAGATGCTCTCCATTGCCCCTGTTGTGGGGATAAGCATTCCGGCCAGTTCCTTCATGGGATCGGTCAGTTTCCCTAAATTCCCACGGATGCCTTTTCCAAGTAAA
>QXWV01000252.1 GCA_009911195.1 Lachnospiraceae bacterium | reverse complement strand
AATCATATCCGGCATAAAGGTGTGGAAGTTGGAAAGCGGCCCCTCGTCCGGCTCGGAGAAATGCAGGAAGGACGCAATGGTTCCCGCGATGTCCTTCACGCTGTCCACAAGGCCGCTGATCTTGGATTTAATACCGTCTATTAAACCGCCGATGATATCCTTGCCCCACTGCAATGCCTGTGAGGGCAGGCTCTTGATAAAGTTGATCGCCGCATCGAATCCGTTCTTCACCGCCCCGGCGATTCCGCTCATGGCATTCTTGATTCCTGAGAGCAGGCTGTTGAACACATTTACCACCGCGTCTTTCAGGCCGCCCACAATGCCTGTGACCGTGGACTTGATGGCATTCCACACACTGGTGATGACTTCCTTAATTGCATTGACCACGGAACTGACTGCCGATTTTATCGCTTCCCACGCTGCGGTAATGGCTGACTTGATCGCCTCCATAATGGAAATGACCGCTGACTTTATTGCCTCCCATGCCGCCACAGCCACATTTTTTATTGCTTCAATCGCAGAGGAAACCGCACTCTTTATGGCTTCCCATGCGGCAATGACCGCAGATTTTATCGCCTCCATTGCTGTGGAAATGGCATTCTTTATCGCCTCCCACGCAGAGACCACCACGTCCTTAATGGCGGAAAGCACCGCCGTCACTGCTGACTTTATCGCTTCCCATACAGATGTGATTACACTGCGAATCGCCTCCATTACCGTGGTGACGGTATTTCTGATTGCCTCCCATGCGGAGGAAAGGAAAGAGCCGATGGCATTTGTAACAGTTTCAATCACGGTCTTTATCGCATTCCAAACCGTGGAAACCACCGTCTGTATCACATTTAAAACCGTGGTGATGATGGTCTTGTAAAACTCGAACCGCGCCACGATGAGCGTCTTTATCACATCAAGGACAGTCTGGAAAATGTTCTTGATGCCCTCCCACAGCCCGCTAAAGAAATCTTTCAGGCCGTTCCAGATGGCCTGTGCTGCCCCGGTAATGGCATTCCAGATGTTGGAAAAGAAGTCTTTCAGACCATTCCATACCGCAACAGCCGCATCTTTTATGACATTCCACAGGTTGATCCAGAACTCCCGGAAGCCCTCGCAGTTATTCCAGAGAGCCACGAAGATGGCTATCAGCGCAGCTATGGCGGCAATCACTAAGGTGACAGGATTCGCCGCAAGGATTCCCCATAAGGCACTAAGCCCTCCGCCGATACTGGAAATGCCGCCGATCAGCGTGGGGATGAAGGTCATAATGCTGCCCACCGCCGAGACCACTTTCCCGATGACGATAAGCACGGGGCCGATTGCCGCCGCAAGCAGGCCGATGGTGACGATGGTGTTCTTCGTCCCCTCATCCATGCCGTTGAGCTTATCCACGAATCCCTGCACCCACGTGACGATCTGGCGGATGGCGGGCATGAGTATCTCGCCAAAGGAAATCGCCAGTTCTTCAAGCTGGCTCTTTAAGATGGTGAGCTGCCCGGCAAGGTTATCCTGCATGGTTGCCGCCATCTCCGCCGACTTCCCGTCACAGTTGGCTATGGCGCTGCTTACCTTCTCAATGTCCGCAGGGGCAGCGTTCATCAGCGCAAGGAATCCTGACATGGCATTCTTTCCCACAAGCGCCTCTGCCGCCGCTGCCTTCTCCGATTCAGACAGCCCACCGAAAGCCGTCCGGCAGTCTGCGAGGATGTCACTCAAATCCCTCATGCTCCCGTCCGCATTGGTTGTGGCGATTGTGACCTCGCCAATGCTCGAACCGCAGATTTCTACTTCCCCGGAAAGGTTGCTCATGATGGTACGGAGCGCAGTACCGGCCTGCGTGGACTTAATACCCGCATTGCCCATCAAGCCGATT
>QXWV01000251.1 GCA_009911195.1 Lachnospiraceae bacterium | reverse complement strand
TCTGCGGTATCTTCTGCCGAGAAACCAAGCGCCCCGGCAATGGGCGCACAGTATTTGAAGGTCTCGCCCATCATGGATACATTGGTATTTGCATTACTGGATGCCGCCGCAAGGATATCCGCGAAATGCCCGGAATCAGCCGCCGTTAATCCAAAGGCGGTCAGGGCATCTGTCACAATGTCAGAGGTGCTTGCCAAATCCTCCCCGGAGGCGGCGGCAAGGTTCATGATTCCCTCAATGCCGGAGAGCATATCAGAAGTCTTCCAGCCGGCCATTGCCATGTAGTTCATGGCCTCTGCCGCTTCGGATGCAGAAAACTTGGTCTTGCTCCCCATCTCCCTTGCCTTATCCCGCAGGGCTTCCAGTTCGCTTCCGGTTGCCCCGGACACCGCCCCGACCTGGCTCATGGCTGAATCAAAATCTGCCGCTGTCTTTACCGCCACCGTTCCAAGCCCCACAATGGGAGTGGTCACGGTCTTGGTAAGGGTAGTGCCGACACCGGAAATCTTATCCCCTAAGTTCTTTAAGTCCTCTCCCACAGCGGCGATCTTCTGCACCGCCACCGCCGACTGATTCGCCTGTTCTTCGAGGCCCTTTAGTTTTTCCTCAGTCTCAATGATCTCCCTCTGCAAGCCATCGTACTGCTCCTGGGTGATCTCCCCTTTTGCCAGTGCCTCGTTTGCCTGTTCCGCCGTAGCTTTTAAGGTTTCCAGCTTTTCCTTTGTTTCCGCAACCGCCTGTGCAAGGAGCCTGTGCTTCTGTGCCAATAGCTCCGTGTTGCCTGGGTCCAGTTTCAGAAGGTTATTCACATCCCGTAGCTGTGACTGCGTGGTGCGTATCTCCCCGTTTACACCTTTCAGCGCGGCTGTCAGCTTTGTGGTGTCGCCGCCAATCTCCACCGTAATGCCCTGTATCCTTGACGCTCCCACCCAAAGCACCTCCCCACGAAAAAAGGAAGCCCGAAAGCCCCCTAAAAAAATGCATAAAAAAAGACACCTGCTGTTATGGCAAGTGCCTATGTAAGAAATATCCAATCTTTCTTGAGTTTCTAAATTACAAAGACTTAATTACAGGTAAATTAATGTGATACTTACTAAGTAATTCTTCAACCACAGACTTAAATCTGGTTGTAGAGTTTGGTGATAAATAAATATTTGAAATTAACTTATTCAAGTCTACATTAATAAATTCACCTTTTTGTTCTGGAAATGTGAATGCTTCCTCCTCTATCGAATCATTCTCAGGATCATACTCTGGATAAGACTTATCTAATGTTATGATACGCAACTCATTTTCATATTCAAATTTCTTATCTTTTAATGAAAGATATTCTGAATAATTGGGAGAACAAAAATCAATGTAATATGAACTGTAATCAACGTATTTCATCGTTAAATTTGTTAATGCTCTATCCGTAACAAAACTACTTGAAAGTTTTTCAAATGTTGTCTTAATTGCAACACCTTCATTTCCATGTAGCATCGCATAATTTTCCCACATCTCTGGATTTTCAGCGGAATTTATATGCCAACAATTTGCATATATCATTTTTTTATATATATTCAGTTGTTCGTCTACAATATTCAAATAAAAACCGTACCAAGGTTCTTCAGTAGAAACAGTAAAAATTTCATTACCTTTGGGTTGCGTGGCTTCTAATAGATCTTCAAAACAATCTATTCTGCAAAAATATAACGCACTTTTAGTTATAAGGCTTTGAAATTTTGAAAATGACATATATCTCCATAAAATAGCATCATCTTCAATGCTAGAATACTTATTCTTAATAAACATCCTTCTTACCCTTTCATAAAATAGCAATAACATATAGTATAATACATCCTTGCGCCTTCCAATTACCAGCCATTTTCTGCTACCAAATTATAACAGAAAATGGCTGTTTTTTCAATCAAAAGCGATCCATGTCCTCCTGCGTTCCGAGTACAGCATAATTGCAGGAGTCGTTCCTGCTCTCGGCATACATATCATTGATCAATCCGATGGAGAGCAGTTCCAAGTCCGCCATCGAAAGCCCTAGCTGCACACATCTCAGTAAAAACAGCGGTGTGGTCATTTCCCGCTCAGTTGGGCGAAGTTTTTTTTAGCCTCCACATCCGTCTTTACATTCAATCCCCACAGTTCTATAAGCTGCGGCAGGACTTGGTATATCGAAAATGTGTTGAATCCGTCCAGCCACTCGTCCACTTCATTGGGAATGCTTGGGTCGGCGTGTTTTGCCATCGTATAGGCGATATTCTCGAACATTTCAAGCGAAAATAAATCGAGGTTGGAGTTTTCCTCATCCCCCTCGCCTATGCTCTTTTCCAGAATCCGCAGGTCTTTATAAATATCCCTCTGAAATTTCAGTCTGTAAATGCGCGGAATTGCCGCCGATGCCTTAAACAACACATCCTGCCCGTCAATCTCAATCTTCCTTACAATGCTCATATCCTTTCAGCCTCCTTCATCCCTGTCCTTCTGTGTCCGCGTCCACTGCCTTTGGTTCCGGCAGATATACGCTCTTGTACCAGTTGGCATACGTCTCCGCAGATGTCTTGTTCCCGGTCTTAGCTTTCACATAGCCGCTTGCCAGTGGA
>QXWV01000250.1 GCA_009911195.1 Lachnospiraceae bacterium | reverse complement strand
GTTTCCGTCTGCACCTCCCGGCTCTCCTCATTGGTCTTGCCCTCGATCTTGGGGCGGCTTGCGGAACAGTTATACAGTACATGGCGAATCTTACGGATATCGCCGTCAAACTCGAACAGCAGCGCAAAGGCCGCCGTCTCGGAATGTGCGTTCTCCACCAGCACTTCATTATTATCTGCTTCCTCTTTCAGCACATCCGTGCGGAAACTCTCCGGGATCAGCGCCAGTTCCAAATCGCCGTCATAGCCCATGTTGTTGGCTATGATGTAATACTCGATGCCGTCCGCATAGAAGGACTCCGGCTCACCGTTGGGGTCCAGGGCGATGGATACCGCACCGGGCATTGCCACCGGGTTCTCAAATCCGATCTCCCCATTCTCCTGCGTTTTCTGCAAAGCATAATGGCAGTTGCAGATGTTGAATTTCACTTTATTGTTGTTCTTCATTTCAGACCTCCATTTCATACAAAACTTCATACAGCTTTTCCGACTCTATCCACGTTTCCGATTTCCCGTAAAAAATGCCATGCTTCAAAAGCACCGCCTCTATGGTTTCCTCCAGGTCAGGATTTTTCAGGTCGGTGTACAGTTCAATGTCAAGCTGGTTGATTTTGAAATATGCGATCCCGTCCGCTGCGAAATTATCGGCTTTGGGATATAAAAATACAAGGAAAGGCGGCTCCGGCGCTTCCCCTTCCACGAAATGGTCATAGGCGAAGGGCAGCCCCATTTCCTCCATCATCTTCATTACTTCTTCATGGCTCATCCTTCCAGCCCCCTTTTGATGCCTTCTTCCAGTTCCCGGATACCCGCCTGTTCTGCAGGGGCAATATGGGGAAATGCCCGCACCCTCCCGCCGCCCCGCTTGGCATGGCCTTTCTCCAAAAGATGGGTGAGCTGGTAGCGTTTCTTGTTATGAACCACCAGTTCCAGAGAATTGGCAGTCTCCTTCTGCTTCTTTACCGCCCACCCCTTTTTGTACTGCCCCGTCCTTACCGGGGCGTTGGCTTTCACTTCCGATTTCACCGTGTCCCCGGCTTTGGTCACACAGTCCTTCATCACGTCCGTGGCAAGCCCGGCATATTCGATCAGGCCGTCCATGACCGCCTCCGCCATCTGCTCGATGGATACTTTTCTTTCAGACATTTTTACCTCTTTTCCAAAGGGAGAATTTATTCAGCCTCCCCTCTTTTCCAAAGCCGCCCGCAGCTTCAATGTTTTATTCTGATATTTCACGTTGTCGATAAATGTGATGTTATACACCTGTTCCCGGAACAGGATGCGGAAATGCTCCGTGTCGATGGCGGCGGCTTCGCTGCAATAGCGGATAAGGAAAAACACTTCTTTCTCCGCATTAAGCTGCGCCGCCTCCCAATACTCCTTCCCGGAAAGGTTGTTTACATAGGCATGGCAGGCAAAATAATCCTGCCACGATAAAATGTGGTTCCCGGCTCTGTCATTGCCCGCCACGCTCTTCTGAATAATGATCTTATCCTTCCATTCCCCAAGCGCCATCAGAACACCTCTTTCCGTATGCCGAATAAAAGGGTGCGCAGCGTCTGAACTAATTCCCCGTGGTCTGCCTGCTCCCGGTGTTCATATAGATAAGCGGCGGCATAGAGGACGGCAATCCGCACCATCGTAAGGTGCGCTTCCAGCTCTGATTTCTCCATCCGCGCCACATCCGCACACAGTCTCTCCCCGGTCTCAATCAGCCCGGAAATGAAACCATCCTCATCACTGCTGTCCACCCGGAGATACTGCTTCGTTTCCTCCAATGTCAGGACTGCCATCCATGCCGCCTCCCTTCTTATGATCCCAATGATGCAGAAGATTTCACCTTCATGGTCTTTACCGCTTCGGCAAGGATCAGCTTGCCGTCCACCCTCTGGCTTGCGAGGAATCCCACCTGCCCGGTTGCCGCAAATAACTCATTCAGACGCTTGAAACTCCTGCCCTGCCTGTCAGCAATCCAGTAGTAAGAGAAATCACCGAACGCCATCACCTTGCTGCCCGCCGCCACTTCCGGCACATAAGAGGAAGTGTGGTAAGGGCGGTTCAGGATCATGTCCGGCACGCCCGCCTGCACGGAAGGCTGCCAGATATAATTCCCGTTGTTGTCTTTCAGTTTCCGCAGGGCTTTCACGGTGGTGTCATTCAGCACCCACACAGCCTTTTTGCGGTAAGGCGCTTTCAGGGAATAGAATAAATCCATCACGTCATCAAAGGTGATGTTTGCCGTGGCGGTGGTCACGCCATCGGAAGCGCCGCCCGTGGCATTTAAAATACCAGTAGGCTTGCCCTTGCCGTCCCCAATGAAAAAGGCTTCCTCCTCCTTGGTGCCGATCCTGCGCCCGAACTCCTTGGAGATGTAAGCCTCCAAGTTGAATACGTTGTCATTTAACAGTTCATCCGACACCTTGATCATGGTCGCCACCTTGAACGCGCCAATGGAGACCTGACCGAAGGAATCGTCCGATTCCGGGTATGCCCCTTCCTCGTCAATCCATGCTGCCTCGCCTTTGGATGCCACCACGGGAATCTTCCTGTCGCCGCTGGAAGTCTGGATGACTGTGGCAAGGCCCCGGAAACAGTTCTCTTCCTCCAAAGCCTCCACCAGCGTATGCTCGAACTCGTCCGGCACAAGGTAGCCGCCCTCGGAATCCGTGCCCACCTGCAGGGCGTTCTCCACATCGAAGAAGTTCTTCCGGCGCATAGCGTTCCAGAACGTCCTCCTGTAATTATCCGTTGCCCTGCCCGTTTTTTCCTCCCCGTCCGGGTGGTTATTGGGCTTGTTGGTGATTGGCTCGGATGTGGGCTTGTTCAGTTCCGCGTCAATGGCGGCCTGCCGCTCCAGGCGT
>QXWV01000249.1 GCA_009911195.1 Lachnospiraceae bacterium | reverse complement strand
TCTCCTTCCCTAAATCCACCACTTCCTTTTCCATCTTCTCATAGGCGGCGGTGTCCTCTGCGGAAAGCAGCCCGTCCCCGCCCCTCTTGCTGTCGAGGAACTTCTTTGCCGCCTCCCATGCCTTTGCCCGTTTTTCTCTCAGTTCTAAAATCTTGCTCATAAACATTTCCCTCCATAAATTTAATGTGATAAAAGTTGCAAACGCTTCTCTAACTGCTCTATGGGTACTTTCGCCTCCGGCTTTTTCGGAATCAGCTTGGTCAGCAGGGAGTTTGTCACCGCTGTGCGGGAG
>QXWV01000248.1 GCA_009911195.1 Lachnospiraceae bacterium | reverse complement strand
TCCATAGCCGCATCCTCTGATTCATCTGTACTTTCCCCTTCATGCAGGATGCCGTCCGCAAAGCCAAGCTCCACGGCTTTTTTCGCATTGAACCACGATTCCGCATCCATGAGATGGGATATCTTCTTACGGTCCATCCCGGTCTTGATCTCGTAGGCGTTCATGATGCCCTCTTTCACTTCATCCAGCATCTCCCCCGCCTTCTGCATCTCTTTGGAATCCCCGATTGCCACGGTGATGGGATTGTGGATCATCATCATGGCAAGGGGCGACATCAGCACCGTGGTGCCCGCCATAGCGATGACGGACGCCGCCGAAGCCGCCAGCGCGTCCACCTTCACGGTCACATCGCCCTTGTACTCCATGAGCATGTTGTAAATCTGTGCCGCGGCGAAAACATCACCTCCCGGTGAATTGATCCACACGGTGATGTTGCCGCTCCCGGCATTCAGCTCCTTTGCGAACAGGGCGGGCGTCACCTCATCCCCGTACCACGTCTCATCCGAAATCTCGCCGTTCAGCACAAGGGTGCGCTCTTCCTCCCCTCCCGCATCATTTTTGATCCAGTTCCAGAACTTCCTTTTCATTCCTGCTATCCTCGCTTTCTGCCTCCTGAAAGAGGCTGTGTTATAACACACCTTAGTTTCCCTGCAGTTTAAATGAGGTGTGCCAAAAGCACACCTTAAAACCCTTTCTTTTCCCCACGGATGCCCGATTTACGGCGCTTTCCGCGCCCTTCCAGTGACAGCAGGATGCCGTCACACCAGTGTCACACAGGGAATCTGATCCTCTGGTTCAGGGAAAGTGATCCTATCGTGTTACCGACAGCGGAACTGTCCCCTTCCGCCACCGCCGCTGTCCTGATACTGGACATGGCATTTGTTATCTGTGGCAGAACAATTGTCCGCTC
>QXWV01000247.1 GCA_009911195.1 Lachnospiraceae bacterium | reverse complement strand
CTCTCAAGCATTAGAATACCAAAATCAAATGGCTCTCAAGCGATAAAACAGTGGCTCCGAAGCGCTAGAATATTCACATGACCTTGTTTTTGCGAAAATCAAGTGTCCGCCTGTTCCCGCCTTTTACCCGTGCATATTCATAGACGCTCATTTCCTCCCCGAACACTTTCATGGCAAGCTCCCTCTCTTCCGGCAGGAGGGAGTCCATCGCATCCGCAAGCACACCAAGCAGCAACTTTTTCTCCACCAGCTCATCCATGCCCGACAGTTCCATATCTGGGATGCCCACTTCCTCCGAGGCATTATCCCGCCACGCTTCATATGATTCTTCTGTATAGCCATTCTGCTCCATCGCTTCCCGGTTCCTCTGTTCCCTTTTCCGTTGGCTCCACCACGGCCTGTAATATCTCTGGTATTCCTCTTCCGTAACATTCAGTGTGAATTCTTCATTTCCTGACTTGATTGTGATTTTCCTATCAGACATAAAGCGTTCCTTCCTTTACGGCTTCGTAAAGTTAGGAACGCTTTAATTTAGATGTGGGACTAGCTTTGAAAAAAAGGCAGAGAATGGCCAGGGAAAGCTATCTAAAAACTACACACAATAAAACCCACTAGCTTTACTCCGGCCATTCGTGACTCGACGCAATGCGGTCCCACTCGCTCGGTACTTTTTATTCAGTTTTGCGTACAATGGAATTACCAAAATTTTCCATTGATAGCATAATTATTCCCATTAAAGGAACACTTTAATCTGTAAAAGCAAAAACAGCAGGATACCCTCCCGCCGTTCTTACCGTCTATGTATATTTACTTTTTCTCCTTTGACTTCCAGTATACCCGTACTACTTCACCGCAGTGTCGGCATTTCAGCTCTATTACGACCACCCCGAAACGGGTCTCCCAAATGTCGCAAACCCGCTTCCTGCACTGCCCGTTCGAGCATCTCATTTTCCGGATATCTACCACCTCCTTTCTCCCGAAAAGCGCAGAGGCGCCTATTGGTATCTTCCAATAAACGCCTCCCCATAAAGTCTGCCTTGCCGCAACCATTATCACTTAGTCAAAAAACAGAAAAGGAACAATGCATTCTATATATTTTACCTATTCTAAATATGATAAGATATATTTTGCTATCTCCTCTGACACTTGATAATGTGTTATAGAATCTCCCCGATCACTATATTCACCCGGAATTATTTCCTCAATATAGTAATTACCATCGCTTTTATAAAGTATCTGGGTATCCATTTCTTTTAACTCTTTTTCATTACTATGCCTTGATAACATAAATCTGACAATTTGGCATTCAACTTCTTCTGGATTTGGTGCATCATCTGCATATTCCCACTGTTCCAAAGCCAACCCGTTTAGATATTGCGCTATTTCAAAAATATCGTCTATTTCATTCAGCAAAGTGTTTTTGTCTGCTCCGTAAAACTGTATCTTCTGCTCTTCAGAAGTCTTGCGTAGTTCCTCTTCTGTAAAGGATGTTTCCCCTATATAATATCGGGCATTCTCTATATCATCTGTTTTTTCAATATCACTTTCAATATCACTATTTGGCACATAAAAATCAAGTCCCCACTCATCAAGTATATCCTTCGCTGTTATATTCTTATTTAGCTCTAAGTCTTCCGGCGCATTAAGAAACTGTCCCGCCTCTTCTGATATTCTGGCTATTGCTTCTATTTCCTGATTATAATCTCGTATAATATATTCACCTTTACTGGAAATATAAAATTCTAAGGTACTCTTATTAACTAACGGTATTCCATCCTGTAAAAATACAGGCTCATCAATTACCTCATATGATATATAGCTATATACCAAGTCTATATCTTCAGGCAGCTGTTCCATATCATCCCAGGATTCAATATCCAGTTGTTTTACGAACCTTTCTATTTCTTTATTATTATCAATGATACCAATCGTCTCACCAGAAGCTGTAATAATTTCAGTAAATTGTTTTTTTTCTTCATTGTTACTGAAATACGCTCCATCTGCATCTGAAGCATTGCTTTTAGTTGTCTTATCCCCACAACCAAGGATGCTAAACATACCTACTGTCAATATAAAGACTAACATGATACATTTTTTCATACCGCCTCTCCGCCCTTTCATTTTTTCAAAACCGCTCCTGCTCCCCGATTTTCCCAAAATCCATAACAGTTTTTACAATGCAGTATCGTTCATAGCCCTTTCTCTCTTACACAAAAACGTTTAATGACCAAAAACATCAAATACCCGCAAACAATTCCTATCATATTAAGAATAATATCATCAACATCAAAAGTACCAAGTTTAGTAAGAAATTGAAAAATCTCTATTAACAGTATCGAAGCTAGGCCAGTAAAGAAAACACTTATCGTTGAACTAAATTTTTTGTATGCAATAGGCAAAAGAAAGCCAAACGGGATAAATGGAATTATATTTCCCAATAAGTTTTTTAATGCCCACCACTGGGTAATGTACTTGATCTGAGTGGACATACTCCTGAATGGAATAAGATTATAGTTTATTGAACCTTGCATTGAATAGGTACTAATCCTATCAGTTAATTCATAAAATGAACCTTTGAACTTAACAACGACAAAGACCAACAATAAGGCAATATACACCCACCAAATAATTTTTAGTATTTTACCTTGTTTTCTCATTTTGAACCTCCCATACATACATTTTGATTAACCACATTGCCACCCCTGCTCCCCAATCTGCCGGAACGCCGGGGATGCCTGCCCTGTCAGGCTGTAGCTTATTGGGGATATGCGCTCACGGAATTTTTGAAATCTTATTGGTTATTCAAATCCCCCTATTTATGCTTTCCTGTCAAAAGACGGCTTCTCCTCCAGATAATCCGGTAACTCCTCCAGCTCTGCCCCTTGGCCTTTCTTTAGCGAGCGGTACTCATCAAAATAAATCCCATAAAACTCCCTTTCCTTTTCCCGTTCAGCCGGAGTCCTCTCACAAGCCCACCCATATCCCGAACCGAGATATGTCAGCACCTTTGTACCCTGATAGTAAATATCCGCGCCATATCCCCCGCTTGTCAGAATCGGGCAGGTCAGCGTTCCTCCCCCTGCCAGCGCAAACTTCTTTTCGGCAAAGTTCTCCGCCCTCCCGTCTGCCGCCTCCAGAAAGTAAAGCAGCGTCAGTTCCCCGCTCCCCTTGCATTTCGGATTGCCGCCCTGCTCTTTCAGTGCATTTTCAGCCTGCCGGTACAACGCTCTCCTGTCGGGCGATACATCAGATATGTATTCCGCACATAACCTCGCCCTCTGGCTGTGGATATACTCCAGTTCTTTCTTGCTCGTAGTCTCCGCGGCTCTCCGTGCCAGTTCCTTGATCTCATCAGCAAACTCGGCCTTTGATTTATTGCTTTTCCCAGCGCTTGGGATCAAAGACCAGTCAGGCCCTCTACCGCTCAATGACATACGCTGTTTTGTATTAATAGAATTTACTGTACTTAAAGCCGAAATTCCCATGAACCCACCTCACAATTCCTTTTCTTATCTGCGGTTCTTCTGTCGGTCAGAGCCACCCTACTCCCTTGCAATAAGTCCGAGCAGTTCACTCTCCCGGCTCCCCGATTCCCCGGAACGCCGTGAAAACCTGCCCTGCCTTATCAAGCTGCGGCTTATTCAGGATACGCAGCCGTGGGTCTTATAAAACTTTCTTGAACTGATATTTATACATATCGGAATACATATTGCCGGAGGACTTTGGTGTAAACCGGCCATCCAGTGCGCCCATATCAACCGCAAAACCGCTGTCCGCCACGGAGAACGCCCCATCCTTGAACTGGAACTGTGAAGTGAAATCGGGAATCCCCAAGTCTCCGCTTATCCTGATCTTCCCTATGATATCCACCAGCGCATCCTTCATCCGTTCTATCCTGGCATTGTCCTTTGTCTTGTTGATCAGATCAGCCGCCTTGTCCGGCAGCCCTCCAATCTTCCCGTCTGGCGTCAGATAAAGATTTTCTAAGGAAATGTCCTCCCCTGTAACCCCTTTCAGGTAGCGCCGGACTTCCTGTATGTCCGTGGCATACTGGTATGTATTGGAGGACAGGTCTCCCACGCTGTCCGCAATCCCTATGTAATACTGGTACATCCGGTCACCGTACTTTTCATCTATCAGCTTCTGCACCTGTTCCCGGACGCCCTCGTCCTCTATCCCGTCCACGGCCACATCCCCATTGCTCCCAATCCGTACCTGCATCCCTTCTATGTCATCACGGGAAATGCCCATGCTTTCCAGATCCTTTACGAAATCATCTGAAAAGCTGTTTTTCAGCTCCGCTTTATTCCGCGCCTTTTCCATGTCTTTCAGGTTGGCAAAAATCTTCACATACTCCAGTTCCGCATCGTTTAAGTCCTTCCCATCTGCCATGTCCTGCAGCAGTTCATCCACGGTGCGCCCGCCCTTATACTTCTTTTCTTCCGGCAGGCTGTCAAACTGTTTCTGGTGGAGCCGCTCCAGCTCTTTTATATAATTCTGCTCCGTCTCCTTTAAGACGGCATTATATTGATCAAGATATTCCCGCCAGTTTTCATCTTTCTGACTGTATGCCCCGTGGAGGTTCCCATATGCTTCCCTGACGGCATCAGTCTTTTCATGCTCCTTGTTTTCAGTAACATGGAAGCTGATCTTATAATAATCATCTGGGGAAATCTCCTCCCCGTTTCCGTTTTCTACCTTGAAGCAGTATTGATTGGTATTGATATCCCAATTAGGGACGGTCAGCTTCTTCCGCCCTTCCCCGTCCCACTCTGCCTTCCCCACCTGATTGCCGTATTCGTCATACAGGGTAAGATTGTAATCACAGCCCTCCGGCATATCTATATAAACCTCAACGCCAAAGTAATTCCGCTGAAAGTTCATAAACGGGATGGAGAAGTTATAAAAATCCACATCCTTTTTATCACTGAGGCTTCCTTTCAGGCTGCTGGTCTCATCCTTGATCAGAAAATTCAAATCCAGGAATGTGCTGCCTTTGTCCTGATCGGAAACCTCATAAGTGGTATGCTGTCTGCGGTAAGTGTTATTGCTGCTGAGGGTACAGGTGTCCTCCCGCAGCTCCATGTTCCTGCACATCTTCCCGTCAAAAAAAGCCTCCGTCTCTTTTCCCGTCATGAAGTATACCGGCTTATTTCTGAAAGCCGCTCCATATGCGGAACCTTGTTCATTTACATTAGTTATTCCCATTGTCAGATCATCCTCCATCATTGCCAATTAGTTATCAAACCGCCACACACCTGTCATTCCAGAGTCGCATCAGCACCCAAGATGCTTTCCTTCTGTGCCATAATATATCCTACAATTTCTCCAGCTTCTCCAAAAACGCCCTGTAAAACTCTCCTTCTTTGATGCGGGCCTGCTGGACCTCTATGCTCCTGGGCGTATATACCCTTGGATGCTCCAAATCGTACAGCGCCTCTTTCGTTGCCTGAATCGCAGATTCCACCGTGCTTCCAAGGATGTCAAAATTCTCCGTTTCACCCTTAAGCTGTTTATTAAGCCTCTGCACCATCATCTGCGATATGTGGCTCATCATTCCGTTGCCCCGGATCCCCATGCCATTCGCATTTACTTCTTTCGCCGCCTCCATCCACGCATCCTTCACTTCCTGCGGAGCGTTCGGGCCAACCATCTCAAAGGCTTTCTCATCCTGATCGGCTGCCTTTCCCTGCGCCGCCTTTTCTTCCACCGTTTCCATGAATCCCACAGCCCCGGATTCCGCGCTTCTTCCTGTCTTTCTTGCCGTATATCCTGTCAGCGGATATCCCGCTGTTCCTATTCCGTTAATGCCCATTTCAGTCCTCCATTTCTTTTTTATGGCAGCTCCTCTGTCGGTCAGAGCCGCCTCTGCTCTCTCGTAATAAGTCCGAGCAGTTCATTGCCTCCATGCAAACAAGCCAACTAACTTCCCCTGTCAAATCCCATACCGGCCTTCACCTCCCTACTCCCCCATTTCCCCAATCTGCCGGAAGAGGCCGCTGAAAAAGTAGATACCATCGTCTATATTTGGTATAATGTAATTATCAAATACAGGCGGTGGCACTATGGTTGAACAACAGCAGAAGTTAGTATTAAGCCCATACATGGAAATATATGAATTAGTCGTTCCAAAAGACAACCTGCTCCGGCAGATGAAAGAGCTGGTAGATTTCAGTTTTATATACGAAGAGCTTATTAATAAATATTGTCTTGATAATGGACGCAATGCAGTCCCGCCTGTCAGGATGTTCAAATACCTGCTCCTGAAATCTATTTATGATCTGTCTGATATTGACGTTGTGGAACGTTCTAAATATGACATGTCCTTTAAATACTTATCTGCTCATCCGTCAGTGCGAAGCTCTGCAAAAGCGCCGCCATCGCATTTGTCCCGCTGCCGGAAAAATAGCTGTCCACAAACTTCCTGCTTTTCTCCTTTACACATTCCTCCCTTGACCTCTGCACATAATAGTGGTAAACCCTTGAATCATGCTCATCCACCGTGTATCCGAGGATGTCCTTCTGGTTCAGGCGGTTCATCAGCACCCGCACCATCCTCATCGACATATCCACATTCCCCTGCATCCTCTTGTAGACCTCGGAGGATGTCAAAGGCTCCCCGCACGCCCACAGGACTTCCATGATCTGCCATTCACTCGGTGTAATCTCTTCCTTTGCCATACCGCTTCCTTCCTCGATATATATTGTCAATTTATATATCGGTCAACTACCGTTAGTTGTTAAGAGACGTTGACGCTTTTGCATGATGCAGGTACGGACAGTGAGCAGATGATGGGATATTATTCCCCGCTTTCCAAGTGATTTCCGTTATCAGTCCGCATGGCCTGCCTGGGAAAAAAGCAGACCGCCGCATATGGTAGATGAAGGCCATAGTGCGGCAGTTTGTCTTTTGTATGGTTCCTTTCTTACTGCTCCTTATCCTATGTAACTTAAGGTTTATTTCTCTTTGTCATATACCCATATACTTTTAATCTGATTTTCAATCTCACTGAATGCCCATCTCCTGCCGCTCCTTGCTACACAGTTTGGATCGTTTACCATAAATCCTTCGTTATCATACCCATATATGACAATGTAATGACCGGATATTGTGAAATCCCCTTTCCCCATAGCACATATGATGATTCCGCCATTATCAAGCACTGCCCTCATATTATTTGCACTTGAGCTTATGGATGAGACTTTAATGCCATACAGCTTTGGTAAATCCTCCATCAAGGCCCATGATGTGCCGGTTCCTTCCACATAATATCCATTTTCCACACTGTATGCGGCGATTTTGTCTGGAGTGTACGATTCATCTTTAGCTTTTGTGTATTCTACTTTTCTGGCGGTAGAAATATTCAAAAAGAAAGTTTATAATTTTGTAAAAGTACAGGGAATATCATTCCTGAAATGTCGTCTTTATAAGTGAAAGCTTTCAAGAACATAATTCTTGCGGAGGGGGATTGAAATGGAGGACTTACAAATCATTAGCTTATATTTTAAGCGTGATGAAGCTGCAATTTCAGAAACAGCAACGAAATATGGAGCCTTTTGCCACAGGATTGCATTGAACATACTGTCAACAAGTGCCGACGCTGACGAATGTGTTAATGATACATATTTGCGGGCTTGGAACTCAATACCACCACAGAAGCCCGACAAACTTGGCGCATGGCTTGGTAAAGTAGTCCGAAATATCGCTTTTGACCTTTGGAAGAAAAATCACCGCCAAAAACGCTATGCGGGCATGGAGCAGCTTCTAAATGAGTTGGAGGACTGCATACCGTCCCCTGCTACTGTTGAACACCAAATTGAAGAACAAGAGTTAACCAACATCATAAACACATGGCTTGCGTCATTACCGCAAAATGACCGTATTCTTTTCATGCATCGTTATTGGAATGGTGAAACAGTAAATACACTTGCACAAGAAAGCGGTATGTCCCCGGCAAATATGGCGAAGAAAATGTACCGACTTAGGCAAAATCTAAAATCCAAACTTGAAAAGGAGGGCTATTCCCTATGAAAGAAAAGGAAATCTCAAAGCTGTATAACAGCATTACGAATGTCGATAATCAGTTTATTGAGGAAGCTCAAACAAAGACGAAGAAAAAGAATGGTTGGCTCAAATGGGCGGCTATGGCGGCTTGCTTATGCGTAGCTTTGGTAGCCGGAGTGCTTTTCAAAATTTCTGTTCCAGACGTTATCATTGCGCCGGGCTTTTTGACAATCACAGTGTATGCCGCTTCATCAGATGAAGAAATAACCATGCAGGAAGGTATAGGGTTGCCAACAGATTATAAGTGGAGCCTTGCTATGAGCAGCCGACCGGGACTTCCATTAAAACTATCCGTTACGGAATACGACGATTTAAGTTTTGAAGTATCAGTTGATGGCGGGACATTGCTTCTTTGGGAGGGCAACAAAATAACATATTTAGGCTCATCGTTCAACACTAGAAATGATACTACTGTATATTGGACTAACCTATCTCGAACAGGCGAGAGCGATTTTGAACGGTATATGGGAACTACGGCATATATCAATATCATAATTCACGAAGGAGAAAACATTGTTGGATATGCTGTTGTTGAAATATACACAAATGACCTTGAAAATGAACCTGCACAGACTTACTCTGCCAAGTTGCTCAAGTCAGTATCTTTCCCAAAAGCTAATGGGGAATATCAAAAGATAACCGCTGAATATGTAGCAACTGAAATGGAACAAATCAAAAGCGAAACACAAGCTGGACAAAGGTAAAACAACTACAATTTATCGAGCAACACCTTAAAATCCAAGTGCAATTTTATAAGGGCAGCCGACGTTAATTCGACTGTCCTTTTTCTATACCGCAGATAGAAAGGAGCGACAATGACAAGAAAGAAAACACCACAGACCATTGAAGAATAAGCTCCTTGCTGTCTTTTGTTATTGAAGCGAAGCCATATGATGTATAATCTCGTCATAAAAATCACCCTGATTACCATTCCTGACACATGGCCGGCCTACTCTTCCTTCATCCAAGAAATATATTTTCTTACAGTAACTTGCAATATGAGGATCATGTGTCACTAATACAACTGCCTTATCCATGCCTTCCATGTTGATGTCAAGGAACACTATACTGCATTCCCGTACATATCCCATATCCGCATACAGCTCTTCGCCAGAGCCGTATTCCCTTATCTCAAAATCATGCCCGCAGGCTTCCAGCAGCGCCCGTAGCGCGCCCCTGTCCTCCCTGCTGTCATCACAGACCGCTATCTTCATCGCATTTCCCTCAATTCTGTGTTTTTCTCCACTATAAATTATATCGGATTATGGGGTATCCTATCAAATCCCATTGCACGAAACTCCCATAAATTGCACGAAACGACTATAAGCGCACAGCCCATACTGGCCGCGTAAGCATATTACCTCTAACCTTCCCGCTTTCCAAGTGATTTCCGTTATCAGTCCGCATGGCCTGCAAAGACCAGATCTATGCTGCAGTTTACATACGTTTCAAACAGTTCTGGCCTATGTGAGAGCAAAATGGTATACCCTCCTTCGCCGTCATCCAGATTTTTCAATTTCGTACTAACCATAGCAGAGGTTTCACCAAACATATCTCCCTTGACCGTAAAATCCGGATCACCCAATCCAAGCAGTGTTATGGTTTCACCATTCCGCTCTAAGGAAACGGCTTCATCCTCCAGCACGATAACCCCCGCTTCTTCAAGCCCGGCTTTCAAAGTATCATATTGCGGGCTTGCTGCTTCATGGTTTCCCGTCACATAATAGGTCGGGGCAATCCTGACGGATTCCTGCGCAAAGCCTAACGCTATCCCTACATCCGTGTGATTGGCATCTATGAGATCGCCAGTTATCGCGATGATATCCGGCCGACTCTCGGATAGCAGTTTTAACAGTTCTGTATTGTTTTTTCCAAATTCACTATTATGCAGGTCTGATACCTGTGCTATCCGAAAGCCAGAAAATGCGGCAGGAATGTGGCTGCTTGAGATTGAAATTGTACTCACCATCAATGCTTTATTGCTCCATACCGTCCAAATAAGCAGAATAAAAAATATTGTGCCTATTACACATAACATTATCCGTGTCTTTTTAATCAGCGATTTTCTCATTTTTCCACACCATTCATCAGATGCCTGCACCCCCTCAATCAAAACGCTAAATTGTTAATAATACTTATGGCGATAATCCCAATGCCAAACAAAATAAACAAAATTCCCGGTATGCGCAGATACCATTTGTAATGATCAGGCATTTCCTGCTTTTTCATCAGCCACCAGTACGGCTTATACAAGATAATCATAAGCAAACCACCAATAATGCAGATAACAGCAAAAATAATTCCAAAATTAAAACTCATATTTGCTCCTTTCCATCAGCGCATCACTATTTTGCAATAGGTTTTTGCGGTACTAAAATACATTACCATATAGATAAAGGCAAACAACAAAGATATTGTACCCGCACAGAGCAGAAGCACCAGAACATTTGTCAGTCCAAACACGGCAACCAGCATGGCGACTGCATAAAGTGAAACAGCCAGATGGATAACCGCAATAAGCAGCGGTAAGAAAAACATAGTCCGGATTTCTTTGTGGACTATGGCTGACACTTCATTCCGGTCAAGCCCTACTTTCTGCATGACTTCAAAATTATATCTGTCACTGTACCCCTCTGTGATCTGCTTATAATAAATAACCAGAGCCAGAAAAATCATAAACAGCAGGCTGAGCAGCAGACCAATAAACAGAAAACCTCCATAGGTAAAATTATCACTCTGCCTTTTTGTTTCCGCATTTTCATATTTTGCCCCGGCATAACTTGAACCCAACTGATTTTGTAAAGCGGCATTAAAATCAGTTTCCTGCCCGCCCTCCGCATCAAACATCATGTTGTATGTCTGACTGAATTTATTTTCAGCGGGTGACAGTTCAGCAAGGATATTGTCTATGTCTTTCTGCATCGGGCAGATAATATAATAATGTGTTTCAGAGGACAGCACGCTTTTACTTTGTATCGCAAGCTCCGATAACTCAGCTTTTACCCGGTACTTCAAACTGTCAAAACTAATTTCCGAAACTCCTAAATCCTTTGAGGAAGAAAATACAAAAACCTCATCCGCTTCAAGCGGTTCTGCCCCTTCCTCCATGCGGCTGTAATCCTCCCATGTAATCAGATAAATGCCGCAGGTCATATCCGGCGGGTATATATCAGGCTGATAGACAGAAATGGTATTGTCTTTGTAAACACCGCTGATATAGGTAACATTGTAGTCAGCCTCCCGGCTTATCTCCATATCATACTGCTCCGCTGTTTTGTGGACAAACTGCGGCAAAGTTGGCTGTCCGTCAACTATGTCAGAAACAGAGATTTTTGTTTCCATAGGAAAACGGAAAGAGATCATTTCTTTCTGCCCCACATACAGCGCCAGCGTAGTGGTGGCAATGACCATAACAACCGTACTTAAAATACAGATATTTGACAGCCCCTTTGCATTCTGCTTCAGCCGGTAAATAAGACCGGAAACAGAAATAAAGTTCTCTGGTTTATAATAGTAGCTGTCATTCTTTTTCAGAGCTTGCAAAAGAACGACAGAGCAGGACGAGAAGAAAAACAATGTTCCCACCAAAATCAAAAGCGCAATAGGAAAAACACGCCCGATTATATCAATAGGAGATGGAGTGGTAAGGATCAGCGCATATGCACCCCCAATACATAAAATTCCTAAAAAGGCTTTTAACCCCACAAAAGGATGGTAATCATCCCCTTTATGGGCAGCATACAACAGTTCGACAGGCTTCGCTTTCATAACAGAAAACAGGTTGTAAAACAAAATGAAAATACCAATCACAATAAAGCAAATACCTGTCTGCACAAGTGCTTCCGTTAAAAATTGGAATGTAAGCCCGCTGTCTAAGTGCAGCAATTTCAGCAAAACAAGGAAAAAGAGTTTTCCCAAAACGATACCCAAAACAATACCCGCCACAAGTCCGGCAGTTGTGAGCAACATGCTTTCGAGTATAAGTACCTTTGCAATATGCTTCTTTTCCAAGCCAAAGATTGTATATAACCCCAGTTCCTTTTTTCGCTGCCGTATGAGCAGTCCGTTTGTGTATAAGAGAAATACTCCCGCAAACATTCCTGTCATAACAACCCCCACTTTAAGAAACTGAACAAATATATAGCTTCCGGGAAGTGTAGCAATGATTGTCTGGTTTTGGATTGAAGCCATACAAAAGAAAATCATTACGGACAGGATATTTGTCAAAAAGAACGGGTAATATACGGGCTTATTCTTTTTAACATTAGATAATGCAAGCCGGATATAAAAGTTACGCATCTAATCCCTCCTTTTGTAACAGGATTTTCAGGTTGTCAGATATCTTCTCCTGAAATGCCTCATTGTCCATATCCCCACGGTATAGCTGGTTAAAAAGCCTCCCGTCACGGATGAACAGGACCCGCCCCGCATAACAGGCGGTCTTGACGCTATGTGTCACAACAAGGATGGTCTGCCCTGTTCTGTGTATATCCGTAAACAGCTTCATAACCTGTGCTGAAGAATGGGAGTCTAATGCCCCTGTAGGCTCATCAGCAAGCACTATTTTGGGGGCAGTGATCAAAGCACGGGCAATAGCCGCCCTCTGCTTCTGACCGCCCGATACCTCATACGGGTACTTTTCTAAAATATCAGAAATTTTAAGCTGCGCTGCCAACGGTTCTATCCGGCTTTCCATCTGCTCCTTCGGGGTATTGGAAAGCACAAGGGGCAGGTAGATATTATCCCGCAGGGAGAAGTTATCCAGCAGGTTAAAATCCTGAAAGACAAACCCTAAATTTTCGCGCCTAAACCGTGAGATATTGCTGTCCCTGATCTGGGTAATGTCCTTTCCGGCAAGCAGGATTTTCCCCTCGGTAGGACGGTCTAACACTGCTAAAAGGTTGAGCAGCGTTGTCTTTCCGGAGCCGCTCTCGCCCATGACAGCAATAAACTCGCCCCGTTCTACGCCAAGCGAAACATCTTTCAGTGCTTCCACCTGGCTGCCGCCAAACCTGCTGCTGTATATTTTCCGCAGATGCTCCACCATTAGTAAAGTTGTGTTTTTATCATTCATGTGTATGTTCCTTTCTGTATTTGGGCTTTACACATAAGATTATAAAAAAAGCAGGAACCGTCTGCCATAGATTTAGGTGACATTTCCTGCTTCAACCTTACATCGCTTGTAAGGTTATCAATCTGCGGTGGAAAAATCGTCCCCTGGCAGATTTATTGTTACTGTTGTCCCGGCATTTACCTGTGATGAAATAGAAAGCGTAAGCCCTAACAGGCGCGAAACCTTTTTGCACATATACAAGCCACATCCCGTGGATTTCTGGTGAATATGCCCGTTAAAGCCCGTATAGCCCTTTTCAAACAGGCGCGGCATATCCTCGGCGGCTATCCCCATCCCAGTATCACTGACACATATCTGCAATGGAGCAGGCTGATATATTGCAATAGTGCCCTGCTCCGTATATTTTGCAGCATTTGAAACTAACTGCTCCAATATGAACAGCAGCCATTTCCTGTCTGTAAGGACTTCTGCCTCCAGATTATGCAGGTCTATTTTCAGCCGCTTTGCAATCAAAATAACGGAGTGTTTCCTGACTGCTTCCTGAGCCACAGGCAGGAGCTTTACCTGTTCTAAGCACAGATCGGAATATTGATTTTCCAACTGTAGGTACTTGAGCGCCATGTCTGCATATCGTGATATCTGCAGCAGCTCCGCTTTCCACTTAGATGGTGTGGTGTCGCCCGTCTGCAACATCAGATCCATAGAATAAATAGGGGTCTTTATCTGGTGCGTCCAGAGGGTATAATAATCATCCCTTTCTGCATTTATTTCCCGCCACTTGGTCCGTTCATTCTGCCATGCCTGCAGAGCCTCTTTGATTACCCGCTGATAGTCTTGTTCTAAAAGCGTATCAGCCGCCCACAGATCAGGCATAACCGGATTTTCCATCTGCCCGATATCTTGCAGTCGCCTGCATTTCTGGTATATGCGGTGCATATCCCAAAAGGCAAAAGGCAGCGCCAACAGGATGAGCAGAAATGTTGTGTATAAAATCGGCTCTATGCGGACATCGTAAAGAAAATATAAAAAGGAATTGCACAAAATCAGCCCGCAAAACACAACAATTACTTTATGCTTATCTTTCAGGTATTGAATCAGAAAATACTTTTTATCCAATTTGGTAGCCCATGCCTTTCCGGGTGACAATAAAATCTTCAAGACCAATCTTATTCAATTTGTTTCGTACCCTCGTTATATTGACTGTAAGAGTGTTATCATCAACAAAAGTATTGTCATTCCACAATGCCTGCATAAGTTCATCACGGGACACATTTTTACCGCTATGGGCCATAAGCTCTTTTAAGATAATGAAATCATTGCGTGATAATTCCAGCACGCTCCCATTGTATTGCAGTTTTGCATTATCCAAGTCTAACACCACATCACCACAGGCGACTACATTCATTGCGCCTTGAAAATCATAGGCACGCCGCAACAGGGAATTGATTTTTGCAAGCAGAAAATTAAGGTCAAACGGCTTTACCACAAAATCATCACCACCCATGTTCATGGCTAAAATCATGTTCAGATTGTCGCTAACGGATGAAATAAAGATGATCGGAACCTTTGAAATCTTTCTTATTTCTTCGCACCAATGATATCCGTTATAATGTGGAAGTGTTATATCCAATAAAACAATCTCCGGCTTGTACCTGATAAACTGGTCTGTCACCTGCCCGAAGTCTTTCAAATATTCACATTGAAAGCCCCATGCACTTAAAAAATTACTGATTGATTGCGCTGCATTTAGGTCATCTTCTATAATCAAAACTTTATACTGTGTCATAATCCTTTCTCCTATTACTTTTTTCCAATTATAACACTTACTACCCCTTTATTCCATCTCTCTGAACGTGCCAGCCATTCCCCCAACAAGGCTCCACTGGCGCTACATATAGGATTTGAGATTTTCCGTGCTTTGCTGATAATCCTCACAAGCTATTGATGAATTCCGTTCTCTCCTATTACTTCGGCAGAAAACCGTTCCCACTAAAGTAAAAGCGTCCTCTGAATTATACCATAGAAATTACCTGTTTTTCACCCAATGGCACGAAACGACTATTTTTCGGAAATGAAAGGCACAGATTTACTATTGAGCCCTTCCGCATTTTATGGAATTATTTTGGCATACATGGTATACTTGCCATATTAGATTTTACGGAGGTGTGGTTGATG
>QXWV01000246.1 GCA_009911195.1 Lachnospiraceae bacterium | reverse complement strand
GACCGCTTTGAGTGGCTCTTAAACTTAAGCCCCGATGCGGGAGGGGGACTGGATGATGCCGGTTCCCCCGTTTATTTTACGAAGCTGACGGTCACGCCGGATGACGAGCGGGCATGGTTCAAGAAACACCCACAGTGGTCAAAGTCCAACAAATATGTGGAGCTGGAGGCATGGATTTTCATTTAAACGAAAGAGACAGGGCGGAAGGGCTGCATGGCGGCCTTTCCGTCCTGTCCGGCATTTTTTTCAGTTAAGTTCTGCGGTCATTTCTTTTACTTCTGTCGGCAGGCATTTCCCTAAAAACATGGCCTTGCAGTCGGAAAATCCCAACAGGTAGGCGAGCATCCCAAACCGGGAGCCCAGCGCGTTCTGCTCGCTGACGTATCGGTCAATCAGCAGCCGGATTTCTTTTGATAAATCCATCCTGTCCAGTTCGCCGGAGTATATATCCGACCTTCGGAGAATCGCCTGGTATTCCCCGTCACTGCTCACGATACCGTTCATGACGCTGTGCATGCGGACATCCATCAATTGGTATAATGCAGAATCCTTTCCCATCCAATCCCTCCTTTCCGTGGTGTCGTATCTTAACTCTGTTTTGGCGGGTTGGCAAGTGGGAAAATAAAAAAGCCGGAAAACCATCTTGTAGCGTCCGACATTTTCTGATAAAATATTCATACGGGTACTGCCATAACGGTAGGCGGCTAGTTCTTCTACGGAGGGACTGTGACCCTCCGATTACATAGAAACCTGCTTGCAGGAATCTGGGAAAGGAGGGCTTTGCCAATGTTGACAATGGAAGGTCTGATTGCGGTCATCAGCTTATGCCTGACAGCCTTCGGACTCGGATATGCGATAGGAAGCAAGGATAATAATAAACCACAAAAATAGCCGCCCTTAGTCTGGAAAACTTTGCGGCTATTTTTGCAAGTTATAAAACGGACTAGCCGTCTATCGGCAGTACCTTTATGTAAATATATCTTAGCAGATTTATGCGGAATTGTCAAACGCTGCGGAGCGTTCCGTTGAAATCATTCTATACCGGATTCCGCATAAAGGCAAGAGGTTAATTTGTCGATTTGTCGAATGGCTTATCGGGGTGGGGTAAATTCCTCACAGGTGGGGTAAATGGGGTAAACATTTTTACCCCGGGGTAAAAGTCATCAGAATCTAACAGCGACACAGGCGGCAATTCAGAAATAATGCCATAGGATTTTGGGTACTCGCAGGCGAAAGTATTGAAGAATGGCTTAAAATCAAGGGATTTTGAGCGTAGAGGGGTTCACCGGAGTGGTTGGTGGACCCCTATTTTTGTGTTTTTAGATGCCGCTGATAGGATGGCGATAGGGGAAAAAATCGTACTATCAGGCAAAAGTATACTTTCACGCAAAAGTCAGGGGTTTCCGTGATAGTATGAAACGGAAGGGTAAAAAGGAGTAGGATATTGGCGGTTTTGGGTGAAAGATGTATTAGCTTGACGGAAAATGCTGTTGGAAAACGGGGGATATGATACAAACACGGAAACTGCTCAGAGTTTCCGTGATAATATGGAGTTTTGCGTGATAATATACAGAAAAATTGAAAAATAATAACAGGAGAAAGAGGGCTGTGCAATGGCTCTTTGTTGCTTTCCATTCTTGAAAAATAGTCATTTCGTGCTACCGGGTGAAAAACAGATAAATTTTATGGTATAATTCAGAGGACGCTTTTGCTTTAGCGGGAACGGTATTCTGCCGAAGTAATTAGGAAACAGCGGAAAGGGGCATCAGCCTATGAAAATGAGAACGGAATACACTTGCCCTTTGGAACTGGTGCATGACATGATCAAAGGGAAATGGAAACCGATCATCTTATGGCGACTGCGTTTAGGGGCGACATCTCTGGCGAAGCTGGAACGTGACATAGACGGCATTACACAGAAGATGCTGCTGGAGCAGTTAAAGGAACTGATGGATTACGGATTTGTGGAAAAGAAATCCTATGAGGGATACCCGCTCCGGGTGGAATATTCTCTAACAGGTGATATGGGAATGAAAATACTGGAAGCGTTAAGGATCATGCAGCATATCGGGATTGACTACCTGAAAGCAAACGGCATGGAACATATCCTGGAGGAAAAGGGGGTAGTTCCGGATTAGTACCCACAAAAAAGTGGGTAATTTACTGTCTGGGAACCGCCGCTTATAATATCATCAGAAAATCAGATTGGAGGATTCAAAGATGAATGTTACAAGCAGCGGTATTATAAACGGCGTGATACAGCCGCAATATGGAGGGCATGGGACGCAGTTCAACGAAAATGGCATCCCTGCCTACTCTTTGCCTTTTGCGGTGGAAGGTGCGCCGCAGGGAACAGTGTCGATTGCCATTGTCTTGGAGGACAAGGACGCATACCCAGTGACAGGGGGATTTGCATGGATACACTGGCTGGCGGCAAATATTACCCGGTTTGAGGTCAGGGAGAACGAGAGCCAGACGGCGGATGATTTTGTGCAGGGAAGGAATAGCTGGACGAGCATACAGGGTGGTGAGCAATCCACGGAACTTTCCTGTTATTATGGCGGGATGACACCGCCTGATAAGCCACACATTTATGAGCTTCATGTGTATGCCTTGGATAAGATGTTGGACTTGGAGCGGGGGTTCCTGCTGAATGAGCTTTACCGGGAAATGGACGGACATATCTTAGACCAGTTTACCCTGAAAGGGGTATATGAAAATTAGCTGTTTGAAAGTCGGCGTCTGGCACGTTCAGGGAGATGGAATAAGTGGGGCCTCATCCTATGACTGGTGCATGACATGATTCATAATAGCATAGCTGATATTATTGGGTGCCCTTTATTCAGACTTGAGTATTTCTCTTGGACGAAATATAATAAAGCCTAATGAAAATGGGGGTATTTGGTTCCCAAGATAAATTTTAGGTGGTAGAAAAAGGAAAGAGGTAGCAGAATTGAAACGGATTGCGATATGTGACGATGAAATCGGCACCTGTTCTGATTTGGAAAAAATGATTCTGGATTTTGCGGACTGCCGTGCGTTGCAGATTGAAACGGAGGTTTTCTATTCCGGGGAGGCATTTTACCGCTCCATTCAGGAGCAGTGTCCGTATGACCTTATTTTTCTGGATATCCAGCTTTTGGAGATGGACGGCGTTCAGGTCGGCAGACAGATCAGGGAGCAGCTTGGAAACGACAAGATTAGTATTGTTTATATTTCCTCCAGGGAAACCTATGCCATGAGCCTGTTCCAGGTGCGTCCTCTGGACTTTCTGATAAAGCCGCTCACCAAAGAGAAAGTGGCCGCTACACTGGAGCAGTTCATAAGGCTGAGTGAAGCCAATAAAAATGAATTTTATTATCATGCAGGGAAGTCAGTCTGCAGGCTGTATCTGGATGAGATACGCTATTTTGCTTGCAATGGCAGGAAGGTTGAAATATATACCGGTTCGGGGCAGAAAGAATTTTATGGTGCCATGTGGGAGGTATGGGGACAGGTGGAGGGGAAGGGGTTCTGGATCATCCATAAGTCCTACATCGTAAACACGGCGTTTGTTTCGGTTTATCATTATGATTCTGTTCAGATGACAGATGGCTCACGCCTGCCAATCAGCCAGAAGTACCGGAAAGCGATAAAACAGAACTTAACGGAAAGGTATCAAAGGGGGTGAGGCAAGTGTCTGTCGTGAAAAGTCTTGTCGTCATACTGGCGGCAGTCCGCATCTGCCTTTATATGCGTTGTTTTTCTGCCTGCATTGGGAAATACAGGGTTTCTAAGAAAATTGTGACAGCCCTCTTTACAGTACTGTGGATATTTGAGGGCTTTCTCATAAGCATTTCCTATGTTGGGCGGGGAATCGCACCGTTGGAGCTGTTCTTTTTACTGGTAGAGATCCCGTTTTTATCAGCAATGTCTTTCTGCTGTCAGGGCAGAGCGGCACGGCGTCTGCTGATGGCGTTTATTCTCCCAACGGTATATTGGATTGGCAAATGGATTGTTGTGTCTGTTTTATTTGCGGCGGTCACTGACAGCCGCCAGTACTTGATTGCCACATCCATTTCCGTAGGCCTGTTTTTGGTTTTTGGGATGATTCTGGAGAAAGTAGGGAAATCCCGGCAGGAGCAGGAGCGCGAGCTGTTGGAGCAGGAGGTTCGTATCTATGAGAACCAGTTCGGCATCATAAGGCAGTCGCAGCATAATATCCGCGCCTTGAAGCATGATATGAAGCATCATATAAAAATGCTCACAGATATGGTATCCGGAGGGGAAAACGAAGCGGCGCTTAAGTACCTTGCGTCTATGGGAGCATTTATGGAGAACAATGAGGAATATGTCGCCACTGGAAACGAAAGGATTGACAGTATCCTGAATTACATGATTTCAAAGGCAAAAGATTCAGGTATTGATGTCTCCTGGAAAATCCAGATTCCGGAGCATCTGGGAATCCCCGTTTTTGACATCAATGTGATTCTGAGTAACCTGTTTGAAAATGCCATGAATGCCATGTCGGAGGTAACGGAGCCATCCTTCCGCATCATGATGAAATATGACCGGGGCATCCTCTGCATCAGCACCCAAAATAATTGTTCCGGGAAAGGGAAGATATCAGGGGATTCCAAAGAGCATGGGTTTGGGCTGAAAAATATCCGGAGGATTGCAGAGAAGTATCATGGAAGCCTGACGGCAACGGTCCAGGATGGGGATTTCCAGGCAAATGTCCTCCTGTTTTTGGAAGATGCAGATACCGAGTGATTTTCATAAAGTAGGCAGGGAGTCCGGTGGAATATTCCGGACTTCTTATTTTTTACCCGCAGACCTTTATTTTTTGCAATGAGCCGCCATGAAGGGCGCTGTCTGTTATGATGAAACCGTGAATCATATTTTGACAGGAGTGGTGTTTATGGAGGCGCAGAAAAAACGGTATTATTTGGTTGACGGTATCAGGGGTGTTGCCATTGTCAACATGGCGGTATTTCATTTTCTGTATGATGTATTTATTGTCTATGGGAAAGATCCGTTTTGGTATGGACTTCCCGCAATCCATATCTGGCAGCAGATAATCTGCCAGACATTTATTTTCATTTCGGGATTTGTATGGCAGTGGGGGATGGAAGGAAATCTGCGGCGTGGCTTGTGTTTCAATCTGTATGGTTTTATTATTTCGCTTGTTACACTTATCTTCATCCCATCGGAAACCATATGGTTCGGGATATTGAATTTTATGGGGTGTGCAGTCCTGCTGATGTTCCCGCTCCGGAAGGTGGTAAAAAAAGTCCCTCTGGCATGGGGATTGGGAATCTGTTTTGTGCTGTTTATCCTTTGCAAGCGGATACAGTATGGCTATATCGGGATTGGGGGCGGCATGCAGGTCCCGGCAATATTTTATTCCATAAAGATTCTGACACCACTCGGCTTTCCTTTTCCGGGATTTAAGTCAAGCGACTATTTCCCTATGATCCCATGGATGTTCCTGTACCTGTGCGGGTACTTTTTCAATGAAATATTCAGGGGGCATGACACATGGAAAGCTGCCGCCCGGCATAAGGTTCCGGTTCTATCCGCTATCGGGAGCAGGACAATCTGGATTTATCTGCTCCACCAGCCGGTGAGTATGCTGGTATGTAGTCTGGTATTTGGTTAATGGAGGATGGTTATGGATACGATTTTAAATGTAGAAAATGCTGAGAAGTATTATGGAAAGGAGTCTAACTTAGATAAAGCGCTTGACAGGGTAGCTTTTAAAGTAAATGCAGGTGAATTTGTAAGCATCATGGGGCCGTCCGGTTCCGGCAAGACCACCCTGTTGAACTGCATATCAACTATTGATACGGTAGATGCAGGGCATGTTTATTTGGACGGACAGGACTTGGCTTCCCTGTCACAGCAAAAATCAGCCCGATTCCGGCAGGAGAACCTTGGATTCATATTTCAGGATTTTAATCTGCTGGATACTCTCAGTATTGAGGAAAACATTGCACTTCCGCTGGCAGTCAGGGATGTTCCGGCGAAAGAGATAAAAGATACAGTCAGAAGCCTGATGCGGCGGCTTGGGATAGGTGACATAGCGGCTAAGTTTCCGGCGCAGGTATCCGGTGGACAGAAACAGCGGTGTGCCTGTGCAAGGGCATTTGTAAATAAGCCCAGGCTGGTTCTGGCGGACGAACCGACAGGAGCCTTGGATTCTGTGTCTGCCGGACAGTTGCTGGCATTACTGACGGAATTAAACGAACAGGAAAATGCAACTATATTGATGGTGACGCATGATCCGCTTTCTGCCAGTTATGGGAGCCGTGTCCTTTTCCTGAAAGACGGGCGCATCAATAAGGAACTCCATAGAGGAAGACAGGGCAGGAGTGATTTCTACCATGCCATCCTGTCAGAGGTTTCTGCATTTGGAGGTATGTGATCATGCTGAAAAAATTGTCCAGAAGAAATGCAAAGAGGCAGGCAATGGATTATATCATTTATATCATCACGCTTGTCATTACTATGATCTTGATGCTGTCATTTAACATGATTGTGTTCTCAGAGGAAATTTCTGTCATAATAAAAGAAAAGTCTATCCTACCGTTTATGATTGTCATGGTCAGTATTATGGTGGTCTTTATCATGGGCGTACTGGTAGACCATATCACAGTGTTTATTTTAAAACGGAGGAGCAGGGAATTTGGGCTGTATATGCTGCTGGGGATTGAGAATGAGGATATAGCAGGGATATTCCTCAGAGAGAACAGGTTAGTTCACGGATTCATTCTTGTTGTGGGGGTATTCCTTGGAACATGTTTTTTTCAGGCTGTTAAGGCCGTAATATGCAGGATGTATGCGGTTCCGTTCAATTTTACCTTTGAAGTGTCAACAGAGGCGGTTATCCTGACACTGTTCTATATGGGGATAATCTTATGTATCTCTTCCATAAGGGTAAAGCGGGCGGTTCGGAAACTCAATGTACGGGAACTGATTTATTTTGATAAGGCGGTCAGTGGGGATGCAAAGGCCAGCATATCCACGGCACTGGTATCAGTATCATTTGGTATTGTAGGAATTGCAGTTATGGCGCTTTCCACTGTCAGGAATCTGCCGGATATTGTGAATGTCCTTGCTGTCATGTTCCTTGCCGTTTCCGTTTATGGATTTTTTGTTTTTCTTTTCCGACACCTGCTCTCATGCCTGAAAAACGATGAATGGAAATACCATGGCAGCCGCCTTTTCATGTACAGGCAGCTCACTGCAAAAATGCGTTCCATGCTTCCACTTTTGGCAGGTGCGTCTATGCTGATAATGGTTGCGCTATTAGTTGCTGGTTGGGCGATTTATTTTATGGATAAGGTTGACAGCCGTGTTGAGGCGGTTGCTTTTGACATAGCTTTTTTCAAGGATGAAGAAAACGCAGATTTTTCCCCATATTTATCTTATCTGAATCAGAACCATGAATTGGAAAGCAGTCATGGATACAGCCTTTATACCAGCCATGATGATGTTTTTTACCAACAGGCAAAAAGATTGGTTCAGGGAAAAATGGGATTTTACATTTCGGGCAGTGATGAAGATACCTTTATGTGTGTAAGTGATTATAACAGGCTGCGGGATATGCTGGATTTGCCGCAGGTTCAGATTGACAGCGATTCCTATGTTCTGCACTGTACCAGACCATGTATTGTGCCGCTTGCGCATTATACAGAACAATACCCGTTTTTGATAATAGGGGATGACAGATACCGTTTTGGCGGGATTTACAGTGAGGATTTTATGCAGCAGGAGGCGCAGGGAAACGGGAACAGCGTTTTGATTGTTGTTCCAGACAGGGCTCTTCCAGGACTGGATTTTCACAAGTGCGTAATGGTAGTAAATGTGAAAAGCGAACTGCCATTATCAGAGATTGTGGAAATGGAAACCATTGGTTCCGGTATCAGCATCATTTCAAAGAAAGGCGTGCGAAACCGTTCTGCATCTATGGCTGTATATACTGCTTTTCCGTTGCTCTATCTGGCTTTGATACTCAGTGCTGTTGCCTGCACGATTCTTTCAGTGCAGATTTTGAGCGAAGCAAAAAATGAGATAAAGGGTTACCAGATTTTGGATTATCTTGGTGTCGGGCAGAAGCAGCAAAAAAAGATGTTGAAGAAGCAGGTGGTGCTACTTTATTTTCTTCCAGTCCTTCCGGCGGCTTTTATTGATATTTTAGTTTTTCCGATGATGACGGGGCGCATTGTCCGGGATGCAGATGGAATAGTTCAATTGATTTCTGTTGCGGCTGGAATGAAACAGATAGGTATTGCTGCTGGTTTGTTCTTTGTATTTTTCATTTTGTACTATATTGGAACGATTATGCTGTATACAAGAATTATTTTTACAAAAAAGGATTTGAAGTAGATAATAGCAGAAAGTTTACAAAAGACAAACCGCCGCACTATGGACTTTATCCGCCATATGCGGCGGTCTGCCATTTCCGCAGGCAGGCCGGGCGGCCTGATAACGGAAATTATTTGGAAAGCGGGGAGGTTAGAGGTAATATGCAGGTGGCGTTATCGGACGAAAGGCGAAAAACTTTAGAGCTGATTTTGACCCACGACCAGTATCGGCTGTACGCTTATAGTCATTTCGTGCAATTTATGGGAGTTTCGTGCAATAGGATTTGATAGGATACCCCATAATCCGATATAATTTATGGTGGAAATAAACACAGAATTGAGGGAAATGCGATGAAGATAGCGGTCTGTGATGACAGCAGGGAGGACAGGGGTGCGCTGCGGGCGCTGCTGGAAGCCTGCGGGCATGATTTTGAAATAAGGGAATACGGTTCCGGCGAGGAGCTTTATGCGGATATGGGGTATGTGCGGGAATGCGGCATTGTGTTCCTTGACATCAACATGGAGGGTATGGATGGGCTGGAGGCGGCGGGGAGGATCAAGGCGGAATGCCCGAAGGTACATATCGTGCTGGTGACCGCCTATGTGAACTATGCGCTGGACGGGTACAAGGTGAAGGCCAGCCGGTTCCTCTTAAAGGATGACCTGGAACAGACTCTGCCGGAGTGCCTGGATGACATCCTAAGGGAGGAGCGGGTGGTGGAGTTCGGCTTCGTGGAGGGAACCGTGCGCCTGCGGGTGGATGACATCATCTATATTGAGACGAGCAGGCACAAGAACGTGTTCTACACGGCGGGGGAAACATACAGCATCTACAAGAAGATGGATGAGCTGGAGGCGGAACTGGCGGGGATGGGCTTCGTGCGGATACACCAGAGTTTCCTTATCAACATGAGGTACATCGGGAAACTCAGCAGCTATGTCATGGTTCTGACCACCGGGAAGGAGATATCAGTGCCGAAGTCCAGATACCCGGAAGTGAAGCGGCAGTATACATTGTTTAAGGGGGCGGAGTGATCATGGCATTGTGGGTACTTTCATTCTGTATCATGGCGATAGAGGCATGGGGGAGCGTATATTTCTTTGATACCTTTTTGAAGAAAACGGATGTGGGGCGGCTGGGAAAGTGCAGATATGTTGTTTTGTATTTTGCTGACATGGTAGTGGCGCTATTAGGAGGACATTTTGATTTAATGGGAATCAAGGTCATGCTGATAATCCTTGTTTCCATCACATTCTGCACAGTGTTTTACGAAGCGGGCTGGAAACAGCGTATCTTCTTTTCCGGGCTGAATTATGCGTTGCTGTTTCTGACAGACCTTTTTTTCTTGCAGATAGAAAATATGTCCATTTCCCCAAACGTGGTGCTTACTTTTCTGCTTCTGCCCTCAAAAATGCTCTGGCTCTGTTTGGTGTTCATAGTCCGGAAAATATGGAAAGGACAAAACAATTATGGAGAACTTTCCCGTAAGGAGTGGCTGAAATTTTCCATGATTCCGCTGCTCACTGTGGCATCCATGCTGCTAATGTTCTTCTGTAACAGTGCAGAGGCAAAGGTACAGACGGCATACCTTTTTCTGTCGGTGGGGCTGATATTCATCAACATCCTTGTCATAGAGCTGTTGCAGGGTATCCTTGAAAAAGAGGAGCTGTTCCGGGAAAGCGCGCTGACAGGCCAGAAGAAGGAGAGCCAGCTTGCCCATTACCGGGATATGCAGGCGGTCTATGAGCGGCAGGGGAGGAAGATGCATGACTACAAGAACCAGATAAGGACAATGCAGGTGTTGTTGAAGAAAGGCGACACGCAGGCTGCCGCCGCGCTTGCGGAACGGCTGACGGAGAGCATATCGGTGGAGATGGCGGCGGTCAACACGAACCATCCGGTGGTGGACGCCGTCCTGAACCAGAAGTTCCACGCCGCAAGGGAGCAGGGCGTGTCCATGACGTTCCGGGTGGGCGACATGGGCGGGCTGCGGCTGAATGAGGAGGAAACGGTGATCCTACTCTCCAACCTGCTGGACAATGCCATCCATGAGTGCGTGAAGGCGGCGCGGCAGGGAAGGAAGGCCGTCATCCATGTCAAGCTGGTGCAGGAGGGAGGGAAGCTGATCTTTTCCGTAAGGAACCCCGTGGTGGAAAAGGTGCAGGTCACGGAAGGCACCGGCCTGTCGAATGTGAAGGCGGTGGCAGATAAATATGGGGGCGATTTTGCCGTTTTCTGCGATGCGGAAAAGTTCCAGGCGGTGGTGATGTTATAAACTTTATGGTCATTTCGTGCAATTTTTAGTCACCTGGTGCAATCGTGGTTTGAAATGCGGGTGAATCCGCCGATGGATTTTATGAGGTGGGATAGCTTTAGAAAAAGAAAAAATTTTTATCAAGGAGGTATGTGATATGCAGATAACAAGAGACAATTATTCACAATATGCCAACATGGTACAGCAGATGTTCGGCAATAAGAAAAATTCCAATAATCCGTTAGCTCAATGTGATTATGGGAATTTTGCACTGCGTTTCAAGCCGGTTGATATTCAATTCACGAAGCCGAATTGGGATAATATCATGACGAAGCGTGATAAGCCTGCAATGTCGGAGGAAGAATTTGAGGCGGCAATAAAGGAGCTGGCACAGAAGGAATTTGCCACCGGGAAGCGGGATGATGCGGCATATAGGAAATTATGTATGCAGCATGGAGAGACCGTTTCCCCGGACAGGAAAGCCATCTATGAATCAAGCATGAGAAAGACAGGCGGAAAGATGAATGCAGCCTGTATGTTTTGGGATAACAATGGGAATAAAACGCTATCTTACAATCCCGAATCAAGGAACTGGAAGGCCATAAGCACAGAGGAAGAATTTGCAAGGGCGCGGGTGTTTACATCTATCTATAATGATGAACTGGCACGCCTGAAAAAAGAGTATGGAGAAAACGCAAAGGGAACTGTATCTTATCATCAGATACAGTCTGACTTGGCAGCAGGTACAAAAGCACCGTTTTCGGGCAGCACATTGGATATACAGGTATGATCTTTACACCCTATTCCGCAGAGGCGCATAATGCTTTGCCTCTGCGGACTGCCCGGAGGCGAGGGGGAGTGTATTTATAGGGTAATGAACCGCTCGGACTTATTGCAAGGGAGCGAATGCGGCTCTGATCGATTAAAGATATAGAGGAATTATGAAAAAATATTTAACCTTACTTTGTATGTTAATAATAGGTACACTTAATATTGGCGGTTGCGGCAGAGAAGAGGCGGATTTTGAGACATCCGTATTTAAGATTTCTGATGATATAACCAAAGTTAATGTTGAACATTATGTCAGCGGAGAAATAGCGCAATGGGCGGTAGAAGGAGCTGGGGTTGATGATTTGAGGAATTGGTTTAATGGTTTGGAATATACCTTTTTTGAGTATGAAGAAGGTGAATCTCCCGGAGATAGCGATGGTGGTGAATTTTATAGTTTTACCTTTGCTGAAGAAGATAATTCAGAATTTTCTTATGTCATTAACGGACCAGAAGACTGTTATCTTTTGATAGAGGGGCGTTGGTATTTGGTTAAGAATCCGTTAGAACCACCTATCAGCGATAAATAAAATGTGGTTGTAAAATATTCGGACATCCGCAGTGTTCCGGCAAAACAGGAGGAGATTGAAATGGATATAACAGGAATAACAAAAAGCCATCAAGCGGGCATCCAAAAGACAGGGAAGAAATCATCCAAGAAGGAATGGAAACTGTCGGATTCTCTCCGGGAGCAGATAGCCGGATATGCCAGGAAGGATGCGACGCAGGGCATCTATATGGGGAATAAGTTCCTCGCCCTGCGGAAAAGCGAGGTCGTCAAAGCCGCGCCGGACAGGGCAGGCATCCTCGGCTTTCCGGCAGATTGGAGAATCGGGGGGGGAGCAAGGGGAGAACGGAAAAAGAATGGAGGATATTTAAGAATGAGTGTTAGTGGAATCGGAAGCAGTGCGGCAAAGGAATATTCCGCCTTATATAGTAATCAGACGGCTGTATCCCGGCACAGGGCAGGGGAAGTAAAAGCACCTACAAAGGCTGACAGCGTGATGAAAACACGCCAAAGGGAGCAGGTCGTCCCAGTCTATGCGGAACGGGAATCCCAATGCGGCAGTCTGCCACAGCAGGACAGCGCAACAACATTTCCCATGCCATCTATTATTGCGAAATATGAAAAATATACGAAGGCCATTGATGAGCATTACGCAAAAGTAAATGAAGAAAATAAAAAATTTGATAATCCGTCAAAGCATATATGGGATAAATACTATAACACAAAATCCCCTTATTATGTGAAGGGGCTGACGCGGAGGGAGCGTGAGATATGCGCGGAATCTGAAAGGCGTGTCCTAAACGGGCTTCCGGCGGCAGTGAACAGCTATGACCCGGTGATCCAGAAGAACTTTGGCGGAATCATGAACGATGAGGAATGGAATGATGAGGTGCGGCGCGGCATGAATGATTCCATCAACCGGCTTTTTGCGGAAAACGGCATTGACATACCGGAAGGGGCAGACCTGCGCCTGCGGGTTGACCCATATGAGTATAAAATCCATGCAGGCGGTGTGGACGGGGCGCTGGCAAGGCAGATAGAGGAAGTCCTGAACAGGGGAAACAATGGAAGATACCTGTATGAGCATCTGCGCTGGTGCAATCCGGCAAATAACGGGTTTGAGCAGCCCCGGCAGTATTTATATGACACGGCATACCAGGAGAAGGCGGTCATGTGGCATTTTGTAAATGACATGACGGGGCTGGACATGAGGGAACTGGAAAACAGGGACGGGGTGATCTATACGCCGGATGGGCGGAACCTGTGGGATGCAGTAACAGAGCAGTATAATGAAAAGCGGGCAGCCGGGGAGATAGATGCCCTGCCTATGGAATCCTTGTATAAAGATTATCAGGTATTTGTTAACGAAGGATGGGATAAGGAAGGGGAGCGCGGGCTTACCATCGGCTATAAAAATGGCAGCCTATATGACATTGATACGGAATACGGATACGGGCCGGGCCAGAGGGAATGGCTGGAGGATAGCAGGAACCGGCACAGCCAGTATTGGGGAAATTACCGTAAAGAGCGGGAGGAGGCTCTGCGCAGGGAGAAAGCGGAGCCGACAGCCTTTGAGAAATGGCTGGACGGGCAGATGGCATATACGGAGGAAGTTCTTTCAGAGCTGGGGAACAGGGCATATGGGAAGAGCGGGACGCTGCTGTCCCAGCCGAATCTGAAAGCGATGCAGCAGCTATTGGATTATGCGGTCAGTAATGGGCGTGTTGTGCCTCTTACGAAAGAAGTATTGCGCCTTCCGGGCAGGGGAACGCTGCGGGGCGGCCTTGATATAAAAGCATAGCAGGAAATGAAGCTACGGCCTCATATCCCCGATAAGCCACAGCCCAACAAGGCAGGGCGGGCATCCCCGGCGTTCCGTCAAAGCAGAGAGAGGTGATTGAAATGGATATAACAGGAATAGCAAAAAGCCATCAAGCGGGCATCCCAAAAGCGTCATCCAAAAAGGAATGGAAGCTGTCCGATTTCCTCCGGGAGCAGATAGCCGGATACGCCAGGGAGGATGCGGCGCAGGGCATCTATATGGGGAATAAGTTCCTTGCCCTGCGGAAAAGCGAGGTTGCCAAAGTCGCACCGGACAGGGCGAGCATCCCCGGCAGATTAGTGAGAGGAGGTGAAGGCCGGTATGGAATTTGGTTGGGGAGGTTAACAGGTATATTTGCATGGAGACAGTGAACTGCTCGGACTTTTTACAAGGGAGCAGGAGCGGCTCTGAACGACAGAGGGGCTGACAAAAATAATGGAGGAGATTAAGAAAATGAATGTTAATGGAATAGGAGCAGCAGGATACCCGGCAGCAGGGTATGAAACGAGAAGGGCAAGAAGGAATTACACCGACCAGATGTGCAACATGGTTCCGGCAGCACAGTCATCCGGTGGAACATTTGAGTTACATATTTCAAATGATAAGGACGGAAAGTCAATCGGCTCAATGTGCGGGGCGGATTATTCCCTTACGGTCTACCAGCCGAAGGACTTTGACCCTGCAAACCCGGTATATAAAGTGAAGGTATGGGATAAAGGCGGAAATGTGACAGAACGTATGGTGGATGTGGCAAAAGTCGATACAACGGGCAGCGACTATATTGATATGTTTGCATATTCCAGCCATTTATCTGCAAGCGGAAAATGTCCGGGCGCACAGTCTGCTTTTATAAGGGCAGGTGCAAATCAGCATGGCGCTGACAATAGGACACATGATGACTTGTTCGGGATGAATGACTGGATCAGCGTTTTAAAGGATGCTATGCAGACGCAGTATGATGCCGGGAATCTGAAAGGATATCTGGATTATAAGCAGTTTTGGGATTTTCTGGATAAGTAGGATTGCCAATAAAGCACAAACGATAAAAGGGAACTGGCAGAGACAGGCTGGTTCCCTTATTAAATATCAGTGCGGGGAGGCGGTGGTCAATGGAAAAGGTGAAATGCCCGAACCCTAAGTGCGGGCGGCGCATCTTTGACATTGAGGAGATGCCGCTGGGAAAAGTGGTGCTTGAAATGAAATGCAGGCATTGCGGGGAGATTATACGGGTGGGCTTTAGCCCAAAGATTGTACATAAGAAGAACAGGCGGCAGGGGTAGCCCTGCCATTTTTTTGTATAGGCCGTGATTAGGAATGCGCTCCGTGGACATACTTACAGTATACATGGTAATTTATGGAAATTACCACTGTAAGGACGCCTGCACAGGGCCGTTCCGCTGATCACGGTTAGAAATCCAGAAGTGGCTGTGGGAGGATACAGGAAATGTGCAAAGTAAGGTGTCCGGCGTGCCGGAAGGGGATCTGCGAGATAATTGCCACCGCAGAAGGAAGGGTAGTCATAGTGTTGAAATGCCCCCACTGCGGGAGGATAGTCAGGCTGGAATGGCTAGTACAGACCTCATTGAAAATGAAATAATGTTTACTCAAAATGA
>QXWV01000245.1 GCA_009911195.1 Lachnospiraceae bacterium | reverse complement strand
AAAGCTAGAGACCAATACCTTAGCTTACTCCGGCCTTTTTTACGTTTCTTAGGTAGTTTCATATCAAATAAATACAGTGTTTCTGGCTTTACGAGGCGTAAAGAAAGGAACGCTGTATGTCTGGAAAAATCAATACATTCTGCGTCCTGCCGGGTTCCGGCAGGAGGTCTGAATGAAGATCACCTATGAATTTGTGACAGGGGAAATCTCCGAGGTGGAGGTGGACGAGCGCCTCGGAGGGATGCTGCTGGATTTAGACCGCCAGCAGGAGAACAATGACCAGAAGGAAACCCGCCGCCATGTTTCCCTTGACGGCATGGACTATGAAGGGGAGATGTTTGCCTCGGCGGAAGATACGGAAAGAGCGGTGGAACACCGGGAGGATATGGCTCGGCTGTATTCCGCTATGGAGGCTTTATCCCCATCCCAAAGGGAGCTGGTGAAGAAAGTCTATTTTGAAGAACGTACCTTTGCCAGTATTGCCCGTGAGGAAGGTGTGGGAGAGAGTGCCATCCGTGATAGGATGAAGCGCATTCACAAAAAACTTGAAAAAAATTTGAATTAGACCCTGCGGATTTGCCTTTCCCGTGACCTAATAGTGAGGGCAGTGATCAGGAGAGCCCTCAGAAAGAGGTGAACGGAAATGAAACACAGCTTGAAGATTAGCTATACCAAAGAGCCGGGTTCCGGCGGGATTGTCTGGTGCAGGACTGTACCTTTGCGTGAGCGTCTGCTCCGGCGTCTGTTCGGTGAGATGCGCCGGGTGACGATCATTGTCCCCGGAGGCAGCGTGGAGGAGCTTTCGGTGAAGGAGGTAGGGGCGGATGCGTAAGAAGGTTTTTATCTGCAGCCCCTTCCGCGGCGACATGGAGGGGAATGCAAGGAAAGCGGCGGCCTACTGCCGTATGGCGTGTGAGCAGGGAGTTCTTCCCATCGCACCACACCTTTTATTCCCTCAGTTCTTAAATGAGGGGATAGAGGAAGAGAGGCGGCTCGGCATTTCTATGGGGATGGAGCTGCTCGCCCTCTGCGATGAGGTGTGGGTGTTCGGGGAAGCCACCGAAGGGATGGCGGCGGAGATCGCCTATGCTACGGAA
>QXWV01000244.1 GCA_009911195.1 Lachnospiraceae bacterium | reverse complement strand
AAGAGATCATTTTTAAGGAAACGGAGGGAATGTAAATGGGAAGTGAATTATTGAGGATTGCGGAAGGTTTCTCCATCATTGCGGAAGGTCTGCGGGGTCTTGCCAAAGCGGAGGGAGGAAGCACGAAAGATAAATCTGTGAAAGCACAGAAAGCGGAAAAGCAGGAATCTGTAGCAGAAGTACAGCAGGAGAATCCCGCCACGCTGGAAGGCATCCGTGCGCTGATGGCACAGAAGACCCAGGAGGGCAAGTCGAAGGAGATCAAGGAACTTTTGCAGAAGTAT
>QXWV01000243.1 GCA_009911195.1 Lachnospiraceae bacterium | reverse complement strand
GGCAGCGTCTATGCCGAGGAAGGCACCGCCGCCCACGCCCTTGCGGAGCATAAGCTGAAAAAGGCATTGAAAAGGCGCTCAAAGCGCCCGGTTTCTGATTACCACTGTGACGAGATGGAGGAATGCACGGACGGGTATGTGGCCTATGCGATGGAGCAGGTGGAGCTTGCAAGGCAGGAATGCAGCGACCCTGTCGTCCTGATCGAGCAGCGGCTGGACTACTCCGCCTATGTGCCGGAGGGGTTCGGCACCGGGGATTTACTGATTGTCGCTGATAAGGTGCTGACCGTCATCGATTTGAAGTACGGGAAAGGCGTGGCGGTGGAGGCGGAGTGGAACCCGCAGATGATGTATGGATTAGGGGCACTGGAACTGTTCGATGCCCTTTACGACATTGAGATTATCCGCATGACCATCTACCAGCCGCGTCTCGAATCCGTCAGCACATGGGAGG
>QXWV01000242.1 GCA_009911195.1 Lachnospiraceae bacterium | reverse complement strand
AAAGGACCTGATGGAATGGGTGGAGATGGAGTTAAAGCCAAAGGCCGTGCTTGCCATCAAGGGAGAGGGCGAGTACCATTCCGGCGACTGGTGCCGTTTCTGTAAGGCAAAGAACACCTGCAGGGCGAGGGCGGAGGAATATTTAAGGCTGGCGCAGATGGAGTTCAAAGCCCCGCCGCTGCTATCGGATGAGGAGATCGCGGAAGTCCTGAAAGTGGCGGACGAGCTTGCAAAGTGGTCTGCGGACGTCTACGCCTACGCACAGGACGAGGCGGTCACGAAGGGTAAGAAATGGACCGGCTTCAAGCTGGTGGAGGGCAGGAGCAACCGCAAATACACGGATGAGGAGGAAGTGGCGCAGGCGGCAGTAGCAGCCGGGTACACGGACATCTACAAAAAGACGCTCATCGGCATCACGGAGATGGAGCGGCTCCTTGGGAAGAAGAGATTTGCAGAGATACTTGGGAAGCTGGTCTACAAGCCCCAGGGCAAGGTGACCTTAGTGCCGGAATCGGATAAAAGGCAGGAGATTGCCGCAGCAACCGCAGAGGCGGATTTTAAGGAGGAATGAATACCATGAGTAATGAAAATGTGAACCTTACAAAAGTGATCGTACCGTGCAGGTTTTCCTACCTGCATTGCTGGGAGCCCAATGCAGTGAGCGATGGCGACCCCAAGTATTCCGTGTCGGCCATCATACCGAAGTCGGACACGGAGACCATTGAGAAGATAAAGAAAGCCATTGAGCAGGCGAAGAAGGATTCCGTCTCCAAGTGGGGCGGCAAGGTTCCGGCGAACCTGAAACTGCCT
>QXWV01000241.1 GCA_009911195.1 Lachnospiraceae bacterium | reverse complement strand
AGGGACGGCGACATTGACCGCCCGGAGGATGAGGCGTATGCGGACAGCTACTTCTTCAACGCCAACAGCAAGCAGGCGCCGCAGGTGGTGGATAAGAACGTACAGCCCATCCTTGACCAGTCGGAGGTATATTCTGTTCTGGTATACTAAAGTTGTAACAGTTGGTTCGGATAAGGTATAATAAAAATGATTTTGTCAAGATTAGTTGACACATTTTCCTCAAGGATTTTGTATCCTATGCTGCTTCTTTCAGGGAATCAT
>QXWV01000240.1 GCA_009911195.1 Lachnospiraceae bacterium | reverse complement strand
TATGATTCCCTGAAAGAAGCAGCATAGGATACAAAATCCTTGAGGAAAATGTGTCAACTAATCTTGACAAAATCAATTTTAGCGGAAATGTGCGTCTGCTAAAATACAACATATGCGGCTGGCTCATTTGTGGTGAATGGAAACTTGCAGATGTTGTAATAAAGTAAGAAGGTGATAAATTCTTTTATTCGTATCTGTAAACAGTTTAGCACAAAGAAAGGCGGTTGTATATGGAAATTACATATCATTGGGAAGGTGACTATCTGATTCCCGACCTGAAACTTTCGGATACAACGGAATATCAGATCGGAAAGTACGGGAGAATGAGACAGCGGTTTTTGAAGGAGAATCATGGAGGCATTTATTCATATATGATTCTATCAGAAACATTATGGAAGCACCTTGCAGAGATTGATGAAGAATGCAATGAAATGATGGACAGGCTTGTAAGTCAGATGGCTAAAAAAGAGGGCGTGACGGAGCAGTTAAAATCCGATGACTGGCTTTGCTGGCTTCAGAAGATGAACAGCATCAGGAGCAGGGTGGAGGAAGTAGTGCTGCACGATCTGATATATTCCCTTTAGTTTTATTCTGGCTTTAAGCTTTGTAGCATGAGGCGCAGATGATGTCAAGACACCGGCTCCGCCTCGCCTGCGGCGGTCTTGACATCATCTGCGCCTCATGCTATGAAGTGATTAAGGGGAAACAAAGTTCCCCCATTGCATTAAAAATGCCAATGGTGGTATTTTGAAAAAAATCAAAATTAGGGATTGACAGGAATGAAAAAATAGCTTATTATTGACAATAAGAAATGGGTTTTCACCGTACATCTTGCTACGGCTTGCTCGTTTCTTTTTTTATTGCCAAAATGTCATACAGATACTTCCTGCCATTTTCGGCATGGTTAATCAAAAGACGGGCATAGAAGATATTGTATCTTACAAGCACATTTTTCTCATAGACCGGGAGGGCAAAACGGACATCATACCTGTACCAGCCGTATTTTGCGTTTTTATTGTGTTTTTCCTTGCGGTTTTCTTCAAAAGCCGGGTTAGATGCTATCTGTATCAGCTCTGGTATCGCAGTAGCGGCGTTTGCCTTCGCTTTTGCATTTGCACCCATAAGGCTTTTACGGCTTTCTGATTCTGTATATTCTTCAGGAAGTTCACTTCCGATATAAATACGTTCCGCATTTTCCTCAATCTCATAATAGTCCCCGACATATCCTTCAAGATACTGCTTTACATCATCCCAGTCAATCTGACGTTTGCCCTTGAAACGGATATCGTTAATCAAGACCAGCCTTTTACCATCTGCATCGGTTATGATATTTACATTTCTATTTTCAATCATCTCTTTGGTTCCCTTTCTTCTTTTCCCTTGATTTATATACATTAAACTGGTTCTTGCACCTCTGGCTGCAAAATTCATTCCCTTTCCTGCTTGCGACAAAGGCTTTCTTACAATGTTTGCACATGCGCATATCACTGTCTTTATCCGTGAGCATGAATGAGAAGCACATCTGCACCATGACGAGCAGGGAGTGGAAATCCCATACGATGACGGGCGAATCCTTTTCAAGCGCGATCCGGTAAGTCGGGGCTATGCCGCCGAAAGCGGAAATGCCCTGACGGTACAGGCTACGTGTCTGTTCGTCAATTGTATCATAATCCATGTAATAAAGGAAACTTGTCATAAAGGTAAACGCCCAGTCGGTAAATTCCTTTACAAGCCAGTCGTATCTTTCCGCATATTCCTTCTGCAGTTCCATCGCCACAGCCTGCGGCGCATTCCCCATAGCCATCGTGATCGCAATGCCCTCACGGTCAGTCACCGACCAGCCCGATTCCAGACCGTTCTTTCTGAAATCCGGCTTGTCAAAAGGATAGAAATAGGCAAGATAGTCCTCTGTAGGGAGGGATTCTTCCCTTATAAAGTGATTTTTGGGAAGATATACCGATTCATAGGTTATAAAGTCCGCAGTTGTCGGCAGGGCGGTCATAAAGCCGAGGAAACCATATTTTTTGATAAAGTCAAGTACAGCTTCCTTCAATTCTTCTTCCGGTACTTTGTGCATGGCGGCAAGTCCGACATTTATGGCATCAATGACGAGCTGCTCCGCTTCCTGCATGGGATGGTACATTTCAGGTTTTGCATCTTTGGAAACCGTTATGTAGAGGTTACTGTCACTGCCTGTCTTATATTCATAACTGCTGTACCGAATCCACGGTGCGCTGGTATGTTCAAATAAATTCTTCATAAAAAATCTGCTCCAATCCATCAATCCTGCCACATTATATAGTGTAATACCTTCTATATTATAAATGGTTACTTATTATCGGTCAAGCTGTTTGTGGTTTTCTGTCGGGATACATTTATCTTCCCTTTTTCTTCCGTACTCCGTTTTCCAAGAAATATTTTTCATCAATCGTCATAGGCAGGCTGTTTTCTTTTCGGTATGTAAGTACGTCAGTATAAAGTTTCCGTATCTTTTTCAGAGCAGTTTCTCGAATACCCCTGATATTCCGGTCAGACTGTCCGATACTTTCCGCATACTCCGTTGTGGAATAATCACGCAAAAACAGATTATAGAGCATACTTTTGAGGTGCGGTTTTAGTTCCTTCAATATTTTCGATAAATCCGCATCCGTGACAAGTTCGTGTATTGTTTCGGGACGGTCAAATATGAAATCAATAAAATCGCCCGCAATCATGAGCCTTCTTAAAATCGTGTCATAAGAAGGGCTGTTAGAAAGATACAATTCATCCGTGCCCCATTCCAATGGGACAGTGGAGCGTCCTGTTTCGTGGTCTCTTTCTTTCCGTTCCCTGTTTGCGTCCAGTTTATCCCACCAGTACAGCACATTTTCAAAGTCGGCTTCCGTCCTTGCGCTTTCCTCAATACGCCGGATCGCAAGGGTGCGGGCTTCACGGTGGAGCATATCCCCGTCCGCTTCCGTTATGAAATTCTGCTCCCTGAATGCCGGGAGTTCAGCGTATTTTGGCATTTATGGTCAGTCCTTTATAGAAAAATAAAATTTTGTAGCTGTTTTTTCAAAAACACTTCCGTTTTTATAGCCGTTTTTCTCCTATTAGTGAAAGAGTAATTCTTTTCAATCAAAAATCAATTACATGAAAGGAGAACGGACTATGGGGGATGGATAAAATAGAAATCCGATTACTATGTGCGGAAGTCAGAGGATTTAACAGTTCCACGAACAATTATAAGTGAAATGTGCATGATGCGCAAGAAAGGATTGCTAATGGAGGCAGTAAAATTGAATAACGATATGGCAAAGTCCAGCCCTTCTGCGGCTGGCTTTTTTTACCGCAGGATTGGCGGGACGCTTTTTAAGGTCAGGGTGTATACAGGTTCAGGGTATGCCGACACTCTGGATGAAAAAATTCCCCGATTAATTTTGAATGAAATGGTGACAGGTGCA
>QXWV01000239.1 GCA_009911195.1 Lachnospiraceae bacterium | reverse complement strand
CGGATGACGGATTTTCCGGCGGCAGTTTTGAAAGACCGGGATGGAAGCAGATGTTAAGCCGGATTGAAAACGGCGACATCGGCACAGTCATAGTAAAGGACATGAGCCGTGTGGGGAGGGATTACCTTCAGGTAGGATTCTACACGGAGGTATTTTTCCGGGAAAAGGGTGTCCGTTTTATTGCTGTTTCCAATGGCGTTGACAGTACGAACAACACCAGCAGTGAATTCGCCCCTTTTTTGAATATCATGAATGAATGGTATCTGCGTGACTGCAGCAGGAAGATCACCGCAGTTTTGCGGGCAAAAGGGAAAGAAGGAAAACCGATCACAAGCAATCCGCCATACGGATATGTGAAAAGCCCTGATGATAAAAACCTCTGGTTTGTCGATGAAGAAGCGGCAGAGGTTGTGAAAAAGATTTTCCGTCTGACCGTGGAGGGTATGGGACCGTATCAGATTGCAAAGCGGCTTATGGCAGAAAAGGTGGAGAAACCGTCATATTATCAAGCGACAAGGCAGAGGGGCAATTTCAAAACCATGTGCGATTTTGAAACTCCCTACAACTGGACGGGCGGATCGGTGGTGCGGATACTGGAAAGACCGGAATATATGGGCGACACAGTGAACTTCCGCAGCCATAAGGAATCCTACAAAGATAAGAAAGCGGTTAAAAACAGCAGTGAGGACATCCTTGTTTTTCAGGATACCCATGAACCAATCATAGACCGCAGGACTTGGTATCTGGTGCAGGAATTAAGAAAGACGGTGCGGAGAGTGGATACCAGCGGGGAAGGAAGCCTGCTGACCGGAAAGCTCTACTGTGCGGACTGCGGCGGGAAGATGCACTACCGCAGAAGCACGACAAGGGCGGGCAGGGACTGGCGTGGGATTCCGAACGGGGAAGTCCAGCATACATCCGCAGGTTTTAATTGCAGCACCTATAACAGCAGCAGAAAAAAGTATAAACAAGTGTGCTGTTCCCATTCCATAAAAGAGGATACGGTAAAACAGCTTATCCTCGAATCAATCCAGTATGCCTTAAAAAGCGTCCACATGGACGAGGCGGCATTTATAAAAAGTATGCGGAGTGCATCGGAGGTCAGGGACAAAGGCGAAGTGAAAAAGCTGAAAACAGACCTTGCGAAAAAAGAGAAGCGCTTTGCAGACCTTGACTTACTGATTAAAAAGGTGTATGAGGATAACGCAATGGGGAAGATGCCGGACAGGCGGTATGAGATGTTATCTTCCGATTATGAGAAGGAACAGCAGGAACTTGAAATTTCCATGCAGGAAATCAGGGAAAAACTTATGCAGTTTGAAGATGATACGGACAGGACGGAGGAATTTTTAAGCCTTGTCCATAAGTACACCGATATTCAGGAACTTACGCCTGCCATCGTTAATGAATTTGTGGACAAAGTGCTGGTACACAAGATAGAGGAAACGGACGGCGACCGTGTGCAGGAGATTGAGATTTTCTTAAATTATATCGGGAAGGTGGAACTTCCGGCGCAGGAACTATCGGAGGAAGAAATGGCGGAGGAAGAAAAGAAACGGAAAAGCCGCCAGTACAGGAGGGAATACATGAAAGCCTACCGGGAAAAGCACAGACCGGAAATCCGGCGCGTGATTGAGGGCGCAAAAGAAGCAGACAGGCAGAAACAGATAGCAGAGGCGGAACTGTCGGCGGACGGACTCCTGCAAACGGACGGTACGGAACAGGTTGCGGCTATGGTGGCAGGGGAAAACAAGATTATCGTAGAGGGCAGCCTTCCGACCAAAGAGGAAGTGAAGCGTAAGTATGGCAGATAATTTTATTAAAAATAACAACTATGAAAGTGAGGACTTTTTTATGACAAAAATCAGAGATTACAATATGAACGGAACAATTATTTTAGGCGTGGATGCAGGATATGGGAACTATAAAACGGCGAGATGCTGTTTCCCGACTTCCGTAATCAGGAATAGCCAGTCGCCCGTCTTTACGAGGGATTATTTGGAATATAACGGCGGCTACTACACCATAGGCGAGGGACACAAAAATTTTGTTGCAGAGAAAAGCGCGGATGATGACAATTATATCCTTACCCTTGCCGCCATTGCAAAGGAACTGAAAGCGCGGGGGCTGTCAGCCGCAAAGATACATCTTGCTGTGGGACTTCCGCTGAAATGGGTGCAGGTGCAGCGTGATTCGTTCCGTGAGTATATGATGCAGAACCGCCATGTAGATTATAAGTATGCGGGCAGGCGTTATGCGGTTGACATTGTGGACTGTACGGTCATGCCGCAGTGCTATGCGGCGGTAGCGGAGAGCCTGCCTGATTTTAAGGGTATGCACATGATAGCGGATATCGGCAACGGTACAATGAATGTGATGATACTCAATAATGGAAAGGCGAGCGAGAGTAAGTCGTGGACGGTAAAGCTGGGGGCAAATGAATGTTTTATGGCAATCCGCAATCTTATACTGGACAGGAAAGCGGAGGAACTTCCGGCAGAGATTATTGAGAATTATCTTCGTTACGGCGATACAGAAGTGGGCGGGGAATACCAGCAGCTTATGGAGGAAGCGGCAAAGTCCTATGTAAATAGGATATTTGCGGAACTGAAAGCACACGGATACAATCCGAATCTTATGAAACTTTATATCATGGGCGGCGGCGCAAAGGTTGTGGAGCTTGTGGGAGATTATGACAGCGGTAATGTCACTTTCAACCACGATATACGGGCAAATGCCAAAGGCTATGAATACTTCTGCTATATGAAGCTGCGCAGGCAGAAATCAATGGCTTCCGCCGGATAAGGGGGCGCATCCGAATGAAAAATAAAAACCACAATATCCGTTTCAACATGGAGAAAGAGGACGAGTGCAGGGCGTGGGAGCTTCAGCACTCCCTGAAGGTGCGGCAGATGTTCAAGTCACAGAACAGATTCGTGATAGAGGCGGTCAATGATTATTACGACAGATGTGTAGCGATTAAGAATGATCCGTATCTGGAAACGAGGGAGAAAGAAGATGCCTTTGCGGAGCGTATCGTGGAGGCGGTGGAAAAGAAAATGATGTCTAATCTTCCGGCACTGTTCGGTATGTATATGGCGCAGATGCAGGCTTTTTCTTTATCCGTCCCTATGGGGGCGTATCCGGCGGCGCAGGTCGGCATGGTGTACGGACAGGCGCAAGCAGGAGTTTTGTCCAATGGCACGAATCCTCCAAATATGGCAGTGCAGGATACGGAAGATACGCAGGGACAGGATAAACAAGAGAGCATCACAGAGCCGCCGGACAATGAATTGATTGATTTTGACGCATTTTAATATGTTTATGGGGTAAGGCTACGGTAATCGGATTTATCGTAGCCTTATTTTTATGGAATGAAACGTAAATGCAGCTGCATTTTTACAGTAACAGGAAGAAGTGTAGTCGAAAGGCTACAAAACAAGGACAAAGGGCAGCCATAAAATGGCGCAAAACAACGCTGCGCTTATGTTTGATAAAGGGCGGGCATTTAAGCCCGCAAAATAAGGGAAAAGAGCAGCCGAAAGGCTGCAAATAAGGGAGTAAATGTAGCCGCTTGTTTTGGGACTGATATATCCAGTTTCAGACAGGTGGCTTTTTCATGTTCTGAAAAGATCTGTTCAGGTGACAGTTTCGGAGGATTCTGGGGAGTGTCAGCGGGTAATTTCCGGGGAGGGCATAAGCCCTTCCCTAAGCCCTCGGCGTTTGAGAGCGAAATACACCCTACGCACAAAACTTCGTTTTGTACTCCGGGGATTTCGCCCTTGCAGGGGGCAAATTTGCGCCTGCGCAAATTTACAGTCCGAAAGAGCCGGACTGTATTTATCCATACCGCCCAGAGGACGGGCGCAGGAATGGCGCTGCTGCTTACGGCTACATTTCAGGGCAGATGTGCAGTTCGTCATAGGGACTTCATAAAACGAAGCCCCTATGCGGCTGTCAGAAAGCGACAGCCGTAAACTGCCCGTATCCGGACATCGGTTCGTAGACAGACGTCTGATAATGACTGCTCACAAAAATCTGTGGCGGCAGATTATCTGCCAAAAGAAAGGAAAATCGCATATGAGGAGAAATTCATTTATAGAAATGGCAAAGCCGCATGACTTATCAGGGCGCATCACTTATATTTCAAGCCACGCCAAACAGGAGCATCTGTATGAAGCCTATGCAACAGAACCGGACAGGGCATTCTGGCGGGAACTTGCCAAGTGCAATCAGGAAGAATTTGAAAAAAGCGGAACGAATGGAAAATGTATTGAGGCAAGAGAGCTGATGATTGCCCTGCCGGAGAGTTTTATCAGCTATGACCATGATTATCTGCTAAAAAAAATGGTTGATAAGTTTAAGGAAAAGTACGGTGTGGAATGTTTTGCCGCGCTCCACCACAATAAACGGAAAACAAACCTGCATATCCATATGATATTTGCGGAGAGGAAGCGGTTAGACCAGCCGGAAGAAAAGACTGCCACCCGCAATATGTTCTATGACGAGCAGGGGCGTCATGTGCGGACAAAGAAGGAGATACTTGACAGTGAAGGGAATATCCGCAAAGGCTGTAAAATCATCAAAAAAGGCGAAGTGTACGAGCGTAAGATTTTTACCATAAAGGACAGCCGTTTCAAGCAGGAATCCTTTCTGGACGAGGCGAAAATATTTTATACGGATCTGATCAACCAGATGGTGATTGACGATAAGGACAGGCTCAGCATATTTGATAAAAACGGTCCGTACCTTGCCACAAAGAAAGTCGGTAAAAATAATCCCAAAGCGGAGGCGATAAAAGCAGACAATGAAATCCGCATGGAATGGAACAGGGCTGTTGACCGTGCTATTGTAAGCGGCGTATCCGAAACGGAGGTTGTGGAACTGAAAAAGACAGAAATCACGGAAAAGGTAAAGGAATCTGTGGAGCAGAACGGTAACAAGCCGGAGCTGTTCGGGGAGATTGTCAGGGCGGCGATTTTATTATTAGAGTGTCTGATTATAAAAGCTATACAAAAGGTAATGGATATAGCGGAAAAAGTTATCGAAAAAGCTGCTGATATTATAAAGGTAGCACCGAAAGAAACTGAAAATCCTATCCATACAAAAGATGAGCCAGTGGTTCAGCCGGAAAGGAAGAAGATACCGTTTCCTGCTAATGCACAGCGTAAAATGGATATGCAGAATAAAGAAGAACTGCCACAACAGAAAAACATTGCCACAGTCAAAAAATCTATTATCAGACAGATAAAAGTAGAGCAAAAATCTGTTCTTGCTGAAACAAAGCGGCTGGAAACAGAAAGACCGCCGCAGCCAAAGCCTTCCGTACTTGCAAGTAAATATCCCAGCCTAAGAGAAATTGACAGCAGACTCAAAGAGCAGAATAGAGCAATTTTTGAGCGTGAGAAAAAGAGGGATAGGCTGAAAAAAGAATTATCTGAATGTACGGGTATCTTCAAGAGCGGCAGACGGAAGGAATTACAGCAGGAAATTAACAGTGTCGACAATCAGATTTCTAATATGAAAAAGAGGCTTTCGTCCATCGTGAGGGAATATAAATTTGACTCTGTTCAGGCATTCTATAAAGAATTTGATGCGGCAAAGAAAGAGAATCTTGAGTATCAGGCGGCTCGTGCGGAGTATGACAAAATTTACGGAGAAAAAGCGGTAGATACCATGAGCGTCAGGGAGAAACTCAGGCAGAAAGAGAAAATCGTAAAAGAAAGAGAAGCAGGCAGAGTGCATCAGGCAAGACAGAAGGATAAGGGGGCGAGATAGAAGGTTTTTCAATTAGGTTGCAAAATTGAGAGATTGAAGTTGTATTTTGAAATTGAGAATACTTATGGTTTTATATTGTTTTGTATTGCATTTTGAAGGAATCGACAGTATAATATACCGTAAAATAAGGTGTACGAAAGGGCGGATATTTTGAGAGAGCTAATTCAATTACAGTCTTTTCCGGTGAGAACAGTGCTTCCTATTCTGCTGCAAGATAAGACCACAAAGAAAAACATCATCTGGGCGACTAGCAGCTATGAGCAGTTCGGCAATCAGTACGCAGATGATAAGCAGATAACGATAGAAGCATTGACAGGTCTGAACCCTATCCTGCTGCAACCCCGAATTATGAAAACGATGGAACAGCAGCAAGCACGCACTAAAGTCCATGCAGAAGTTTTTACCCCCGCATGGATATGTAATAAGATGAATAATTATTGCGATGAAGAATGGTTTTATAGGAAAAATGTATTCAATATTTTGCAAGATAAGCAATGGGACATTACACAAGAGAGAATATTATTTCCACCAAATAAAACATGGAAGCAATATATTGATTCACGTCGGCTTGAAATCACATGTGGCGAGGCTCCATATATAGCTTCCAGATATGATGCCTCTACTGGTGAAGCAATTCCAATAAAAGATAGAATAGGAATTTTAGACAGGAAATTGAGAATAATTAACGAAAATACAGACAATGAAGGAGAATGGCTTAAATGGACAATCAGGGCTTTTCAAAGCGTATATGGATATGAATATCAAGGTGATAATCTTCTGATTGGCAGAATCAATCTTTTAATCACATTCGTAGATTATCTGTCTGATAGATGGAATAGGGAAGCTGCCATTGATGAGTTGAAAAAGATTGCGAACATCATTGCATGGAATTTCTGGCAGATGGATGGATTAACCGGCACTGTCCCATTGGGAGAACCGGAAGAAGAAATTCATCAATATTCACTTTTTGAAATGTTCGGCAATGAGGAAAATAAACCAGAAGATAAAAAAACTCCCAGATGCAGAATATTTGATTGGAGGGCGGACAAGTCAATTCTATATGAATCCATGAAAAAACAGGAGGGGTAATCCTATGCCGATCAGAGTAGATGATTTATTAAAACAATATGTAAACAAAATAAAGGCAATCTATGGCTCTCATTTAAAGACAGTTATATTGTATGGTTCTTATGCGCGTGGCGATTACAGAGAAGATTCTGATATTGATATTATGATTCTGCTTAATATCACAGATTTGGAAATTGAAAACTACGGGCATAAACTGTCAGATATGACCTATGACTTCAATATGGATCATGATGTGGATATTAAGCCTATTGCAAAATATGACGAGCATTTCAGACATTGGTTAAAAGCATATCCATTTTATGCAAATGTGGAACGGGAGGGGATAAAACTGTATGAAGCAGCATGAGGAAGGAAATAAATTCGATTTAATGAAATATAGGCTGGAATCAGCAAAAAGCGATTTGAAATCGGCAAAAATACTGATAGAAGCTGAAGAATATAGAGCCGCAAACAACAGGGCTTACTATGCAATATTTCATGCAATATCAGCGATTCATGCTCTTGATGGAAAAGCATACAAACGGCATAAAGATGCACTGGGAAGTTTTAATAGGGAGTATGTAAAAACAGAGGTTTTCCCAAGGGAGATAGGCAGAAAAATTTCTCGGGCAGAAGAAATCCGGCATGCAAGCGACTATGATGACTTTTATATCGCTACGAGGGAAAAATCGCAGGAGCAGATTGAAACAGCAGAAGAATTGATAAAAATGGTTGAAGAATATTGTAAAAATAGTATGGGCGAAGAGGAATGACAAAGGGAAGAAAACAAGCCTTTCATTATAATGTGGAGGAATATATGCGAAAATTGTTATTATTGGTTAGAATTTCCAAACCTGCATATAATAAAACGCTTTATCAAGATTATAAAATTTATATGAACCGTCAAAAAAATTTCCGCGACCCGAAATATAATCATGGGCAACATGACAAATATGAAGGCGCAATATTAAGAGGCCCTTGTGATGTAAAATACTTTGAGGATGGAAAAGAGAAACAAGTGCATTTAAACAACGATGGAATTATGTATAAAGAAAATAATGCATATGTATTTTGTATGTACGAAATAGAATTTAATCAAAAAACATACGATAAAGAAAATAATAAATTTTATCATGATATTTCATGGGATTACATAAAGCCATTATGGGATGAAGATGGTTTGGAAATGATGATAATAAAAAATACAAGTGTGTTTTTTAAAAAATTCTCAGAAGCAGCCGACAAAGAAAGAAAAAATTGGGCAAAGGGTTTAGTCAAATATGATTTGCAGGATAAACTACAGGATAAAGCATATTTTGAGAAAGCATTAAAGGATGATTTTGAATCAGTTTACCATAAAATAGATGATTATAAAGAGCAAAAAGAATATAGACTGACAATAAATGATGATAGTGGAAAAGATTTTTTTATATTACCGTTAGAAAATGACAATTCCTTAATGTTTGATTTTTTTACTTTAGAATATGGGAAAAACATCATAGTAGAGATTAGTAATTTAGAATTTGATCCACAAACAAATATGCCAAATAGATTTTCTGCAAAACTGCGATATGCTGAGCCTGTGAATCCGATAGAAACATTGTAACAAACAGTTTGAAAATTATACAAGGAGTAATAGTTATGAAATTTGATTTTGTAATAGGTAATCCACCATATCAAGATGAAACATTGGGTGATAACAAAGAATTTGCACCGCCAGTTTATCATAAGTTTTTGGAGAATGCCTATGATATAGGTGAAACGGTAGAAATGATTCACCCAGCAAGGTTTCTTTTTAATGCAGGCAGTACGCCTAAACAGTGGAATGAACAAATGCTTCAAGATCCATATCTTAAAGTGTTGTATTTTGAGCAGGACAGTAGCAAGGTATTCAGTAATACAGATATTAAAGGTGGCATAGCTATCACGTATCACAATAAAACTCAGCGTGTTGGCGCTATAGGGACATTCACGCCATATGATGAGCTAAATGCAATTCTTAAAAAAGTTGCTCCAACAGAAGAAACAGCCAGCCTTATAAGTATCATCTATATCCAGAATAGATTTGACCTTGAAGCACTTTATTTAGATTATCCAGAACTGAAAAACAATATTGGTAGCAATGGAAAAGATAAACGTTTAAGAAATAATATTTTTGACAAAATCCCGTTGTTTGTAGAAGAAAAACAAAATGATAATGACATTGCTGTGATTGGCGTTATCAGCAATAAACGCTGTTGGCGGTACATATCACAAAAATATATTGATACGACACACGAAAATTTATATAAGTGGAAAGTTCTGGTTGTCCGTGTAAACGGAAGTGGTGCGTTAGGAGAAGTGTTGAGTAATCCTATAATAGCCGCTCCAAATGAAGGGTATACACAGACATTTATTGGCATTGGCGGTTTTAATAGCAAAGAAGAGGCAGAAAACGCATTGAAGTATGTTAAAAGCAAGTTTGCAAGGACGATGTTGGGAACGCTTAAAATAACCCAAGACAATAACAGGGATACATGGAAAATGATTCCGCTACAGGATTTTTCATCATCATCAGACATAGATTGGAGTGCTTCAATAAGCAATATAGACAGGCAGCTTTATAAAAAATATGGATTATCAGAAGAAGAAATCTATTTCATCGACTCAAAAGTAAAGGAGATGGAATAATGGCGAAAATAAGTATCAATACCGCTCAAAAAGTCATCCCTATGATTTATGCCTATTCTACGCCTGAAATAGCCAGACATGATGGATGGGTAAAGATAGGGTATACAGAAAAGCAGACTACAGAACAAAGGCAGAAGCAGCAATCCCATACAATAGACGTTGAATTAAAGGAAGAATGGAAAGGAAACGCTATCTTTGAAGATGGCTCTGGCGAGATTTTCCATGATTCTGATTTTCATGCATATCTAAGCAAATTGGGAGTGGAACGGAAAAAAGATACAGAATGGTTTCATATTGACGGGTCAGCTTCAAAGCAGGAGTTCAATAAGTTTCGTGAGAGCAGAGGAATACTAAAAGATATTGACGAGGTTATTCCTTATACTCTGCGAAACGAACAGAAAAAGGCCGTTGAGCAGACTGTCAACTATGCTAATAACCATGAGAAAGGCGAATTTTTATGGAATGCAAAACCACGCTTTGGCAAGACATTATCTGTTTATGATTTTTGTAAAAAGGTCAATGCACGCAATATTTTGATAGTCACGAATAGGCCAGCTATTGCTAACTCTTGGTATTCTGATTACGAAAAGTTTATAGGGAATGGATCAGGATATTTGTTTGTAAGTTCCACGGATTCGCTTAAAGGGAAAAAGTATGTCATATCAAGGGAAGAATACAGAAGGATAGCGGCAGTATCTGGGGATGAAGTGTCTGGGTGTATAGAATTTGTCAGTTTGCAGGATTTAAAAGGCTCTATCTATTTTGGCGGTCAGTATGACAAACTGGAAGAAATCAGCGATGACCCTAAAAAGGGGAAAGTATGGGATGTTTTGATCATTGATGAAGCCCATGAGGGCGTAGATACATACAAAACAGATGTAGCGTTTGACCATATCAAGCGTAAATTTACCTTGCATTTATCAGGAACGCCATTTAAAGCACTGGCGAATGATAAATTTCCAGAAGCGGCAATTTTTAACTGGACGTATGCCGATGAGCAGAGGGCAAAAAAGGAATGGAATGGAGATGATGAAAACCCATATAAGAATCTTCCACAGCTAAATCTGTTTACTTACCAGATGTCAGAAATCATTAAGGAAGAATTGGAGCAGGGAATAGAAATTCAGGGAGAGACAGAGGAATATGCTTTCGATTTGAATGTTTTCTTTGAAACAAAAAATGGGAAGTTTGTTCATGAAAACTCTGTTGATAGGTTTTTAGACGCACTTACAAAACAGGAGAAATTTCCGTTCTCTATACAGGAATTGAGAGACAAATTAAAACATACATTTTGGCTGTTAAACCGTGTTGATAGTGCAAAGGCTCTTGCTAAAAAATTAGAAATACATCCAGTATTTAAGGATTATAAAATCATCGTTGCCGCTGGTGATGGCAGGCTTGATGAAAGCGAGGAAAATCAGAAATCTTTTGATAGAGTGACACAAGCTATCCGTGATAATGAAAAGACAATCACATTATCAGTAGGACAGCTTACTACTGGTGTCACAATTCCAGAGTGGACGGCTGTTTTGATGTTAAGCAATATAAAAAGCCCATCTCTGTATATGCAGGCCGCTTTTCGTGCGCAAAACCCTTGCCTGTTTCAAGAAAACGGCCAGTATTACAGAAAAGAAAATGCTTATGTGTTTGACTTTGACCCTGCCAGAACGCTTACTATTTTTGAAGAATTTGCGAATGATTTATCTCTTGATACATCAGATGGCAGAGGGGATATGGATAAGCGTAAAAACAATGTGCGTACTTTACTGAACTTTTTCCCCGTTATCGGTGAAGATGAAGATGGTGAAATGATAGAACTTGATGCTGAAAAAGTCCTTTCTATTCCGAGAAAAATACGTTCACAGGAGGTTGTGCGCCGAGGATTTATGAGCGACTTCTTATTTCAGAACGTTTCTAATGTGTTTCATGCGCCTATGGAAGTAATAGAGATTATTCAGCAATTTACAGCGGTACAGGAGCCAAAAAGCAATGTAAATATTACCCCGCAGACAGAAGATGAATTGTCTTTAGACGAAAATGGCGAAGTGTCATTGACAGATGATTACGTTATTGGCAAATCATCAGAAGTCTTTGGAGACAAAATATTTGGTGATGTTCCTGAAAAATTAAAGAGTGTCATTGATGATATACAAGCAGCAAAAGATGATAATGAAACTGAGCCATTAGATTATCTAAAAAGTATTTTTCATAGCGAAGCTGTCGGAGCAGTAATGGAAACAGCACAGTATGGTTATGGAGCAGATTTACGCTCATCTGATAAGAAACGTCTTGAAAAGAAGCTGAAAGCTGATTCGGACCATATCATCAACAAGGCATATGGGGATTTATCTATCACCAATAAGAAATTAGAAAAAGAACATGATGAGATTTTGTCTCTATGCAACACGGATGAAGAAGTCGAAGTAGCTAATCGGGAATTTGAGGAAAAAAGAAAAGCCGCAGTTGAGACATTCAAACAAACTTTGTCTGATTCTGTTGATGATTTTGTTAAGTCGGCTGGTGAAGTTGTTGTCAGGACAGTGGAAACACAGAAGAAAGAGCAGCAGAAAAAAGGTATTGAGGATTCTGTAAAAGATCATCTTAGAGGATTTTCCAGAACAATACCTTCTTTCCTTATGGCATATGGAAATGAAAATGTTACGCTTGCTACGTTTGACAAGATTATTCCTGATGATGTTTTTATGGAAGTAACAAGTATAAGTTTGGAGCAGTTCAGGTTTTTGCGGGATGGCGGACCATACATGAATGAAAAGACAGGACAGCAGGAAATATTTGCTGGTAAGTTATTTGATCCGGTTGTATTCGACGATTCAGTAAAAGAATTTCTTTGTTTACGCGTGAAGCTTGCTAATTATTTTGAAGAATCACACACAGAAGATATTTTTGACTATATTCCGCCACAGAAAACCAATCAGATTTTTACGCCTAAATGGGTAGTAAAACAGATGGTTGATATGTTGGAGAAAGAGAATCCCGGCTGTTTTGATATGCCAGATAAGACTTTTATTGACTTGTATATGAAATCGGGGCTTTATATTGCCGAAATTGTTAAAAGGTTATATCAAAGTGACAAGATGAAAGAGGTATATCCCGATGAAGCTGAAAGATTGAAGCATATCTTCAAAGAACAGGTTTATGGGATTGCGCCCACAGAAATTATCTATAGGATTGCAACAAACTTTATTTTGGGATTCGATGATAATGTTACAGTTACGGAGCATAATTTCAGACAGGCGGATGCTTTAGAATATGCGAAACAAGGAACACTGGAACAGTTTTTAGATGAATTATATGGGGGAGATAACAATGGGTAGACCCAGAAAAGACAATGTGCCCGTATCTTTCCGGCTGGAACGTACAGTGTTTGACAAGCTGAATCAGTTCTGTGAGGATTCTGGACAAGCTAAAACAGTTGCGATTGAAAGAGCTTTGGGTATGTATATTGATGATTATTATATGAAACAAGAACAGCTTGAAAAAATCAATAAGTAATATATTACAGAGGGAGTGATACTTAATGCAATATGATGGTTCTATCAGAATAGATACAAATATAAATCCAAACAGTATTCCAAGCTATGAAATAAATAGGGAAAGTATTGAAAGGCTTAGAGAAATGACGTCAAAAATTGAAAAAACTTTGGCTACTTTAATCAATACTGAAAGCATCAAGAAATCTATGGAAATGCTTAATACAGTTATGAAAGATATTTTTTTGGACTTATCACCAACACTAGAACAGTATAATTTTGAAGAAGCATTAAAAAGTATCCGCTATTCTTTTACAGAAATGGCAGATGTGATAGGTTTGAAAAATATAGAGACGTTGCAGAATATTGATTTTTCCAGAGTGTTCGGAGAGCCTTTTTATCGTGAAAGATATGATGAAGCAAGCCAGATGGCTTTTGATTTTGTAGAAGAGGAGGTTAATGTAGAAGCGAATATTTCACAAGAGGAATTATTGGAAATTTTCAATGAACAAATAGAAGATAAAATCGGATGGCAGGAAAAACTGTATAATAAGTCAGAAGATTTCAAAAGAAAATATTTTGTATTTTATAAAATTTTTATAGGTTGCTTATGGTTTATCTTTAGTCAAATAGCAATATATTTTGCACAGTTAGGAATCGCATATGTTTTTGGAAATGTGGTATCAGAGCCTAAAGAAGATGTGCCAGCTATTTATTATTTTGAACATAGGACAGAAATAAACATTATTGGAGAGACAGATAATTACTATTTTATTACATACACTGATGATGATGGAAATGAAGTTACCGGATATAGCGAAAAAGAAAATATAGAAATTGTGCCAGAAAGCAATGATGATGAATCAATGGAAAAGATTGAATAAATCATATCAGTAGTTCAATAATTTTTGTGAGGGAGAATGATACATTTATGTTGGAAGTCTTTTTAAAGGTGATGGATAAAATCCATATCAAAGAGATAGCTTTTTCTGTATTAGTTGTCTGTGGGATTATTCTTTTTGCTCCAGATGTTTTTATGGAGAAATTGGGCTTGTTTCTATGGCGGGATAAATACAGAAGTATGGTAGGCTTGATATTTTTGTTTTGCTTAACATGCTGTGTTATCTGGATATTTATATTTTTAAAGAATCAAGTGATGCAGATAGGGCATTGGAATTGGCGTGTAAAAAGAATCGCAATAAAATATTTAAAAAACACAATATCATCAGAAGAAAAAGACTTTTTAATAGCGCATTACTATGACCCAGAAATGAAAGAATTTTCTAATACAGCGCGTGTGGATATGACAAGCGGAAATGTTGTTTCATTGACAAGCGCATACATAATCTTCACAGGCACACGAATGGGGTATGGGCCTACTGATTGGTCATATAATTTGCGGCCTAATGTAAGAAAATATCTCAACAAAGCTATCTGCAAAAAGAAAATTGTTGTTAGCAGAGATGGTGATGAATATACATGGAATATATAATAAAATTGGCTTGCTTGAATTTATAGCAAGTCTTTTATTTTGTATTCAAGAATCTCCCAAAATCCCTATAAGTATTACAAGTATCTACAATAAGTGTTTTACCCCGATAGCATAAATATATTATAGTACATAGCTTTTTGTTGTGATATCTGTGGGGAGAAAGGTTACGCCAATATATTCATTGTGTATATAATCTGAGAGAATGAAGAAAAAATTTACAAACACACTTGACAATCTCTCTCTGAACTGACCGGAGGGAAGGGCATCACATTCGCAACAGGTACGCCAATTTCAAATAGCATGACGGAACTTTATACAAATATGCGCTACCTCCAGTACAATACCTTACAGCGATTGGGGTTAGGTCATTTTGACAGTTGGGCGGCATCGTTTGGGGAAACCCAGACAGCGATTGAGCTTGCGCCGGAAGGGACTGGATACCGGGCAAAGACAAGGTTCGCCAAGTTTTTCAATCTTCCGGAACTGATTGCATTATTCAAAGAGAGTGCGGACATTCAGACACCGGATATGTTAAAGCTGCCTGTGCCGGAAGCGGATTATGAAAATATCGTGTTAAAGCCTAGCGAGTACCAGCAGGACATGGTACAGTCACTTGCGGACAGGGCGGAAGCGGTCAGGGACAGGAAAGTGCAGCCGAACATCGACAATATGCTCAAAATCACAAACGATGGAAGAAAGTTAGCGTTAGACCAGCGGCTCATCAATGATATGCTTCCCGATGAAGAAAACTCCAAAGCCACAACCTGTGTGGAGAAGGCGTTTGAGATTTGGGAGCAGACCAAAGAGCAGAAATCGGCGCAGCTAATCTTCTGTGATTTATCCACACCGAAAGGAGATGGGACATTCAATGTATATGAGGACATCAGGGATAAGCTCATGGCAAAGGGAGTGCCGGAGAATGAAATAGCATTTATCCATAATGCCAATACGGAAACAAGAAAAGCGGAGCTGTTCGCAAAAGTAAGGAGCGGGCAGGTTCGTTTTTTGTTAGGCTCAACCGCAAAAATGGGAGCCGGAACTAACGTGCAGGACAGGTTGATTGCGTTACACCACCTCGATGTGCCTTGGCGTCCGTCTGATGTAGGACGGATTTTGCGGACATTCAAAATAAAAAAGAATGTGGAGGTAACAGACAATGGCAAAATCATTATTTGAGGAACTGGGCGGCAAATTTGAAAGGCAAGGCGATTACTTAATACCGTGCTTAACCGTACCCGCCGAAGAAGAACAGCCAATAGGCACATGGGGACAGCGGCATATGGACTATCTGAAGCAGCACCGAAAGGTTACATACACCAATCTTCTCACAAGCGGCAGGCTCAACGCCTACCTTGCCGACATTGACAAGCAGGCGCAGGAACGCTTTGAAAGGCTCATAGAGGGCATGAAACAGGCACAGGGCATAACGGAACGCCTAAAGGAAGAAAACGCCTTAGAATGGACAGGGCGACTCAATAACATAAGGGCGTGTGCAAGAGAAATTGTGAACGAGGAAATTATCTTTGCATAGGGTAGGTAAGGTGGCAGAGTGTAAAAACTCTGTCGCTTTTCTTTTCGGGAAGTTTCGATTAAAGTTCGTATTTGCCAGAAGGAGTTTTGACATGATAAAATGTGAATAGCTATATCATTATAGTTCACATGAAAATAAATAGAGGAATGCGACATGCTTGTTGTCACATTCCTAATGTTATAACTAAAATGAAGCATTCCTATAGAGAATGAAAATTGAACTTTGACAAAATAAAATCTCCCCGTATGATGTATATGAGTTTCGCGA
>QXWV01000238.1 GCA_009911195.1 Lachnospiraceae bacterium | reverse complement strand
TGGTGGCTCTAAAATGTTAAAATCCGAGGTGGCTCTCAAGCGATAAAACGGTGGCTCCGAAGCGCTAGAATATTCATTGTTGCATTAACCGATATAAAATAATAAAATAGAGATAGAAAAGTATGAATTGCAACGGAAGAACCATACTAACAAAGGAGGTGTTTATTATGGCAACTTCAAGTATCACAAAGAATTTTGTCATTTCCGGTAAGGAACAGGTGGAGATGTTTGTCAATGCGATTGAAGAATCTGCCAAGAACCGTCCTGTGCGTACTCCTGTGGCTGCAAGGCAGATCAAAGGGGAAGAGGAACTGAGAAAATTCATGAAAGAATGGGAGAAAGCGAATGCAGATCAATGATAAGTTTTTTTATATCAACATTCGTGATTATCTGGCATTAGGAAATGATGATAAAGCCGGAGAGCCAATGCTTGCCAGAGTGCTTTCCGGTTTTTCCTGTCCGAAGAATCAGGATGTGGCGAATTTTTTAAAGAAGAACGCGGTGGAATTTACCAAGAAGAGCCAGTCAGTTACATACCTTGTGTTTTCCGTGGAGAGCAAGGAACTTCTTGGATATTTTACCCTTGCATTAAAGCCTTTGTCAGTCAGGGGTGAAACGGTAAGCAAGACCACGAAAAGAAAACTGCTGCGTATCAGCGAACTGGACGAGAAATCAGATACATATACCATGTCAGCCTATCTGATTGCCCAGCTTGGGAAGAATTATACGAATGGCGCAAATAATAAGATTACTGGAAAAGAGCTTGTCGAACTGGCATGGACTGTGATAGAGGATGCACAATATATGCTTGGCGGCATAGTGACATTTTTGGAAGCTGAAAATGAGGAAAAGCTGTTATCATTTTACCGTGACAACCGCTTTTCGCAGTTCGATACCAGGCAGACCGCATCAGATACGGACGAGGCGCATGAGTTGGTACAGCTTTTAAGGCTACTCTAATGCGATTGCGCCGCACTGAGAAATATGGATTTTGTCGGTAAGAGCGCAA
>QXWV01000237.1 GCA_009911195.1 Lachnospiraceae bacterium | reverse complement strand
AATGTCGAATTGGGTGGGGTAAATGGGGTAAAGAGGGGTAAAAGTCATCATAATCTAACAGCGGCACAGGCGGCTATCAATAATTGATGCCATAGGAATTTTCGTACTCGCAGGCAAAAGTATAGAAGAATGGCGCAAAATCAAGGGATTTTGAGCGTAGAGGGGTTCACCGGAGTGGCTGGTGGGCTCCTCTTTTTTGCGTTTTGGATAGGGCTGTGAGTGTGGCGATTTATACTATCACGCAAAACTGCCGACTTTTGCGTGATAGTATGAGTTTTGCGTGAAAGTATAGGGTTTTGCGTGATAGTTTAAAAGTTTTGCGTGTTTGTATGCAAATGCTGTTGAAATTTGGCGATATTGTCGAATTTTATTCGTTGGTTGATGGAGTTATTCAAACCGCACAAAGCTATGGAACGAGTAATAGATCGACCAAAGAAAGGTTTTCTTTTGGTAAATTTATGCTTTTCATTCCCGGAAAATAGTCGTTTCGTGCTATTGGGTATTAAACCGAAAATTTCTATGGTACAATTCAGAGGGTATTTTTACTTTAGAGGAAACGGTATTCTGCCGAAGTAATAGGAAACAGCGGAAAGGAAGATATGCGGATGTATGATGTGATAGTGGTCGGAGCCGGGCCTGCAGGATGCACAGCGGCCAAGGCTTTAGCGGAAAAAGGCCATAAAGTTCTTCTGGTGGAGAAATTCAAGTTGCCGAGGTATAAATCCTGTTCCGGCGTTCTGATAAAGAAATCAATGGAGCTTATGAGGACATATTTCGGGGAGGATGTGCCGGAGTCTGCCATGTGTACCCCGACAGAGAACAGGGGCATGATCTTCACGGATGACAAAGGGAAGGAATACCGTTTTGAGCAGGAAGGGCTGAATGTATGGCGCAGCCATTTTGACGGATGGCTTGCAGGGAAGGCAGGAAAAAGCGGCGCAGAGGTCAGGGATGGCGTTGCGGCGCTCTCCTGCATGGAGCGTGACGGCTTTGTGGAAGTCAGCCTGCGTGGGGAAAATAATTATACGGAAAGCGCAAGGTATGTCTTAGACTGCGAGGGCGTTGTGGGGATGTTGAAACGGAAGATTACCGGGGAGGTTCCCGGATACATAACCACCTACCAGACATTCAACGAGGGCGGCATAGATTTAGACCCGCATTATTTCTATGCGTACCTGCAGCCGGAGCTGTCGGAGTATGACGCATGGTTCAACGTGAAGGATGACCTGCTGGTGCTTGGGGTATCCGTGAAAGATACGGAAAAGATCAGCCATTATTATGGACGCTTCATAGCCTATATGGAAGAAAAGCACCACCTGCGTATCAGCAGGCAGACCAAAGGTGAGAAGTGGCTGATGCCGCATATCCGTCCGGGATGCCGTGTGGACTATGGTGTGGGGCGTATCCTTTTTGCCGGGGAAATCGCCGGGTTTCTGAACCCTATGGGGGAGGGCATATCGGTAGGGATGGAGAGCGGGTATTGCGCCGCTTCTGCAATCATGAAGAATTTTGATGAACCGCAGATAGTTTATGAGGTTTATAAGCAAAGCACGGAAAATCTGAAATCCTATATGCAGCGCCAGTGGAGCCTTGTGGGAGGAATGGCTGGCACGTTCAGGGAGATGGAGTGACATATGGCAAAAAAATATAAAAAAATCAAATCTACACAATAGATTCAAATTACCCTGTTACAATCATGGTTAGGAGGTGCGCTATGAGTAAAATTTTAATTGTTGAGGATGATTTATCCATACAGGCATTGCTGCATGATTTTATACAGGAGGCGGGATATAGCGTTGTACTGGTGACTGACGGTGTAGAAGCCCTTGCGAAGTATTCCGAACAGAGCTTTGATTTGATACTGCTTGATATTATGCTTCCCAAAATTGACGGTTTTGGTGTTTGCGAGGTTATCCGGCAAAAATCAGATGTGCCTATTATCATGCTTACGGCGTTAGACGATGAGGAGAACCAGCTTAAAGGCTTGGACTTGCAAGCTGACGACTATATCACAAAGCCGTTTTCTATGCCTGTACTGTTGCGGAAAATCGCCGCTGTTCTACGCCGCTCTGCAAAGCAGAATGATATTCCGCAGACCATGAGCTATAAGGATTTAACACTGGATTTAGAGGGGTACAAGGTATATATAGGGGAAAAAAGCATTGACCTCACGCCCCGCGAGTTTGAAATACTGCGGGAACTGCTGATACACAAGGACAGAATTTTAACGCGGCAAAACCTGTTACAAACACTTTGGAAGTATGAGTTTTTCGGAGAAGAACGTATTGTTGACACACACATAAAGAACTTACGGAAAAAACTTGGTGCTGCTGACTACATAGAAACGATTAGAGGGGTGGGATATAGAATTGATAAAGAAGATTAAAAGTAAATTGTCGATCAAAGTTTTTTTGATTACATTAATACTTATGGTGGTTTGTTGCTCTGTAACATATTTGTGTATATCCCACTTTGCCCCATATATTTATTCACATGATTTAGCGGAAGTGGAAGAATTGGCTGATATGCTATCAGAGGAATTATCTCATATTCCTAAAGAGGAAGTACAATATTTTATTCAAGGGTATAATGATATTCTTACAAGGCAGTATGATAATGAGTTTGCTTTTCACCTATTCCAAAACTCTGGCAAAGAAATAGCCCTGCCGGACATAAATAAATTTACTGGAAATAAAATTGATGATTATAAAAGCACAGATACGACAGGAGAATATGAAATATCGTTTGCAGACAGCACAGAAACATATATTTTATTGCTTGCTAAAAACACTAATAAAGAAAGTCAAGTGGTTTTAGCACTTCAAAAAACGCTGCCTATATTGAGTGTTACTATTTTATTGGTATCTGTAATCGCAGCTTTTTTCTATACTTGGTATATGACAAAGCCAATTAAAAAGATAAGCAAATTATCAAAGCAAATGGCTGATATGAATTTTAGCGGTTTATGCCCTACTAACCGTACAGACGAAATAGGGGTGCTTTCTCATAGCTTAAATGACTTATCAAAGAAACTGGCGGCTGCTCTTTCAGATTTGCAGGAAGCCAATCAAAAGTTACAAGCTGATATTGACATGGAAAGACGGCTTGAAAAACAACGGGTAGAGTTTTTTGCGGCAGCTTCCCATGAATTAAAAACACCTATTACTATTATTAAAGGGCAGCTTCAAGGTATGCTTTATCAAGTGGGACGCTATAAAGACCGGGAAACATATCTTGCTCAATCCTTGGAAATTACAGACACTTTAGGGAAAATGGTACAGGAGCTTTTAACAATATCCAGATTAGATACTCCGGGTTATACTTGCAAAAAAAGCAATCTTAATCTTAGCAATCTCATAAATGACCGCCTTACAGCATTTGAAGATTTATTTATGCAAAAGGATTTGACGGTTGAACAATCCATATCCCCGGAAGTTTATATATTAGGCGATATGCAACTGCTACAAAAAGCATTGGATAATCTTTTGGGAAATGCGGCGGCGTATTCGGAAGCCGGAAATCAAATAATCGTGAAGTTATGGGAAGAAAATGAAAAAGTTAATTTGACGATTGAGAATACAGGCGCACATATCCCCGACGAAGCCATTTCCAAACTGTTTGAACCTTTTTATAGGATAGACCAATCGCGAAACCGGCAAACTGGCGGCACAGGTTTAGGACTGTATATTGTAAAAACCATTCTTAACTTGCATGAAGCAAAAATTGAAGTTACTAATACCTTGCAAGGCGTCATTGTTTCAACACAGTTTTAGGTAATATCTCAAAGGCGACGAGCAGTTAGCTTGCCGCTTTTTCTAACGCAAATTTGCGTTTCTCCACATAAAAAACATATTCAATTCAAAATAGATTCAAGTTAGGACAGTATTCTTTAACTGTACCCGGAAAGGGTAACAGAAAGGAGCTTCTACTATGAAGAAATATTTAACAATCATTCTCGCCACCCTTTTTACTATGAGTGTGTTTACGGGGTGTGCAAGGCGAAGCAGTTCGCCGGAACAAAGCAACGTATCGACCACCAATTCCCCTATCACTACTTCGGAACCGGGGGAAATGCCGGACAATTCCTTTAGTAAAGAGGAATACCAAAAATTGTTGGCTCTGCAATTAGACGGTTATGAGGATATGACTGTTTCAGATTATCGAAACCATATTGCAAAGTTGACAGATACGGCAGAATACAGAGATTTGTTGGAAAGGTTTTGGAAAAGCCAAATTCTCTATGGGGTGAAAGATACCGACGGAACAGCTTCATTCTTGTTTTATGTGCTGCCACTTGCAGGAGATGAATGGGAAACCCAAAATTTCAGTGAGGAAGTGAGGACTTCTAATACAGCAGATAACACAAGGTTGGAATATTCATTTTCTTTAACTATTTTAGACGCAGACACACTTACTATCCGGGAATACAATGCTACCCGCTTAAATGTAATAAAGGGTATGCAGGATATATTAGGCGATAAGACAGTTGAGGAATTGCAGAATACTAATTCCATATTGGCTGACATTCAAAGTGATACGGATAATCTAATTAAACAATTAGAAACAGAAAAAATGGAAATCTCCATTGAATACGCATACTTTCCAGCTCCAATACAGGGCATAGACAAAGAAAACAGTCAATCGCAGGAGGGGAGCGAACAGGAAACACGCGAGTATTCCAATGGAACGGAAGAAGATTATCGTTCTCTGCTTACTTTGAAAACGCCTGATTATCAGAATACGCCAATTAAGGATTTTAACACTTCTTTATTGGCGTGGGCGAATGAAAATCGTGAAAGAATGGAAAGAATTGATGAAGATACTAAATTCAATGACTTTTCCGTTACTTTAACCGCCGAGGAACTTTCTTTTGTGAAGTTGACGGTATTTTTATCCGGCATGGAGAATGGCAAAGCGATTCAGAGCAGCTACGCCGAAACAGAATTGAATCCTTACTACGGTGAATATCTGCCGGAAAAAATCACCAGTGGAAGCCTTGATGTGGCAAGATGCAGTTTATACTATCAATTTTCTTACCGCATTTCAGAAACAGAAACAGTCACAGTCGGTGAACGTGACCGTCAAATTGAAAATATGATAAATGCGGTACAAACATTTTGGGGCGATATGGATGTTGAAAGCGCATTGAAAATGAACGAAAATGATATAGCAAAAAAACTGGAAGAGATTGCAGCCATATATACCACTGACCATATAACAATCACTATCAACAAAGAGCAAATTCATTTTGAACGTATGGACGAAAGGGCATATAGAAATTAACAGATACAGCTCCTTTCGGGGGTGACAAACAACTACACTTTTTATTATCTGCCGGACGATGGCAAAGAAAAAAAGCCGCCGCTATGGGGAGATTCACCTCATAAGCGGCGGTCTGCCGTTTCCGCTGGATTATCTGCTTGGAATTCGGGAAGGTTAGAGGTAATATGCAGATGACCCTATCGGATGAAAGGCGAAAAACTTTAGGGGTGATTTGGGATTTTTGCAATACGATTCTGCCTTTCGTTCCCGAAAAGTGGTCGTTTCGTTCCCTCCGCCCGAAAAACGGAAATTTTCTGCCGATATAAAAGGTGAAAGTCTTTGCAGAATTTGAGGTGATGGATATTGGATATAGCAGTTGTGGATGATGAAAAAGCAATCCGGGAGCATATCTGCGCCATGATTGAAGAACAGAAACCGGGGAACAGCATAGAAGCCTGTGCCACGGGAGAGGAGCTTCTCGCATCGGAGAAGCGGTTTGACATTGTTTTCCTTGACATACAGATGGGCGGCATGAACGGCATTGAGGCGGCGGGGAAGCTGCGGGAGCGGCAGGAGGACGCTGTCCTCATATTTATTACGGGCATTAAGGAATATGTGTTTGACGCCCTTGACCTCTATGCGTTCCACTACCTTTTGAAACCGCTGGATGAAAAGAAATTTGCGGAAGTGCTGGAAAAGGCGGCATGGGAGGCAAAGAAAAAGAAGGAGAAGAAATGCATCTTCTTAAAAACGAGGAACCTTACGCTTGACCAGTCTGATATCCTGTATGTCGAGAGCAGGGCGAAGAAACTGGAGATACACACCGCCGGGGCGGATAAGGCCATAGAGATCTATGCGTCTATGGATGAGCTGGAGGGGCAGCTTGGGGAGGATTTCTACCGCTGCCACCGGGCGTACATCGTGAACATGGCGCATATCACGGAGTATGACAATGAGAGTATAACCCTTACAAACGGCGACAAGGTATATCTGACCAAAAAGAAGTATGGCGGGTTTGTAAAGGCGTATATGTGGTTTTTGCAGAACGGGGGTGTGTCCAGTGTTTGAAATGGTAAATGTCATTTTCTCCGTGTGCCTTTATTTAGTTCAGGGATACTGCCTGCAATATTTTTATGGGAGCTTTCTGGAAAGTAGGACAAAGGACAGGAGACGGGGCGGTCTGGCAGTGGCGGCTTTGTATGCAGTGTTCAGGCTGGCTTTGTTCTGGGCTGTTCCGTCAAAAAGCTGGGATTACAGGGTGGAAGTCTGGAAGATGCTGTTGGCATTGTGTGTGCTGGCTGTTCTTGCCGCTTGTTTTTACAAAGCGTTCCAGTTGATTACGGTTTTTCTTGTGGTTGCTTTTCAGGCTGTTGCGGATATCAGCCGTTATGTGACAGCCATACTGTTAGGTGAGCTGGGGGAAGGGCTGCTCGGACTGTGGAACTGGCTCGCTGGGAATGGGATGCCTGCAACGGAAGATGCATTCCGCATTGCCGTAAATGCAGGGCTGGCTATCCAGTGGATTATTGAGTGCCTGGTCATTGCGCTGGTTCTGTATCTGTCACTGAAAAAGATAGTGCGGGATTTCCGTGAGAAGGAGCATGGCATCAGCAGGATGGAGCTTCTATTTATCCTTACTCCGGCGGCTGCGGGGCTGATGCTCTGTATGCTGTTACGCATTATCATGGTCACGGTGGAGGATGGTGCGGCGAGGCTTTTGTATGACAGGTATCCAATATTGCTCTTTGTACTTCCTGCAATCCTGTTCCTGTCGCTTCTTTCCATCCTGTATGGGGTGAAGCTGTTCCAGGACATGGTCTGTTGGAACAGGGAAAAGAGCGGCCGGATTGTTCTTGAAAAGCAGGTGCAGAGCCTGCAGGAACATATGGAGGAGATGGAACGCATCCATTCCGGCATAAGGGGGATGAAGCATGATATGAAGAACACCCTTTCCGTCATCCAGCGTCTTTCCGCCGGGAGCGGCGGGGCGGAAAACGGGGAACTGCAGGCATACCTGTCCGATCTGAACCAGAGTATGGAAAGGCTGGATGTCCGCTTTAAGACAGGGAACACGGTGGTGGATACTCTGCTGAACATGAAATACCATGAAGCGGAGCGGGATGTGCCGGGGATTGAAATGGATGCCGGGAAGCTGCTGTTCCCGAAAGAACTTGCCATACACAGCTATGATATAGGCGTTGTCTTGGGGAACGCCGTGGATAATGCGATGGAAGCCTGCCGCAGACTAAGGGAGAAAGAGCCGGAGGCAGATGTCTTTATCCGGCTGTGTTCCCTGCAGAAAGGTAATCTGTTGATCCTGAAAGTGGAGAACAGCTTTGATGGGCGGCTGGTGCGGAAACCGCAGAAGGAATTCCCCATGACGGATAAGGCTGACAGGGAGAACCACGGGATAGGGCTTGCCAACATCAAAAGCACGGCGGAGAAGTATCAGGGGACAATGGATTTCAAAGTAAAGGGCAGGGTGTTCATCCTGTCCGTGATGATGAAAAATGAAAGGAGAAATGAAGATGGACTTTGGAGTGACAGGTAATTTTGGAGGACGCTATCTGGCGGAACAGTACCGGAAAAATGCGGCGGCAGGCACGGGCAGCGGCGTGAGTTTTGCGGAACTTGCGGCGGCAAAGGCGGAGGAGAAAGGAACAGCGGCGGGGATGAGTTTCAAGGATATGTGGCAGGCGAGGTTTCCGGGGGCATATTACAACGTCATGGACACATCTAAAATTGATGGCTCTTTATGGGGCAGGAATGATTATCCGTGGGATAAATATTTCAGCAATAATGCAGATGATTCCGTGCTGGACTGGAAGCCTTCAGGAGCGGAGCCACCCATGCTTGATTCTAAGGTACAGGCAAAAATAAATTCCACCATCGGTAAAAAAGCTGTTGTCGTTCCGCCGGAACTGGAAGAAAAAATGAAGAATGACCCGGAGCTGGCTGAGCGTGTTATGGCAAGAGTCGAGAACTTTATTGCGGAGCAGGACATGATGAATCCCAATCCCCGGAAGGGCTATTTGATTGCACTGGATGAAAACGGTGAAATTGCCCATGCCTGTGTAACAAGTGAAAAAATGTCAGTATCATCAGCAGAATTTATTGAAGCCCGTAAAGCAAGGGAAGCAAAACACGAGGAATATGAAAAGCTGGCAGAGGAAGCCGCCCTAAAACGCAGGCTGATGGAGCAGGAGGCGGATGAGAGATATTACAAGAGCAACATAACCAAAAAGGCGGTTTCTGCTGCGGCTTATGAGGCATCGGGCATTTTGAAGTAAAGCGTGATATGCCCGGACTTACCATAAGGGGGCATGGGCGGCATGAAACTTTTTTGAGGGCTGAATCGTATATTCGGCGGAGGGAGGTGTTTGTCATGGGAATTAGGGACAAAGGAACATAGGCGATGGGTATCTGTAAATATGCTGCTTGGACTTATTATAAGGGAGCAGGTGCGGCTCTGAACGACAGAAGAGCCTTGATAATAAAAAATTGACAACTATGGAGGAATTGAAAAATGGGCATTAACGGAATTGGAACAGCGGGCTATCAGGCGGCTGGATATACAACAAAAAGAACACAGCAGATTGCGGCAGGAAAGAGTTTTGCAGAGCAGGTAAACAATGTGTCAGGCGCAAAACCACATACATCCATTGTTTACATGAAAACGGATGATATGCTGTATTCGGGTGGTAATGGGACAGGATTATCTTTTTACATCAAGTATGCAGAAGGCTCAACGGAAGATGACCCGACTGTGATTGCAAAAGGTGTTGATGAGAATGGGAACGAATTTGAGCAGACCATACATATCAACAAGATAAATCCCCGGAACGCATCACTGGTAGAAATGACGGCACTGGAATCTTATATGGGTGTGGATAAAAACGGAGGGCTTACATCGCTTCCGCCGGAAACAGGAATGATGGGACTGCACGACAGAACAAATTTCATGGATATGTTTCAAAAGCAGATAAGCGATATGAAGCTGCTGAGCCAGAAAAAGGCGGCGGCATATTACCAGTACAGTATGCAGGCATATTGGGATTTCATGAATAAGAAATAAAGCATATTCCCAATGCCCCACAGAGGATAAGCAGGCATCCCCGGTTTCCAGCAGATAGGCAAATCGGGTAGCAGGGGCGGCTTTGGTGGATGGCGGGGGCAAATAATTTCAGCGAAGGGAGGTGTTGGTCATGGGTGTTGTTGATAAAGGAACTTAGGCAATGTGTTACTACTGATATACTGCTCGGACTTATCATGGGGAGCAGGAGGCGGCTCTGACCGACAGATGAGCTGCAATACTAAAAATAAATGGAGGACTTGCAAAATGAGTGTAAGTGGAATTGGAGCAGCAGGATACCCAGTAGCAGGGTATGAAACAAGAAGGACAGAAAGAAATGCGGCAGGAGGAAATTTTGCAAAGCAGGCGGCACAGGCAGCAGGGCAGACCCAGACAGCCACCCTGCATGGTGCGGATGAAGGATCAGGGGATATTGCAGTCAGTTCATGGGCGGACATTGTGGGCGGATCATCCATTTCTGTCTATAAGACACCAGACTTTGACCCGGCGAATCCCGTATATAAAGTGAAAACATGGGATAGGGAAGGAAATGTGACGGAGCAGATGGTGGACGTATCTAAGGTAGACCCGAAAAACTGTGATACGGCTGAAATGTATGCGTACACCGCAAACCTGAAAGAAAGCGGGAAAGGCAGTTTTGAGGACACGGTGCTGAAAGCCGCAGTCGCAAAGGCTGTTAAAAATGCGGAGCAGAGAAGTTCCGCTGCATGGAGCTTTTCGGAGAAAACGGACTGGGTAAAGATAGTGAATGACATTATGCAGTCGGAATACAGTTATGGCGATTGGAAGGGCTACATGGAGTGGAAGAAGTTCTTAGGATTTCTGGAAAGTGGGAGTCCTGCTACATAAGAACCACGGAAGAAAACCAATAAAGCACAAACGATAAAAGGGAATCCGGCAGGAGAATGTCGGGTTCCCTTGTTACATATCAGTGCGGGGGATAGCAGCAGATGTATTTTGGGGGGAGAGGAGGTGGTATTATCCGAAGAATGAAATGCCCGGAAAGGCGGTGCAAGAAACGGGCCTGTGATATTGGGGAGACGGGCTCCGGCTGGATCATTGTGTCGTTGAAATGCCCGAACTGTGGCAGGGTAATAAAGGTGTACTGGAAACCGAATGGAAAAAGATAAATATACATAGAGGGAAAGAATGGCAGGAATGTATCCTGCTGTTTTTACTTTTATGGATTAAAGCGTTTCTTTTATGGCCATACTATAGTTATCAATGGTAATTTTTGGAAATTCCATTGTGCGGCTTGGCAGGCCT
>QXWV01000236.1 GCA_009911195.1 Lachnospiraceae bacterium | reverse complement strand
GGATAACTGAATATGTACCGAGCGAGTGGGACCGCATTGTGTCGAGTCACGAATGGCCGGAGTAAAGCTAGTGAATTTTTAGATTTCTTACAATAGAGCTTTCCCTGGCCATTCTCTGCCATTTTTTCAAAGCCAGTCCCACATCTATAATTTAAAGCGTTCCTAACTTTACGAAGCCGTAAAGGAAGGAACGCTTTATGTCTGTTAGGAAAATCACAGTCAAGTCAGGAAACGAAGAATCCACATTGGATGTCACGGAAGAGGAATATCAGAATTACTACCGCCCGTGGTGGCAGCAGAAGAAAAGGGAGCAGAGGAACCGGGAGGCGATGGAGCAGAATGGCTATACGGAAGAATCCTATGAAGCGTGGCGGGATAATGCCTCGGAGGAGGTAGGCATCCCGGATATGGAGCCGCCGGGGATGGATGAGCTGGTGGAGAAAAAGCTGCTGCTCGGCGTGCTTGCGGATGCGATGGAATCCCTCTTGCCGGAAGAACGGGAGCTTGCTATGAAGGTGTTTGGGGAGGAAATGCCCCTTGCCGATTATGCGGAGATGAAAGGAAAAAATCCCCGGACGCTCTCCGACCATAAGAGAAGAATATTATCCAAGCTGCGGAAGTTTTTCACAGAGCATGGTTTTGAAGTTGACAACAAATGACAGCATCCGGCTGTCGGTATGCCTTTTTGACATTTTTTATGGGAAGTGTCGAACGGTTTTCAAAAAAATTTCATTTTTACCCACCGAAAACCGAAAAAGTGTCATTACGAAAGGTAGGAGGGTAAATTTCGGAACCTCCCAGATTGCGGGAAAGGAGGAATGGAATCTATGGAACAGTCACAGGAGCTTATCGGCATCTTACAGGCAATCAGCATCGTTGCGAAAAGCCTCGCCGCCAAGCTGGTGCAGATCGAGAAGGAAGTGGAAGCCTATGAAGCCGCGAAAGCGGCACATGGCAGGAAGATGAAGAAAGGATGGAGGCGCTGATGCGTAAGAAGGTATTTATCTGCAGCCCTTTCCGGGGAGACATGGAAGGGAATGCAAGGAAAGCGGCGGCATACTGCCGCAGGGCGGTGGAGGAAGGGTATCTCCCCATTGCGCCGCATTTACTATTCCCCCAATTTTTAAACGAGGGCATTGAGGAGGAACGGCGGCTCGGCATTGCTATGGGGCTGGAGCTGCTGGATGGCTGTGACGAGGTGTGGGTGTTCGGGGAGGCCACCGAAGGGATGGCGGCGGAGATCGCTTATGCCGCGGAGCAGGGAAAAGAAATCATATTCAAAGAAACGGAGGCAGTGTAAATGGGAAGTGAATTATTGAAGATCGCGGAAGGTTTCTCCATCGTTGCGGAAGGCTTAAGGGGCCTTGCAAAAGCGGAGGGAGACAGTAAGACAGCAGAAAAAGATACGGGCAGAACACAGAAGGTACAGCCGGAAGCACAGCAGGAGCAGCCCGCCACGCTGGAGGGCGTCCGTGCGCTGATGGCGCAGAAGACCCAGGAGGGCAAGTCGAAGGAAGTGAAGGAGCTTCTCCAGAAGTTCGGCGCGGCGAAGCTCTCGGCGGTGAATCCGGAGGACTACCCGGCGCTGATTCAGGAAGCGCAGGTGCTGTGATGGGGAAACACGCACTTCTTTCCGCATCCTCCTCCAGGCGGTGGCTCTCCTGCACGCCTTCCGCAAGGCTGGAGGAGCAGTTTAAGGATGAGGCGGGCGGCAGCGTCTATGCCGAGGAAGGCACCGCCGCCCATGCCCTTGCGGAGCATAAGCTGAAAAAAGCATTAAAAAGGCGGTCAAAGCGCCCGGTGTCGGATTACCACTGTGACGAGATGGAGGAATGCACGGACGGCTATGTGGCCTATGCGCTGGAGCAGGTGGAGCTTGCAAGGCAGGAATGCAGGGACCCGGTAGTATTGATCGAACAGCGCCTTGACTATTCCGCCTATGTGCCGGAGGGATTCGGCACAGGGGATTTATTGATAGTCGCTGATAAAGTGCTGACCGTCATTGACTTAAAGTATGGGAAGGGCGTGGCGGTGGAGGCGGAGTGGAACCCGCAGATGATGTTATATGGATTAGGCGCACTGGAATTATTTGATGCCCTCTACGACATTGACATTGTCCGCATGGCTATCTACCAGCCGAGGCTGGAATCCGTCAGCACATGGGAGATTACCGTAAAAGATTTGATGGAATGGGTGGAGATGGAGCTGAAGCCAAAGGCTGTGCTTGCCATCAAGGGCGAGGGCGAGTTCCACTCCGGCGACTGGTGCCGGTTCTGCAAGGCGAAGAACACCTGCAGGGCAAGGGCGGAGGAATATCTGAAACTGGCGCAGATGGAGTTCAGGGAGTCGCCGCTATTGTCTGATGAGGAAATAGCAGAGGTGCTGAAAGTGGCGGACGAGCTTGCCAAATGGTCTGCGGACGTCTACGCCTACGCACAGGACGAGGCGGTCACGAAAGGCAAGAAATGGGCGGGCTTCAAGCTGGTGGAAGGCAGGAGCAACAGGAAATACACGGATGAGGAGGAAGTGGCGCAGGCGGCGCAGAAAGCCGGGTACACGGACATCTACAAAAAGACGCTCATCGGCATCACGGAGATGGAGCGGCTTTTGGGGAAGAAGAAATTTGCGGAGATACTTGGGAAGCTGGTCTACAAGCCGCAGGGCAAGGTGACCTTAGTTCCCGAATTGGATAAGAGGCAGGAGATTGCCGCATCAACCGCGGAGGCGGATTTTAAGGAGGAACAGGACAATGAGTAATGAAAATGCAAATTTGACAAAAGTGATCGTACCGTGCAGGTTTTCCTACCTGCACTGCTGGGAGCCCAACGCCGTGGGCGAAGGGGAAGCGAAGTATTCCGTGTCGGCCATCATACCCAAGTCGGACACGGAAACCATAGAAAAGATCAAGAGGGCGATT
>QXWV01000235.1 GCA_009911195.1 Lachnospiraceae bacterium | reverse complement strand
GGCGGCAAGGTCCCGGCGAACCTGAAACTGCCTTTAAGGGACGGTGACATTGACCGCCCGGAGGATGAGGCGTATGCAGACAGCTATTTCTTTAATGCCAACAGCAAGCAGGCTCCGCAGGTGGTGGATAAGAACGTGCAGCCCATCCTCGACCAGTCGGAGGTGTATTCCGGCTGTTATGGCAGGATCAGCGTGAACTTCTACGGCTTTTCCACCAACGGCAATAAGGGAATCGCCGCGGGGCTTGGCAACATCCAGAAGCTGCGTGACGGGGAGTCGCTGGGCGGCAGGACCAATGCCGAGGATGATTTCGATGCGGTGGAAGTGGATGACGAGGAAGATTTTCTTGGGTAGGCATACCGGGGCGGCGGGGAACTGCCGCCCGTCATCCATGATGAATACGCAGGAAGGAGCCAAGAAATGGGGCAAATCTTAGAAATGGACATCGAAAGTTTCAGCGATGTGGATTTGATCAAATGCGGGGTATACGCCTATGCGGACAGCCCTGCTTTTGAAATTTTACTGTTTGCC
>QXWV01000234.1 GCA_009911195.1 Lachnospiraceae bacterium | reverse complement strand
GACGGAGGGGAAACACAGATCATAGATTTAGCGCAGGGGGAGAAGCTCCCGGCAGAAGTGGAGGAAGCCATCTTTGATGTGTCAGTGACCAAGACGGCATACAACGCCAATTTCGAGCGCACCTGCCTGTCAAAGCATTTCGGGAGGTACATTCCCCCGGAGTCCTGGCATTGCAGCGCGGTACAGGCGGCCATGCTCGCCCTTCCCCGGTCTTTAGAGGATGTGGGCAGGGTGCTTGGTCTGGATGAGCAGAAGATGAAGGAGGGCAAGGAACTGATCCGGTATTTCTGCGTCCCCTGCAAGCCCACAAAGGCAAACGGCGGCAGGACGAGGAACCTCCCCTGCCATGCGCCGGAGAAGTGGGAGCTTTTCAAGACCTACTGCAAAAGGGATGTGGATGTGGAGAAATCCATCCGCAGGAAGCTGCACAATTTCCCCATCCCGGAAAGCGAGATGGAACTGTACCGCTTAGACCAGCGCATCAATGACCGTGGCGTTCTGGTGGATATGGGCTTGGTGGAACAGGCCATTGCCTGTGAGCGGCTCCATAAGGAAGTGGTGACGAAACGCGCCTATGAACTGACGGGCTTGGAGAATCCCAACTCCGTGGCGCAGCTCAAAGGCTGGCTTGGGGATAAGGGGATGGAGGCGGAGAGCCTTTCCAAGAAAGCAGTGGCAGATATGATAGCGGAGACGGACGGGGAAGTGGAGGAACTGCTGCGGCTCCGGCTGTTAATGGCAAAAACCTCCGTGAAGAAGTATGAAGCGATGGAGCGGTCTGTCTGCTCAGACGGGCGGGTGCATGGCTTATTGCAGTTTTATGGAGCCAATAGGACCGGAAGGTTTGCGGGGCGCTTGGTCCAAATCCAAAACCTACCCCAGAACCATTTACCCGACTTGGAACTGGCGAGGGAACTTGTGAAGCAGAGGCGTTTCGAAGATATCGAATTATTATATGATTCCACACCGAATGTTTTATCGGAACTTATCCGAACAGCTTTTATTCCGAAACCGGGCTGCCGTTTTGTGGTGGCGGACTTTTCCGCAATCGAGGCGCGTGTCATGGGGTGGCTCTCCGGCGAGGAATGGGTGCTGGACGTTTTCCGCGGTGATGGGAAGCTGTATGAAATGACGGCATCGAGGATGTTCGGCATTCCTATGGCGGAGATTGGAAAAGGCAGTCCAGAGCGGGCGAAAGGTAAGGTAGCAAGTTTATCCTGCCAATATGGGGGCTCCACAAATGGGCTCATTTCAATGGGTGCTTTGGATATGGGGCTGACAGAAGAAGAACTTCCTCCGCTCGTGGCGGCATGGCGGAAAGCCAATCCGCATATGGTGCAGTTCTGGTGGGACGTGGATGCAGCGGCAATAAAAGCGGTCACCGAAAAGCAGCGGACAAGAGTAGGAAAAATCATTTTTGAATATAAGAGCGGCATTTTATTTATTACACTTCCGTCCGGGCGCAAGCTGTCCTATGTGAAGCCACGGATGGCTGTGAACCGATTCGGGCGTGATGGCCTGACCTATGAGGGCATTGCG
>QXWV01000233.1 GCA_009911195.1 Lachnospiraceae bacterium | reverse complement strand
AGCCGGATAGAGACCTACGGCCCCAAGCTGGTGGAGAACATCGTGCAGGGGACGGCGAGGGATTTACTGGCGGAGGCAATGCTCCGGGTGGAGAAGAAAGGATACCCCATCGTCATGCACTGCCATGATGAGATCATAGCGGAAGTGCCGGAGGGTGTTGGCTCCGTGGATGAGATGTGTGAAATCATGGCGGTACAGTCAGAGTGGGCGGAGGGCTTGCCGCTCCGGGCGGATGGTTACCAGTGTAGTTTTTATCAGAAAATGTAGGAGGAGAAATTTATGGAGAGAAGGAATGCGGAAGGGTACCATGACCCCACAGCCTACGGCGGGATGCGTATGGCGGAGCAGAAAGCGGAAAAGGAAACGGTAAGGATGGTTTATAAGAACGGGAGGATGGAGCTTTATATCCATGAGTTCTTCCCATGCCCG
>QXWV01000232.1 GCA_009911195.1 Lachnospiraceae bacterium | reverse complement strand
CGGCGCTTTGCGAAAGAGGATGACAGGGAGAAACTGAAACAGTTTTTACGGATAAAGGCACGGGAGCATTCCGGGAAGGTTAAGGCGTTTTCGGAAAAGGCGGACTCCCTTACTGCAAAATCGGAGGAATGGTATTTCTACCGGAGGAAAGCCAGGGAAGAACAGATTATCTATAACCAGTGCGTGAAAAATCTGAAATTATTGGAGGGCAGGAAGGAATGAAGATACAGATCGCAACAGGCAATTCAAGGATGGAGAAACGCTGGAACAACGTGGAGATGGAACTGGATGAATTTATAAATCGCATCTCCCACACCATCCGCACGGCGGAGACCGTGGAGCAGTATATGAAAATGACAAAAGCAAAGCAGGACGCCATTAAGGACGTGGGCGGCTATGTGGCAGGGAGGCTGAAAGGCGGCAGACGGAAGAAGGACAGCGTGGAATACCGTACCATGATTGTGGAGGATATGGACCATGCGGTTCCGGGCGTGATTGAGCAGATAGAGATGCTGCAGGATTACCGCTGTCTCATTTATTCCACCCACAAGCACACGCCGGAAAATCCAAGGTACCGTTTAGCAATCCCGCTGTCGCGCCCGGTGTCGCCGGATGAATATGTGGCGGTGGCAAGGAAGGTGGCGGAGGACATCGGGATAGAGATGTTCGATGATACCACCTATGAGCCGAGCCGCCTCATGTACTGGCCGTCCACCTCCGCTGACGGGGAATTTATTTTCCGGGATATCGAGGGAGAGCCGTTAAATCCGGACGATGTGCTTTCGCGGTATAAGGACTGGCGGGATTCCTCCGAGTGGCCGGTGAGCAGCCGTCAGCATAACATCGTCCAGAGGGAGATGCGGAAACAGGCAGACCCGCTCACCAAGGATGGAGTGATTGGCGCGTTCTGCCGGACGTATTCCATCGAGGATGCGATAGCCGTATTTCTGTCAGACGTTTATCAGCCAAGCGCCATGCCGGGGCGGTATGACTATATCCCGGCTGACTCACAGGCGGGCGTGGTGATTTACGAGGGGAAGTTCGCCTATTCCCACCATGCCACCGACCCGGCCTGCGGGAAGCTGATGAACGCCTTTGACATGGTGCGGATTCACAGATTCGGTGAGATGGATGCGAAAACGTCCGAGGATACGGAGCCTGCCAAGCTGCCGTCCTTTACCGCCATGAGCGAGTTTGCCGTGAAGGATGAAAACGTGAAAGCCACGCTGGCGCAGGAGCGGCAGAAAGCGGCGGGGGAGGAATTCGCCCCGTCCGATGACTGGCAGAAATCTTTGGAGCTTGACAAGCAGGGTGCGGTGAAGCCCACGCTGGATAACCTTGTGCTGGTCATGAGAAGCGATGAGCGCCTGTGCTCCATTGCGTTCAACCTCCACCGGGACGGGATAGATGCCGGGGAGGGTTTGCCGTGGAAGCAGATCAAGCCGGGATGGAATGACGCCGACTTCGCGTCCCTGAAAGTATATCTGAGCAATGTGTACGGTGTCTATTCCCCGACCAGGACGAAGGACGCTGTGCTTGCGGTGGCGGCGAAACGGGCATACCACCCGGTGCGGGAATATCTGGAGAGCCTGCCGGAATGGGACGGCACGGGAAGGGTAGAGACCCTGCTGGTGGATTACTTCGCTGCGGAGGACACCAGCTACACGCGGGCGGTCACCCGTAAGACGATGGCGGCGGCCGTGGCGAGGATATACCAGCCGGGGATCAAGTTCGACTCCGTCCTCATCCTGAACGGGCCGCAGGGCATCGGCAAGTCCACGCTCTTTGCCAAGCTGGGCGGCGCGTGGTTCTCCGACAGCCTGACGCTCACG
>QXWV01000231.1 GCA_009911195.1 Lachnospiraceae bacterium | reverse complement strand
CGCGACAAGTCCGGCCCGGAGAAACTGCAGGGCTACTGGATACTGGAGCTGGGCGAGCTTGCCGGGATGCGCAAGACCGATGTGGAGACCGTGAAGTCCTTCCTCTCCCGCGTGGATGACAAGTACCGTGCCAGTTACGGCATGAACGTGGAGAGCCACCCGCGCCAGTGCATCATCGTGGGAAGCACCAACTCAGAGAACGGCTTCCTGCGCGACGTGACGGGCAACCGCCGCTTCTGGCCAGTTCGGGTGGGCAGGGAGAGCCGGAAGAAGCCCTGGCAGATCACCGAGGAG
>QXWV01000230.1 GCA_009911195.1 Lachnospiraceae bacterium | reverse complement strand
AAGCTCTACCTCGAAGGGGAGGAGGCACAGATCGCCATTGCGGAGCAGGCGGAGGCGATGGAGACGGATGACCGGGAAGGCCTGGTGCGGACGTACCTTGACACGCTGCTCCCGGAGGATTGGGATGAAATGGGTTTATATGACCGCAGGAATTTCTTAAACGGCAGTGAGTTCGGGGAGTCGCAGCGGAAAGGCACCGTGCGCCGGACGCTG
>QXWV01000033.1 GCA_009911195.1 Lachnospiraceae bacterium | reverse complement strand
CGCGCAGCGAACTTGCAGAGAATGCGAAGCATTCTTTTTTGGAGCGGGAGCGTGGCGACGGTGCATTTTATTTCCCTCACGGCGTCCGCCATCGTTAACTAAATGACATTGGCATGGATGCCCGTTGCTTCCGCCCCGGCAGTATCCAACCTCTTTACCCATTTCATAAGTGAAATTGCTGCTTTTTATCAATAGCCGCAAAACGGAATCCTGCATAGTCCAAACGCCCTGCCCATGAAAATTGATTTCCGTGATGTTAAGGACACAGATATTGCCAAAAGGGGGCAACTTATGGTAAAATCCAATAAAGAGCCAATCGGAAAAGCTTAATATGGCAAGAAATCCATAAGGAAAATGCGGCTTTTGTAAAAAGACTGTATTTATAAGGAGGAAAAAAGAATGAAATCATTTAGCTACACAGTCAAAGACGAACTGGGAATCCATGCAAGGCCGGCAGGGCTGCTTGTAAAAGAAGCAAAGAAATTCACCAGCAGCATTACTATTAAAAAAGACGGCAAAACAGCGGATGCTACAAGGCTTATGGCCGTTATGGGCATGGGTGTAAAATGCGGCAACACAGTAGAACTGGAGATTTCCGGCGACGATGAGGATGCTGCATACGATGCTATGAAAACATTTTTTGAAACGAATTTATAAGTTATATTCAAGCCGGGCAACGTTCTTTTCCCCTGCTTGCCGCGCAGCCTGTGCGCCACTTTAGTGGTATAATTTCCCTTGTACAGACCTGTGCCGTCAAATACCCCGCTGCAAGCCATAGGGCATCAAAATTGCAGCGGGGTATTTGATATATTAGCAGCCAGGGCTTTCGACACCCAAATCCTATAGGGTAAACACATGGCGCACATATTGCAGCGCTGCTTTCGCATCTTTATCAAGCGCCCCCTCCGACAAATCGGGAACCATGTCCCTCCACACCTTAATCTCCTTTCCGATAGTTCCTCCCCTCATTACAAAGGGCTCCATTACCGCTGCGCCTTCATAATGGATATCCCTCAATGCCTGTCCGATTTCATTCCAGGGAAGGCTTCCCTGCCCGGGCACTCTACGGTTCTGTTCACCCAAATGCAGATGCCCCAGTTTGTTTCCTGCCAGGCGGATGGCCGCACCGATATTGTCTTCCTCTATATTCATATGGAAAGTATCCAGCATGACTTTTACATAATCGCTTCCTACTTCGTCCACAAACCGCAGGGCTTCCTCACAGGTATTCAGCATATACCCCTCGTACCGGTTCAGAACTTCCATTCCCAGCGTAACATCGCACTCCTGGGCTGTTTTGGCCAATTCCCTGATGTTCCTCACCGCCCTTTCCAAGTCCGCTTCTTTGTTAACCGGCTTTGTATAATCTACCGGCCAATAGGAATACAGACCCCCGCCAAGGATTTTAATATCCATTTTCTGTAATTTGGGCAAAAGGTTTTTAAAAAAGCCCATGGCCTTTTTTACCGTTCCCTCATCCTCAGAGCAAAGGTTCTGCTCCTTCGTCGGCCCGTAGCCCGCTGTCAGCACCAGCCCTTTTTCTTTTGCGTACTCCTTCAAATCATACAACTGTTCATCCTTCACATATACATTTGACAATGCCGCACAGGAAATCTCCAGCACATCAAAGCCCAATGCCGCCACCTTATCCACATAAGCCTTATAGTCTACACCCCATTCTTTTGTCCAATAAGCGAAATAAATACCGTATTTCATTTTTACCCCATTTCTGCATTGTTTCATTGCGCGTAATAAATATGTTTATATTGCCTGCTCTTTTACCCACTCCACATCGGGAACATTTTTTCTTAATTTTATATCGCTAGGGCGTTTGCCCTTAAGATATTGTTCCGGTGACAGATAGGGATTATGCGGAGATAAAAATGACATAACTGGCAAGAAATATATTCTATAACTGGGAATCCCATATTTTCCGCAAAATATCCCTTCTTTATGTTGAACCTCTTTTTTTCAAATACACTTCCAATTCGATATATTTCTCTTCCTCTTCCAATGTTTTTTCTTTAATCAACCGCAGCATCAGTTCCGCCGCCTTCTCCCCCATCAGCTTTTTAGGCTGCGATACTGTTGTAATCCCTGGAACCATCACTTCCGAAGGCAGGCCGCCGTCAAAACCTACCACTTTGATTTCTTCCGGCACTTTCACCCCTATGCCCAGCAAATATTTCATAGCCCCTATGGCAAAGTAGCCATTATCACAAAAAATCCCGTCTATTTTCTGCCCGCTGGAAAGCAGTTCCTCCGTTGCCTTGCATCCTTCCTCATAATTAACCTTCTCCACTTCTTTTTCCAAAAGGCTGTTAATCTCAATCCCATTTTCCTTTAATGCCCTTCTATACCCCGCAAGCCTTAATTCATTTGTCTTCGCTTTGCAGCTTCCGGTAACTACCGCGATATGTCTGGCTCCCCGTTCCAACAGATGCTTTGTGGCTATGTAGCCACCATACTCATTATTTATAGTAATCGAAGGGAACTTGTCGCTCACCGGCCTGTCAACCGTAACTACTGGCACAGGGTAATCCTCCAGAATTTTGTCGGAGTTCTGGCCCATTCCAAATAAAATTAATCCGTCAATAGCTTTCTGTGCCAATGTCTCCAAATATTGTTTTTCCCTTTCCGCATTTTCTGCCGTGCTGGATACAATCATGGAATATCCGTGGTCATACAAATACCCCTCAATAGAGCTGACAATATCCGTAAAAAATTCCTTAAACTCAGGAATCATTACTCCTATGGTCTTCGTTTGCCTCGTTCTCAGGCTTCTCGCAATCAAATTCGGCCTATATGTCAGTTCATCCACTGTACGGTACACCCGTTCCTTCACTTCAGGCGATACATATTTTGTTCCATTTAAAACATTTGAAACCGTACTGGGAGCCACTTTTGCCTTATCAGCTATATCTTTAATTCTAACCAATACATTCCCCTCCGCCTGTCAGAAAATCGTTTTTCTCTTTTATAAACCAAGTCTATCATAAATATTCTTATACTACAATTATCAAAATTTCCTAATCTTACTCCTCATGCTTTATTGAATATTTACAGAACGGATGTACATCTATTTTCCGAACCGTATTACGCTCCAGGAATATTTGCACAACATACATAACTTTGCTAAAAAGCGGCAGTCCTTTTCATAAAAGGAAGCTGCCACTTTATCATATTTCACGCTTTCTCATAATCATAATATTACAAAGTTCTATCAAAACCATATAATAACGCGATATCCTGTTCTTGATTAAAATTGTAGATATTCTCTATTTTACCAAAGTTGCTGTGCAATGAATTTTAACTGGTTTTTACATTTATCAACTGATTTATTCACGCTTACCCGCACCCTATCAATTACTTTTGTCTCTCCCTCCTGCAATAATTCCATTGGCTTTGATTCAATGGAAGATATTCGACCAGAGCCAAGGAAATCATCAAGCATAAACAAATGATTCTCCGGAGCATTTGTTGATAATAAAGTTCTATGCTTAGACAAAATGTCATAAACTTTTTTTAGATAAACCTTTGTTTGTTGATTTGGTTCATTTCTAGCTCCAGCTACTGTTGACCAACCACAATGGGTTAAAACAACCATCTGTATTTTGGGAACATTCATATCGTTTTCTGGCAAATACTTTCTAAATTCACTTTGTGGACTACTCAAAGTATTAATCAACAACTCAAGTGATTTAATTGACTGTTGGTCTGTACGAACAGGTATTACTAACGCATCCGCAGCATACCAAGCTAACTGTGTGGCCCCCGCAAAAAATGGCGATGTATCTATGATGCATTTATTTAAATCATTTTCAGAAAGTTCTCTTTCAATTTCAGTTTTTAAGGAATACAAAATACTCTTCAATGCCTGTTCTTTTTGTGTATGTTGAAGCCCCGACGTTTGGTTAATGGCTGTAATCAATTGTGATGGTAATAAATATAATTCTTCAGACGAAGGAATATAGTAATTATTTTTTTGTGAAAAATATTGATTTGTTGCACCAATGTAAGAGGCTACCCTAGTTGCTTTTCCAAGCCCAGGAACCAAATATGGCAATAACATATCCTTTACATTTGTTTGTTGTGCTGCATAATAATTATTATCATAAAAAAAAGAAAGATTTCCTTGTGGACAAGTATCTACAGCCAATAGATTATCTACCAAATAACTTAGATTAAAAGATAACGTAGTTTTTCCAATTCCTCCTCGTAAATTACACATTGCATAAATTTGTTGTTTAGGCAAATCAATTGGTTCAGCCTGATTATTCGCAATAGCATATTGCCTATTTATTATCGTATTTATAGACATTTAAACTCCTCCTAAGGTTGAATTAGATTTACTGTTTTTACTATTATGTGTAAAACTAATTTAATTATACCGCATACACAAAAAATGTCAACAACCTTATGGTTTTCTTTTCCGTTTAAATCAGCTTAATAATCTATTTATTACTTAGTCCAGCTTTTCCGAGATTCTTCAAAATACCGCCTTGGCAACTGCTACTCTCTAAACAGAGCCACGCTTTCAAAGGGTCTTAGCGCCTCCAGCTTATCCGACTTATTTTCCCATGGATAATTTCCTGCTAATAATTGGCAGCCGGCACAGAAAAACGGTTCTTCCAACCCCATATTTCTGTCTGTCATATTGTTTATTACTATCAATTCCTGGTTTCCAAGCATCCTACGGTAAGCAAAAATTTCCTCCTGTTCCCTATATAGGAATTCGATTTTTCCATCCTGAATCACCGGATATTCTTTCCTTAAATGGATAAGCTTCCGGTAATAATGTAAGACGGAATCCTCCTCCTGCTCTTCTGCGGCCACATTGATATATTTATAATTTTCCGGAATTCCAATCCAAGGCTCTTGTTCCGAAAAACCGCCATATTTCCCGACATTCCACTGCATCGGCGACCGGCTGTTGTCCCGGGAGCGCTGCCCTAAGATTTCCAATGCCTCCTCTCTGGCCTTGCCTTCCCGAAGCAAAATATGGTAGTAATTGATGCTTTCCACATCCCGGTATTGTTCAATCCCCTGATATCCTGTATTAGTCATCCCCAGTTCTTCCCCCTGGAAAATATATGGGGTGCCCCTGAGGAAGTGGATGCAGGCAGCAAGCATTTTGGCCGATTCCTTCCAGTATTTCTTTTCATCCCCCATCCGGGAGACAATCCTGGGCTGGTCATGGTTGCACCAAAATACCGCATTCCACCCGTTATTTTTTTCCATCCCAATCTGCCATATTTCAAATAGCTCCTTTAGTTTCCGTAAATCTGTCTTTTCCAGCTCCCACTTGTTCCCGTTCTTATAATCCACCTTTAAATGGTGGAAATTAAAGCACATGGTCAGTTCCTTCTCTTCCGGATTGGAATATCTGATGCAATGTTCCAGGCTGGTGGAAGACATCTCCCCCACCGTCACCATCTCATGAATTCCCGTATCCGCCACCAGTTCTTTCAGAAATTCATGTACATGAGGGCCATCGGAGTAAAAACGCCTTCCGTCCCCCTCCCAATCGTCTTCCAAAATTTCAGGTTTGGAAATTAAATTCACCACATCGAACCGGAAACCTTTCACGCCTTTCCTTTTCCAGAACCGGATAATTTCTTTCAATTCTTCCCTAACTTTTGGATTTTCCCAGTTCAAATCCGCCTGGCTCACATCGAACAGATGTAAATACCATTTTTTCAAGGAGGGCACATATTCCCACGCAGAGCCTCCAAATTTGGACTGCCAATTGGTGGGGGGCACATCCGGCCCGCCCTCTCTGAAAATATAGTAATCCATATATTCTTTATCGCCGGACAATGCCTTGCGAAACCATTCATGCCGGGTGGAAGTATGGTTAAACACCATATCGAGCATAATCCCCATTCCCCGTTTTCCCGCTTCTGAAATTAATTCTTCCACGTCTTCCATCGTTCCAAAAACAGGATTGACATTCCTGTAATCTTCCACATCATATCCATTGTCATTCATAGGCGATACAAAAAACGGAGTACTCCAAATATAGTCAACGCCCAGGCTTTTTATATAGTCCAGCTTTTGAGTTATCCCCCTTATATCGCCGATTCCGTCCCCGTTGCTGTCATAAAAAGATTTTGGATAAACCTGATATATACTGCTGCCTTTAAACCCTTCCATATGGATACCCTTGCCCTTTCTTCCTTTTCCTTACGGGTCAGCCGCATCCCCGGTTTTCCCGCCGATGCGGCCAACTCGCTTAATGCTGATTAATCACCGATGCTGTTCATCCGCTGATATTCCTTACATGTTAGAACATCTCAATCCAATTCAATTGGCCTCACTGCCCCGCCAGGCGCTTCTTCCCTACCACAGTTGTCAGTATAAAGGGAACTGCCACCGCAATCGCCATACAAACTGCAAAGCTGGCCATAGAAGCCGGCTGTATGGATAGAATCCCCGGCAGACCTCCTACACCGATAGCATTTGCCGTTGTACCTGTGGCCACACATACCACTGCCGCACAGGCCGAACCAATCATACCGCATACAAAAGGAAAGACGTATTTTAAGTTAATGCCGAAGATAGCAGGTTCTGTTACACCGAGGTAGCAGGAGATGCATGCCGGAACATTTACTTCCTGTGCCTGTGCATTTTTCCTTTGAAGCAAAATCATTCCCAGAACAGCGGAGCCTTGGGCAATATTGGAAAGCGCAATCATCGGCCAGAGCATCGTTCCGCCATAGTCCGCAATGAGCTGCAAGTCAATGGCATTGGACATATGATGAAGACCCGTAATTACCAACGGAGCATACACAAAGCCAAAAACCGCCCCAAAAATTACTTTGAATGAACCGGTAATCCCTGCATATACCACCGAAGATATCACAGAACCGATTTTCCAGCCCACCGGACCCAGTACAAAATGAGCCGCAATCACTGCCAGCAAAAGGCTGCAAAACGGAACTACAATCATGGATACCACCTGGGGCGTAACCTTGCGGAAGAATTTTTCCAGATATACAAGGGTAAATGCTGCCAATATTGCAGGGATGACCTGTGCCTGATAACCAATCATATTCACTTTAAAATATCCGAAATTCCATACCGGGATATCCGCAGCGGCCGTTCCTGCTACCGCATAGGCGTTTAGCAATTGTCCTGACACCAGCGTCAGCCCTAATACAATTCCCAACATCTGCGTAGTGCCCATTTTCTTCGTTACCGACCAGCAAATGCCTACCGGCAGCATATGGAACACCGCTTCCCCGATGAGCCATAAAAAACTGTCAATACCTGCCCAGAACTGGCTGATTTCGCATAAAGTCTTTGTTCCGTTTTCAAATAAATAAAGGCTGTCGATACAGTTCCGAAACCCCAGAATCAAACCGCCCGTGATGATAGCAGGAATCAATGGTGCGAATATTTCTGCCAATGCGGTAATCATCCTCTGCAAAGCATTCTGGTTCTGCTTTGCTGCCTTTTTCACAGCATCCTTGGATACCCCTTCGATACCCGATACCGCGATAAAATCATTATAAAAATCCGACACTGTATTCCCGATGATTACCTGAAACTGCCCTGTCTGCGTAAAGCTCCCTTTTACTACTTTCATGGCTTCAATCTTCCCAATATCGGCCTTTTCCGGCTCATTCAGCACAAACCTCATCCTGGTCATACAATGCGACACTGCGGCAATATTTTCCTTTCCCCCGACTAGCTGCAGCAATTCTTTTGCGTCTTCCATATACTTACCCATTTCCTACCTCCTAATTTTTTGTGATGGTCACCTTTCCCCTGATTCGTTTTTTGTTATTCTCTGCTTATTTCTTGTTTAAACAAGTTCTATGTTTCATTTATATCATACTTGTTTAAACATGTCAATAGAATTTTCAAAGTTGTTTAAACAAATTTTTATATCGTCAAGGAAATCAATTTTCATAAGCGTCGGACAGGGCATTTGACCCCAACATCATGTCATTAAGTTAGCACCTTG
>QXWV01000032.1 GCA_009911195.1 Lachnospiraceae bacterium | reverse complement strand
CCGTGAGGGAAATAAAATGCTTAAGGAGCCCCTTAAAAAGCGTCGGCACTTGGTGAGGTAGTTCACGAACCTAGTGCACGCTACGCTTTTTTGGAGCGGGAGCGTGGCGACGGAGCATTTTATTTTCCTCACGGCGTCCGCCGTCATTAACTAAATGACATTGCAGGCTGAGCTGTTACGATTTCCCTAACCTGTCGGTCTGGCATCTTGACTTTTTTTCCATCCGGTTTATAATAATGTATATATGTTTAAACAAGTGAGGTGCACAAACTATGCCCCAAAAAAAGTATACGGAAATATACCGCAGCCTAAAAACAAAAATAGAAAACGGGGAATACGAATTTCAGGAAATGCTGCCTTCCGAGAACCAGCTTATTTTAACCTATGGCTGTTCCCGCAATACCATACGGCGCGCAATCAGCGCCCTTGTTATAGAGGGATATGTTCAGACGATGCAGGGGAAAGGGGTACGAAACATTTTTCGCCCTGCTTTACAGACTTCTTTTACAATAGGCGGCATCGAATCCTTTAAGGAATCCGCCCTCCGGAATCACCAAATTCCTAAAACACAGGTCCTATGTTTTACGGAAATTACGGCGGATGAAAAAATAGCGGGCAGGACCGGATTTCCTGTTGACTCCCAGCTATATTATATTCAGCGCCTTCATTATCTGGATGGAAAAGCTTTGATTCTTAATCACAATTATTTCTTGAAAAATATTGCGGTAAACCTTACAAAAGAGATTGCAGAAGGCTCCATTTATGAGTATCTGGAAAATGAGCTGCACATTTCCATCGTCACAAGCAAAAGGGTAATGACCGTAGAAAAAATGACGGAGATTGACGAAAAATATCTTCATTTAGGCGATTATAACTGCCTTGCAGTAGTCAGCAGCCAGACATTCAACAGCGACGGCGTTATGTTCGAATATACCCAATCCCGCCATCGCCCCGATTATTTCCGGTTTCAGGACAATGCCGTCAGGCGCAAGGCTATGGAGTAGGGCAATTACCCTCCGGCTCCAATGGCGGCATCGGTATTTCACCGATATCCTGCACGGGATACTGGGCTTTTGCCGTCACGATATCGGCTGTAACCTTCATCACCAGCAGGTTTCCGTTTCCGGGGATTCTCCGCAACGGCGGACGCCCCGTATTCCTGCAAAGGGCATTCAGTCCTTTCAGGAATTCTTCCGGGTCTTCTTTCGTAACCGCTTCCGCCTTCCCAAACACCGTCACGCTGCGGTAGTCATGCCCTTCTTTTTTATACTTCTTTTTTCCTGCCCTGTCGAGGAACATGCTGATGCTGCAAGCTACGCAAGGATTTTCCTTAAGCAGCTCCAACCGGTGCCCTTTTCCCGCCATATGCATATACAGCACCAGCTTTTCTTCCCACACATAACCATAATTCATAGGAACTATATAAGGATATGGCCAATCCTGCATCGCCACCGTGCAGACCGGATTCCTGTCCAATATCCACTGGATTAACTCCGGTTCTGTAATCCTTCTGTCTTCATGATTCATTTTTAATTTTGTATGGTCTGTCATTTTCATCCCCATGCCCCTACATTTGGTATGTTGGTATTACTCGCGGTATTCGCCAATATTCTAAAACTACTTAAACCATTTTATGCTATAATTGCTCCATCCTCGTTTCATAAGGCTTCAACTGGAATTCACAGATGCCTTTTTCCGTCCGCACTCTGCATTCCTCCGGCTCGCCGCAGTTGTTCATCACTATCAGGCATTGGCTTTCGGGGAAGTATGCGCACTCGGTATGGGCATTATCCGTCAAATACATCTGTTCTATCGGCTCTTTGCAGCCATATAAAATCAGGTTCAGCAGCATCCTTGTATTTTCCAGGGAATAGCTATACGAAGATAAATAAATTCCGCAGCCCTTCCCCCATGGATTTACTGTAAGGGCCGGAGACCCGTTTTCTTCCGCCAGCACCCATGCTTCGCCATCCGTCAAATACCTCTTTTCTTTGCCTTCCAGGGAAATCCCTTCGGGAAGAAGCTTCCTGTCCTTCCGCACCTCATACTCCCATTTTCCGTGGCAAACCCTTGCCCCGGTATCCTCATCAATCCCCAGCACATGCGCCATACGGAAAAATGTATCATAGCCTTCCACAGCCGAAGGTTCATTTACCCCGATAAAGCAGCCGCCTTCCCACACCCATTTGGTCAGCCGTTCCACCACTTCGTCTTCCCGCCAGGCTTCACCGCCGCTCCATGCGCTTTTCGCATATCCCGCATTAATCACCACATCCAAATGTTCCAAAGCGCCCCTCTTCACATCGTCAAAACTGATAAACTCCACATCCAACGGCAGCCCGGAAAGACTTTCATTCACGTGAATCAAATCATGCATATAGGTTTCATGGAAATGCCCGGAAAGAGTCCAGGAGCGCAGTTTCCCCCATGCATGCAGTATGCCCACCCTCGGCTTATAGGTATAGGGCTTTCCTTTTTTATGCAAATCCCGGATAAACCGGAATTCATCGGAGACTTCTCCTATATAGTCCACAAAATCCGGGAAGCCCTCTGTCAAATGCAGATACCCTCCCAAACCGATTCTGTCTACCGGTTCCCGAAGCAGGGCACGACGCACATTGTTCCAATATTTTTTTGCATCTAGGGCAGGATTCCCGCCTTCCATAAAAGTGGGAGCCCCTCCCAGCCCTACCGGGAACAGATAAGGATGCAGGCGCAATTCATGTACCCCCACTTTTGCCCCGGCGCAAAGCCTCGCTTCATACCCGGAGAAGACACATTTAATCAGGCCATCAAACCCAAATTCTTCAAACCGTTCCCCATAGGGCTCTAAGCCAATCCAACTGTCATCATAAAATACATAAGCCTTCTTCCCATAAGTATGCACCAAATCCACCAGTTTCTTTCCATAGGATAAGACAAAATCATTCACAAATTCCATCCAGTCCATTTTATGGGCATCCCCAGGCATATGGGTGACATGGTAATGCCCCTTATTGACAAAGTCTTCCGCCGTCAGCTCATAGCCATACTTTTTTTCAAACTCCTGCAGAGCCAATGGGCTGACTGTAAAATCATAAGACCCCCAATCCGTAAACAAATTTCTGTTTTTTTCGCTGCTTCCCCAAATCCAGACAAAATTATAGAAAAGGGAAGTAAACCGGACAACCGTAGTCGCCGGATGCTCTTCACACCAGCGCTTCATCCAGTCCAGCAAATATTCCTGTACCTCGGGATATCTCGGGTCTATCTGCATCAAATGCTCTTTTTCCCAATGGTTCGTTGTATGATTGTACATGGAAATCTCTTCCCATATACGGTACGCCAAAAAACTGACCGTATACTTATGCCAGGGCGTCAGCCCCTCCGCCGTCAAAACTCCCGTTTTTTCATCATATTTCCATTGGCCGGAGGGCACTTCCCTGTTCGCTGTCCGGTCATACAACTGCCAGTATCCAAGAGCTTCTTTGCTGCTGTTTACCTGGAACTGGCCTTCAAAAAAATCATCCATCAGGCCAAACTCCACTACCCCGCTTTTTGCCACCTTTGGCTGTGTCATCAAAAAAGTCTGCTGCTGCATATCCAAGTGTTTCTTCGCCCATTCATTATGGTCGCGAATCAGGCAGATGGTGGAATAAATCCCGTATCCTCCATCGATAATATCCTGTGACAGATTTGTTCCGTCACTATCCCGGATTACGTCAGCCCCCCATTTTTCTGCCATTTTAAATGTCAGCGCTTCATACCCCGCCTCGCCCGGCAAAGTAAAACCGCCCGCTCCTTTACTCATCTAAGGTCCTCCTATTCCAGTTCCGCAGATATCCTCCCAGCACCCGTTTCTTTTACTCATGTAGAAAATTCCCGGCTGCTTTCGTATCCGCAAATTTTCTAGGGTACTGTCCGAATATCTGCTGCTTTATAAGTTCTGCAGCTTCTCCGCCACTTTGGGATATTCCTCATCTAACGTATACATCCCTGTTGCCGCTATGCTTAATACTGCAATGATTGCCGGCAGCCATATGTAATTGATGCCAATCGCTTTCGATGCTTGTGGGGATTGCACGTTTCCTGCCGCATAGCCTCCCCATTTTAGGATTTGTGCCGCCAAAAAGCCTGCACATGCTACCCCTGACTTCATCATTAAGGATACGGCAGATGTCAGGAAGCCCTGGGGGCGTTTTCCCGTCTGGTACTCCGAATAGTCCACCACTTCCGCAATCATCACAAATACCATTCCGGAAGCAATCCCGCTTCCGATGGAAGCAAGCACATGAAAGGGCATCAGCATAGCTATATTCCGTTTTGCCACCCACATACCTATAAGCCCTATAAACAACAGGAGATTCCCATACCCCAAGCATTTCTTTTTCCCTATCTTCTTCGCCAGATAAGTCACCACCAGCATCATAGGCACTGCCAGAAAAGAAGATATGGAAAGGAGTACAGAACCCAGCTTTTCCTGCCCCAAACAATATTTGGCATAATATATCGTCCCCTGGCTGCGCATGGTCATCCCCACCAGCATAAAGAATTCTATCACGCAAAGCAGTATCCAATGCCGGTTTTTCAATGCCACGCCCAGCGACTCGCCCAGGCTATAGCGTTTTTGCGATATTTCTACCCGTTCTTTTGTATTCCAAAAGGTTACAAAAATAATCCCCGTATAAAGCACCCCATATACGCACATCGTTCCTACAAACCCTTTTCCCGCGTTTCCCTGCCCTATCTTCCCCACTAAAAATAGTGTCATGCTTGTGACAAAAAAAGCGCCTAAATTAGCACTGATATTTTTTGTCAAATTAAAGCCCAGGCGTTCCTTGCTGTCCTTTGTCATACAAGTCATCATGGTAGAGTAAGAAACACTAAGCCCCGAATACAGGACGGAGAAAATTATTGCTGTTGTATAACCGTATATTGCTTTCCCTCTTTCTGTCAAATCGGGCATGTAAAAAAGAGCAATCATTGATAGGCATAGGGGAATGATTACCCCTGCCAGATATGGCCTCACGCGCCCCCACTTCGTATCCGTCCGGTCAATCAGGCCGCCCATGCCCAGGCAGCTAAGGGCATCAGCCATCCTGGAAACGAGGATGATTGCCCCTACCCTGCCCAAATCCATCTTTACCACATCCGTATAAAAATACATCAAGAAGGAAGACACTATTGTAAAGCAGCCATTACAGGCAAAATCCCCGATTCCGTAACACATAATTTCCCTTTTTCCCGCTTTGTACCCCATTATTATCCCCACTCTTCCATCTTACTATCACAATACTTTTATCTTTCTCTCGCTTTTACTCATCCTTTGTACGCCGTCCTCCGTTACCCCATATACATCACCGCAGCAAGCTTTATTTCCCCGCTCATCCATTACCTCCGGTTCCACCGCCAGGACCATTCCCCTTTGGAGCGGTGTATGCTGCAGCCCCGATGCCCTGTCAGGTCCTTCTGAAACGCAATAGCCTATTCCATGGATAAAATCCTTTTCAGCCAGTGAAATCCCTTGCTTTTTCGCTTCTTCTCCTATCTCCTTTTCTATCTGAGCCACCGTTTTCCCCGGTTTTATTTTTTCCTCTGCCATTTCCTGAAGTAATATCGCTTTATGCCATATCTCTTTTTCCCTGGAAGCAGGCTCGCCAAAGGAAAAACGCCTTGCAATAAATCCATAAAATCCACTGTTTCCCCGAATCCTCAGTTTTATTTCCACCATATCCCCAGCTTCCATTTCTCTGCCTGGGGCATCCAGCGGCCCCGGTATCTGCCTGTCTTTCCAGGAAAGCAGCTCTATTTGGGCATATTCCATAGTATCAATGCCGCCGCTTCCCAAGTGGCTGGCCAGATAGCGGGCATAACGGACTGCTTCGGCTTCTTTTACCCCTGGTATCAGATAGCCGCATAGCCCCTCCAACACCTGCTCCTGAAGACGGGTTACTTCCTGTATCAATCTTTGCTCTTCCAGGGATTTCACTGCCTTTCTTTCAGCAAATTCCTCCGTCGCATCCACCCATTCCACATCGGGCAAAAATTTTTTCAGATAATCATACAGCCCTGCCCGGATTTCTTCCCCGTGAATCAATCCCAGCCTTTTTTCCCCGCCGTCCTCCATCATTCTTCGGATGGTGAAAGCCGATAGCTGGTATGCTGTGCGGATTCCCCCAAAAGCTTCTTCCGCATCCGGCAATGCCCCTTCCGGCTGCCCTGTCTCCTCGTCCGCTTCCGCCATTTTGTTTCCCACCACATGGAGAATATCCCCTTCCTTTGGAATCACAAAACAGCTTTCCGACGGGCGCTCCGTTCCGTCCACACCAGTCAGCCACTGGCGGTAGCCTTCTTTATGGGATGCCAGCACCAAAAGCACGCTAATATCCTTTTTTTCCATATATTCCCGTACCAGATTGTGCCTTCTGGTAATTTCCTCCTGGCTCACATCATAATAAAGCCCGGTCAACAAATCTAATCTTCGTTCCATTTCCTTCTCCACAACAATAATTTCTTTGCCTCGCAACAACATACTTCTTTTTCTATAAAATCACCAGCTCCCGTGGATAGGAGTTCGCCCTTGCCCCGCCTTCTTCCGTCACATAATAAGTATCCACGCAATAATAATCATCATAAGGTACTTTTCCCGTATTTTCCCCCCTGTCAATCCGGACATGGGGATGTACGATATAATGCATCCCTTTCCGCAGTATCTCCGTCTCCGAACGGTCATGGAGATAGGGCCGTTCCCCAAACACATAACCAAAGCTGTGGAGGTAATTCTGCATATTGGTAGGATACCCTTCCCCTGTAATATATTGATAATTGGCATCGAAGATATCCTTTATCCTCACTCCGGGCTTCATCATTGCCGCTGCAAAATCCTGGGCTTTCACTGCCATTTCCCAGTACTCCACCGTCTGCCTGCAAGGCTCCCCCAGGATAAAGTTTCTCCCCAGCGCCGTATACAGCCCTCCGCAGCCATTCCCTTCCACCATCATAAAAATCCGGTCTCCCTGCTCCACCCTATATTCCGGAACAGGGGAAAGGCCCAGGGCATATGTTAATGGTTCTCCATTATCTTTTCCGTACTGCATCGCATAGTACAGGGCTTTTTCCCCGCCCCCGCCAAGCTTTTCCCCCAGATACCGTACTTCACAATTAATTTCCCTTATTGTTTTGCCTGGCTTGATAATGGATGGCAGGGCATAAAAAATCTGCTCATGGATTCGGTTCGCCTCTCTAATCCATTTCAGTTCCTGGGGGCTTTTCACCGCTTTCATCACATCTACTTTTTGGGTGCAGTCCACAAACTCTACTTTTCCGAAGCATTCCTCCAGCATCCGGCGCATCCGCCGGGTCATCGCTTCCGGCTGTACCAGCCCGATACAAATATTTTTCTTCCCCCGTAAAGGGCCTTCCAAATCCTCCATTTTCAGTTCCTTTACATAACGGATATGGCCATACTCCGCATCTTCATAAGGAATCCCCCCCATATCCCTGGCATAGACCGCCGTAATCTCCCCCTCCGGAAAAACAATCACCGTTTCTACCACCCTGGAGCCTGTCAGCCAATGGCTATACCCTTCCCATGTACCGTCCAGCACCAAAAACATGTTTAAGCCGCCCATAATTTCCCTTATGTGCTCCACACGGCCTTCCATTTCCGCTTGCCCAATCACCTGCACTTGCTCATACCTGTTTTTCATTCTCATTTCAACCAACCATCCCCTTTCCTTCCCAAACTCATGTTCAAAAGACCCTTTACTGGCAGCAGCCCCAAAACGGCCGATTCCCCCTTATTCAACCACTCACCCGGAAGAAGAAATCGGTTAATGCCTCTTCCCCGCGTTAACCTTTGACAGCCCCCGCCAGAATCCCATCAATAAAGTTCTTCTGGAACACCAGGAAAAATACAAGCACAGGCACCAGGGAAATCACCGCACCTATCATTACTGCACTATAGTCAATAATCATGCCTGGCTGTACCATTAAAGAAAGCACCAGCGGCATTGTATACTGTTCTTTTGAATTAATAGCAATCAGCGGCCACATAAAATTTCCCCACTGATTTACAAAGGACAAAATCCCCAAAGAAGTAAATGCCGGTTTCATTGTCGGGGCTACAATCGTAAAGAAAATACGGAAATCGCTGGCACCGTCAATTCTCGCAGCTTCTATCAGTTCATCCGGAAATCCCATAAAGCTCTGACGCATCAAGAATACGCCGAACACATTGGCAAGGCTTGGCAGAATAATCGCCCAGGGCGTATCCATCAGCCCAAAAGCGCTAAGCTGGATAAACAAGGGAACCATGGACACCTGTTGCGGAATAAACATGGAAGCAATGCAAAGGAAGAAAATGGCATCCCTGCCCTTAAAACGGAATTTCGCAAATGCATAGCCCGCCATAGAATCGAACAACAGCACCAATATAGTATAAGCCCCAGCCACGAAAATACTATTGGCCATATTTCTCCAATAGGGGGCAACCTTCAACAGATTTCTCAGGTTTTCCAGCATATTATTCCCTATTTTCAGCGTATATTCCAACTGAAAAATCTGTGTATTGGTATGGGTAGAAGCCATAAAGGTCCATACAAAGGGGAATACCGAAACAATCGCCGCCAAAATAAGCACCGCATATGCCACAAACCCAACTTTTGACTGTTTCATATTTTTCTCCATTTCTGCGCTGCTTCTTATACATCTTAAGTTTGTGGATGCAGCGCAGACACAAACCTGCAGAGGAAAGCTTTAAAAAATCCTTCCCTCAGATAATCATGCCCCTTTCAGCCTTAATCCTCCTTTGTTACTCTAAGCTGAAGGAACGTTAAAATCCCAATCATAATCGCCAGCACATAAGAACCTGCCGATGCCGCCCCGAAATTAAACGTCTTAAACCCTACTTTATATAAATATTGGACGATAGTCAGAGTCTCGTTTACCGGCCCTCCATAGGTCAGAAGGTAGGGTTCCGTAAACAACTGCAAAGTTCCCGTCACCGACAAAATTACGGAAAACAACAGCACCGGCTTAATTCCGGGAATAGTAATATTCCAGAACTGCTGTCCCGTACTCGCACCGTCAATGGATGCCGCTTCATAAAGCTCCATCGGTATGTTTTGCAATCCCCCCAAAATAATCACCGTATTATAGCCAGTCCACCGCCAGGTCATGGCAATCATGATTACCGCTTTCGATAAAAACCCCACATTCAACCAATCTGGCCCTGCCATCCCAAGGCTTCGCAGGAAATTATTAATCATCCCATTTTCCGTATTAAAAAACAACCGGAATACAATAGAATAGCTTACGGTATCGATTAATACCGGCATAAAGATAATCATCCGCAGCAAGCCTTTACAGCGCAGCAGCTTTTTATTCAAAAAATTAGCCAGCACCACTGCCAAAAGTGTCTGGATGGGAACCTGAATCAGCAAAATGATAAAGGTATTGGCAATCGCTTTAAAGAAAACCGGGTCCGAGAAAAGAAACTGGAAATTCTTCAAACCAACAAAAGATAAATTTCCGCCCTTAAATTTCATAAAGCTTAACACTACTGAATACGCTGTGGGATAAAGCGTAAATGTTAAATATATCACAAGATATGGCAGCAAAAATGCAAATGGAATCAGTACCTTCTTTATGCTGCGTCCTCTTCGGGGATATAATGATTTTTGCATGCCCTGCATTTTTCCCATGCTTTGCACCTTTTCACTCCCTTCCGAAACCGCCAATATACCCCGCATTTTCATTCGGAGTATATTAGCCATTTCATGAATTCTAAGCAATCAATTCTGTTTTATTTGTATTCGTCCAGCTCATGCCCATTTGTAAACTACATCTTTAGCATCAGTATTCCTGGCCAATATTTATTTTGCATCAATAATCCTCTGGGCTGCTTCGGCCGCTTCACTCAATGCTGTCTCAGGGTCTGCACCATTTACAAAAATTTCACCAATGGCAGTCCTCATAGACTGGTCTACGTCTGTAAAATAAGGGCCAAAATCAATGCTGGGCGAATTGACCAGTTTCGTAAAGATTTCACCTCTGGAAACGCCGAAATATTCATCTACCTGCTTAAATGCATCCGCTTCATAGGAAGGTGTATAGGAGGGGAACTGACCCCACTTAAAGTTAATTTCATTCGCTTCATTGTCCATCATGGCGTATGCCGTATAAGCTTTTGCCAACTCCAGGTTCTCGGAGTTTGCAGAAATAGCCAGGACACATCCGCCCATGCTCACTTCGCCGCCCTCTCCATCGAAGGAAGGCATTGGTGCGATTCCCCATTTTCCGCTCTGGCCTTCTACCGAACTCATAAGTGTGCCCGTATACCAAACCGGATAAGGCAGGCATGCAATCTGGTCCGCATTCAAAGCTGTAATCCTGTCATCCCATTCACTGGGAAGGTCCATAGTAATGCCTGCATCCTGCATTTCTTTCAGGAAAGCAATACCTTTGAGCATTTTATCCGTGGTAAGATCCACTTTGCCATCCGCATCATAGTAAGTTCCGCCCTGCTGATGTAAAAACAGTTTTACCGCATCGCTGCTGGAAGCACCGTTATAGCAGAAGCCAAACATTTTCTTCCCTGTTTTGTCCAGGATTACCTTTCCCGCCTCCAGGTAGTCATCCCAAGTCTTAATTGTTGCTACATCTACCCCTGCTTCTTCAAAAACGTCTGTCCTGTACATCATAGCACAAGGGCCAATATCCCACGGAACACCGTAATACTTTCCGTCTGCCCCCAGCGCAACGCTCACTGCACTGGCTGCAAAATTATCTTTTTCAGGCCCTACGATGTCTGTTACGTCCGCAAAACTGCCTTCGTAGTTATTTAAGAAAGCCTGAATATCTGTCTGCTGAATCTGCATTACATCCGGTACGTTTACGCCGGAAGCCAAAGCCGGATAAAGTTTTGTATACTCCGCATCTACCTTATCTACGATAACTGTTGTGCCCGGATGCAATTCCATAAATTTCTCTGCAATTTCTGCCAATCCATCTGCCGATGCATTCCAGGATGCTACATGAATCTCGCCGGAAAGTTCAGAGCCTTCTCCAGCTTCCGCATCCGCTTCTGTCTCTGCTTCTTCACTTACCTCCGCATTTGCATTTTCATCTCCCTCGGCCTGAGCGCCGTCATTTGTTTCCTCCCCTTGTCCCTGGCTGGCACCAGAATCGTTCCCGCATGCCATACACATACTGAGCATTGCTGCTGCTAATATGCCGGCAATTATTTTTTTCCTCATACCTTACTCTCCTTTTCTTCGTAATTGCTTAGAATTGCCTGAATCTGTGACAGCTCTTCTTCGGAGAGCTGCATATTATCAAGGGCGTTCACATTTTCACAAATCTGTTCTATTCTGCTCGCACCCAAAATAACCGATGTGTTTACCTGAAGGTTCCAGACCAGCGCCAACTGCGCCAGTGTCTGCCCTCTATTTTTTGCAAAATCATTTAAAATACTCACTACCTCAAGTTTTTCCTTCGTTATCTTATCCTTTCCAAAAAACCGGCTTCCGCTAGCAGCCCTGGAATCATTAGGGATTCCCTTTAAATATTTATCCGTTAGCAGTCCTTGGGCAAGAGGACAGAACCCTATGGTTCCGATGGACAATTCCTGCGCTTTCCTTACCGTATCGCTATTCCCTCTCTCCAACATGGAAAACCGTACCTGGTGAATCAGACAATGCAGATTCCTTTTCCCCAGTTCCCGTTCTATCTTCTCCGTGTCCTGGGCATTATAATTTGAAATACCTATATAAAGGGCTTTCCCCTGGCGCACTATTTGCTCCAAAGCTTCCGCAGTTTCCTCTATAGGGGTCTCCGCATCCGGCCTGTGATGGTAAAAAATATCCACATAATCCAACCCCATCCTTTGCAGCGACTGGTCCAATGACGAAATCAAATGCTTTTTGGAGCCGCCGCTTCCATAAGGGCCAACCCACATATCGTAGCCAGCCTTCGTAGCAATCAGAAGTTCCTCCCTGTGCTCTTTCAAATCCTGCTTCAGAATTTCCCCAAAAATCTTCTCGCTGGTTCCCGGCACAGGCCCGTAGTTATTCGCCAGGTCAAAATGGGTAATCCCCAAATCAAATGCCCCCAGCACCAGATTTCTGCAATTTTCATAAGAACTTGCCACATTAAAATTGTGCCATAGCCCAAATGACATAAGTGGCAATTTCAACCCACTCCCCCCACAGACCCGATACTGCATCGTTTCATACCTCCCATGGGAAGCCTCATAATTATTCATATACTTCATTTTTTTCCTCATTTCTGCCTACAACTTTTATGTGCTGCTTTTTATTTATTTTATACGTTACCATGCCTTCATTTCTAATTTTATCTTGTTCATTTTTGCGCAATTTCAACCATTTTGTATTTTTCAAGAATCCAGCCAAGTCAACAATCCCTTCCTATAAAGATTCGGGTGTCAAAAACCTATAAAGTAAAAAAACCGCTTCCACTGAAATTTAAAATCCTTTCAGTGGAAGCGGAACTCTTCCCTATCAAATGAAAAGTTTAAAAGAATCCATCCGTCTCCGGAATCACAATATCCGGACCTGCATCATATTTTTCCCATAAATCCTCAATATCCCCTGTATAGGTAAATCCGCAGTAAGCATTGGATACGCTTTCCCCTTCCCCGGTATATTTAGGTACAGAAGGCAGGGTATCCACATATAGACGAACCCACACCGTCCGTTCCCGTGGCTCTGTAGGGGAAATATCCCCCACCGCCGGCCCATAAGGGGTATAATCAATCCCTGCTGCCTGGGCGATAGTAGCCTGAAACTCATTCAAACTCACCGGTGCGCTGCTCACCGCCATTTCATCATGAGTTTCATTGGCGTTTTTCATAAAAAATATTACCTGGGAATCCCTCGGGCTGCCATGGTCCGATGTTATGATAATCGTAGCATCATCATAAACCCCCAATTCTTTTAGCTGGTTTAAATATTCCTCCACAATCACCATACAGCCCTTTGCTGTTTCCTCTAAGGTAGAGTCTTCTTTCAGTTCTCCCTTTTCGTTTATATTATAGTTGTGGGCTCCTGATAAATGCTGGAAAATATAATAATTGGATGAATCGTCCGTTTTCAGGCGTTCCTCCAGCAAATGTCCGTAATAGCGGTGGTTCTCATGGCTTACTCCCATGCTTTTCGGGGTAATAATTTCCGAATATTCATCCACATTCGTGTATAGGTACGGCTTTACTGCGTATGGGAACATACGGTAGCCTGACATTTTGGTCATTGTTTTTATCAAAAGGCCATAATCTACATTAAAGTCCTGCCCCTGGTTGGTAACATTGGAAAATAGCCCCTTTAAAATTTCCGCACTGTTCATCCCACAAATCATATTGCTTTCCGGGGTATAAATATTGCATACATAATCCTGGCCTTGCAAAGCCTGATAAAACCCCTCTGCCCTTTCATCCTGCCATATCCTTGATGTCCATTCATTCACCGGAATGGAAGGGTCCACCTCCGAACCGGATAAAACATGGGCAATGGACGGGTAAGTGCCAAAATAAGTACAGTCCGTATTATTATAATAAGTAAAGTCATTCAGGCAATCCAGCAAATCGGGATATTTTTCCATGGTAGGCTCTATATACTGATTGCTAAAATAATCCAACACGAGGACAATGATATTTTTATTGGCGGATACCACAAACTGGTCCTCCCCCGAGAGATACCATGCCCCTTCCTCATATTTGTATGCCACATCTTCCGCCGACAGCATCAGGGAAATCCATGCCGTCGCCTGGATGCCTATGAGAAAGACTGCCCCGAAGCAAATCAACCCCTGCCAGATTTTTTCCTTCCATAAGGAAAGAGCAATCACCAGAGCCAATATGGCCAGCCAAATAATACCATTTACCACCGCCTGCCCATTTGCCACCTGATACCCCTCCGGGTTCATGCCCAGCAAATCCAGCCCTTCATTGATAAACATAACTTGGGCATAGCCCGCAACGGACAGCCCGAACAAAACAGACCACAAAACTTTCCTGGCAACCGCCGGAAGGAAAGCTGCGATAAAACCTGCCACAATCGCGCTGGCAACCGCAATCCCCGATAAAATCCACACGAATTCGCCATATACGAATTTAAATTCTGACACATTTACAAAATAGATTTCCGCCGGCCCGAAAATCAACAGCATAAATGTAAATAAGAAACATATCAGGAAGCCTATGCCAATGTTTTTTATTCTTTCCTTTATAAATATTTTCCCTTTCATCCCAACCTCCATGATTCAAGACGCCTTAGAACTTCTCTTCGCGCCAAACACCTGAATACTGCCCTCCAGCATCCGGGTCTATCTCCAACAGTTCCTCCACCGTATCGATTTCTACAATCTGCCCTTCTTCCACGGATTCCACTCTGAGCCTGAGTTCCTGCAAATTCGCATCCACCACCTCATCCCAGAACAGACTGGAATTTTCCTCCTGTCCGTAGGCTTCCACGATTTTATCCCGTAAAATAAGGCTGTCCGGCTTCGTAAAATAAGAAATGCCCACCATATTATAAGTATCCCGGCCACCCTTCTTTACACTGGAAATATAGCCATCCTTCAATTCAAATGCCCAGTCATCGGAGCTGCCCATCACCATTTTTCCAAAATAACAGGATTCCTCCAAATTTTTCAAAAAAACAGACGAATCCGAAATCAGCAAATCCGCCTCACAGATAAAACAATCCGCCATGCCCAGCACATCCTTTGCCGCATAAACGGAAGAAATATTATTCTTTTCTAAATAATCCTCATTGACAATCAGCTTTATCTGCGGATATTTCTCACCTAATGTGTCAAAGCTTTCTTTCAAATACCCAACCACTACATAAATATCCGAAACACCAGCCGCTAAAAGGCCATCAATTACCGTTTCAATCAAGGGTTTCCCAAACACCTTTACCATAGGTTTGGGAATCGTTTCCGTAATGGGGCGCATCCTGCTTCCGATTCCCGCCGCCATAATTATGCCGATTTTCCTGTCCATATTTTGCCCCATGCCCCTTTCCTGCCAAAGACGCCTCCCCCGACACGATTTTGCTCCATCGGGCTTGGCTAAATGCCGCCCGTCAAATATCATCAATCAATGTAATAATTTCCTGAAAGGGCATCAGTCTGGCATCCACCTCCAGTGCCCTGTGGTTCTTCAGAATTTCCATCGCTGTCCCCTGCATGGCCGGAAAAGCGCTGCGGGTCAACTGGTTGGCATAAATCACAATATTTACCCCATGCTGTTTTAATTCCGCCTCCGTTACGCTATTAAAAGATGTGGGAACCACCACTATCGGGGTATCCGGGTCTCCCTTCCGGAACGCATCGCAAAAGGCAAAGATTTCTTCTGGGGATTTCTTCCTGGAATGAATCATAATGCCGTCCGCCCCTGCCTTCACATAAGCGAAAGCCCTCTCCAAGGCATCCTCCTGCCCTTTCTCCAGAATCAGGCTTTCAATCCTGGCAATAATCATAAATTCTTCCGTCCGCTGCGCGTTTTTCCCCGCACGTATCTTCTCACAGAAATTTTCTACGGAATCCTGTGTCTGAGCCACTTCCGTGCCGAACAATGAATTTTTCTTAAGCCCTGTTTTATCCTCTATAATAACCGCCGATACGCCCATGCGCTCCAATGTACGGATATTGTAGATAAAATGTTCCACCAGCCCGCCAGTATCCCCATCCAGGATAATAGGCTTGGTGGTTACTTCCATAATATCATCTATAGTGCGTATCCTGGATGACATATCCACCAGCTCAATATCCGGCTTTCCCTTTGCCGTGGAATCGCAAAGGCTGGACAGCCACATGGCATCGAACTGGTCAAATTCCCCATTATGCTCCACGATTGTCTTTTCCGCAATCAGGCCGGTCAGTCCGCTGTGGGCTTCTATCGCTTTCACAATAGGGCATAGCTTCAAAAGCTGGCGCAGCCTTTTCCTCCTGAATTCCGGCATAGCAAGCTTTTCCTTCATATTGTCATCGATTTTTTTCACATTTTCGTTGTAAGTATAGCCCACTTCAATAAGCTTTCCGCCATACCGATTCAAATTCTTTATTACATTAGCCCTAATAGCACTTTCCGGTCCTTTACACCAATTATCGCCATGAATGACATAATCCGGCTTTAACTGGCCGATGATAGTATCATACATGATTTCATCCTGTACGGTCACTTCCGATACCAGGCCAGTCTCTTCCACTATTTTCTTCCGTTCCTCCATGGAAATAGTAGGAAAACGGTTATACTTTATCATCGCCCTGTCGCTGAGGATTCCTACCGTAACATCCCCATATTTATTCGCTTCCTTTAAAATGTTAAGATGCCCTTCATGTATTATATCCGTGCAAAAACATGCATATACTTTGCTCATTTTTACCCCATTTCCGCAAGATTTTACGCATCATCCAGTTTATTGCCGCCCACATTCATTCTCATAATAAACCGGGATTTTTACGCCAAAATGCCTTAATGCCTCTTCCAACACCTGGAAAAACCCTTCTATATCTTTTGCTGTAATAGCCCCTAGGGCGCATAGCCGGAAGGTGCTCTGGGAGGCAATTTTGCCAGGATATATTGTGAACCCTCTCTCGTAACAATAATCATGGACTTTTTCAAAATCCCAGTTGACATCGTCCGGATATTTAATGGACACTACAAGGCCCGCCTGCCATTCCCTCTTAATGATATCCCGAAAGCCCAGTTTATCCAGCCCCTGATGAATTGCCTTAAAAACGCTTAAATGCCGCTGCCATTTCGCCTCTTCCCCTTCTTCAAAATATTCGTCAATGGCTTGGCGCGCCGCATATATCGTCTGAACGGGAGGGGTGAAATGCATTTCTCCGGTAGTTTCAAAAAAATGATATTGCAGATACAGGTTGCAATAATAGGAGCGCTTTGGATATTCCGCCGACCTTTCAATCATCTCCTTGTTGCCCACAATAAATGACAGCCCTGTCATCGCCATGAGCCCTTTCTGTGCCGAGGCCATACAAAAATCAATATTGTCCTCTTCTATATGAATAGGGCGCATAGCATAAGTGGATGTGGTATCCACCGTGAACACAGCATGATATTTGTGCGCCAATGCCCCGATTTCCCGGATAGGGTTCAGTATGCCCGTCCCTGTCTCATTATGCGTTGTATGGACTAACGCAATATCCAGATTATCTTTCAAAGTATTTTCTACAGTCTCCAAATCCGGCAGTTCATCCGCGGGAAACTGGAGATTAATAAATGGCAACTGGTAATATTCGCATATTTCCGCAGCGCGGGAACTATAAGCGCCGTTGTTAACCACCAATATCTTCTTCCCTTCCGGCAGGAGGGAATTCAGGCATATATCAATATTAATCGTTCCGGAACCGCAGAAGAGAACTGAGGTGTACTTTTCCAAACTGCCATGTACAATGCGAACCAAATCCTCCCTCATCCGCTTCATCATAGAGGCAAATTCCTTTTCCCTTGGACAGATATCGGGCACAACCTGAGCCATCTTTACCGTATCCGTTGTTGTAGCCGGGCCTGGATTCAATAAAATATTCCTTTTTATATGCCCGATACATCCCTGTTGTTCTTTGTTCCCTATCATCTGCCCTGTCTGCATACAAATAACCATACCCTTTCTACTACATGCACAAGACTTTTCTATCCCTCAATATCAGTCTTCCTCTTCCTCGTGCTTTTTCTTGAAATAGCGCAGCCTTTCTATAATATAATCCCCGCCAGCCTGGCCGCTTGCGCCAATATTATAGATATATTTTTCCCTGATAGCTTTCAGGCTTTCCCTGGAAAATTGGTTGCTGTTTAACAGTTCATGGATAACTTCCGGCAATTTTTCCAAATTATCCAAATCAACGCTTTTGCCAATCTCACCGCGAAGTTCCACATCAATAGGCGTAATCCCTAATTCCTTATAGTCTTCGTTCATCACCTTCATAGGCGTATTAATGAATAGCGAAGGCTTTAATGTTGCAAAAGAATATTCCAAGGCGATGCTGGACCAGTCCGTAATCACCAAATCCGCTTCATAAACCGTATTGTTAGAGGAAAAGTCCGTCTGCAATTCCATATCTTCACGGGAATCCATATGATATTTCTGGCGTAGCTGCTCCAGCCTGCCAGCTTCATGGCGGACAAACTGGGGATGCGGCCTGACAATAATTTTGTATCCGCCCCCATCCAGTATATCCAATATTTCTTCGATACAGGAAGACAAAATATTATCCTTTTGCCATGAAGGGGCAATCAGAATTTCTTTTACCGTTTTCTGGCGCTTTTCCATTTTTTCATATGCCTGAATCATATTATCAATAACACCTGAGCCCCAGGGAATAATATTCTTTTTCGGTAAGTGATACATTTCTTCCCTCTTTTTAATCTCCTCCGTACACAAAAAACCGGAAGAAAAAATAGTATCGAAGTGGTCCAGGGCATCTTTATGGAACGTAAGGTTAGGGCTGTTCACATCGTGGGGAACATAAATATATTCGTTGTCTTTACGCACCAAAGACCTCTTGATATGGAAATTATCCAAATCCGGGGATGTCATCGCAACGATATCCGCTTCCACCTTCATCATAAGGACGATTAGCTTGTGCTCTCCTATGTAAAATGGGCGGAATCTGTCGCTTGCCATTTGAAAGACCTTATCTTCCGGGTCGCTGGTCACATAGTTGATAACAATATCTGTTTTTTCCAACAGGTATTCGATGATATTCTGAAAATATTTGTAAAACCCATTTTTTTCGGAATAAAAAACAATCTGCATTTCATAATCTTTAAAAAACCGTTTATAGTCCGCCTTTTCCCGCTTCCGGTAAGGGTCCTTTTCAAACAATTTTTTGGAGGAAGCTTTATAAAAAGCAGAACTTTCCGCCAGCTCCTTCCGGCTTTTTTCCAATGCGTCATAATCGATATATTTTTTGGGATTCATTAGGATATTCAGCAAATATAGCTGTGCAACAGAAAGAAGGTTGCTACATGTCCAGTAAATGCCAACCCCTGTCTTTACAAAGAAACCTAAATATAAAGATAAACCGATGGACAATATCATAGTGCCATATTGATTTATCTTGCTCTGCTCCGATTGAAGCACATTGATATGATTTTGTATAAAGCACATAAACCAGGCTGAAAGTGCTGCAATAAGAGGGATTAAAAATGTAATCCCCCCTGTTTCTACCGGTATGGAAGATAAATCCATGCCCAATGCCACGTATCCAATGTTCCTGCGCCGGAGCGGAAAATATGCTTGGCCGGGTCATTAATTACATTGATAACGCCCATGAGCAATATCAGTTGGAGAATCAAGGGAATCAGGTCGGCCAAGGGCTGATAATGCTCCCTTTTGTATAACTCATATTGTTCTTCCGATATCTTTTCACTGTTGCCGAAATATTTTGCCTTAATAAAATTGATTTCCGGCTGCATTTTCACCATTTTAATTGAATTTTTCTGCACCATAAGGGAAACCGGAAACAAAACAATCTTCGTTAAAAAGGTGAAGAATAAAATCGCCCAGAAATAGTCCTGCAAAAAATGATAGCTGAAATACATCAGCCATCCCAGGACATCCCCAATCAGGTTAATTATACTATTCATTGGATTCCTTTTCCTTATTCTGCTGCTTTTTGCTATGCTTTTTCTTCATTTTACGGAAAAATTTCGCTATTTTATGCCTGTAAACAGTGCATGCGGCACCCACGGCAATACATACGCCTGCCACAGCCTGAATCACATAGGTTACCGCCGAAGGGTCAATATATGCATGTGCGTTATTGCTGAACAGAAAAAAGAAACAGGTAAAAAAATACATGAATTTAAAAACTGCAAGTCCATTTTTTCTTTTCATAATCTTGCTCCTTTCAAAAAAATAACTAGTAATACAGTTTTTTGCAATTGCCTCAAAATAATCTATTTCATTCTATAACCAAACAATTCAAAAGTCAAGCATCCGGCTGGCTGCTGCCAAAGATGCCCAGGGCTGTACTGCTGCTAAAACCCCTCTTCAAGGGCTGCGCCATGGACAGTGTATTCTACCGCCAATTATCTATGCACTTCCCTCACCAGCCGTGCAATATTTTCCAAGGGGATATCTGAATGGAAACTACAGTCCGCACCCATCAGAACCCCCGGCACACCGGCATATTTTTCTTTCCATCCCTGCACACATTTGCGGATTCCTTCCAAATCCCCCTTATGCACTACGCCACCCTTCGTATTATCCAGCCCACCGATTACCGCCTTTTTACCGAACAACTCCTTTCCCTGCAGCAAATCCATCTTTTCCACATGTACCGACCAGTTAACCGCTTTGCATGGATAGTCTTTCCAGTTTTCCAGATGGTTTTCATATCCATCCCAGCCACAGCAATGAAGCAGATTCCACTGGCTATATTGATTGGCTTCCATCAGAGCCTTTTTATCGCTGGGAGCAATCAGCCGCATATATTCTTCATGGGAAAAACGCTTTTTCTCACCGCCCTGCACACAAAAATAGACGCCGTCGCACCCGCACTCACGGATTGCCTTCCTGGCCATCCGCCCATTGTCATAGGCAATCACATCCAAAGCATGCAAAACAGCTTCTTCGTCCTCCCGCAAATGCTCCATAATCAAAGAATCCGTAGCTGCAAACCGCAAGGAAGAAAAAGGGGCAAAGATATTATAGAATACCATGCATTCCTTCCCCACAGCTTCTACAATCCCCTTTGCCCGTTCGGCTTGTTCGGCAAAGTAGGGATGCCCCTCCCGCAATGGCTCCAGCTTCTTCCAATCTGCCGCTTTACGAACCGTTATTTCCACGGGGTATGCAAAATACCCGTCGCTCATAATTTTGATAAAATCCACATCCGTCTTCCTATAATAATGGATTTGGTCTTGTATCACGCTTTCCCCGGTCCGTTTTTCCTCTGGAAGATGACGCCATACGCTGCAAAGGACACCATCCACCGGCTCATTATTTAATGCCATTTTCACTCTCTGCCTTTTGTCTTCCATTTTTTCCTCATTTCTGCGCCCAGCTTGTTTTCCAGCGTAAAATATATTACAATGCTATTGTCGCAATATATTAGCATACTTTTACTGCAAACGCAAGGTAAGGAACTTAGAAAGGGCTGGTTAACCTCATGAAATCTATATCTTCACTTCCGTATGCCTTAGAATACCGATACTATAATTTTCCGGCGGATTTCCCTATTTTCGCTTTGCTGGGCAGTAGGTGGGTTCTTCCTGATGTCGATATTACTTTCCTCCACTTCCATAACTGTCTGGAAATCGGATACTGTTATGAAGGAAACGGGTATCTTCTCGTGGAAGACCGCAAATTAGATTTTTCCAGCGGAGATATTTCCATTATCCCACAAAATACCGTGCACCGTTCCACTAGCACAAAGGGCACTCAAAGCTGGTGGGAATACCTTTACATCGATATGGAACGGCTCCTCAAAAATTTCTTTCCTGGCGGGTTTCCCCAGCAGGAGTTTTTTCTATTGCAATCTTTGGGGGAAAACAATATCATCCATAAAGAGCATAATCCATTTCTCCATACATTAGTACGGAATATTCTGGAAGAATTGCGTTTAGAAAAGAAACATTACCAAGAATGCGTATACGGGCTTTGCTTAAGTCTATTCGTCGAATTAATCCGGGAGAGTTCCCCGCAGTCTACCGGCTCTTTCCAGCTTTCCCGCCTGTACCTTACAATCATGCCCGCTATTTCTTATATCGATAATAATTATATGTTTCCAATAAAAATACAAAAGCTGGCTGAGTTATGCAAAATAAGCCTTACCCATTTCAGAAGGCTGTTCCAGGCTTCCATGCATACCAGCCCATTGGAATACTTGAACCGTGTCCGTATCCACCGCTCCTGTATCCTGCTTCATAATACGGAAAAATCCATCCTGGATATTTCCCTGGAAGTTGGTTTTGCCAGTATTTCCAGCTATAACCGCCAGTTCCAGCGCGTTATGGGAATGTCTCCCCTCCATTGGAGAAACAATTCCCGTTCCATGCATAAGAAAAACTATACCTATTCCGTTTTTGATTTTTAAGATTAGGATGCCCTAACCCAGAAATTTCTCCAATGTTGTCAGCAGCTTGCATACGTCAATCGGCTTTGCCGCATGCCCGTTCATCCCGCTGGCTATCGCTTCCTGCTTATCCTCGTCGGATACATTTGCCGTCAGCGCAATAATCGGGATATCGGCCAGCCCCTTATTTTCCATTTTCCTGATTGCCTTCGCCGCTTCATAGCCATTCATCAGCGGCATTTGGATATCCATCAAAATCAAGTCATAATATCCTGGCTGGCTGTTTTCCATCATTTGGACAGCCACAGTGCCGTCTTCCGCCTCTTCCACCTCCAGCCCATACTCTTTCAGTATTTCCATCGCAATTTCCCTGTTCAGTTCATTGTCTTCCACCAGCAGGATTCTTTTCCCCTGGAAACCCTGCCCTTCCTCTTCCACATCTTTCTGTGCCGGTTCTTCCAATACATTTTCTCTCTCCTGAAGCTTCAGGTTTACCCGAACCGTATACTCCGTTCCTTTATCCTGCGCAGTGTCGACCTCTATCGTTCCCCCCATAATATCGATAATTCTTTTGGCAATAGGCATACCCAGCCCTGTTCCCCGGGTTTTGCTGACTGTGGAAGTCCGTTCCCTCTCGAAGGGTTCAAAGACATGTTTAACAAATTCTGGCGACATGCCGATTCCCGTATCCTTTACACGGAATTCAAATGAGGCGTAGCCTTCCGGGGCATCTTCTTTCTGAGCCGCCGTTATGGAAATTTTACCTTCTTTTGGGGTAAACTTAACCGCATTGCTCAAAAGATTCAGCAACACCAGACTTAAACGAGCCTTATCACAAAAGATATCCTTGTCTTCCACACCGGAAATATCCATAGAAAGCTTCTGGCTCTTTTCCTGTACCTGGCTGTGGACCGTAACCTCCAATTCGCGGAAGATATCCGCAAGATTGCAGTTTTCCGGCTCCAATTGTATTTTTCCGCTTTCTATGCTGCTCATATAAAGAATGTCATTCAGCAGGCTAAGCAAGTGGCCGCTGGATGTTTTTATTTTTGATAAATAGTCATGCACGCGTTCCTTGTCATTTTCATTCTGCAAAGCCAGCTCTGCAAAACCAATAATCGCATTCATAGGAGTACGGATATCATGGGACATATTGAAAAGGAATACACTTTTCGACTTGCTGCTTTCTTCCGCATGTACTTTTTGCAGCCGCATGGCCTCTGTCTTGCGCCTTTCCATAAGATAAACGTAGAAAATCCCGCCCACCATTGCCAAAATAAGCGCCATTTGAATCCTGCTGTTGCGGACAATTGTATTGCGGACAGTCTCCACATCTGCACTGATTGTCTCATAATGCATCACTGTGACACTATACCACTGGGTATCTTCAATTGGAGCATAATAAGTAAAATGCAGCAAATCATCCAAATCATATGCTATCATCCCACTTTTTCCTTCTTCAATATCCTCCTTCATGCGCTCTAGGGAAAATTGTTCTTCAAATTCAGCCTGGGAGGACAGTGCAGAAAATACATTGCTGTCATCCTTCAAGTGCATATGAGGCACTTTTGCAACATAGTCCCCCTCTGTTGTTATTACGCTCGAAAATGTAAGCACCTCATCATTCTGCAAAAAGAGCTTTTCTACCAAAGCTTTTGTGTTCATTCCCGCAATACCGCCAATCAATTCTTTTCCATCAACCCTAAGGCCGGCGGACGGAATGGAAACGAATACCATATCCCCTAATTCTTCATCCTTACCGACGGATATGTGGGCTTCATGAAGGTATTGTTCCAAAGAAAAACCTCCTTGAGACGGCAACTGCTGCGAGGGCGGGAAGATAGAGCCATCAGCAGAATATGTCATACCCGATTCATCCACCATAGCAAGAAAATCAAACTGATTATTCTCTTTCATTTTGGAAATGTATTCCTGTAATGCCCCAAAATCCGTTAAATCTTCTGCCCTAATCCCTTTAACAACTACTTGAAGCTCCTTCTTCCATTCATTGAGGTTTGTCTGCATCAGCCGGCTTGTCTGCTCAGAAAGCTCCTTTAAGTAGAACTCGCTCACATCATGGACAGATTTTACCGTAGCAGTCTGTGAGGCTTCCACAAACCACCATGTGGAAAATACCACAACTACAATGACCAATGTGGCTGATACCATAAGTATTAGAGGCGGCCTCTCCGCAGCCCCTTTCTTTTTCCCTTCCATTCCATCTCCCATGAGTTTTCTCCCCCTCCCAGGAAAAAGCTGTTTGCTTCATTTTCATTATAAATCATAATACATCTTAAATTCTGCCGGATTGGGAATCTGCTCCATCTTTTTCAATTCTTCCCGTTTACGGGCTACCCAAACATCAATAAGGCGTTGCGGGAATACCCCGCCCGCCGTCAAATAATCATTATCCTCCTCCAAGGCATCCAAAGCTTCCCCTAATGACTTAGGCAGCCCCTTAATTTTTTTCTTCTCCTCTTTCGATAAAGTATAAAGGTTAAAATCGTATGGCCCCCATCCATTTTCTTCCGGGTCAATCCGGTTCTTAATCCCGTCCAGCCCTGCCATTAAAATCGCCGCATAAGCATAATATGGATTCGCCGTTGCGTCAGGGTTGCGCAGTTCAAACCTCTTTGCTTCCGGCGATTTAGCATAGGCCGGAATCCTTATCACCGCGCTCCTGTTGGATGTAGCATAGCCAATCGTTACCGGCGCCTCATAACCTGGAACCAAACGTTTAAAAGAATTTGTAGAAGGGTTGGTAAATGCGCACAAAGAAGCAATATGCTTTAACAGCCCGCCGATAAAGTAATGGGCCGTCCGGCTTAAACCGGAATAGCCGTTTTCATCATAGAATAAAGGCTTCCCGTCTTTCATAAGCAGCATATGTACATGAAGCCCGCTGCCCGCCTCCTGGTAAATGGGTTTTGGCAGGAAGGTTGCCGTCTTCCCTTCCTTGGCCGCCATATTTTTTATAATATATTTAATTATCATTGTGTTGTCTGCCATCGCCGGCATATCCGCCAGTTCCACTTCAATCTCCATCTGCCCCGGACCGCCCACTTCATGGTGATGATATTTTACTTTAATCCCCCAGTCTTCCATCATCATGCACATACGGCTGCGCAAATCATATCCCACATCCTGGGGTGCCGCCACATGATACCCCCCTTTATATGGAACTTCATAGCCATTGTTGCCCTCTTTATCCAGGCTGCAGTTCCAGTCCGCCTGCTTCGTATCTATCCGATACCCGCACTGCCATGGTGTCACTTCATAACGGGCGCTGTCAAACAGATAGAATTCAAATTCCGGCCCGATAATCATCCGGTCAGCAATCCCGCTTTCCTTCATATACTCTATTGCGCGCAGGCTTACGTTCTTAGGGTATTGGTCAAAAGGTTTGTTCGCCCCCTTCCCTATCGTACACACATTACCGCACATGTTCAGCGTGGGAACAGCCGCAAACGGGTCCACATAAGCCGTCTCCGCATCGGGCAAAAATACCATATCACTCTTTTCAATGGGTGCATATCCGTAATTGGAGCCGTCAAAACCGATGCCATAGATAAAAGTATTTTCATCAAACCTCTCCACCGGAATGGTAATATGCCTCCAGCGCCCGTCAATATCCGTCATTTTGAAGTCAATCATACGAATATGCTTTTCTTCACATATTTTTTTAATTTCCTGAATCTTGTCCATAATAACCCCTTCCTTTTCCTATCTGTTCTTCTTCATTATATACCCACATTTTATGCGCTGCATAGTGAGACTATTATAACATATCCTGATGGACTTATGCACTATTCTTTTTGTTTTAGATACGGAAATCAATTTTCATGGGCAACACTGCATGGGCCAAAGGTCCTGCCCGCTGCGCTGCCTATAAAAATTGATTTCCGTGTCCCTGTTGCTATTTCTTGACACAATAGCAAAATTGTAATATTGTATTTTTAGTATAAAATATCCTACGGCATTCGCCATATATCCCAACAGCATGATATCCGGCCTATTGCCTGCGGAAATAAATAAAATGCCATCATCTCGGCCGATAAAGCCGCAAGTGGGGCGGAAAGGTAATATGGTAAACTTAGTCATCGTATTGGAGTGTTTTGGCATATGCCTGACTGTTATAGCTTTGTTCCTTCTGCTAAATGGGGACGGGGCCAAAGAGCAAAAACTGCTAATCCTCATTATGTGCGGCTCATTAGTACAAAATGTGGGGTACCTATTGGAACTGCTCGCACCTACTGTGGAAGCTGCCATGACGGCAGTAGCCATAGAAAATGTGGGTTCTGCTTTTGTGCCGCTATGTTATTCCTGGTTTATTTATCTTTATTGTTATGTTGCCCCACCAAAAAAGTTTTTAAGGACTTTATCCGTAATTAGCTTTTTTGTCCTGCCTTCGGCAATTTTTAACTGGCATGGACTTTTCTATCAGGATGTCCAATGGATGGCGGATGCGAATGGGTTTTATCACATCAGCATCACCTATGGCCCATTATATGTGTTTTTTTTGTTCACCCGAATCATCATACCTTATGCCCTTTGTATATATACATTGGGACGCTCCATCCACAATCGTTCGGACCGCCATCACGCCAACCGCCAGTATTGGACTATCCTCGTGATTTCCACTTTACCTGTCATTATGCTGATAGCCTATGTTTGTAAACTTGTGATAGTCTTTGACTTCACGCCTGTGACATTGGCAATATCCATGTCCATGGTGGTCATCGTAGTCTGGGGACGCCGCAATTATGATTTCCGCCATCTGGCAGCAGAAAAAGTTCTGGAAAACCTGGGCGATGGCGTTATCGCATTGGATGACCATGACCGGTTAGTCAGCTATAACAGGGCAGCGGCGAATATCTTTACCAGTCTGCCTACCCATAAGCCGGGAGAGAATATCCGTGTAGTGGAAGGATTCCAAGAGGAAATGCTCAATGAGGACATTCCTCAAAGTTTTTCGATTAATGAGCAGTACTATGAAAGCCATAGTAAACATATCATAGATGAAAACGGCAAGATAAAGGGCTGTGTCATTTTGATTCTGGATATGACAGATGTAAAGGCTTATATCAATGAGATTAAGCGCGTGCGGCGTCAGGCCGAGAAAGCCAGCATCGCAAAAAGCGAATTTCTTGCCAATATGTCCCACGAAATACGGACTCCGATGAATGCCATCATCGGGCTGAATGATATTATCATGGAAGAATGTGGGGATACTGAGATTTATGCCCATGCCAAGGATGTACAGTCTGCCGCAAAAAATCTGCTGGCCATTATCAATGATATTTTGGACCTGTCCAAGGTGGAAGCAGGCAAAATGGAACTGGTATATGTGGATTACTACATAAAAGTTATGGCAGATGAAGTTATAGGAATGATGGATATGGCAGCCTCCCAGAGGGGGCTAATCCTGAAATATGAGTGTGACGAAAATATCCCTTGCCGCTACAATGGCGATGATGTCAGAATCAAACAGATTTTAATCAACATTCTCAGCAATGCCATAAAGTTTACAGAAAAAGGATATGTACGCGCATATATTACGGGAAAAGCCGGAAGGAATACGGATGAGGAATTGCTCATTTTCCATGTGGAAGACACGGGTTGCGGCATCCGGGAAGAAGACCTGGGTAAAATCTTTGATGACTTCAAACAGGTCGATTCTAAGCGAAACCGGAGTGCTGAAGGCACTGGGCTGGGCCTTGCCATTGTGAAGAATCTTGTAGAATTAATGGGAGGCACCATTGAAGTAGAAAGTACCTATGGCAAAGGAACCACAGTTACCATCTCTATTCCACAAAAAATTGTAGATAGACGCCCTGTTTCGGAAATGCCAACCATTCCGCAAACGGAACATAAAATTACGGATGCTTTTACCGCACCAGGTGTGAAAGTGCTCATTGTAGATGATAATGTAATCAACCGCAAGGTGGCCAGAGGCTTTTTGAAAAACTATGCTTTTGATTTGACCGAGGCAGAAAGTGGGCCAGAGGCTATCGAACTGGTGCATTCCACCCGGTATGATATTATTTTTATGGACCATATGATGCCTGGCATGGATGGCATTGAAGCCGCAGAAATTATCCGCAGGGATTGCGGAGAAAACGGAACGACCCCTGTGATGGTAGCATTGACCGCCAATGCTATGGAAGGGATGCGGGAACATTTTCTGAAGTGCGGTTTTCAGGATTTTATTGCCAAACCCCTTGACAGGAAAGCGTTGAATCAGCTTTTGCTGCGCTGGGTACCGGAGAAGTACAGGCAAATAGAAGACAAAGAAGAGGAATTCAAGCCGCTGGACCCGGCAGACTTTCAGATAGATGGCGTGGATATGAATGCCGCAATGCAATACTATTCCGGCGATGAAGAAGGCTTTACCGATTTGCTGGAACTTTACTGCATGGATGGCAAACGCAAAATAAAGCTACTTCACGAGCTGGTAGAATCAGATATATTACGTTATCAGATAGAAGTTCATGGGCTCAAAAGCGCATCCGCCAATATTGGGGCTATAGATGTCTCAGCTATGGCCCGTGCACATGAGAATGCCGCCGCACAGGAAGACCGGGAATTTATCTCCGAGCAATTCCCATCTTTGATTGCCGAATATGAAACACTTCTGGAGAATATCGGTCATTTTTTGGAACAGCGCGGCCAGAAGAATGAAAAAAAAGAAAAGCTTCCTTGTCTGCCAATACAGCAATTGAGGGAACAGATAATGGCAGCCCTGGAAGAATTGGAACACTTTCATTCCCGGGAGTGTTCGGAACAGGTAGAATCAATGTTGCTTCATGAATTGCCAAAGGACGCAGAGGAGTATCTTTTGCAGATACAGGAGCAGTTGAGGTTATATGAGGATGACAATGCCGAAGAACTGTTGGGTCAACTTCTAAAAAAACTTGAAAAGGAGGAAGGATATACATGAACAGAGTAGAAGCCAGACATTCTAAAAAGCGCATTTTAGCGGTAGACGATACTGCTATGGTCTTAACGCGGATTTCGGATATCCTGAGTAATGATTATGAGGTGATTACTGTCAATTCAGGGGCGCGGGTCTTAAAATATCTGAACCAGGAGAAGCCTGACCTTATCCTGCTGGACATTCAAATGCCAAAAATAAACGGCATCGAAACACTTCAGGTAATACGTGCTATGGAAGATACGGCTGACATACCGGTAATTATGCTTACTGGTGTTGAGGATAAGAACGTTGTTATGGAAAGCGCCAAGTTAGGAATCTGCGATTATATACTGAAACCATTTAATACCGGTGCCCTGCTGCAAAGAATCAACCGGGCTTTTGAACAAAGAGAACAAAATCGTATAAAATTTTGACAAAAGAGAGAGGGGATTTATAAATGAATACTGCACTGGCAAGGGAGGAGCTTGAGCAGATACTGGACCAGGCGGTTCAGGATGTAACAGAGCGTACTGCAGGCGTGCGTCTGCATCATGGCGAACAGTCACCAGGGAAAGACCTTTGCACTGTTCAGATTACCTTTGACAGAGGGTTTCACACCAGCCTTACCCTCTGTGCCGATACCGGGCTGCTATACCGCATGGCATGTAATTCCTTTCATGAGGAATCTATTAGCCCCGAAGATTTGGAGGAGTTCAGCAAAGAATATTTCAATGTACTCTGCGGCAGGATAGCCGGAGCCATGTTCCGGGCTACGCAGGTTCCGGCTCATTTTGGACCCCCTGTGTTTTATCGGGGGCGTTATGAACCAGAAGGCCGTGAAATACAATTCGTACTCACATATTCCGATGAGGGCTGCGGAGGCGCACAGTTAATTCACCTTGTGCCTTGTTCCGATGAGGACGAGGCTGTTTCAGATGAAGCCTGAGAGAAGGGAGCATATGAAATGAAAAAAAGAGTTATGATAGTAGATGATTCCCGGCTTGTCCGGGTTCAGTTAGGTGATGTCCTTGAGGGTACGGATTATGAAATCGTGGCATATTGCAGAAGCGGCGAAGATGCTATTGCACAATATGATGAAATAAACCCTGATATAGTGACAATGGACATTATTATGCAGGGGATGGACGGACTGGATGCTTCAGAGCATATTCTGAGGAAGCATCCGGATGCAAGAATTATTATGGTCTCATCCCTGGCTTATGATGATACTTTTGAAAGGGCCAAAGCTATCGGTGCAAAAGGCTTTGTGGATAAACCTTTTCATAAAGAACAACTGCTTAAAGTCTTTGAGCAGGCACTGTCTTGACTGTAGGGCGTCATAGGCGTTCTATGGCTTTACGGAATACGGACAGAAGGCATGATTTTACAAAAGGCTCTGTATCCGGCAGCATTGTCCGGCTCTCAATGCCAATGATACTGGCACAGCTTGTCAATGTTTTATATAATATTGTAGACAGGATGTATCTGGGGCATATGCCGGGCGACGGGAGGCTAGCGCTGACAGGTGTGGGTGTAGCCTTCCCAATTATCACAATTATCAACGCCTTTGCCAATCTTTGCGGAAGCGGCGGCGCACCGCTGTGTTCCATTGAACGGGGGCGGGGAAATGAAAAAAAAGCGCAGCAAATCATGGGGAATTCGTTGACATTGCTGATTGTATTCGGGATAGCTTTAACTGTTTTAGGTTATCTTTATAAAACACCGCTTCTATATCTTTTCGGCGCCAGCGATGAGACAATCCTTTATGCCAATGCCTATATGGATGTCTATCTGGCGGGGAATTTATTTGTGATGCTTGGACTTGGCATGAATCCTTTTATCGAATCCCAGGGGTTCGCAAAAACGGGAATGCTGACGGTCATAATCGGCGCCTTTTTAAATTTGATTTTAGACCCCCTGTTCATTTTCGGGCTGAAACTGGGCGTACAGGGGGCTGCAGCTGCAACAATCCTTTCACAGTTTGTATCCGCGGTATGGGTTCTATTGTTTTTAGGCGGGAAAAAAGCCATCCTACGGCTGAGTTTTTCCGGGCTGCGGCTACAAGGGGCATTGGTGAAACAGATTCTCTCCTTAGGGCTTTCAGGATTCACTATGTCTATAACAAACAGTCTGGTACAAATATTCTGCAATGCATCATTGCAGTTTTATGGAGGCGACCTTTATGTGGGGGCGATGACTATCATTTACTCTGTAAGGGAAGTAGTACAGATGCCTATACTGGGCTTTACCCAGGGCGCCCAGCCTGTACTGGGCTATAATTACGGCGCAGGGCAAAATGAACGGATAAAGACGGGCATCCGTTTTATCCGCAGGGTAACTGTATGGTATTCAGTAGGAGTATGGGCTGTCTTGATGGCATTCCCCCAGTTTATTATTGGATTTTTTAACGGCGAGGCAGAACTGATGAAAGTAGCGGCCGTTTCCATGCGCTGGCATTTTGCGCTGTTTTTCTTTATGGCTTTTCAGTATGTGGGCCAAACCGTATTTGTAAGTTTAGGAAAGGCAAAACAGGCTGTATTTTTCTCGCTGTTTCGCAAAGCAATTTTAGGCGTGCCGCTAATCCTTGTCCTGCCCCGCTTATGGGATATGGGCATCGTAGGTGTTCTGGCGGCAGAGCCTGTGACTAATATCATCGGCGGGCTGGCCTGCTATTTTACAATGATTGCGGTGGTGTGGAAGAGGTTATGAGTGCCGGCACCGCCTTTTCTTTTGCTATCAAGGCATCGATGTGCTTCATGATAGGCAAAACCGACTCACCCCTTACTCTTCCGATATTCCTCCACCATCTTCTCAATGCTCTCCCTGGAAAGGGGATAGCCGAACTCTTTCACAATCCGGTCCACTGTATACCCTTTATCCACCAAATGCCGAATTGCCCCTCCGTAAGCAAAATCTTTTGTAAAATTAGAAAGTGCCTCATTGAAATACCCGTTCTCCATTTCTGTTCGTTCTCCCTTTTCCTCTTTCTATCTATCCCACCACTTCGCACAGCATAGCAGGATAATTGCCAACAACAGATTTCCCAGCCCATTGGAAATAAAATTTTCAAAAAAATCAAAAATCCCTTCATAACATCCCACTAACCGGTTCGTATAATAATTGCTGGGTATGGCCAAGAGCGCTATTACGGCAATGGCATACAGCCAATTACAATGGAAAATAATCCGGAAAAATACCCCCATCCATACAGCCACCAGCCAATAGGAAACTATCGGCAGGCCAAGTTTCCAAAACCATATGTCTCCTATCCCCATCAAGTGATACAATACAACTTGCACCGTTCCAACCAGTCCGATAACGCAGACGCTTAAAGCCGCCAGCGCTTTCTCAAATTTATGCTTATGCGAAACAATAAACACATACGCCGGAAAATACGCAGTCCCAATCCCCATGCAAACAATATAGAACCAAGAAAGCCCCTTTTCCGTTGCCAAGTTTACAATAAAGCATGTCAGCACCGCAATCATCGCGGCAGCCGCCATAAACCAGTAAAACCATCTCATTCTTTTTTTCGACTCTTTTAAAAATTTTTTAAATTCTTTTACCTCCGGCGCTGTCTCCGCCTGGACGGGCTGCTTCATCTGCTCCATCACCGCCCTGCATTCCCCACAGCTTTCCATATGCTCCTCCATAGACCTGTTCGTAGTATCGCTGGTCATCTGGTCGATATACATGGGGAGCAAATCCCTTACTGTATCGCATACTAACCGTTGTTCCATTCTTCTCTTCCTTTCATCAGCTTCTGTTTGCCCCTGTAAAAAGTAACTCTTGCCCAATTTTCCGTTTTTCCCATAATGCTGCCAATTTCAGCAAAGCTAAGTTCACCGGTCAGCCTGAGGTACATCACTTCCCTTGTGGTAATATCGAAATGATGCAGCATACGGAACAGTTCCACTTTTTCCACATTGAGCAGATAATCATTCTCAATGCTGCCAAAAGCGCCTGTTTCCTGCACGCCTTCTTTCGCCATTTCCGCTACCGGTATTTCCCTGCGCTTTTTCTCCAGTTCCTTGTACCAGAGCCTCTTCCCTATCTGGCAAAGCCAGACAGAAATCTTGCATTCGCCTCTGAATTTATCCATCCCCTTCATCGCCTGATAAAAGGTTTCCTGGGTCAGTTCTTCCGCCAAATCGGCATTATGGGTTAAGCAGAACAGGTATTTATAAACAGCTTTCACATTCTCCTCGTATAATTGACTTCCCTTCTGCTTATCCACCGCTTTCTGTCTCACCTCTCTTTCCCATATAACCATTCAGCCTTTGGCTTCATAGTTGCGGGGATTTTCCCCATTCATACATAAGTGCCGCAAAAGTTCTTTTCGTTACAAACAAATCAGCTAAAAAAAGCATATATATGCAAATTTTGTTATGATGTTCAATTTCTATATTTACTTCCAATGCAGCCTATGCAGTTCCCCTTCCCTCTGCAAGCTGCCAAAACCATTCTGCCGCAGCGCTTCGTAGAGGACAATGGCCACAGAATTGGATAGGTTCAAAGACCTGATTTTATCCAACATGGGGATGCGGATACATGTATCCTCATAGTCCACCAATATTTCCTCCGGGATTCCTGCACTTTCCTTGCCAAACATAATATAATCATCTTCCCCGAACTTTACATCCGTATACACTTGCTTCGCCTTCGTAGTGGCCATCCATATCTTCGCCCCTGGGTTCTTTTCTAAAAATTCCCCAAAGTTGATATATCGCCGCACATCCAAGTGCTCCCAGTAATCCATCCCTGCCCTTTTGATTTCCTTCTCGTTCAGCCGAAAGCCAAGGGGTTCTATCAAATGCAGCGCGCTCCCCGTAGCAACGCATGTCCTCCCTATGTTTCCTGTATTTGCCGGTATTTCCGGCTGATGTAGTATAATATGCATATTTCCCCCATTTCTACGCGGCTTTTGCGCTCCAATCCATTTGAGGCTGCCTTCCCCGTCCAGTTTTTATAAATGTATCATACCACACATTTTTTTGTTTACAAACAAAATTTAAACCACACAGGTTATACAAAATTAAGATTATTATTCCTTCTTTTTATTCCCCTTCATGGTATAATGGTTAATGTGGAAATAGAAATGATATATGGCTTTGGGAAGATACACGAAGCACCGGAAAGATGCATGAGATACCAGAAAGATGCATGGAACACCGGAAAGATACATGAAACACTGGAATAGGAGGATTTCAAATGGACAATATGCAGAAAAGACTTACGTTCCCTTATAAATTTTTACCCTTATCGCTCCTGCTCGCGGCCAGCCTTCTGTTTACCGCCTGCGGAAGCAGCGCTTCCAATAACGGTGCCGCCGGCAGCAATAACAGCGGAAATAATGCAGCAGGCAATGACAATTTGGCCGGAACTTCACCGGAAGCCGGAAGCGCACCTGATATGGGCTCAATTGCCGGAAATATGGCAGTTAACGGGGATGCCAGGAACACCATCACCGTAAACAGCAGCGAAAAAGTCGCCGTTATTCCCGATATCGCTGAAATCGTTTATGCAGTGCGCACGGAAGCGGGGGATGCTGCCAGTTGCCAGCAAAAAAATATGGAAGACGTAGCAAAAGTAGTGGAATTGTTAACCAGTCTGGGGGTAGAGGAATCTTCTATCCAGACCTATGACTATTATATGTACCCTGTTTATAATTATAGCGGAAACACGCAACGGATTACCGGATATGAAGCTTCCACTTCGCTGAGCGTATCCAAGCTGCCTTTGGACAGCCTGGGGGAAATCCTGGCCAAATCGGTAAGTGCCGGAATCAACAATATCCAGTCCATCACCTATCAGTCCAGCCAATATGACGTAGCCTATTCCGATGCCCTAAAGCTGGCCATGGAATCGGCCAGGGAAAAGGCTATGGCTCTGGCAGAAGCCGGCGGCTGCTCCCTGGGGGCTGTAGCAGGCATTAAGGAAAACAGCAATTACGGCGAAGCCCGTTATACGGACAATGCCCTCAATTCCAAATTACGCAGCATGTCCGTTATGAAAGAGTCGGCAGCCGGAGTGAATGACTCCTTCTCCAACGTCATGCCCGGCGAAGTCCAGGTGGAGGTAAATATTACGGTAGAATATATCATTCAATAGATTTCATGCCAAAAAAGGGGGCATATACCCCCCTTTATTGGTACACAGTTTACTGCAAACTTTTCCTAATAAATCAAATATTCTATCCTTTGACCGCCCCTATGGCAATCCCTTTTACCAGATATTTCTGTATCAGCGGGTAAATGGCAAACCTTCTACTCCCCCAACGCCTTTTCCCCATTGCTGGCGATTACTTCTTTATACCAGTCAAAGGACTTTTTCTTATACCTCTTCAAATCCCCTGAACCATCGTTATCTTTGTCAACGTAAATGAACCCATATCTTTTTTTCATTTCACCCGTTGACAGGCTGACCAGGTCGATGCATCCCCAGGGAGTATAGCCCAGAAGTTCCACCCCGTCCTTAATGGCTTCATGCATCTGCTCAATATGGCTTTTCATATATGCAATCCGATAGGTATCGCATATTTCCCCGTTTTCCCAAACGTCATCAGCGCCCAGGCCATTTTCCACTATCATCACAGGAATGTGGTATCTGCCATATACTTCATTTAAATAATACCTGAGGCCTTTCGGGTCAATCTGCCATCCCCAATCAGAGGTTTCCAGGTATGGGTTTTTTATGCCTTCCGTCATATTCCCTGTACTGCCCTCCAAGCCGGTATCCGCAGACACGCAGGAACTCATATAATAGGAAAAAGAGTAAAAATCAACTGCCCCTTTTCGCAATATTTCCCCATCCCCTTCTTCCATCATAATGGAGATATTTTCTTCTTCAGAATAGCGCCTGGCCATCGGGGTATATTCGCCCCTGCAAAGGACATCGCCGCAAAAATAATTTTTCAGATTAAACTCTCTTTGCGCAAACAACTGGTCATCCGGGTTGCACGTATAGCCATATGGCAAATTTGCTGCTATCATACAGCCAAATTTATAATCCGGCTCTATCTCATGCCCCAGGGCAACAGCTTTCGCAGATGCAATAAACTGATGATGCAGCGCCTGAAACCTATTGCTCTTCGTCTCCGGCGATTCTTCCGTATAGAACATAGGGCAATCTGCCTTCGGAAGCATCCCAGCAGCCATAATATCACCATAGCCGTTGGCCAAAACATTGATTTCATTAAATGTCAGCCAATACTTTACCAAAGAGCGGTATTCCGTAAAAAGTGTTTTGCAGTAATTTAAATAAAAATCTATAAATTCCCTGTTCTTCCATCCGCCATACTTCCGGGCAATTCCATAGGGAATATCATAATGGGAAATGGTCACTAAAGGCTCTATATTTTTTTCTTTCAGTTCCATAAACACTTTTTTGTAGAACAGCACACCCTGAGGATTCGGAGCTTCCTCATCCCCATTGGGAAACAGCCTGCTCCAACTAATGCTCATCCGATATATATTGAATCCCATCTCCGCAAACAAACCGATATCTTCTTTATAATGATGATAAAAATCAATCGCCTCGTGGGAAGGATAACATTTGTTTTTATCTATTTCGCGGGTAAAATACCTCGGCGTCTGACGGTCTCCCTTGGTAAAATGGTCTGCAACGCTTTCCCCTCTTCCATCCAAGTTCCAGGCCCCTTCACACTGATTGGCCGCCGTAGCTCCTCCCCATAAAAATCCTTTTGGAAAACTCATAATATTGGACACCCCCTTTTATCCCTTTAACAACTCTATTTCCCTATTCATTTTTTCCATTTTCTTATACTGGGCAATCAGCTCCTCCGCCACAATCTTCATCGTCTCGCAGTTCATCATCTGGTCCTCCGCATGCATGAGCAATAACGGAATCTCCAATTTTCCTTCCGCGCTCATTTGCAGTAAATCCGCATGCGCCTTATGCCCTTGAAGATATATCTTAGCCCCCTCTCTAATCATCTCCTCCGCTTCCTCAAATTTCCCTTCTTTCGCCAGCCCTATTGCCTCAATATAACTACTCTTCGCCCCTCCCGAAGCCGCGATAATCTGACAGCTTATAACTTCCATATTCTCTTCGTTTTCTATGCTTGCACTATTTTCCATATTTTCCATCATCATGTCCCTGTTCCTTTCTATCTTTCCCCCATCAGCTTCCTGGCCTGCACAACCACCTTTTTCCCGTCCAGCATACCATAAACAGCCATATCAATCACATCCACCGGCTTATCCGGGAAAAGCTTCTGCACATCATTCTTTTTATAGCGGATTTGCGGTCCTAATAAAAGAACATCCGCATCACCGGCCGAACTTTCTGCACTGTCCACAGAATATGCATTCACCTGATAATCCAGGTTATTCCTCTCCACAACTTCCCTCATTTTCATCACCAATGCGCTCGTTGACATTCCCTGATTACATAAAAGAACTATTTTTTTCATATTTCCTCCATTTCTGCGCGGCCTTTTGCGCATAGCTTCCTTCACCATTCTCTTCCGGCCTTTCTACCGCTTTTATCACAGGATGCCCATCAGCCCTTCCACATCATCCACCTTGTCTAACAGGGCAATCCACCGGGCATCCAGAAGAAGAGACAGCAGCTTTTCATTTAAATCATGGCTAATTTCCAAATCCTTCTTTCCAAAAGAAACCAAAAACACATATTTTACTTTACGCCTTTTCCATTTTACCGCCTTTTTCAAAGTACACAAAGCAAAAATTGTATGCTCTGTGCACATGGAAAATGCATGGGGTATCGCTACCAGGTTTCCAATATCCGTGGATGACAGATTCTCCCTCTTCCAGACCATCCTGGCAAATTCCTCTCCCGCCCCGTATACTTCATTCACTTTAGAGCAAAGAAAATTTATTATCTCATCTCTTCCCCTAAAATCCTGATGGAAAAAAAACAGCCTGTCATCCACATAACTCTGTAACAGCATCCTGTCGGATAAGCTGCTTTCAATAGAAAAATCGCCTAAAATGTCTTCGATATATGTAACTTTCCTGTCCACTGGAAAAGGTATCTTAACGCTGGAAATAACCGCGTCATAGCCAGACAAATCTTTCGTCCTCAGTTCCCGTATACTGCATAGGGAAATATTCCCCCTGCCTATCTGAAACTTTTTTTCAATCTTTGCCTGCATCAGCCTGGCCGTACTCATGCCGCTTCCGCAGACGATTAATATTTTTTTGTTTGTATTATCCGCAGCCAAACGGTCTATCGCCAAATTATAATGCAATGACAGATACCCCAGCTCATCGTCCGAAACCGTAAGCCTATAGTTTTCCTTAATATAGTCTGCTGCAATCACGGCACACTCATATGCATTGGGAAATTCCGCTTTAATTTCTTCCAAAACCGGATTAGGTATATTGATGCCAAATTTAATCCTGGACAGCATCGGTTCAATGTGCATCGCCAACATAGTTAGCAATTCCCAGTCATCTAAAAAATCATATCCTAATATGTTCTTTATTTTATCATTTATATGACGTATAATGGCTTCCGTTTCCGCCGAAACCGCCGCGGCTTCATTTCCTAAATTAGCATTCTTGCTCGATAGATGAACACGGACATAATCTATCTCTGTAGGGGGGAAGGCAAACCCATATTCTTCCTCAAGATTTTTTATCAGCTCCTCCGCTATATTCGCTTCCTTTTCCGGGATGCAATAGTTTAGCCTTATACTCCTTATGAAGCTCCCTTCCCGCATCCTCGTAATCGCGTACATGAGATGGACTGTTAAGTTTTTTATCCCCGTTTCCGTTAAGTCGAACTCATTTTTATCCAAAGACTTCCTGATGGCATAATCAATATAATAAAAGTCTTCCTTTTTCATACCACATTGTTCGGCTACTGTCTCAATATTTTCGTCCGATGCTTTGGGCAGGCAATGGACATAACACAGCCTCTTGTCAATCTCATCCCCCAAAACACTTACACCATACCCGGGCTTACTAATTATTTCCAGCTTATAATTCATAAGAGTTGCTTTCACATTTTTAAAAATACGATGAATGGTGGGGGCTGAAATAAACAATTCGTCCGCCAGCTCTTCCAGCTTCACATATCTTTCATTGAGTAAAATTTTTCTTAATACATACTTTTCCCTATCCAGTTCATTACCAAACGCCAAATCCAGCCTTTGCAAAAACTGTTGTATTTCCTCTTCATCCACTTTATCATCTTGAATGCGGTATCCCCGTTTCAAGGAAATAATCTTTACCGGATATTTCTCTTCATTCTCACAATAGCCTGCTATTTCGTTCCGCACCGTCTTCTCGGATACATCCAGTTTTAAGGATAGTTCCTTTGCCGTATATTCCCTGTTTTCTTTTATTAAGATTTCAATGATTCTTCTTATACGACTTTTCATTTCCATATCCATGCCCTTCTGTTAACCTGCAATGCCCAAACCTCTTCGTGTCCGCGCCAGGCCGGCCGAAACATACTTCATCCCTTGCCATCCGTCACGCTAAATCAAATCATCCTCAGCGTCCATGCTTTCCATTTCTTTTTCCTCTTTCACCTTTTTCGCATCGAACATTTTAAAGAAAGGATAGTAAATCACTGTATCTATGGCGATTAAAACCACCGTCCAAACAGCCCCCGTCCAACTACCCGTTGCAAATGCCCCCAACACGCCTACCGGATAGTAATTATTCTGCATAGCGCCCGTCAGCACGGAAAATCCAAGCTGATTTACCAATGATGTCAAAAAGAAATTCGCCGCCGGCGCTGCTAAGAACGGAATAGCCATAGTAGGGTTCATTACCATCGGTGTTCCAAAGATAATTGGCTCATTGATATTGAAAACGGAAGTTGGCAACGCCACCCTGCCCAGTTTCTTCAAATGCTGAGATTTGGCCACAAATGCCATCATAAGCACAAGCCCAAAGGTTGCTCCGCTGCCGCCCATATTTACAAAATACATATACAACCATTCCACATGGGGAGCCGGCGCACCGTTGGCAAATGCCACCATATTTTCCGCCCACATTGCATTTGCGATGGAGCCCATAGCCACATACATGAGCATAGAGCCATGGATACCGAACATCCACAAAAACAATCCGATAAACAAATAACAAAAAGCTCCCCAGTATCCTCCACCAATTTGGGTCAATGGCGCCTGTAAAATTCCATAAATTAGATTTTGTGCCGTTCCAAAGGATGTGTGGCTGCATAAGACACGGAATACCATGAAAATGATAAACACTACGGAAGCAGGAATCATTGTTTCAAACATGTTCGTAACGTTTTCCGGTACAGATGCAGGCATTTTTATTTTCAATCCCCTGTCATCAAAGAACACGTAAATCCTGACCGAAATAATCCCCACAAGCATCGCCAGGAAAATCCCCATAGAACCAAAAGAAGAAACCGGCAGCACATTGGAAACCATTGTAGTAATTTCCTCGCCGCTTTGCGTTGTCACAGTAGCCGCCATTTCAAACGGAGTAAGCATCAAATAGCTTCCCAAAGCAATCAGCGAACCGTTAATCGGCTTTTTATTAAATGATTTTGCAGTGAAATAACCGATTGCCAAAATCAAATAAAGGGAAATTAACTCCGATGTAATCAAAATCGGAAAGTTTAAAATGTCATATAACCCTGTAGACTGGAGAAGCCCCACATACCAATCCCCAAGCGGCAGGGAACGGATTAAAACAAAAAACGATGCGCCGATTGTCAATGCGCTGATTCCCATAAATCCATCCATTAAGATTTTCACGTACCTATTATTTGTAATCTTGTCAGTGATGGGAATCAAATTCCTTTCTAAAAACTCTTTGAATTTATTCATAGTCTTTTTACACCTCCTGACCCGATTATAATATAGCTATCCGCCAATCTCCTTATCATCTTTTTCCAAAGAAAAGGAAAATCCTGTGCATGTTTTTTATCTTTGCACAGGATTTTAATCTGCCTGGATGACCACATCATAACCAGCTTGGCCATGATAACTACCATCTAGCAGCATTTCTAAATATTTACCGATATCTTTACGCCTTCTCTGCCCTAAGCCTCTCCACAAAAACCTTCAGCTTTCCAATAGCCACCTTCAAGTTCTCCAGCGAATAAGCATAAGAAATCCGCAAAAAGCCTTCCCCACAGTCCCCAAAAGCCGTTCCCGGCACTACAGCCACTTTTTCTTCCCGCAGGAAGCGGTCAGCAAATTCCTCGCTGGTCATGCCGAATTCTTTGATGCAGGGAAATACGTAAAATGCCCCGAACGGCTCAAAGCATTCCAGACCCATTTCCTTAAAAGCATACATCAGATACCTTCTCCTCTGATTATAGGCTTCCCGCATTTCCTTCACATCATCATCACCATTTTTTAGCGCTTCCACCGCTGCATACTGGCTGGTGGTAGGGGCGCACATAATCGCGAACTGGTGAATTTTAATCATCTGCTCCAGAATTTCTTTTGGCCCGCAGGCATATCCCAGCCTCCATCCAGTCATAGCATAAGCTTTGGAAAAACCATTGATTAGAATCGTCCTCTCCCTCATGCCAGGAAGGGATGCGATGGATACATGTTCCTCCTTATAAGTCAGTTCCGCATATATTTCATCCGAAATCACAAAGATATCATTCTCAATAATTACCTCTGCGATTTCTTCTAAATCCTTCCTTTCCATAATCGCCCCCGTAGGATTATTGGGGAAGGGCAGAATCAAAATCTTCGTTTTGTCCGTAATGGCATCCCGCAATTCCTGTGCCGTCAACCGGAATTCATTTTCCGCTTTCAGTTCGATAATCACCGGCACAGCATTGGCCAAAATAGCACAGGGCTCATAGGATACATAACTGGGCTGGGGAATCAGCACTTCCTCCCCATCGTTAATCATAGCACGCAGAGCAATATCAATAGCCTCGGAACCGCCTACCGTTACTATGACTTCGTTGTTGTAATTATACTCAATACCCTGCCTTCGTTTTAAATAATTGCAAATTTCAATCTTTAATTCCTTCAGCCCCGCATTGGATGTATAAAAAGTACGTCCTTTTTCCAAAGAATAAATACCCTCATCCCTGATATGCCAGGGTGTATCAAAATCAGGCTCGCCGACACCAAGGGAAATCGCATCCTCCATCTCGCTCACGATATCAAAAAACTTACGGATGCCCGAGGGCTTGATGTCTACCACCTTATCAGCTAATGGATTTCTCATGGCGTAATCTTCTCTCTTTCATCTTCGTATTTTTTAGCAAGTATAGTTCCATGGTCTTTGTATTTTTTCAGGATAAAATGTGTAGCCGTGCTCAGCACCGTATCCAATGTGGACAATTTATCCGACACAAAGGAAGATACCTCTTTCAGGCTCTTCCCTTCCAGCGTTACTAAAAGGTCATATCCCCCCGAAATCAAATATACGCTGTTCACCTCAGGGTATTTATATATCCTCTCCGCAATATTATCGAATCCCTGTCCTCTCTGGGGTGTCACCCGCACCTCAATCAAAGCCGTTACTTTCTCTATGGAAGTTTTTTCCCAGTCAATCATCGTATGGTAGCCACAGATGACCCCTTCCCTTTCCATCGCTTCCATCTCGCTTACTACATCCGTTTCCTCTACCCCCAGGATAACTGCCAGTTCCTTTAAGTCGATACGGCTGTTCCGTTCTATAATGGACAATATTTTCTCTCTCATACTTTTCCTCCGTCCTGCCGGCTTCCGGCATTTTTAAATCTATATGCTACAAAACCTTATAAATTTCATCCGCTTTCGGGTTCTCCAGGAAACGCCGTTCCTCCCCATTTATGACAACTCTGTCATTACTATCTGTTATCTTACCGATTACCGCCGCTTGTATCTGCTGCTTTTCCATTTCCCTTACCAGGTCATGGCCATTCCCGGATACCATCAGCAGGCAGCCCCCTGAAGCCAGTTCGTAGGGATTTAACCCGAAAAATTCGCATATTTCTATCGTTTCCTGCTTCACAGGGATTTTCTTTAAATCTATGTCCAGTCCGACACCTGCCCCTTCTGCCAGTTCCCAAAGAGCGCCGAATATACCGCCCTCCCCCACGCTGTGCATCGCGCAAACGCCGGACTTACCCGCGACTGCTGCCTCCGGAATCACCGACAAAAACCGTTCCAGCCTTTGGGCTTCTCCGAGAAAGCGGGCCGGATATCTGGCCAAAAGCTCTTTTTCCTGATTTTCTACCAGAAAGACTGTTCCTTCCAGGCCAATCCATTTGCTAGCCACCACATCCATCCCCGGTTTGACATTTTTCACAGAAGCCATACATCCCCTTGCCCTGTTCCCGATTCCTGTCACCGTAATGACCGGGCAGTTTACCGCCCCGGATATTTCTATCCCACAGCCTGCCGTCTGGATTCCCAGGAATGCCCCTTCCCCTTCTATCTGCGCCGCCATGGATTTCACATCTCCCTCTTCCGTTCCCACCGGAAAAAGCACTGAAACCTCCATCGCTGCCGGATGCGCCCCAGCGGCCGCCAACGCGTTCACACTGCGGTGCACCGTCAGCTTCGCCATATCCTTCCCCGGCCAATGGCCGGTATGTACCCCAATCACAGTTTGGCTATCATCGCCAAATGAGAGAACGGCGCAGTCTTCCCCTATCCCTGCGCCGGTAAATATCTCTTTTCGTTTTGTCTTCATTTGCTTTTGCACGGAACGTTTCCATACATTTTCAGGCAATTTCCCTGTTCTCATCCGTTCTCCCCGCCATATTATGTTAGACAATTATTTGCCGTCCGTTTCCTCAAAGGCTATTATGCCAATGGCTGTTCCACCGGAAAGAACCGCTCGGTCAAGCCTATTGTGCCGGGGGCTGTTCCGCTGGAGGTGCTTGCTCTGCCGGAGGTGCCTGTTCTGCCGGAGGCTGCTGAGCCTGTTCTGCCTGCGCCTGAGCGGCGGCCTGTTCCGCTTGTGCCTGAGCCGCCTGTTCTGGCGTAATTGCAAATTGAGCCAGCGCCGCCGCCACATTTTTACAATGGTCAATACTGTTGGTCGCTACCGCTGCCAGCATTTCGTTATAAGCATTCACATCGTTAGTGGAAAGCCCTACCGTGGCTGTCCTGGGAACCATCTTATAGCTGCTGCTGTTAATCTGTTCCCGGCTCACTTCTGCCCCGTTTTCCTTTACCACCTTCCAAAGCTCCGCTTTATAGCCAATATGGGCCGACTGGACTACCACCTGGCCGATAGGCATCGCCACATTTGTGTTGATGATTTCATGGTCCGGGTTTATCACCGAAAGCACCTTGCTTTCGTAGATTACTTCCCTGTTGGCCGGCCTTGTTTCCACGCCATATATGGTGAAAGTAATATTTTTATTTTCGCAATGCCCGTCAATATAAATGGGATGCCCAGTGTTATTGACAAATTTAAAATCTTTTCCTGCAGATTCCGCAATTGCAGCATCCGCCGAAGGGTCCACATAGGTTACAATCATGGAATGATTATGCCTCTCCGTCACTTCCAGTTCGGATAAAAGCACCGCATTATATAATGTGGTTGACACCTGGCAGATACCCCCGCCCAAGCTGTCCACCACCTGGCCGTTCATATAGGAGCCTGCCATGAAATAGCCATTATCCACCGAAAACGGGGATACCGCTTCATAAGTAGAGAATTCGTCTCCCGGATACAACGTGACGCCCGCAATTAATTCACATCCGTTGGCCACATTAGCGCTTCTGGAAGAACCCGATGAACTGTAGCTTGTAGTGAATGTCCCCAGTACATCCTTCACCTGGGACAATTCTTCTTCCGTTCCCCTTGGTTCCTGCACTTTGGCAGCCACCTCCACCGACGTATCGTTAAAATCCCACTGATTCAACAGATAATCGTAAATCTGGCTTATGGATGCCTCTTCATCTATTACATATCCGCTCTGCCCCGGAATAATGGAAAAAACACCATTTTCCCGCGTCAGCACCGCGTCTTTTGCTTCCGTATTATATTCTCCGCACCGTTCTGTCAAAACCTGGCGGATTAATTCTTTATCAAAATCATAGGACAGTTCAAATACTTTGTTCTCATGGCGCAAATCCTGCAAAGCCTTATATCTTTGGATGATATTGCCCTTCTTCCCAAGAGCCACCGCTTCCTGGACCACCTCTGTGTTAGCCCATGTAAGCCCCAGTTCCCCTGCTGTCACTTCCACCTGATTTCCATCCATCACTTGGAAGTTTACTGCTGCCCCTTTCAATTCTTCAATATACGCTTCTACGTCCTGCTGCGCTTCTCCTGCCGTTTTGCCGGAGACATTAACATTTCCAATATATACCCCTTCTGATATGGTGTTGCTGCTCCCCAACCCGGTCAGCGGGCCGGCTGACGGTGTGCCGGAAGAACCGTCGGCTGCATCCTGTGTTGCCGGCTTAGAAGTTTCTGCTGCCTCGTTCCCTTCCTCCTTTACTGCCGCGTCAGAAGTTCCTCCCGCCATATCCCCGTTACCCTCTGGCGCTGCTGCATCGCCCGATTCCTGTGTTTCCACGCTTTTGGACTCCACCTCCAAAGCCTCGATGGACTGGGCATTTACTATCTGTCCTGCCCCCAGTATAAGCCCCATGGCTAAAACTACCCCTGTCACATTCATTTTCCTAATTTTCATCGCTTCTCCTCAAAGTACATATTGTACTAAAAAATAAAATATGATAAAGTTGGAATTAGCATTGCTATTACAATAATTAAAATAATAATGGACGAAATGATTTTTTTCGTCTTCCGATTATGCATATTAAACATACCAAAACCTATACCCTTTCCGTTGCGGGAACAGCACATCAAGCGGCAAGGCCGAAAACGCTGTTCTCCAAAATAAAATATATCAATATACTGATTCCATCTATGAAAGGATTATATATGAAAACGCCCTTTTTTGCAAGTTTTATCATTTTTATCATATGGTTGTCCTATGAATTGTCCAAGGCCAGGCGGCGCAGTGCCCAGGAACAAGATATTTACTGGAAAAGAGAGGCCGCTGCCAACAATACACGGCGGAAATCTTTGGATGGCCTGGACTACATCCATATTCCTTTCGATTCCCTCCCCATGGATATTATGAAGGAGGATGACGCAGTAGCAGAGTTCCACCAGACACTTCACTATCTTGCCGAATCACCGATTGTCAACTTCACAGGCTATAGCAACACCGATTTAAAATTAAAATACGGCGCCCCAAACATCAATCTGCTCACCCGTTATGACCAGAATTACACAACTCTTGTCCATACCCTGCAAAAATGGGCAGACAAATTATATGAGTCAGGATATACCGCACAGGCCAGGCAAATTCTGGAATTTGCCATATCCACCAATACGGATGTGAGCGGCTCTTACCGTATCCTTGCCTCCATCTACTCCAGGGAAGGCAACAGGGACGGAATCCGCCATTTACTGGAAAGGGCCGAAGACCTCCAATCCGCCAACCGGAATGTCATCGTCCGTATTCTGCAAGAATTTGGTCCATAATACGGTCCGCTTCATTTCTTGTCAGCTTATCTATGTTATATGCTATAGTTAGTTTATGCCTGTCCATCAATTTATATAACCTCTCTTTTTGCCGTCTGCTGACAGGGCCTTCCTTTTTCGCCTGGTAAATCAACGGTTTCGTCTGGAATTCCTTTTCGTTTTCCCGATAAAACTGCCTGGCCAGCTTCCAGTACAGCTCCGATGTTGCACGGGCATCCCCCAGCGCCCGGTGGGCTTTATGCTCAATCCCATAATATCTGCATACAGATGCCAGGCTTTTGCTTTCCAGTTCCGGCAGCAATTTCCTCGACAGCTTTAGTGTGTCAATCCCCTCTTTTTCAAAGACGAGAGAATTGTTCACCGCTGCCTTCTTCACAAAAGAATAGTCAAACAAAACCCTATGCCCTACCAAAACATCATCTCCGATAAATTCTAAAAGCCTGCCGATGACTTCTCCTATTTCCGGCGCCTCCACCAGCATTTCATTGCCAATTCCAGTTAACCCGCATATCTTTTCTTCCAGAACCCTTCCCGGATTCACCAGTTCCCAAAACTCCTCTACCGCTTTCCCATTCCGCACCTTTATGGCTCCTATTTCAATAATCCTGTCCCTTTTTGGATTCAGCCCGGTGGTTTCCAAGTCCAGTGACGTATAATCCACAATCATCCCCATTTTGTTTCCGCCTTATTTTCCCTTTTTTCCATTCCTTTTTTTATAGTCCTGACAGCATTCCGTCAAAAAGCACTCTTCACACTTCGGCGTCGGCGCCTTGCAAATCTCCCTCCCCAAAGTGATTAAATGAATATTCCATAAAATCCAATGCTCTTTGGGCAAAGCCTTCATCAAGTCCTGCTCCACTTTTCCGGGGTCTTCCTCCTCTGTAAGCCCCAGCTTTTTCGATATCCGCTTCACATGGGTATCTACCACGATGCTTGGTTCATGGTAAATATTCCCCCGGATTACGTTGGCCGTTTTTCTCCCCACTCCCGCCAGGGAAGTCAAGTCCTCCAGGCTTCTGGGCACTTCCCCTCCAAACTTTTCCACCAAGTCCTTGCAGCAGGCAATAATATTTTTTGCTTTATTATGATAAAATCCTGTGGAATGTATATCTTTTTCCAGTTCTTTTAAATCCGCCTGGGCAAAAGCCTCCACCGACGTGTACTTCTGAAACAAATCCGCAGTCACAATATTTACCCTGGCATCTGTACACTGGGCGCTCAAAATGGTAGCAATCAAAAGCTGCCATGCATTTTCATGATTCAAGTAACACCTAAAATCCGTACCGTACCTTTCATCCAGTAAATCCAAAATCGCCTTCGTGCTCTTTTTCATCTGTTTTCTCCTATTCTGCTTCCCCATAAACCCTTTTCGGCATCTTCCCTTCATATGGAACTTTCCTGCTCCGGGTCGCTTTCCTTCCCCTCATCACCATCATCAATCCACCACTGTGCCCTCAGCCTCATTCGTCAGGGGATTGCGTTTCCTATAGTCAAAAAGCACCATCCTCTCCTGTGGGAGTTTTTCCATTTTTTTACCCATTCCCGTGCGGCATTCGCTAACTGGCCAATGAGTATTTTGAGTCTTAGTTCCTGTTTCTTCCCCGCTTTCCCAGACTGGGTAAGAAAATACTTCCATGTGGGTCATCCTGGCAATCTGGCTCGGTTTAAATTCTTCATAACCGGGAAGCATTTTTCTCAGCCGTATGCCATCATTGTAAAACCCCCTGAACCTCTCTTTGTATTTCTCTAAATCCCGGGCAAACCCCGGACGGCTCTTCATATTTTCCCTAAGATATATATCGTATGTTAAAAGTTCTTTGTAAAGCCCCTCTTCCTCTTTCCCATAAATGGAAGCAAATTCAAGTAAAACTTCATACCGGTAAACCCGGGAAGGATTATTGGTAAAATATCCTTTTTCTTTATAATATTCCGCCAATTTTTCGAACATCTCAAAAGCCCCGCCAAAGGATTTTTCCAATATGGGCAGTGTATGGGAAAATTGATTGCTGTTATAGTATAATTCCACCACTTCCTCTATCCGTTTCAGGCGGCAGATTTCTCCAAAAGAAAGCCAATGGGTACATAGCACTTCATAAGGCGGCCGGGTAATATATTTTATTCCATATGATTCCGCCTTTTCGTGCATTGGGGAGCCTTTCAGCACTTTAAGGAAGCCCATCTGTAGCTGCTCCGGCTTCATAGAATATACCGCATCAAAGGACTTTCCAAAGCTTTCATATCCCTCATAGGGAAGCCCGGCAATCAAGTCCAGATGAAGGTGTACATTCCTGCCCTGGCGGATACTGTTCACAGTCTTTCTCAACTTGTCCATGTCAGCCTGTCGGTTAATTTCCGCTAAAGTTTCAGGATTGGCAGACTGGACGCCGATTTCTAGCTGCACCAGCCCCGGACGCATCTTTGCCAGTAAATGTATTTCCTCATCATCCAGTTTTTCCGCCGCAATTTCAAAGTGGAAATTTGTGATTCCATTATCATGCTGATAAATATAATTCCATATTTCCATGGCATGGTCATGGCTACAGTTAAATGTCCTGTCCACAAATTTTACCTGGGCAATTCTTTCATCCAGAAAAAACTGCAATTCCTTTTTGACCGTATTGATATCCCGAAACCGGACACTTTTATCAATCGCTGATAGACAATAGCTACACCGGAAGGGGCAGCCTCTGCTGGATTCATAATAGATGATTCGATTTTCAAAGCTTTTCCCATCCCGGTACAGAAACGGCAGGCAGTTCATATCTATTGGCCGCCTCTCCCTTGTCCTGGTTACCTTACCCCCTGTCCGGCATACAATCCCTCCAATGCCTTCCAACCCGATACCGTTCTCACAATTTCCGTTTTTGGGGTCCTCATTTTCCGGGTTTCCATTCCTGGTATTTTCCCTCTCCTGATTTCCTCTTTTATAATAATCCATCAGTTCCCGGAATGTCTCTTCCCCTTCCCCTATCATGATTCCTGTAACCCATGGGCATTCCTTCAAAATATCCTCCGCATCGAAAGACACCTCAGGGCCGCCCAGCCAAAGGGGCAGATGCGGTTTTATCTTATGCAGTTCCTCCGTCAGCTCCCGTACCAAATCCCAATTCCAGATATAACACGAAAAAGCCGCCACATCGGGGCATTTTTCATAAATGCCCGAAAGAATATCCTCCATCCTGTTATTAATGGTATATTCCGCTATATCAATTTCCTTTCCATATTCTTCCCCTGCATAGCCTTTCAGGCTATACACTGCCGGATTGGAATGTATATATTTTGCATTCACCGCCACCAGTAAAAATTTCATATATCCACCTTTTCCTATCAATCCATTGTATTAATCATGCCCCTGCGCAAACAATAGGGAATCCAATTTGCCGTTTCTATATCCCCGTTTCTATATCTCCGTAAATAATTTCTCTTTCTTCTTGCAAGTATATCACATATAATTGTTTTATTGTAAAACTTTTGGTTGCATTAGATAATTATCTGTGAAATATTTAATAAATAACTCATTAACCGTTTTTTATGAAAGGGAATTTTACAAATGAAAACAAGAATCAAAGAATTGAGGCAAGAAAAAAATTATACCCAAGAGCGGCTGGCCATTAAGATAGGCGCCAATCAGACCACGCTAAGCCGAATCGAATGCGGCCTTACTATCCCCGATGCCGAAACAATCATTAGGTTATCCGCCGCCTTCCATGTTTCTACCGACTACATCCTTTACCAGTCCGACCAGCGCTTTCTGTCCGGCCATCCTGCCCAAACCTCCCATCATCCAAACCTCCAGGCCCAACACCCCCTCCTCGAAAAGTTAAACCCTTGCCAGCGAACGCATTTGCTGCATTTTTTGGAAAGTATGGAGGGGTATTATTAAAAATTTGAAGTGCACTTTATAATTAAAAGGCTGCCACAAATTTTTGTGGCAGCCCTTTATATGCTTCGGCTTACAACGTCTCTATAAACCTCCCAAATGCTTCCGCACCTTCCTTCGTCCTCTTATAAACTCCAGCGTCTTCCAACACCTGCATAAATACATCCCCAATTTCCTTATGCAGGATTTCTACCATTTCATCTTTCGTTCCCCTTGCCTCCGGTGCGTATTTGGGCAAGAATTCATCCACCCAGTCCGCATGCTTCTCCAGCACCTCATCCTTACGGATATCTTCCCCGGCTAAAATTGCATCCGCCAGCTTATCCATCTCATCCTTAAGCCTTGCCGGAAGAACCGCCAGCCCCATCACTTCAATCAATCCGATATTTTCCTTTTTAATATGATGCAGCTTTGCATGAGGATGGTATACTCCCAAAGGGTGCTCCTGAGTGGTAATATTATTTCGCAGCACCAAATCCAGTTCATATTTGCCATTCCGCTTTCTGGCAATCGGCGTTATCGTATTGTGGGGCTCTCCATCGGTATAAGCATAAACAAATGCCGCCTCGTCGGTGTAGCCTCTCCACTTCTCCAATATTACATCTGCCAGCGCTATTACCCTGGTGCTGTCTTCACATGCCAGCCGGATGACCGACATGGGCCATTTTACAATCCCTGCATCCACATCTTCAAAGCCCTTTACCGTAAATGCCTTCTCCACTTCCGCCCTTGCCATGGCAAATTCATAATGTCCGCCCTGGAAATGGTCATGGCTTAAGATAGAACCGCCAACAATGGGCAAATCCGCATTGGAACCCAAAAAATAATGGGGGAAAAGCTTTACAAAATCAAATAGCTTGCAAAAAGCCGCATGGTCTATCTTCATAGGAATATGTTCGGAATTAAACACAATACAGTGTTCATTATAGTATACATAAGGAGAATACTGGAATCCCCATTTCGACCCGTTGATTTCAATCGGGATTACCCTGTGGTTCTGTCTGGCCGGATGGTTTACCCTTCCGGCATAACCTTCATTCTCAATGCAAAGCAGGCATTTGGGATATCCGCTCTGTTTTGCATTCTTGGCCGCCGCAATAGCTTTAGGGTCCTTTTCCGGTTTGGACAAATTAATCGTAATATCCAAATCCCCGTACTGGGTATCCGCCTTCCACCTCTGGTCCTTCTTAATCCTGTACCTCCTGATATAGTCTGTATCCTGGCTGAATTTATAATACCATTCCGTAGCCTTTTCGGGCGACTTTTCATACAGCCTTTTGAATTTCCTGATGACCTCGCTGGGCCTTGGCATCAGCACGCTCATGATTTTCGTATCGAACAAATCCCTGTAGACCACACCGTCTTCTTCCATAATTCCCTTTTCCACAGCATAATCCATCATCCGCCCCAAAACTTCTTCCAATTCCTCCGCGTCCATGGAAACCTCTGCACTTTTATCTTCGATCTCATCCAATTCAAACAGTTCCAGCAGCCTGTTTACCGTGTAGATTTCATCCTCTTTTTCCAAAAGCCCATTTTTCAGCCCATACAAAACCAGTTTCCTTATATCCTGCTGTATCATTTCCCTTTCCTCTCCTTCCTTTCCCATATCACATATCGCCCATTTTCGTTAGATTAAAGCAAAAGAAAATACCGGGGGGCATGCCTCAATGTCATTAAGTTAGCACCTCAGT
>QXWV01000031.1 GCA_009911195.1 Lachnospiraceae bacterium | reverse complement strand
CTTAAAAAGCGTCGGCACTTGGTGAGGTAGTTCACGAACCTAGTGCCGCTACGCTTTTTTTGGAGCGGGAGCGTGGCAACGGAGCGTTTTATTTCCCTCACGGCGTCCGCCATCGCTAACTAAATGACATTGGGGCAGCCTATACTGTTTCATAGCAATTCTGCCCCCAGCTTAAGATGCCCCTTACAGGACAGTCGGTCCATCCCCGATTTCCACTACGTAGAAATCAGCCGCATAACCGATTTTATCTTTATAAGCTTTTCCAACCTTATCAATGAAGGAATCAATCGCATCCGTTTTTACAATGCTGACTGTGCATCCCCCAAAACCAGCCCCTGTCATTCTGGAGCCAATTACGCCTTCTACCTTCCACGCTTCTTCCACTAATGTATCCAGCTCTATGCCTGTTACTTCATAATCATATTGAAGGGAGATATGAGACTCGTTCATAAGTTTCCCGAACAATTCCACATCATTATTTTTCAGGGCTTCTACAGCCTTTATTGTCCTCTGGTTTTCGTACACAGCATGTTTAGCCCTCTTTACGCGGACCTCATCTTTAATTGCCGATTTATACATTTCAAATTGCTCTTCGCTCAAATCCCCCAGGCTGTTAATCCCCACCACTGCCTGGATTTCCGCAAGGGCTGTTTCGCACTCGCTTCTTCTCTCGTTATATTTGGAATCTCCCAAACCCCTTTTCTTATTGCTGGAGGAGATAACAATTTTCGCATTTTCCAGTTTAATCGGTGCATATTCAAAGGATAAGTCCGCCGTATCAAGGAAAATGGCATGGCCTTCTTTGCCCATTGCGATGGCAAACTGGTCCATGATGCCGCAGTTTACCCCATTGAAATTATTCTCTGAATACTGGCCAATCAGCGCCAAATCCTGATTCGTTACGTCAAACCCAAAGAAATCCCTCAGAATAAACCCAGTCAACACTTCTACCGATGCGGAAGAGGAAAGCCCTGAACCATTGGGAATATTCCCGTTCAGCATCAAATCCATACCGCTGGAAATCTCAAAGCCCCTTTCCCCAAATGCCCACATTACTCCCTTTGGGTAATTCGTCCATCCTGCGCTTTTCGCCGGTTTTAAATCATCCAGGCTGGATTCGATGATTCCCAAATGGCCGAAATTCATTGAATAAAATCGAAGCTTCCTGTCTTCCCTTTTCCGCGCCGCGCCATAAGTTCCAATCGTCAGCGCACAGGGAAACACATGGCCGCCATTATAATCCGTATGCTCGCCTATCATGTTCACCCGCCCGGGCGCAAAATAAGCTTTCGTTCCTTCTCCTTCCCCAAATACCTCTGCAAATTTCGCAAGAATCTTTTCTTTCATTTCTGCTGCCGTCTTTTCTGCCATAACCCATCCCTTTCTGTCCGTTTTCTGCCGGACGCACCTATTTTTATTCCCGCGGACAATGGGCCAAGTGCCGTGCTTTCACAAGCATTTGGCGAATGCCGCAAGGGTAAAATACCCCGTTGCTTGCTGTGCTGCAAATTTGATGCCTCGTTGCTTGCAGCGGGGTATTTGACTTTCTGCCGGATTCCTCCATCAAAACTATTATAATAGCCCCCCACAGGAATTCCATAACCCGTTGTTATAACAATCTGTCAAAATGTTAACCGCCCCGTCTTCCCCCTCATTTCCATCACGCATTCCGGCTATATCATACGCTTAACTTTTTAATCTGACGGATAAATTCCTCCACTTGCTCCAAATGCCTTTTATTTTTCCGCGTTTCCCCTTTCTTCATCTCTTTACGGTATGCCGAAGGGGACATTTCTTTCATCTGCCGGAACGCTTTCGCAAAAACCAACGGGTCTTGATAACCACAGGAAAGGGCGATGCTCTCTACCGATAACGATGTATGCTGCAAAAGTTCTGCCGCCTTAGTAATCCGGAATGTCATAAGGAACTGCTGTGGGGACATCCCCAAAGAATTTTGGAACAGTGTATACAAATAACTGCGGTTAATGCATACATAATCGGCCACATCCGTCACTTTAATAGGGTTGCAGTAGTTCCCCTGGATAAACTCTACCGCCTTACTCACATAGGTATTCGCCCAGTCGCCCTGGTTTTTTTCCCTGACCGGCCCGCCTTCCGCAATGATAGAAAGAAAAAGACCCAATTGCCCTGTCCTGCGCAGTTCATTGGCAATCCCATACGTATTGTGTTCCATCATATCCTTAACTGCCTGATACAATTCTTCCGAACGTTCGGAAGCAAAGATAGGATACTCCACGGAAATCCCCATCGCCGCCATATATTCCCCGGCTTTCGCCCCGCTAAACCCTACCCATACATACGTCCAGGGGTCTTCTTCATCCGCCTGGTAAAAGGCCAGCTCCTCCGGCATAATCACAAACCCATAGCCCGCTTCCAACGGATATGTCTTGCCATCCATCATGAACTTCCCTTTTCCGCTTAGAATATAATGAATCAAGTAATGGGGTTTCCATGCCGGCCCAAAGCTGTGCCGCGGCTCCGTCTTTGAACACCCGCAACAATTTACATATAGGCTTCCCGACTTCTCCCCTCCGAATTCCAACTCATAAGCTTTCTCCATTCTCCTGATACCTTTCCACGCACACTGCCGCCACCCTAAATATGGTGGCTTCCTATACTTAATCATACTACAAAAAACAGCCTTTTACAATATTCCTGCCAGCAAAAACAGCTATGGCAGCAGCATTTGATTTCCGTGGCCGGTTATTCGTGGAATATTTAGTATATGAAAAATTCATATGAATTTCATTGTAAATACATGCCTTTTTTTGTATAATTGAAGTATGGCAGGAGTAGATGATATTCTATCTTGTGCCACAGATTTTAAGAAATTGAGGTGCGAAAGTGCAGGATAATACAAAACAGGCGCAGGAAGTTACGGCAAAGCGTACCACAAAAAACAGCGTATTCCTTGACCTTTTTCAGAACAAGAGTTATCTACTAAAGCTGTATAAAACGCTCCACCCAGAGGACACCACAGCGACAGAGGATTCCCTTACAGATGTGACGATTACCAACGTATTGACTGATAATCTGTATAATGATTTAGGCTTTATTGCAAATAATAAGCTGATGATACTTGTGGAGGCGCAATCAACATGGACAGTGAATATTTTAGTAAGAGTTTTACTGTATCTGGCGCAAAGCTATCATGAATATTTTCAGCGTACCTGCCAAGACTATTACAAAAGCAGGAAAGTAAAAATGCCAAAGCCTGAACTTTATGTAATTTTTACAGGAAACAAAGGGCGGAAACCCGATAAAATATCTCTGTCTAAAGAATTTTTCGAGGGCGCGGATATAGATATTGAGGTAAAAGCAAAGATTATCTACGAAAGCGATACAGATGACATTATCAACCAGTACATTATTTTCTGCAAAGTTTTTAACGAACAGACAAAACAGCACGGAATGACACAAAAGGCAGTTACGGAAACAATCCAGATATGCAAGGACAGGAATGTCTTAAAGGAATATTTGCTTGAAAGAGAAAGAGAGGTTGTGACGATTATGATGAGTTTGTTTGATGATGAACAGATTATGAAGTCATATATAAGAAGTGAACGGCATGAAGCGGTACAGGAAAGCGCAAGGGAAACAGCGAAAAGAATGATTAAAAAAGGGAAAATGTCACTGGATGAAATTGCGGATTATGTTCCTGCGTTATCACTTGAAGAATTAAAGGAACTTGAAATCGAGGTTATGCAGTTAGCATAATCAATCATGCCAACCAAAATCAAATATAGTAAATAACGTTAGAGCATATAGAAACTGAAATCTATATGCCCTATTTTTTTGCCATTAAGGAGAAGAAATAGGCGACAACATTCAGACCAACACCACAGGGTGATTAATGCCCTGTTTGCAAAAGAAGATTGATTCCCATGGCCGGCGATTAAATTCGTATTGCATTATTTCTTCATAATGTATAAACTAAAAATAAAGCATCATTCCCGTTTGACTAAGATGCTAAAGGAGGCTCAATCCAGATTATGAAAGAAGAAAATAACGCAAAAACCGTTGCCCGATTTTTGCGGTGGCCATGGAACATTGTAATTTATCTTTTGCTAGTAGCAGCACTCCGTATCTTTGCCATTCCGGTCATACTTATCCTGATGAGGCTGCAGCAGAAAAATAACCCCCATGGCATCGCGGAGGGCTACTGTTTGAGCCGCACGCGAAAGCGGCTTTCCTGGCTGTTGTGGAGTCTGCTGACTTTTTTAATTAGCGTATGCCTTGGCGTATTTTTCTATGTGGAAATGCAGCAGGAAAAGAGCTATTGGGAATATATGGATTACATAAAACTTGCCATAGCCGGGGGCGGCGCTGCCCTCATGCTTATTGCCGGAATCTATATGGCCTTCGTCGCCATCCGGGACACCTTTTTCCCCGCCAAAAGCGAGCTGGCCCAGTCCATTCGCAATCAGCTCCCTTTCCCCGATGGAGCACCTCCGGTAAACGAGCTATTTGCCATGGTAGATAATGATTTAAAAGAAAACGGCCATTGGTTTGGCCCGGTGGGCATCGGAAAGGAATGGGTCCTGGGCGAATCCGCCAACCGTATTGACCGCCTCCGCGGCATTTTCATTATTGATGAAATCCATCAGCACAGCACCCAGACCGGAACCCGCACCAGCCGGACGCTGCAGCTCGCTTTGATTGATAACCGCTGGAAGAAATCCGCCACCGATTTCCGCTCTCCTGACGATTTGAAGGCAGCGGCCGATTTCCTCTCCTTACGCGTGCCGGATGCTGTACGGGGGAAAAACGGCCAATGCAGCAAATTCTGGACTATGGACGAAATCGAGCAGGAGGCTTTTGAACGGGAGTTCCGCCATAAGCAAAGCCTCCGGGAAGCGGAACATGCCTGGCAGGAAACCTCAAACGGTATATCCCAGGAAGTTATCCTCCGCCAGACCGATGGTTCTATGACCTCCCGGGTTACGTTTTCCCTTGTAAAAGAACAGCTAAACCACTGTTTAATGGATGACAGCCTTTTCTTCACCCTAAGCCTTTCCCATCCAATCGAAAAGAGCGGCAGAACCTATCGTGCGCTCAACTGCTACGGCGGGCAACAGGCCAGAAACCAGGGTACAGGGGAAATGTTATTATTAACTTTAGATTTTACCTCTACCCAGGACAGCGCCAAGTTAGCCATGGCTCAATACATGGATGCCCGGCAGGCAGAACAAGTATTGGAAAATTGGCTAATCCAACAGCTTCCGGATTTAACAGGCTGGTTTTTAGGGCAGCCCCGGACAGCTTCCCACAGTGCGCCCCGGGCAGTTTCCCACGCATCGTCAGGATTTCTGGGATTGATTATGGCAAGCGGCGCCTGCGAAAGCCACACCACATTTACTAAAGAGGATGTCCAGGCCGCTGCAGAAGGAATAATCGACGGCACTTACCAGACCGTGGAACATATCCTCCCCCAGCGCAATCTTTGGATACGGGTAAAGGCCGGAGATAAATCCGATGGACGCTGTACCGTAGAGGCTTCCAGGCCGGATAGCCCCCAAAGCTATTTCTCGGCTAAAATGTCGGCCCGGCAAGCCGCTTCATGGCTGACAGGATATCCCCATGGGCAATTTTTACCAAATGGCAAGGACTGGAAAAAATACACCGTTAAAAATACGGGCAAAAATACTAAAAAATAAATCTATTCAGAAGGAGCGTGATTTTGAAATGGGCAAAATATTTAGCAATGAAGTGAAGCAGGCGCTTCAGGACATTTATTACAACGAACGGGCAGGCAGGGGAAAAGAAGCTTTGGCCTTGTTGGAAAAAGCTTCCGCAGCAGGGGATGGGGATGCCAGTTGTATTCTGGCACGCTGTTTTTGCGGTTATCAATATGTATGGTCCGGACATGGTTTCCCGGAAGATGACAACCGTGCCATAAGCCTGCTCCATAAATCCGTAGAGCAAGGCAGCGCTTTAGGGGTGTTGGTCGCCTTGCGCAGCGGTGAGCTGACGCCTTCCGTACAGAAGAAAATGCCTTTTGCCAATCTGATGGAAGCCTTTGAGGAAGTATTGGGAATAGCAGAAGCAGGGGATGCTTTCTGCCAATACACAATCGCCAATTCCTACTTTTGGTGGGATTTCCTCCGAATCCAAAATAAAGGGCGCGATTCCTTCCCCAACCAGGAAGCCTATAGGGCATACTTGAAAGAAAATATTTCACAGTGCGAAGACTGGTTCTGGAAAGCCTTACGCGGCGGTATTTATTTTGCTGCCAACAACCTGAACCGCTATTATACCCAAGGGGATGAAGACATCATTGCCCCCAGGCCGGAAATGGCAAAAGACCTTTGGAAAATCGGCGCTGAGTATGGCCATCCGATTCATCAGTCCATTTACGCCGATAAATTGGAGAATGCCGGGCAAAACGAAGAGGCACTGCGTTGGTACAAAGCATCTGCAGAGGGCGGGCAGCCCGGTTCCTGGTGCGATGTCGGCCGTTTTTATATGGAAGGCAAAGGCGTCGAAAAAGACGAAGCTTATGCCGTGCAATGTTTTGAAAGGGAAATTCCCATTGGCAATATAGGCAGTTACAATTACCTTGGCAAAGCCTATTTCTTTGGCCGGGGCGTGGCTCAGGATTACGCAAAGGCTTTCCAGCTTCTGTCTTATGCCTATGATAAGGGCAGCAAATGGGGCGTCTTTTACTTAGGGAAATGCTGCTTCTATGGCCTGGGAACACCTCAGGACTACACCCGTGCCCTCCAGTTCCTCAATGAAGTCAACTGGAACTACTGGGAAGCCGATTATTTGCGGGGGATGATTTATGCCCGCGGCCTTGGCATTGCCCCAGATATCCCCAAAGGCATTGCCTATCTGCAAAAAGCAGGGAGCCATCAGGAAGCAAAGGAAGAACTCCTCCATTATAAGAAAACCTTATTCGGTAAGTGGGTACGCCGGTAGAAGGGAGACAGTGTCTTGAAGAGAATCTAAACTCTACACACCCATTATACAAGGAGAAGAACATGAGATATAAAAAAGAGTTGGCCCAGCGGCCAACTCTTGGCGACTTACAACTCTATGGCGTAATTTCCTATTATATAAAAAAGTGGCTTCGCCACTTCATGAAGAACCTTCGGTTCTTCGTCAATTTATGTCCGTCTGGCGATGGAATTTCCTGTAAGGTAAAAAATAATTTACATCAGCAATTGAGTAGAGAAGAGCCATTTTCCCCTACTCGTGAGCCGGGCGTCCATCAGCTTGCTGACACATTTCATTTGAACGCCCGTGTGCATAAAAAGAGCCACTTGCAAAACAAGCGGCTCTAATGTATAATCTACTTAGAAGTAATCGGAATTGAATCTCCGATTGCCCTCAGTGGGAGAAAACTAATAAAGATATAGCGTCCACACTTTAGGCGGTAGGGATGCTATTTCTTTTTATGATTATCTATGTAAGACAGAGCCGCAAATAAAACAAGTAGTAATGTAAGAACTTCCATTATACTCATAGGGCATCACCCTCTTTCATAAGACTAGAGGGCATCTATCGGAAAATCGCATCCTGCTTTCTGTTTAATTATACTATCTCATAATAACATGAATGCAGGTATTTCACAATCAAAAAATGAGGCAGTGTCAATCAGACAGGATTGTAAAAGAAAACAATCTCCCCAGAAAAGAAAGGACAAAATCCTGCTGATAAGATTAATATGTAATGCTTTATAGTTAAAAAATGGTCATTACAAAACTGTCTTCAACTGTCTTCCATATCTGAAAGGCATAAAAATAACGGAAACGCCGTATTTATCAGCGTTTCCGTACAAATAAA
>QXWV01000030.1 GCA_009911195.1 Lachnospiraceae bacterium | reverse complement strand
AGCGCGAGACGGGACTCGAACCCGCGGCCTCGACCTTGGCAAGGTCGCGCTCCACCAACTGAGCCACTCGCGCATTTATTATATGGTATCATCGCTTCTGCGTGTCACCATTAAGTATTCTACATAAAACTCTAAGATTTGTCAACTATTAATTTGAATTTAATATATAATTTTTAACTTCAGGAGGCATCTTCCTATGGCTCAAACAAATTTTGCATCCGTTTATAAAGATATTTTTCCGTTTTGGAACGAAATACCGGATATGGACAAAAACTATATTTGTCAAAACTCCTCCATTTTAACTTACCCTATGGGGAAAAATGTCCATGATGGCGACGAATGTTCCGGCGTCATCCTTGTACGTTCCGGCAGCCTTCGAGTTTACATGCTGTCCGAAAGTGGCAAAGATATTACCTTATACCGCCTTCACGAAGGCGATATGTGTATGCTGTCCGCTTCCTGCGTACTTGACGCCATAACCTTTGATGTATTTATAGATGCCGATGAAGACAGCGAATGTTATGTCATCGGCGGCCCTGCCTTTGCCGCCGTCTCCAAACGCAATCCCTCTATTAAAATATTCGCGCTGGAAACCGCAGTCAGCCGTTTTTCCGACGTGATGTGGGTTATGCAGCAAATTCTCTTTATGAGCATGGATAAGCGGCTTGCCATCTTTCTTTTAGATGAATCGGCCAGGACCAATTCCGACCTTATCCTGCTCACCCACGAACAAATCGCCCGTTATATCGGCTCCGCCCGGGAAGTTGTATCAAGGATGCTGAAATATTTCGCCAGCGAAGGGATGGTGGAAGTTTCCCGTAAAGGCGTTAAAATCCTTGACAGGAAACATCTCCGCAAACTGACATGCTAACCGCCCCGCCCACAGATGGCTCTTGGCATCTGAATCTTTTTAGGCAAGAAATCCCTTTATGTTACCCAAGCATAGCAAGGATTTCCGCTTTCGACTTTGCCCCTACCGACTGCTGAATAACTTTACCGCCCTTCATTACTACCAGTGTCGGAATACTCATCACCCTAAAAGCCTGTGCCAGTTCATTTTCTGTATCCACATTAATTTTACCTACCAAATATTGGGGATTTTCCTCCGCTATTTCATCCACAATAGGGGATACCATACGGCAAGGGCCGCACCAATCCGCGTAGAAATCGAGGAGGACAGTCTTATCGCTTCCTTTCACTTCTTCAAAATTACTTCTATTTACACTAACTACTGACATAATTTTTACCTTCCTTTCTTTTATCTTATTTTTTATCTTTAACTTCTATCTGTATCTTAGTATATCCTGTATTGGTAATCCCATCTGTGACATAGTCACCGATATAATTGCCTCTTTCATTTTTTGCCTTACATATTAGCTGCGTCATCGTTCCCATGGGGCAGTATACGCACCAGGAACGCGGTTTGAATAAGGCCATTGTAAGAAACCCGAGCACTGTGGAAGTGAGCATCACGCTGTAAAAGCCAAATGCAAACTGTGCTATGCCATCGGAAAATAGGATGCCATGATAAGCCCAATGCCATGGGAGTTTGAACGTCCACAGCAAAGTAACCACTTTGCTCAAATCCTTTGCCTGGGCAAACACCAGATAAGTATTCCACAGCATAAGGAAGAACATGATAAAAAAGAAAGTCAAAAATCCATACCGGAAATACTTTGATTTCATCCATTGGGGAATATCCTTTTTCCTGGAAAGCCCAAATCTACCCCCTACCAACGCAAATAGCTGCCCTCTGCCGCAATACTTATTGCAATAAGCTTTATTCCCCTTTGCCACCGCAATAATCAACGGTATAAAGAAACAAAGCAGCCCAAGCCAGGCAAAGAGGATGTTAAAAAATCCCAGAATTAAATAAGTCAGGGAAAAAATCCAAAGATAATCATACCATTTCTTTTTCCGCTTCATTTTTCTGCCTCCTCCAATGTAATCACACTTGCAGGGCACTCTCTCGCACACAACCCACATCCGACGCATAAATCTCTGTTTACTTCAGCATATACCCCTTTCGAAACCGTTATTGCACTTTTCGGGCAGACCTTGATACAGCATCCGCAGGCCACACATTCCCGGGTATTTACCGTTGCTTTTCTTTTTGCCATAAACAAACTCCTTCTGTTTTACTATTTTTCAACAGTATACAGAAGAAGATTTTTTTATTCAGTGACAAAGTCACCGGACATTTTCTATAAAGACCATAATTCATTTTTATTTTTAAGCTGCTCTATTAGAACCTGAAAAGGTTTTGTAATGTATTTATCCTTATGGAATAATGCCAGCATTTGATTTTCCATATTCATTTTATCCAGGCGAATCAGACGCAGTTTCTTTAAGAGCAAAGAATCCGACAATAATTTTTCCGGCAATACCGTAATGCCCAGCCCTGCTTCAGCAGCTTTAATAAGGGCAAGGGAATTCACACTTTCCCAAACAGGCACTGCCCTTAAATTGGCAAGCGTCAGCATATTGTCCAATGTATCGCGGATTGCACTTCCCTGTTCCCGGAGCAATAACGGATAGCTGCATAATTGGCCTGGCGATATCGTTTCCACGGATAAGCCAAATCCTGGCGCACATGCAGCGCATAGCTTATACGAGCCTAGGAGGATTGTATGGAAATTGCCCTTTGGGGCAGCCCCTTCCCAAAAGGCTATATCAGCATTTCCATGCTGCAGAATTTCAATGGCGGCATTTGCGCTTGCCACCCGGACAGAAACTTGAATTTGTGGAAAAGCAGCTTTCAATCCACTGAGTATTTCAGGAAGCAGGAAAGAGGCAATCGTAATGCTCGATACAATGTTGATGGGGGTGTTCTCCTCCAGATGGTTGATTCTCCTGTCTAAATCTCGGCAGGCTGTTAAAATGCTGCGCGATTCCTCCAAAAGGGAAATGCCGCAGGGGGTCAGTATGACACCTTTGGGCAGCCGCTCAAAAAGGGCTGTCCCTGCCTGTTTTTCAAGCTCAGCAACCGCGTGGGAAACTGCGGATTGTGTAATAAACAGCTTTTTTGCGGCGCTTGTAAATGTTCCTGTTTCTGCAATTGCCTCTAAAATCTCCAAATACCGTATAACCATTTTTTACTCCATTTCATTGAAAATTTTTAATTTTCAATCTTTCTCCTTTTAGACATGAATAAAATAGATGGATTACATAAAATTATAGCATTTTACAGATTGCAGGACAAGAGATATAATTGGTCAGCAGGAGGGATATTATTTTGAAAGAAATTATAAAAAAATATGTATGGCTTTTGGCCGTCAATCTGTTTATAAGCGCTTTTACATTTGGCGGCGGGTATATCGTTGTTCCCATGGTCCGCCGCTTTTTTGTTGTAAAAAAGCAACACTTCACAGAAGAAGATTTAATCAATATGGCCGCTGTAGCGCAATCAACACCCGGAGCGATTGCAATCAATCTTTCATCCCTGGCCGGATACAAAGTGGCCGGTATTGGGGGAGCTTTCGTAAGCTGTATCGCTGCCCTCATCCCTCCACTTGTTATCCTTACGTTTATTTCCGCATTTTATAAAATTTTTTTTTCCAATACGATTGTTACGGCAGCCCTGAAAGGAATGCAAGCAGGCGTTGCCGCTTTAATGGTTGATTTAATTGCCGATATGTGCTCTATTATTTTAAAGGAAAAGTCATTCTTTTTATCTGCCATGATACCATTGTCTTTTATAGCAAATTTCGTATTGGGTATAAATGTAGCTTTGATACTCTTATTTTGCTGTTTTTTATGTATCTTACAAGTGTTTTTAAAAAAGAGGGAAAGAAAATGAACGTTGTATTAAAACTATTTATTACATTTCTCAAAATAGGCTTACTGAGTATTGGGGGCGGTTATGCCATTATACCTCTCATCCAGGAACAAGTGGTGGAAAAAAATGGTTGGATAAGCGAAAAAGTGTTTACAGACATAATTACAATTTCCCAAATGACACCAGGGCCATTGGCCGTTAATACATCCACCTTCGTCGGCCTTCAGGTTGGCGGAGTTATGGGTGCATTGGCAGCGACTATTGGCTGTATATTATGTGGGGTTATCATTTCATTGGCGCTATATCATTTTTTTCAAACACACCTGGAATCCGTCTATGTGCTGGAAGTCCTAAATGGGCTGAAATCCGCTTCATTAGGCTTGATAATTTCAGCCGCGTTTACCATTTTGCTTTTAGCGTTATACGGCAAAAGCAAGCCCGGCCCGGATTTTTTATCCCTTGATTGGACTGCATTATTTATGTTTTTGACTATGCTATTTATACTGCGCAAATGGAAACCCAATCCGATTGTGGTTATGCTCATAAGCGGTATTGCCGGATTTGCTCTTTATCGGTGACAATTCGATTAATCTATTTTCTAATCTTTTCTCTTTCACTCTGTATTCTTTAACCTTATCCCATCCTTCTGACATTATATTTCCTCAAGACGATATCCAATTCTGATGCTTCTTCAATCGAAATAAAAGAAACCCAACCCCTTATTTATTTATGTTGAAATTCATTTTAAGAAATTTCTCAAAATTAAATTGACATTTTTCTCACTTAGTGCAATAATAAAATTACCATATCAATTTGCAAATTGTTATCAAATTCGGAAGGAGGAAGTAGAAAATTCTACAAAATATCTATGGTTGAAAAAATAATGAATGTATTGGGAGAACCTCTTAGTAAATTTTCCATGTATATTAATACAAATAAATTTACTTCATCAATAATCCATGGAATTACGGTTACGATTCCATTTACCATCATTGGCGGGCTGGCAACGCTGATTAATGCTGCGCCGGACCCGGCTACATTGTCAGAAGGCAACATCTTTCGGGGGATTTTGGAAATATGGTTCCGCATAGCCCAGAGCGAATTAGGGAACTTTGCCAGTTTTGTCAATAATATTTCAATGGGCTTACTTTCTGTCTATGCCCTGCTCGCAATTACATATGCGCTTGCAGAGCAATTCAACATGGACAAATTGCATGACCTCCCTCGCTTTGTTCTTAATGGTAAGCTGCACTTTTGAAGAAGGCATTTCCATGGGGTTTTTAGGCGGCCGTGGGCTCTTCTGCGCTATGTTTGTCTCCTGCCTTTCCGTTGCGTTAACTCACTTTTTAATGGAAAAAAATATTAAAATATCATTGCCGGATTCCGTGCCGCCCAATGTATCCGCCCCCTTTGAGGCATTAATTCCCCTTGTTGCAAATATTATTGTTTTCTATTTGCTGAACACCGTTTGCCGGCTGTTAACAGGCACAATTATCCCGGAATTTATCATGAATATCTTTAAGCCGCTGTTAGTTGCTTCCGATTCCCTTGGGGGCATGTTAATTTACGCTTTCCTGATGAACGCTTTATGGATTGTTGGAATCAATGGAGGGAATATTGTCAATTCCGTTATGGGGTCTGTTTTACTTGTTAACTTAGCCGAAAATGCAGAGGCCTATGCGGCAGGGCAGGAAATGACACGCGTATTTTGTTATTCCCCCAACACCTCCATTATAAATCCGGGGGGAAGCGGCGCTGCTTTAGCCCTTATCATCGCTGCGCTAATCGTTGCCAAATCCGACCATCTAAAATCCATTACGAAATTGGGTGGCCCAGGAACTATATTCAATATTAGCGAGCCGATTGTTTATGGATACCCCATTGTGCTGAACAGTTTCCTATTCATCCCGTTTGTTGTAGCGCCGCTGGTAAATACTACGGTTTTCTACTTATTAATGAGAGCCGGCCTCATCGGTAAAATGTTTATCAATGTTCCATGGGTTTTACCCGGGCCTCTTCAGGTTTTTCTGGCCACATTGGATTGGAAAGCGTTTGTTGTCCACATTTTACTTATAGTTTTGGATGTATTTATGTATCTGCCTTTTGTGAAGATGTATGACAACCAGCTTTTGAAAGAACAGGGGATTGCTTTGGAACAGGAAAAAGAATCATAAGTACAGGCGCAAAAAGCTGTGCAGAAAAGGAGTGAAAATATGTCAAGAATACCGAAAGGATTTCCCCCAAATTTCATGTGGGGCGGGGCTGTTGCTGCAAACCAGTGCGAAGGGGCATATGACCAGGACGGAAAGGGCCTTTGCCTTGCGGATATTAATGAGTTCCGAGACGATATTGATATTACAAAAAAATATAATGACGAAGTTTCCACCACATACATAACAGAGGCGCTGGCAAGCACTGAGCGCATTTTCCCCAAACGTTGGGGTATCGATTTTTATCATACATATAAGGAAGACCTTAAACTGCTTGCCGAATTAGGGTTGAAGACTTTCAGGACAAGCATTAACTGGGCAAGGATTTTCCCAAACGGAGATGACAAAGAGCCAAATGAAAAGGGGCTGCAATTCTATGATAATTTGTTTGATGAAATTATCCAAAACGGGATGGAACCGATGATTACGGTCTCACACTATGAAATGCCGTTAAATTTGACCAGGAAGTATTGCGGATGGTACTCCAGGGAACTGATTTCTTTCTTTGAAAAATATTGCCAAACCGTATTCGACCGGTATGCGGGAAAAGTAAAGTACTGGATTCTCGTAAACCAAATCAATCTCATCGGGCATGAGTCATTCAACCATTTAGGCGTGGCTGAGGATAAAGTCCAGGATTTAAAAAGCGCAAAGTATCAGGCTGTCCATCACGAAATGGTGGCCTGCGCAAAGGCTTCCAAATACGCCCATGAACATTATCCCGATATGCAAATCGGCATGATGCTCTGCGGCGGCCCCGACTATGCGGCCACATGCCGGCCAGAAGACCAGTTAGCAGCCTTAAAGCACAATCAAATGGAATATTTTTATTCCGATGTTTTATTGAGGGGCTCTTATCCCGGGTATGCCTTCAGGTTTTTTGAAGACCATGATATTCATGTACAATTTGAAAAACAGGATATGGAAGATTTAAAGAATACATGCGATTTCTTTTCCTTCTCTTATTATTATACAAGAGTTGTCAGCAAGGACAGCTACGAAAACGGAAATACATCGGAGAGAAATAAAGAGCTTCCTGCCAACCCCTGGGGATGGTCCATCGACCCCATCGGATTGCGGATTTTGCTAAACGAATTTTATGACCGCTACCAAAAGCCAATTTTTGTCACGGAAAACGGTGTAGGATACTATGATAAGCCGGAAGACGGAAAAATCCATGACCCATACCGCGTGGAGTATTATCGCAGCCACATCGAGCAAATGAAAGAAGCCATTAAGGACGGGGTAGATTTACGGGGTTATTATGCATGGGGGCCGATTGACATTGTCTCCTGCTCTTCCTCGGAAATGAGCAAACGTTATGGATTTATTTATGTTGATATCGATGATTATGGCAAAGGGAGCGGAAAGCGAATCCGGAAAGACAGCTTTGACTGGTATAAAAAAGTGATTGCAACAAACGGAGAAAATCTGGATTGAGCCAAATGAAGAAAATCCTGATTAAAACCAAAAGACCATGCACATGGAGGTAAAAGTGGAAGAAAAGAAAAACCTATTATTTTTTATCGCGGACCAGCTACGCGGGGATTCCCTGGGCGTTTTTAACAATCAGGAGGTCAAAACCCCGAACTATGATTCGCTGGCGGCAGAAGGCATTGCCTTTGAAAATGCATACTGCCAAAACCCGGTGTGTGTTCCCAGCCGATGCAGTTTCAATACCGGATGGTATCCCCACAGCAAAGGACACCGTACCATCCACTATCTGCTTGACAAAAATGACCCAAGCATGATGAAGTCATTAAAAAAGAACGGATACCACGTATATCTGATGGGCAAATCCCACTACTTCCACAGGGAAGATGAAGAGGAATTGCAGGCTACCTGCGATTATGAATATATTGGCAGGGAACTCACCGTCTATGATGTACATGGGGAAATGAAAGACCTGTCCATGGAGCAGATACGCCAGAACCCGTTCTATTATTCATTTTACAACGGGCAGATTCCTAAGGAAAAGGCGGATAATAAGCAGGATGACCTGGTCATTGAACGGGTAGAAAAAATGATTCGGAACAGAGAACTGAAAGAACCTTTCTGTTTATATGTTTCGCTTAACAACCCCCATCCCCCTTATGAAGTAGAAGAGCCTTGGTTCTCCATAATCAATCGGGATGCAGTTCATCTTCGGACGAAAAAAATAGAAGAACTAAAGGATAAGCCGTCAACGCTCTATTCCATCCGAAAGAACCAGAACCTTTATGGATTGACCGACCAGGATTTTAAGGAAATCAAGGCAACCTACTATGGAATGATAGCCAAGCTCGACCATCAGTTGGGAGTGGTTCTAAACGCATTAAAACAGGCTTCCCTGTACGATAATACGCACATTTTTACCTTTGCGGACCACGGGGATTTTACAGGAGACTATGGAATTGTGGAAAAGACGCAAAATACCTTTGAGGACTGCCTGGTTCATGTTCCGCTAATCATCCGCCCGGCAAAAGGAACTCCTTTCCATAACCGGGTAAGTTCCGCTTTGGTAGAGCTGAATGACATCCCCTCCACTGTTTCCGAATTGGCAGGGTATGAAATAGAATATACCCAGTTCGGAAAATCTTTGGTACATCTTTTTGAGTCGGAGGAAGTGCACCATGATTTTGTCTTGAGCGAAGGAGGACGAATACAAGGAGAAAAACAGGCAATGGAAGGCTACTCTTCCCATACATCGATTTACTGGCCGAGAATGGCATCCCAAAATCAGCTACCGGACCACACAAAAGCCTTTATGGTCAGAAACCACGATTATAAGTATGTATACCGGTTATATGAAAAAGACGAATTCTATGATATGAAAAAAGATTTATTTGAAGAAACCAATCGAATTGATGACCCGGCCTATGAAACGGAAATCGGACAAATGAAGGAATGGCTTTTGAAGAAACTGGTTGAAACAACCGATGTGGTGGCAATGGATTCCATGCTTCCGGGAAGGATTTATGGCAGCGAATAACTATCTATGAAATATGTCAGGATAATATACTATATTTTCAAAACATAGAAGCTAGTACAACGAAACAGATGAAAAAACAGACAAGCCAAAGTGTCAGTTAATTAATATTCGTTGTACTGGACCGGAAGGAGGATATATGAGGAAAATCGTATTGTTGTGTGGTGCTGGCATGAGTACAAGCATGCTTATGAAAAAAATGATGGAAGCAGCGAAAAGTTTAAACTATGAATGTGAAATAAATGCTTATGCTGTTGTAGAGGCCAAAAGAAGAGGGGAAGATGCAGATATTGTCCTGCTGGGCCCCCAGGTGAAATTCAGCCTTTCAAAAGTAAAAGAGGAATGCCCCCATTGCCCGGTAGAAGTCATCGACATGCTGGCATATGGCAAGATGGATGGCAATCAGGTAATCCACAGGGTAAGGGAAGTTTTGGGAGACGAAGAATCCAATAACAAAGAGGGGGTATAGCTATGAACGGACTTGAACAAATCAGCTTTGAAATCATCAGCGCCGCCGGAATGGCTCGTTCCCTTTACATTGAGTCAATCCAATCGGCCAAAAAGGGGCTATTTGAAGAAGCTAAAAAGAAAATGGAGGAAGGCAAAGAGCTATTTATACAGGGGCATCATGCCCACGCGCAGCTCATCCAGAAAGAAGCTGTTGGAGAAAATACAACAGTAACGCTGCTTCTGGTACATGCCGAGGACCAGCTCATGTCCGCTGAAACATTCGGAATTTTAGCTTCCGAATTTCTGGACCTGTACCAAAAGATAATATAATCTCCGGTTAGCCAAACGCCCGGCCAAATGGGGCTGGCCACGAACCACGCCACGAGCAGGGAAGAATCTTCCCTGCTCTATTTTTTCAAAAGAATTTCGCTGATATAGGACAAAAGGATTTCCATAAAAATATGAAAAATCCCCTGCTCATCCAAAAAGACGCCCCTCGTTTTCAGGCTCGGAAGCAAGACCATTTGGTGCGCATATTTCCGATACTCAGTATTCGGATTCATGGTAATAACAATTGTCATATTATCTTTTCTGTAGCACTGCTCAATGAAGGCGTTCAACGGAGTGGATGCCTTCCCCCTTACGGTAAAGAAAAGGTAAATTTCTTTCAATTTAGTAGGCATACTTAGAATAGAGCCCAAAAACAGGGAATCCGTAACCGCTTCCGATTCCATACCCAGATTAAGAAGCCTATACTTAAAATGGGTAGCGCTAAACCCCGAACGATTATAGCCGCAGATACGAATCTTATCCGCCTTCACTACTTCTTCTGCCAAACGGGCAAACTCTTCTTCCTTAATAAATTTTTTGAAATCCCTAATCGTGCTTTCATAGGAATTAAGAATATAATCTAAATTATTCTTATTTACTTCCTTGGGAATATTGCTATGTTCTGAAACAGAAAAGTCATATTTAAATTCGGAATATCCGGAATACCCTAGTTTTTTTGCAAAACGAAGAATTGCCGATTTCGATACTTGACATTTTTCAGCAAATTCTATAATAGTGGATGACCCGCGGATGATAATCCATGGGTCTTTCATCAGGCAATCATAAATTACCTGGTCACTTTTAGTAAATGAATCTTTTGCCTGTTCGATTCGTTCATTAATATTCATAAGGTTATTATCCTTTATCTTTTAGTGGCCGCAAAATTTCCCTTCATTTTAAATATCTATTTCATATACCATTTCAGCAATCAGTTTCTCATCAGAAAATCATATTGCTCCTGTGCTTCTTCTAATTTCAGGTTTATACTTTCAAGCTGCTTCTTTACTTTATCCAGGCTATTATTAGCATTTTCCCGCTGTTTGTCTGTTTTGGCTTCAATAATCTTTTCCTGACATTTTAATATCCGTTCTTCTATTTTTTGTTTATTTTTTTTGACCCGTTCCAAAAGCTCATTCGCCTTTTCTATCTTCTTTCCAGATATCAAATCATATTTATCTTTAATTGCCCCCCATCTTGGCACATTCAATTCATACCCATACCATGCTTTGTAATTTCTCTGGAATTTTTCCAGCCATGTAGAGGCAATAGAATTTCTTAGCTTAGGTTCTTTAAAAGTTGTCTCTTCTATAGCACAAATAAAGTCCTCCAGGCAGTCAAAGATTGCATAATCTGTAGCCCTTTCGCTGTACCATACCCCTGGCCTGATTTTATGTATGACATTATCCTTTACTTGTAAATTAATAGGATAATTGGCCATACGTCTTGTAATCTGCCATACCTTTTTCAACCATACATCTTTTATTGTCACTACCCCGGAACCATTCATGTCATATCCAAAAATCAAATAATCCACATCCAGCATATATGGTTTTTCCTGAATCTCTTCCACATACATTCTAAAATCCGCAATATCAAATCCCGGGCTGCCATTCCTGTTAAATGCTTTTACCTCCAGCAGCCCCTTTGTTTTATCATCCGGGTTCAGGAAAAAGTCCGGCGGCATCTGGGAATTTTCACTTGGTGCATATTCTATACCATTTTTATCCAGCCAGCCTTGCAGCCATTCCTGCATTATATTTCCCACTACATCTTTTTGCTTCACAACAATATCAACATCCCCCAGGTAAAATTTTATTTCCCCTGCTAATTCCAATATATTGTCATCATTCAATAATTTATCTACAATTTCCCTGGCCGTTAATTTCATTCCATTCCTCCTTTATGCTTGTATATGTATACGCTTCCGGCATCTCCCCTGCATATACAAAATCATCTGCAAAATTTATAAATGCCTGTTTGTATTGATATAATGCTCTCCCATTCGTAATGCAATTTGTTTTATAACAGGCACGCATACGGTATTGCCCAATAAGTCAAAAGCATCCTTTACATCCACTATGCTCAAGTCATAATCATCAGGGTATCCGAATAGGCGCTGGCATTCTTTTATTGTCAATCGCCGTAAACCATTCCCATCCACAACCCCTAACTTATCAACATCCATCGCTACCAGCGTCGGGGCAATATCATTCGGGTCTAATATTTTGGAAAATTCAAAGGACAGTTTCCCAGCCACAATATTATAGCCCTTTTCTTTCGTCTCATCTGGAACCCTATGTACTTTGCCATCGTTTTCCCTTACCTGCTGCTTCGGGTGTTCATATACAAGATATCCCAATTCGGTTAAGTGTTCCAGCATCCCATGCAGATTGGGCATATCATAAAATGTTCTTATTTGTTCTTCCGTCAAGGGCATACCGTCCATCCACTTTATACCAATCACATCTGCCCAATGTTTTTTTCTCCGCTCTTTTAAAAGCATATTCAACAGCTCCCTCTCCTGTGCCGTTGTCTCCCCTTTTAAATCAATATCCCATGAATGGATATTGTTTTTGCCCCCTCTTTTGTCCTTGATGGAACGCCCCAGGACTTCCTCCGGTGAATAATTCGCAAATAAACGCTTTGTAAATTCTGTATCCACTGTAGGCAACCCATGTTCTAAAATATCCCCCAGCGTGGCTTCGCTTTCCGCAAAATTTTCCAAATTAATTTTTTCCGATAATGTGCCGACAATATAAACCCGCTTCCTGCTCTGTGGCAACCCAAAGTCTTTAGAATCAAGAAGCCCACAATTTACCTTATATCCTAAACTTTTCAAATGTAATTTTATAGTCCTTAATGTTTCCCCATTATCATGATTTATTAACCCTTCCACATTCTCCAAAAGAAACCCTTGCGCCGGACTGCCACTGCGGATTTTTTCTTTTAGAATTCTTTCAATTTCAAAAAATAAAGTTCCGCGCGTATCCAAAAAACCATTTCTATTACCTGCGGAACTAAATGGTTGGCATGGAAAACCAGCAAGCAAGAAATCAAAATCAGGAATATCATGGTTTACGTCAACCTGGGTGATATCCCCATAAATATCATCATCTCCATAGTACCCTTGATATGCCTTTATGGCATAAGGTTTAATTTCAGAAGAAAAAACGCATTCGGTTTCAAGAGCCAATTCATCCATTGCCTGTTTGAAGCCTAATCGAATACCGCCTAATCCTGCAAACAAATCAATAATTCGTGGCATTTGCACAACCTCCTCTTATCGGTTCCATTCGGATTATACCATGTTAGGCGTCTAAAGTCTATCGCTTATGAAGCAAAAAAGAGTTGGCCCAGCGGCCAACTCCAAAGAATGCTTCGCATTCTTTCCCGGCGACTTACAACGCTATGGCGTAATTTCCTATTATATAAAAAAGAGTGCGATGGACGCACTCCTCAAACCAGCCTCTTTATTTAAAATGCCTTATCCTCAGCCTCACTTATCCCCACTGTCAAAATCCCGTCCTCCGCCGAGGCATCAATCCGTATCGAATAGTCATAGGGATTTTTGAAGCATAAGTCTTTTACCCCTTCCACAATCGCCGAGTCCAGCCCTTCCGGCACATAATCCACATGGAGGGAATGGGCATACCGCTCCGTTGCCGGTATGGAGGAAAGCATCATGACCACATACAAAGTCGATGACACCTGGCAGATACCCCCGCCTACACTGGATACTACTTTTCCAGAGGCAAAAGAAGGGGCTACCACATATCCATTCGCCAATGTCCTGGACATAATAGATTTGCTGAAAGAAAATTCCTCCCCTGGCTCCAGTACCATCCCGTTAATCCGGCTGGCCGCCAGTTTCACATTCACCGCTCTGTCCTCTTCCACATTATATGCGGTGGAAAAAGAGGCGATTTCCCCTTCTCCGCCTGATGGCCCCACGGCCTTCCGCCCTTCTTCCTTCCCGGTCTGAATATAGTGGTAATAATAAACGCTCAAATCTTTTATTCCATAAAGGGAAACCAAATCCAGATTATTTTTCATATACGCCCGGACATTGAAAACCGGCTTCCCAATCCTTCCTTCTTTCATGCCCAAGTTCACAAAATGCTCCTGCAAGGCTTCCGCATCATACCCCACCGTCTCCTGTACATCGGGATAATTATTATAATAAAAATCCGCATCAAACACTGCCGAGTAATCCTCCGCTTTCCGGGAAATTCCCGCCGCCTGTACATTGATGCCCGCCAAAAGGCTCATGCACAATACCACTGCAACCACATTCTTAATCCTTACCATACCTACTCCATTCCCTAATATCCCACTCAGCCCACCCCGCATTTGGATAGCCGAATATTTCTTACAGCTTTTTCTAAAATAGCACAAATTTCGACATTTTACCAGCAAATATACTTATATTTTTTTTAATATTTCATAAATCTTTGGCTATTCCCCAAAACAACACCCCGAACCACCCCACCCACACATTGACAAAACCCCTGCACCGTTTTATTATTTTTTCAAGAGAACGGAGCATAAAAAACACCAAACGGAGAAATATTTAACTTATGTATCAATTTGAAAAAATGGACAAACGGCTGCTCGGCTCCCAGGTAGAGGATGCACTCTTCGACTACATCCTTCAAGAGCCGGTGGAAATAGGGCAGAAAATACCCAACGAATTTGAACTGGCCGGGAAATTCGGCGTAGGACGGAGTACCATAAGGGAAGCGGTAAAGGGCCTTGTATCCCGTGGGGTACTGGAAGTGCGCAGAGGTTCCGGCACTTATGTTATTGGCACCTGCACATTGGAAGAAGACCCTCTGGGGCTTTCCAAATTCCAGGATAAATATAAGCTGGCTTTGGAGCTTTTCGATGTACGGCTTATGCTGGAGCCGGAAATAGCCTTCCTCGCCTGCCAGTATGCTTCCAAAGAAGAACGGGAAGAACTCTCCGTACTATGCGATGAAGTGGAGCAGCTTTTTATCAGCGGAAAAAACCATATCAAAAAGGATATTGAGTTCCATGCTAGCATCGCCAGATACAGCAGGAATCGTGTGGTAGAAATCCTCCTCCCCCTCATCCAGTCAGCAGTTTCCACCTTCGCGAACCTGACACAACGCTCCTTGCTGAATGAAACCATCGAAAGCCACCGGGCCATCGCTGACGCCATGCTGGCTAAAGATGCAGTAGGGGCAAAATGCGCAATGATTATGCATTTGACCCACAACCGCCGGAAAATTATACAACTATTGGAAGAGCAAAACGAATCAGCATCCGCTCTGCAAAATGCCCGGACAACATCCGACGTAACAGAGTAAATAGTATCAAACAGCATACCATTTCATACGTATTTGTGAAAAATATACAAAAGAAGCGAGATTAATCTAAATTATCTCGCTCTTTTTTATTCAAAACAGAGAAAAACCCTTTGCAACATCTGATGTATTGACAATAAAATTGCGAATTGTTATACTTATTTCATCAAAACATAAGACGTCTGATGTTGATTACTAATATCCGTATTTAATTCCAAATACAAATGCATAATAATTTTTAGAAACCGAGTCAGCGTACTACCGGTAGAATATCCAGCCGCCAAAGCAGATTTCGGAAAGATTCCAAACATAAATAAAATTTAAAAGGAGGAACATCCCAATGTCTCAAGAAGCATTGACGCTCGACCCCACCCGGTTGATTATCGCCGCATTAATCGGGCTGGCTATTTTATTAGTATTGATTATTAAATTCAAAATCCAGGCGATGGTTTCCATTTTAATAGGCGCCATCTCCATTGGCCTGATTGCAGGCATGCCCTTTGACACTATCGTAACAGCAGTCAATGATGGTATCGGCAACACTCTAAAAGGTATCGCATTATTAGTAGGGCTGGGTTCTATGTTCGGTGCCATACTGGAAGTATCCGGCGGCGCACAGACTTTGGCGGTTACTATGGTAAAACGCTTTGGCGATAAGAAAGCCGCCTGGGCGCTGGGAATTACTGGCCTGGTAATTGCAATGCCGGTCTTTTTCGATGCAGGGCTGATTATCCTTATCCCTCTGGCATTTTCACTGGCCAAAAGAACTAACCGCTCTTCTTTATTCTATGCAATTCCGCTGTTAGCCGGACTGGCCGTAGGGCATGCATACATTCCCCCTACCCCGGGTCCGATTCTGGTGGCAACCATGCTGGGCGTTGACCTGGGCTGGGTTATAATGATTGGTATTTTCTGCGGCGTTTTCGCTATGATTGTAGCAGGCCCCATATGGGGTTCCATCTGTGGTAAAAAATATGACATCCCCGTGCCGAACCATGTTGCCAACCAGGCTGATTTCGATGAATCCAAGCTGCCAAGCTTCTGGACAATTGTAGGCATAATCCTTATCCCCCTTATGTTGATTATCCTGGATTCTGTATTCAATACCATTTTAACCTTAAATGGCGATGCTGCTATATTTTCTCTTCTGGGAAAACCTTTTATGGCATTTATTACGGCCGCTGCCCCCATTTTTGCCTTTCTGGGTGAACCCTTTGTAGCACTTTTGATAGCCACTGTAGCCGCTATGCTTATCCTGGGACTTGGGCACGGATACAATACCGGGGAACTGGAAAAAGTAATGACGAAGTCTTTGGAACCCACAGGGCTTATCCTTCTGGTAACAGCCTGTGGTGGCGTCCTGCGCTATATGCTTCAATATTCCGGATTGGGCGATGTTATCGGAAATGCTGTTTCCTCCGCCAATCTGCCCATCGTTATCGTAGCATTTATCGTGGCTGCCCTTGTACGCATCTGCGTAGGTTCTGCAACTGTGGCTATGACTATGGCCGCTGGCATTATCTCCGCCATGCCCGGCATTGCAGACCTTTCACCTTTATATCTGGCATGTACCACCGCCGCCGTGGCAGGCGGGGCTACCGTATGCTCCCACTTCAATGATTCCGGCTTCTGGCTCGTAAAATCATTGGTGGGAATGGACGAAAAGACTACTCTGAAAACATGGACTATTATGGAAACATTGGTAGGAGGCGTGGGATTCCTAGTCGCCCTCATCATCTCCCTATTCGCCTAACCAAACCATAGCAGAAAGGAGATTTCTATGGAACTAAAAAGTCAGGAAATGCGTAAACTGGCCCCTGAATTGGACCCGCTCCGTATCGGAACGGGATGGAAGCCGGAAGATTTGGAAAAACCCCAGATTATTATTGAAAGCACATTTGGGGACAGCCACCCTGGAAGCGGCCACCTGGATACGCTTGTGGAAGAAGTGCGCAAAGGCGTGGAACAGGCCGGAGGCCACGGAGCGAGATATTTCTGCACCGACATTTGTGATGGTGAAAGCCAGGGAACGGACGGCATTAACTACAGCCTTGCCAGCCGGGAAATCATCGCCAACATGATTGAAATCCATGCCAATGCTACCCCTTTTGATGGTGGCGTCTATCTCTCCAGTTGTGATAAAGGCTTGCCCGGCAATCTGATGGGCCTTGCCAGGGTCAATATGCCCTCAGTAGTTGTACCAGGCGGAACGATGAATGCCGGGCCGGATATGCTTACTTTGGAGCAGCTTGGCATGTACAGCGCCAAATATCAGCGGGGGGAAATCGACAAAGAAAAGCTGGACTGGGCAAAATGCAATGCCTGCCCAAGCTGCGGCGCATGTTCTTTTATCGGAACTGCTTCCACGATGCAGATTATGGCAGAAGCCCTCGGGCTGGCTCTTCCCGGAAGCGCCCTGATGCCCGCTACCAGCCCTGATTTGCCCGCCTATGCCAGACAGGCCGGGGAACAGGCTGTAAAGCTGGCACAAATGCCTAACATGAAGCCCAGCGATATTATCACTATGGACAGCTTTGAAAATGCCATCCTGGTGCATGCCGCCATTTCCGGAAGTACCAACTGCCTGCTTCATATCCCTGCCATAGCCCACGAATTCGGCATTGAGATTACCGGGGATACCTTTGACCGCCTCCACCGAAATGCGCGCTATCTGCTGGATGTGCGCCCTGCCGGCCGCTGGCCTGCGGAATGCTTCTACTATGCAGGCGGTGTTCCTGCCATCATGGAAGAAATCAAGGAACATCTCCACTTGAATGTGATGACGGTCACAGGAAAGACTTTAAGGCAAAATCTGGAAGAGCTGAAAAATAACGGCTTTTATGAAAGATGTGATAAATGGCTTCAGGATTTTAACAAAAGGTATCATGTCCAATTGACTAAAGAAGATATTATCCGCCCCTATGGCAAAGCCATCGGAACGGATGGCAGCATCGCCATACTAAGAGGCAATCTGGCTCCGGAAGGTGCGGTAATCAAGCACACTGCATGTCCAAAGGAAATGTTTCGTGCCGTACTTAAGGCAAAGCCGTTTGATAGCGAAGAAGAATGCCTGGACGCAGTACTAAAACATCAAGTCCAAAAAGGCGATGCCGTATTTATCCGCTACGAAGGGCCGAAAGGCAGCGGAATGCCCGAAATGTTTTACACATCCGAAGCCATAAGCAGCGACAAGGAGCTTGGAAAAAGCATTGCCCTCATCACCGATGGCCGCTTTTCGGGGGCATCCACCGGACCGGTCATCGGCCACTGCAGCCCCGAAGCCATTGACGGAGGCCCTATCGCCCTTGTGGAAGAGGGGGATTTAATTGAAATCGATGTTGTTGAAAGAAAGCTAAATATTATCGGCATCCATGGGGAAAAAATGTCCCCCGAAGAAATTGACCGCATATTAAAGGAACGGAAAAGCAACTGGAAACCGAGGGCACCCAAATACCAAAAAGGCGTCCTGCGCCTCTTCAGCCAACATGCCGCCAGCCCCATGAAAGGTGCATACCTGGAGTACTAACCCCATACTCGGGGCTGGCAGGGGTTTTACGGAACCGGAACAGAATCAAACAAAAATAGGAGAGCAAAGAAAATGAGCCAAACAATGGAAGAAAGAATCCAAGGATTAGGAATTGTACCAGTAGTAGTGCTGCAGGATGCGGCCAACGCAAAACCTTTAGCCCAGGCCCTGTGTGATGGCGGGTTACCTTGTGCCGAAGTAACATTCCGCACGGACGCCGCTGCGGAAAGTATCCGCATTATGACCGAAGAATTCCCGGATATGCTGGTGGGGGCCGGCACAGTTTTGACTATATCCCAGGTGGACAATGCAATAAAATCCGGAGCGCAGTTTATTGTCAGCCCTGGATTTGACCCTGAAATCGTAGATTATTGCCTGGAAAAGCGGATTCCCGTTTTCCCTGGCTGCATCACCCCTTCCGAAATCGCCCAAGCAGTAAAAAGAGGGTTAAAAGTGGTAAAATTTTTCCCGGCAGAACAGTTTGGCGGCGCTTCTACCATCAAAGCGTTGTCCGCACCTTACACCGGCTTGAAATTTATGCCCACAGGCGGCATCAGCGCCACCAACCTGAAAGATTACTTTAATTGCAAATCTGTCATTGCCTGTGGCGGCAGTTGGATGGTAAAAGGAGACCTTATTGCAGCCGGCGATTTCCAAAAAATAAAAGAGCTGACAGAAGCTGCCGTTAAGCTTGCTACCAGCCTGCGTAGATGAAAAGGACATAAAACATCAGAACCAATAACTATGCCAGCGCTGTATGCATAAGCCTCATGGCAGCATACAGCGCAGAAATGAGGAAAACTATGAACCTTAATCTAAAACCTGAAAGTGAATGTAAATATGATGCAGTATCCCTTGGAGAGGTAATGCTCCGGCTCGACCCGGGCGAAGGACGGATACGGACAGCCAGAGCTTTCCGTGCCTGGGAAGGGGGCGGAGAATATAATGTTGTCCGCGGCCTGCGGAAATGTTTCAAGATGAATACCGCCATTATTACCGCTTTTGCCGATAACGAGGTAGGTATGTTGATGGAAGACTTCATCATGCAGGGCGGTGTGGATACATCCCTGATTCATTGGATGAAAACAGATGGTATTGGCCGCGTCTGCCGCAATGGCATCAATTTCACCGAACGTGGCTTCGGCATCCGTGGCGCGGTAGGCTGCTCCGACCGTGCGAACACCGCTATTTCCAAAGCAAAGCCGGAAGACTTTGATTTCGATTATATCTTTGGCGAGCTGGGTGTCCGCTGGCTTCATACCGGCGGAATATACGCTGCCCTTTCGGAGCAGTCATGCGAAACCATTCTGGCGGCCATTAAAACAGCCAAAAAATACGGCACCATCGTTTCTTATGACTTGAACTACCGCCCTTCCATGTGGAGCGCTATTGGCGGCCAGGCAAAAGCCCAGGAAATAAATAAAGAAATCGCAAAGTATGTGGATGTTATGATTGGAAACGAAGAAGATTTCACCGCCTGCCTTGGCTTTGAAATCGAAGGAAACGATGCCAGCTTAAAAGAACTGAACCTTGACGGCTATAAAAAAATGATTAACGAAGCGGCAAAAGCTTACCCTAACTTCAAAGCCGTAGCAACTACACTGCGCGAAGTAAAAACGGCTACTGTCAATGACTGGAGCGCCATCTGCTGGGCTGACGGAGAAATCTACAAAGCCAGGGATTACAAGAACCTGGAAATCATGGACCGGGTAGGCGGCGGAGATTCCTTTGCCTCCGGCCTGATTTACGGCCTGATGACCACAGGCGATGCACAACTGGCAGTCAACTACGGAGCCGCCCATGGTGCGTTGGCGATGACTACCCCAGGCGATACCACCATGGCCAGCCGCAAAGAAGTAGAAGCCATTATGGGAGGCGCAGGTGCCAGGGTACAAAGATAATGGTTTCATATTAAGGAAATGTTAAGGAAATCTTAAACCCGCCTACATTGATTCCCACCCCAAAAATTGCTATGCTTTTAATACAGCGGAGAAAGCTTTCCGCAGTATTAAGACGAGGGCAATCTATGAGAAGCGATGAAGGCGGGCATCTTATGCCCAAAAATGGAACATACTGGTTCAGGGGAATCGCTGCAGTAATGGTTATTTTATCCCATTATGCCGAGTGGTGGACTTGGTTCACCCCTATAGAAGGGAATGGCGCTATTTTCCAACTGGCGTTTTCTAAGCTTGGCATATATGGCGTGGATATTTTCTTCCTGCTTTCGGGCTATGCCATGGTGATATCCCTGGGCCAAAATCCAATGAACAAAGGTTTTATATGGAAAAGGATAAAAAATACATATATCCCTTATTTTATTGTGGTAGGAATTATTGAACTGATATCCGAAGGCTTTGTTTCCCTTCAGGATTTCATATATTTTGCCAGCGGATATGACTACTGGTATATGTTTGTACTCTTTCTGTTTTATTTTGGCTTTATTATCATTTATGCAATATTCAGAAGCAAGGGGCTCAGAGTTGTCTTCTTCTGCATTTTTACTTATCTTTTTTCCCGTATTTTATATAATAAGGGGATGAATGATTTCTGGTATGTATCCAATGTCGCATTTGCATTAGGTGTCATTGCAGGGGAATATGAGAACAGATTTAAAAAAATGATTGATAAATTGTGGCTTCCCATGGTGGCCATCCTGGGGGCAGGGATGATACCTGTCATCCAATGGGGATTGGACGGAGGCGTTAACTTTGGCCAAAACCCGGAAGATTATCAGCTTCCCTTCCAAATAGGTGCCACGGTAGTATGGACGCTTTTAGTACTTGTCCTTTCTTCCAAATGCCATATAAAAGAAAAAATATTTGCCTTCCTCGGCAAATATTCCCTATATCTCTATCTTACCCATACCTATGTTTTCATGCAATGCGTCAATAACCTGAAATGTAGTTATGCTATACGCTTCGCTGCCAGCGCAGTGATTACCGTTGTACTTTCCTTCGCATGCTGCCAGGCAATAACGGCAACAGGCAAATTAATTAGCAAACAAAAAAGCGGGTGATGGGAATCGAACCCACGTGTCCAGCTTGGAAGGCTGGTGTTCTACCATTGAACTACACCCGCAATGAAAAATATAATATTGTATATCAACAGCTATGATACTATCACATTTTTTCTCATTTTGCAATACTTAATTTAGATTTTCCAGGCTGCCATCCGTTTTGTCTCATTGTATTAATACTAATCCGCCAAACAGATGGCAGCCTGATAAAGCCCCATCTACTCCCCGGTTTACCGCTCCATTATACTTTGGCTATGCATTTAATAATATACTCTTCCATCTGTTCTTTAGGAATCCCAAGGGCAAGGGATAGCTCGGAATATAAATTTTCTTCCGCCATCCTTAAATATTTTTCATCCATCGCTGTAGTCTTTTTCCCTTGTGCAATCCTTTCCTTTTTTCTCATGTACAATGTTTTGATAATTTTTATCCAGTCCTTGCAGTCGCAGCTCCGCATTGTTTCCTTATACTTTTCCTCACGAAGCTTATCGTTGCCCACCCACAATTCCTCAATCACAGGGATATTCTCAATCAATACATCCGCTTCCTCTTTCGTTAAAACTGCCCGCATAACCGTCTTGTTTCCGTCCACTGGCGTGAATATCTTGCTCTCTTTTCGGTGGCTGGGGCTCAAAATATAATACAGCCGGTTTTTAGGCGCCCCCGCCATATCCAAAGTAGTGATATCCTTCACTTCGCAGACACCAGTGTTGCCATACACAATAAAATCACCTTTCTCAAACATTTTATCCCTTCTTTTCATCCAGGAACTATCATAAAATAACAAATTATTTTGCGACAGCGCCTTATCAGCACCCCTGCCGCAGGCAATGGGGTATATGACCCCCGCGCCAATAGCCAAATGTACAAAGATGTCTCACATCCCTTGCATGTCCTATATTTCTTCACACCTTTTACTTCTTATAGGCTTATTTGGCTTATTACTTGCGGGAATCAAATCAACAAGTATCCACTATATTATTATTTTACCCCAAAATTCAGACTTCTGCTAATCTTTTTTTAAATTTTTTATTTTTTCTTTTGATTTACCCAACCCGACCTTTAATTATTATGTAAAAAGTTAAACTATTCCATTTTTCACTCTATTTTAATCCACCCTTCCATAGAGTCGAAGCTGTATTCCATATTTATCGTCACTCCGTTTTTATGCTCTTCCGTAAATTCAATATCCGCCGATTCTATTACAGTGCCACCATCATCAAGCGCCTCCAAATGCCAAAGTTCCTCCCCTTTGGTCACAAAAATATTCAGAATATTCAGAGTTCCCAGCCCATCAAGATTTTCCATGTCCTCTACAAGATTTTTTCCTTTATCTGTGCTGGAGGCTTCGTAAAGGTATATTTCATACATTCCCACACCTGTACTGTTTTTCAGGGAGACCGGAACTGCATATACCTCCGGCTCTCCTTCCTGTTCCTTTACCGCTTCCAGCTCGGCCATCATTCTTTCATATTCTTTAGCATAGCCGTTCATTTGCTCCACAACATCATCCAATTTTGCATCATCCATGTCCTGAATATCCTGCTGTCCAATGTCCTCTATTTTTTTCGCCATTTCTTCCAATTCCTTGCCAAGGGAGTCATCCTCCACACCGGCATAAACCTCCACCACCTCGTTATGCTGCTCCACCAAATCGGCATACATTCCTTGTACCCTCGCTATTTCTTCCCCTGAAGCCTTTCCGCAAGCTGCCAACATCGTTACCACCAATCCAACCAGCAAAATTTTCCCAATCTTTCTCATTTTCTGTTTTCATTCCTTTCCCGTCTTCTTTTTCCCTCCCGGACCATGAACGAAGCACCTCGCATAATGCCGTCCGGAAACCGGTTTAGCCATTTAGGCGGCTACCCCGCCATACCATTACATATTCCTTCTCCCCTGTATTTTTGTCCATTTGCTCTTTTTCTACAGAAAAGCCTTCCCTCTCATAAAAAACAACGGCCTTCCTGTTTTTACAATATACATGCAAAAACAGTTCCGGATATTTTTCTTTACAAAAATCCACTAAAGCTTTACCAATCCCCTGGGAGCGCATTTTTTCTTTTACAAAAATTCCCGCGATATATCCATGGCTTATCCCGGCAAAACCCAAAATCCCCCTATCATCTTCATAAGTATACACCTCCGCCTGGGCCAACTGCCCTTTTACCTCTTCATAATTCCCCTGCCAATAGGTTTCCTGTATAAATCTATGGGCATCCAGATTCCCCTCCAGCCATATTCCGGCCACTTGCTCCACATCTTTTGCCCTCATCCGGCGCACCATGTAAAATTTTTTTGCCCCCCGGGGCGCTTCATAAGTACAATCCAAATAAAGCCTGCTATTATGGGCTTCTTTCTTATTATAATCATATCCCAGGCCATCCCCCACTTTCCGTGCTATTTCATCGAATAAATCGCACATCACCCACACCGAGTTCCAGATAGCCTCCTCTTTTGCCCCAGGGTAAGTTTCCATCAGCCTTTGATACTCTTCTTGGGTCACATACTTGTCCAAATATTTTCCGCATTTTCCAACGCTGCAGGAAAAGTTCCGGTTAACGCCCACATACCAGGTCAACATTTTCATCAGTTCGGGCCTGGCATGCAGATTCAGCATATCCATCGCATAAGTAATTTCCCCTCTCCAAATCCCCTTCCCTATACTGTTTTGCATCCACCAAAATTCATTACAGCAATTCAAATATTCCTTTTCCCCTGGCCTTTTTACCCAATGGTCCTCATCCGTAGCCTGTGGAATTTCCGGCAGCACTTTATCTTTATCCAACAATATCCTGCAAAGCCTGTCCTTTTTTATATCCTCCAAAGCATATTCCATCGTTGCCAGCCGCAAGTCTATCCGGTTTCCATCCGCAAACTGCATCAAATATCCATAACTTTTTTCCGTATCTATCTCTTCCCATGGCATAGGCATGGCATCCGGGTACTGCATATACAGCCTTCTCCCAAACACATCTATCCATCCCCTATCCTCCCGGAAAGAAGAAATATCCGTCACCACATATACAATATCATAATCCTGAAAAATATCCCTGGGCGCATTCGGATTAGTCCGCGAGCCACTCATATAAACCCCCCGAACCCGTTCATCTTTTTCGGCAACTTCTATTATCCTATCCATCATTTCCTTCTCACTTCTCATCAATACCTTTCCCGCCTTTACTCCAGATATATAAAAATACAATTGATATTTTATTATAGCAATAAAATAGAAAAAAGGAAACCAAATCCCTTCCCCCTTCAGGTGAATCAATTTCCAGGGGCGACACGGAGGGGGGAATCCTGCGGGCAATAGCCTGCCTGGACAGCGTTTGGTTTTACAGCTAAGCAAAAAGGCAGATTTCACTAATGAAATGGGTGAGGGATTGGGCTGCGAACGGGGCAGAAGCAATGGGCATCCGTGCCCATGCTTCTTAAAAACGCCATCCATGGCGTTTTTCCCCTAAATATGAACCATTTCATAAGTGAAATTACTGCTTTTTCGCAATAGCTGTAAAACCAAACGCTGTCCAGGCAGGCTACCGCCCGCAGGATACACCCCCTCCGCGCCGCCCCTGAAAATTAATTTACCCTCCTACCCCCTTCATTCCCATGTATTTTTTCAAATACTTTACCAAAACCTATTTTCATATACATAAAAATCTGTTACATTCATACTATAAATAATGCAAAACGGAGGGCAGGCAATGAGATATTTCTTTACCGGAAGAATTGAACAAATCAACGATATTTACTCAATCCATATTCCTTTTAATGTATGGGAAGTGTGCAAGCAGCGGGATGTGATTCAGGCTGAAATCATTTTGGATAACAAGATTATCAGTTGTCAACTGCTGCCCGAAGATAAAGGAGGGAATTATAAGATTCATCTGGAAGATGAGGATGTTTCTCATGTAGATATTTCTAAATCCCATAAGATTCTACTTCATATATCCAGCAGCATTATCCAGATGAACCAGAACAGCCCCTACAGCTTCGATAACCCCATCCGGAAAATTGACAGTATGGAAGTTATTATCCAGCCGGAGGACGGGCTTTGCGGCCAGACATGCGTAGCTATGCTGGCAGGGATTACCATCGCGGAAGTAGTAAGCGTTATGGATTGCCGCGAATGGCAGGCAACCATGGGCAGGGTCATTTCCGCCTTAAACTATTACGGCATTGACCATTCCGATATTATCATATATACGGAAGGGCAGGAAGCGACACTCCCTAAATGCTGTATCATGATGGAACGGATGGGGCGTTACTGCCATTATCTCGTACATTATGACGGCAAATACTACGATTCAAATTTAGGGGTTATTTCTCATTATGACATGAGCAAATTGCTTGGTTACCTGGAAGTTAAGGTAGATTGATAATTCACGCCCTTTCAGCTCTTTTTAATAAATTCTGTGCTGCATTTTGGGCATCTTACCGCTATTTTCCCTTTCCCCCGGGGGATTCTGATTTTTTGCCCGCAGTTAGGGCACTTATAAATATGATGCGTTTTTCTCTGGCGCATCATATTTTTTTGCTGTCCGAAGAATACGCGGATTTGGGCTGTATGCTTCATAAACGCCTGGTTTTCCGCATACCTTTTTGTACAGTTTTTGGAAAACATCCTGAAATAGCTATAAAAAAGGAATGCCAGCATTACCCAGTATATCCAGCGCCAGCGTACAAAAAGGGAAAGCACCATCAGCACCATCGCACTTCCCAACAATGTTTTGTTCAATAAATCCGGCCCATAAACACCATATCTGCCTTGCATAAACCGTATCATTTTCTCTTTCACTGTCATCTCTCCGTTCCCATGCCCATCTTTTTTGATAGCACATTCAAAAATACCGTTCCATTTCCGGATATACCGGACTGCTATTATTATCCCCATTGTATATCCCATACGGAAAAATGCAATTAACCCCATCACAAAATTTCATTAAAAAAGGCTAAAGTCCATTATCAAAGCATCTCTTTGTTACCGAAGCATAATATCCCCTACCCCCATCCCATAAGCAATGATATACAGCAGCAGAATATGTGCCGGGTAAAAAATGTAAAATATCCATTTTAAATTCCAGCCCCTTTTTCCATTATACATTCCCACAGGAATCATTGTCAGGAAAGCCGGCATTTCGTTTAAAGACATAATTGTTAAGGCAGCACATCCTGCGCCCATTTCCAGCCACCTGCTTCTTCTGCACAGATACATGGCTGCAATAGTCAAAACACCCATGCCGCTGTAATCTGTCATCAATAAATCCGCTGCAAACATCCCCACAACCAGCAAAAGCAGATGCAAAACTGCCCTCACCATTCTATTCCATTCCACTTTTCTTTCTACGAAACGGAAACCAATTAATACTAGCAATCCAATGAAAAGCGTAAAAAATACATTCTGGTACTGCCAGTAGAATGCTTTTCCTGCAAACCCCAAATCAAAGGGAATCTCCGACACCAATGCAAACAGAAATAACCGCCCTGCATATTTTTTCACATTCCTTGTATGGCATAGCCCCTCAATGAGAAGAAAGCAGAAAATAGGGAATCCCAGCCGCCCTATAAGCCGCATCGCCCAATATACCCAAAACAGATTTACTGAAGAAAATTCCGAAAAATAAAGCATCCTCTCCAGCACAATTGCCGCTGTATGGTCAATAAACATAGTAATAATCGCTATCATCTTCAGTGTACTGCCAGTAACGCCTTTCCCTGCAGACGGCATAGGATTCGTTATATTCTCTGCATATTCCATATTTAACCTCATTCCTGCACTGCTTTTATATTTTTCCAGCATCATATCGTTGATTAACGCAATTGCCTGCCCTCAGTATTTTAACTGATTATTTTTTATTATATTAGCATATAAATCTTCCAGTTGTTTGTCAACATTCTTTATATTTTTTTTCAGAGTAATCACTGTCCATAAATGATTCCATCAGATGGTCAAACCCACCAATCCATGAAATAACATACATAACAGGCATCCCAGCAGGCACGGAACTAAAAAAGAGATTATCGTCCATTTTATGCTTCCTGTTTCTTTCCGTATGGTCAGGCAAGTAGTGGCGCAAGGCCAATGCACCAAAGTAAAGAGCATAACGCTTACTGCCGTTGCCCATGTCCATCCCTGGTTCACCAACAGTTGCCTTAAAGCATCCAAATTGCTTATCTCCATCAAACTTCCTTCGGACAGATAAGCCATCAGCATAATAGGCACCACGATTTCATTTGCAGGCAGCCCTAAAATAAAAGCCAGAAGAATTACCCCGTCCATCCCCATCATCCGGGCCGGTTTATCCAGGATTCCTGCCAAATGGGAAAGCATAGTCATACCGCCTATTTCAAAATTTGCCAAAACCCATATAAGGACACCCGCAGGCGCTGCCGATAAAAGTGCCCTCCCCAGCACAAACATAGTTCTGTCAAAGATAGAGCGCACCACCACCTTCCCTATTTGCGGCCTCCGGTAGGGCGGCATTTCCAAAGCAAAGGAAGAGGGGATTCCTTTCAGGAAAGTAACGGATAAAAGCCAGGAGACAAAAAATGTCAGCCCTATCCCCAACAGTATCACCCCTGTCAGCAGAAAAGCCGCACCCAAAGATGCCCCCGCCCCCTCCCCCACAAAAAACATGGTAATAACCGCAATCAGTGTGGGAAATCTGCCATTACACGGCACAAAGCTATTCGTTATTATGGCAATCAGCCGTTCCCTGGGGGAATCAATAATACGGCATCCCACTATCCCTGCAGCATTACATCCAAACCCCATGGCCATTGTCAAAGCCTGTTTTCCGCAAGCCCTGCATTTCTTGAAACATTTATCCAGGTTAAATGCTACTCTGGGCAAATAACCGGAATCCTCCAATACTGTAAAAAGCGGAAAGAAAATAGCCATCGGAGGCAGCATCACGGAAACCACCCACGCTACTACCCGGAACATGCCATACACCAGCATTTCCCTTATCCATTCTGGTATGCCCAAACAGTATAATCCGTATATTATTCGCCCTTCCAAGGAAAGAAAAAGTTCATGCAGCAGCCCTGATGGATAATTTGCCCCTACAATGGTTAGCCAGAAAATTAAAAAAAGCAGAAGGAGCATTACAGGAATTCCCGTTATTTTTCCTGTAAAAAATTTATCCTTCCGTCTGTCAGCCGCTGTATATTCTTTATCCCCATACTCCACAATTCCCCGGATATGTCTTCCGGTGCCCATACACCGTCATGTCCGTATTCGCCATGCCGCGTTACTGCCTTCTCCCTTGGGTTTGCCATTTCCTTCATCGCAAAGTACAGTTCTTTCATCCCGGTTCCATCCCTTGCTGCCGTTCCTACCACAGGCACACCCAGCTTTTTTTCCAGTTTTTTCAGGTCAATGGACATATGCTTTTTCTTCGCCTCATCCATCATGTTTACGCATACCACCACTTTTTCCGTCTGTTGCATAATTTGCAGGGCAAGGCGCATATTGCGCTCCAAACATAAAGCATCGCATACCACCACCGCTACGTCATATTCCCCTGCACAGAGAAAATCCCTTGCCACCTCTTCTTCGGCCGAATGGGCATCCAAAGAATAGCAGCCTGGAATATCCACCAGAGTATATCCCTGCCCATCATAAAATGCATATCCCTGTGCATTTGCCACCGTCTTCCCCGCCCAGTTCCCGGTATGCTGCCGCATCCCTGTCATCCTGTTAAACACCGTGCTCTTTCCCACATTGGGATTGCCCGCAAGAGCGACTACAATATCCCCTTCCCGCTTCTTATGTATCGTCAGCCCTCCATCCAGGGCACCCATTCCTACGGAAGCTTTACTCAACCCCATTGCCCCATCTCCATCCCCCGTTCCTCCTCTATATAAATATTGCCCGCTTCCTCACTCCTGATGGCAATTAATACTCCTTTCACAAAATAAGCGGTAGGGTCTCCGAAAGGGCTTCTATAGCAACATTCCACCAGGCTTCCCTGCAAAAATCCCATATCCTGCAGTTTTCCTCCCACACCTTTTCCAAGGTCCATTCCGGCAATCCTCCCTTTTTCCCCCGGTTTCAAGGTATTTAAGCCCACTTTATCCTTTCTTTTTTCTGCCATGTACAATCCCCTTCCATAAAATACTTTTGAATATTATCCTCATTTCTCAGGCCACAACTGCTTTTTCGCCCTGGCCGCCTTTTCGGATAATATCCTCTATATATAAGCTATGCAAACTTTTTCAATTTGCCTATTCCCCCTAGCAAAGATGTTCCCACTGGCATCCGCTGCAAATTTCTCCCCTTTTCCCCACATCCAGAATCCTTTCCTTTACCAGCCCTTCAAACACCTTCCATTCCAATACCGTTCCGGCCTCTATCCCGCATAAGCCCAACACTTTGTTGTCATAATTCTCCACCTTCTCCATGCTGGTACAAATACCCGCAAGATTATTAGGGCAATGCCCGCAAATATCATCCGTTCCGTTTATAATAGCCACTTTCGGATTGGTTTCCAGTTCCCCTTTTATCCTATACATATGCTCTGTAAATTCTTCACTGTATCCTTCGCCCCTAAAATAGGCAAGGCACATCCCATGATGTGCCCTAATCCTATAAACTTCCATATCTATTTTAACACTCCTCTCCATGTGCATTTTCATCTGCTGAAAAAATCATAACATTTCCTCCGTATATTTGTCAACCTTTTCTCTAAACAAGTTTACATTTTAGTGTTTGCCTCATTGCCTCCAAAAATAAACCACCAAATCGTGCTTGCACAAATTTGGCGGCCCATTCAATTATGCTTTTTTAAACCTGTCCGGACCCACTCCGCAAATCGGGCATTTATAGTCTTCCGGCAAAGATTCCCCTTCATATACATATCCGCATACCTGGCAGACATATTTCTCTTTTTTCTTTTCCTCTTCCGCCGCTTTCGTATTCTTGCCTTCTTCATCATCCGGCAGATAAGTGGGGGCATTTTTCGGGCTCTTTCCTTTTACCACCTTATGGTAATATGCATAAGTCATGGCTTCCGCCCCAGCGTCATATACTTTCCCGTCTACCACTTCCCCCAGGAAAACCGTGTGGGTCTGCGTTTCCATTTTATTGATGACCTTGCATACCACATAACCGCAAGTCCCCTTCACAACAGGCATCCCCTGCGCCATTTCATAATCTATCCCATCGAATTTATCCACATCTTTGCTGGAACGGAACCCGAAATTGCCAATCAACTTGGCATCCGAGTTCTCCGCCATAATGGAAAAGGCAAACTTCCCCGTTTTCTCAATACATCCATTGGTGTAATTATCGTGGTTAATGCTGATAGCTACGGTAGCCGGTGTTGATGTTATCTGCATAATGCTATTCGCCGTGCATCCTACGGGGCGTTCCCCATCCATTGATGTTACTATATAAACACCATATGACATTTGCCTGAAAATATTTGTATCCATAAATCTCCTTTCCACAATCCGCCGCATCTGTGTCTTATAGGAATCGACAATATTAGTAATTATTCCTATTATACTATCTCCTGTTATAATGTCAAGTATTACCAAAAGACCTTTATACAATACTTAATTATCAAATTGTTTCTAAAGGATAAATAGAATACAGTGTAAAAGTTCTATCCGCAAAAACCTCCACCCCTTAATATTCGTTTACCAAATGCATGGAAAAATCCATATTCTTCAAAATAGCGCTATCAAAATTCTTCTTGATTAGCCCGTTTTTCAATGCCTCATAATCTTCTGCATCCCACAGGTTTTCAAACTCGCAGGGGTCTTTTTCCAAATCATACAGTTCCCCATAATCCTTCCCATGATAGTTTACAATCTTATACCTTCCGTCAAAATACATGGTGGCATAAATATCCTCGTGGGTTCCTTTCAGGCAATGGTAAAATTCCGAATACACCGAATCCTTATGATAATCCTTGTCCGCTTTACCCGTAAGAATGGGCGCAAGGCTTTTTCCCTGCATATAATAAGGCACTTCAAGCCCGGCCAGTTCCATCAGCGTTGGCGCCAAATCCACCAGTTCCACCAGGGCATTCGATTTCACCCCTTTTAGTATTCTGGAAGGACAGGAAATAATTAACGGAATATGGGTCAGCGCTTCATAAAAATATGCCCCTTTCCAATACAAGCCATGGTCTCCATTCATTTCCCCATGGTCGCTCATATAAATGACCACCGTATTATCCCTCTCCCCTATCCGGTCCAAATAAGCCATCAGCCGCCCAAACTGGTCATCTATCAACTCGATTTCCGCATAATAATCCCTGAAGTGTTCCCTTTTTTCCTCATCGCTCAACTCCGGAAAAGGCTCCGCCTGGCCGTCCTGCCCCCCTTTATAAAAGTCCTTCTGCTGGTGGGGCGGCTTATTGTCCAGTTCCCCTTCTTTCCAAAGGGGAAGCGGCATATCCTCCACCTTAAGCCTGTCTTTATACTCCTGGGGCGGGTCCAGCGGAGGATGGGGGTCATAAGGGTTTAGGCTAATCAGCCAGGGATACCCTTTCCCCCTGTTTTCTTCGATAAATTCAATGGCCTTCTCCACACACCAGGTTGTCTGATGGTACTGGGCCGGAACGCCCACCGTCTTTCCCGTGAAATTGGGATTGGGAGTGGGCGGCCAGGTAGCCATGCTCGTATACTTCCCACCATAAATATCCGCCCATTTCAGCCCTTTTTCCTTTAGCCAGTTCTGATAATCGTTTTCCCCGTTAAGCCAGTCATCATTAGGATGCTCGCTCCATTGCATATAGCTATATCCGTCATCAGTACGCTTTTCCATGCGCCCCTGTGCGGAAGTTAGATGAAGCTTCCCGGAAAGCCCGCAAACATAACCTTCCTCTGAAAGCAGTTTCGTCACCAATTTCTCGTCCTTTGAATAAGTATCATTCCCGTTATAAAACGCCTTCGTGGTCTTGGGATACCTTCCTGTCAGAAAGCAGGAACGGCTTGGCGTACATACCGGCGCCTGGGTATATGCCCTGGTAAACGCCACCCCCTCCGATACAAGCTTATCGATATTCGGCGTTTTAATGTACGGATTTCCAAGGCATCCAATAGTATCCCATCGTTGCTGGTCCGTACAAAACCACACAATATTCAGCGGTTTCTGTTCCATCTTATATCACCCCTTCTTCTGATTTTCCTGTTGCCGCCAACTGTCCTAGCAGTATTTTCTGCCCCCAAATGCCCCTACAATGCTGCACTGGCATGAAAGACAAATGCTTTATACCACCAATTTTTGTACAATGCTATACTGCCTTTACACCGGTAAAATCCCGATTCTTTCATACAATTCCTTTGGTGCTTCATTTTCCGCCATCAGCCGCCTCATCGCTTCTATCATTGTCTGCTCCAGCATCTCATCTTCCATCGGACTGCGCTGCCCTGCATCCTTTTCCAAGTCAAACAGCAAATCCCCATACTTCATATGCTCTTCAAACTGGTAGCATGTATTATTAGGGGATGTAGCCCCTTGAGCCGGTATTTTCATCACAGGAACGCCCTTGGTAAACCCGAACTCATCCGTCAGCCCCCTTTCCGTTTTTGATAATTCTTCCACAGAAAATGGATGGAACATATGCAGAGGCACTACCGTATAATTGTTCAGACAGCCCTCCGCTTTTCTCCCGCTGCGCATATACACATATCTGCCATCGGTTATATTCACATGCTTCCCAAAATAGCCAAACAAAATATAGTCATGGATTTCCTCATTGTTTTTCAGCACCGGGAATAAAGATTTCCCCTTCATATCCTTGTCCGGTTCAATGCCAAAATGATTCAAAATCGTAGGGGCAATATCGATGGTTTGGCAAAGCTGCCCCCTTCTTTCTCCGGCATGACCGATTTCCGGCACCCAAAGGAAAAACGGTGTATGTACAATTTCGTCAAAGCAAGGCATATAATTTTTTCCAAAATACCCATGCTCCCCCAGCATATAGCCGTGGTCCGTATTGACAATCAGCATCGTATCCTTCCACATATCGCGCTCATCCATGAAATCCAGTATTTTCCCGAGATAATAATCCATCATGGATAAAACCGCACGGTAATTGGTACGTGCCTCTTCCACTTCCCTGCCCCCTTCTTCCACTTCCCCATAAAATGGCCAGTCAAAAGGTGTATTCTGCTCCGTATACAGCTTCTTATATTTCTCCGGCACAAAATAAGGCTCATGGGGGTCAAAATATTCGATATGAAGATACCAGTTATCTTCTTTATAATTCTTCTCCAGGAACTCCAACCCCGCACAACATGTTTTCACATGAGGGTGGTTTTCCTCTGATTCCATATAAATCCGGTTAATACCATCCTGGCGGTGCAAATCCAGGTTTTCTTTAAAGCCTGCCACTTCCCCTTTCCAGAAATCCCCTTCCTGCCCCCGTATCATTTCACAGGTGGTAAATTTGGTATGATAGGTGCTGCCCCCCTCCTGCCAGTAATGGGCGTGGTCCGTAACACAGTGGGAATACACCCCATGCCTGCCCAAATCCACCACTACAGAATCATCAAACGGCTCCAGAGGCCCCCAGCACCGGTGCATAAAATTGTAGCGGCCTGTGTGAAGCTCCCGGCGTGCCGGAATACACGGAAGGCTTCCCACATAAAACCGGTCAAAAGTCACCGCCTTTTCCTGCAGCCTCCGGAAATTAGGCATAATAGATACCATATCCCCATAGCAGGGGAGGTATTTGCGGTTCAAAGAATCATACATTATGGTAATTGCTCTCATTTCTTTTCTCCCTTACTTACAACCTATAAATTTTTATATCCTGAGCATTTGCCCTCTCCACTATAAAGCCTGGACAATTACCTACCACCATTTAATCAGCTCCGTCACCTGATTCCTCAGTTCCACAAATTCCGGGGCTGCAATATCCCTTGGCCTTGGCAAATTGTTTACAATAGTCTTCTTCACTGTTGTGGGCTTATTCGTCAATATCATAATCTTGTTGCCCAAATAAACCGCTTCCTCAATATTATGGGTAATGAACAAAACCGTTGTTCCCGTCAGTTTCCATAATTTTACCAGTTCATCCTCCAGCTTAAAGCGTAATTCGATGTCCAACTGGCCGTAAGGTTCATCCATCAGTAAAAGTTCCGGTTCTGTGGCAAATGCTCTGGCGATACTGACACGCTGCAGCATGCTGGCCGAAAGCTGCTTGGGATAATATTTCCGGTAATTCGTAAGCCCTACGATTTCCAGATATTTATCCACCTGTTCCTTTTTCTTCGCTTCCGCCACTTTTTTAATATCCAGCCCGAAGCGCACGTTCTCTTCCACGGTCAGCCAGGGCATTGTGGAATCGCCCTGAAAAATATACGCGATATTCTGTTTTTTCGGGTCTACTTTCTCATCGTTTAAAAGGATTTCCCCCGCCGTAATATCATAAATTTTTGTCAGACTGTTCAAAAATGTAGTTTTTCCACACCCCGTAGGCCCTACCACACACAAAAGGTCGCCGTCCCCCACATCGAATGACATATCGTCCAGCACCAACAGGTCTCCAAACTTTTTTGTAAGGTTTCTGACCTTAACTTTTGCTTTTTCACTCATTTTATTATTGTGCTCCTTTCAAAGCCTGAAACATCATAAACAAATTCAGCCCATGCCCGGTTTGACAGGCAAATATAGCCTGGCCGAACCCTTTCCTATAATGTGCTGTCCATAATACCCGTGATTTCCTTGCGCAACGCCAGGAATTCCGGCGAGACAAGGTTCCTCGGCCTGGGAAGGCCAATAATATACTCCTTTTTCACGGTAGCCGGACAATTCGTTAATACGAGAATCCTATCCGCCAGATACAGCGCTTCTTCAATATTATTGGTAACGAAAATAACCGTCCTTTTCTCCGCCTCCCAAATGCGTTGCAGTTCTTCCTGCATCAAATACCTTGTCTGGGCATCCAGCGCGCCGAACGGCTCATCCATCAGCATTACCTTAGGCTCATTGCAATAAGCCCTGGCAATGCCCACGCGCTGGCGCATCCCCCCGGAAAGCTGCACCGGATAAGATTTCTCAAACCCTTGAAGCCCCACCAAATTAATATAGTTCTGGGCACGCTTCTGCCGTTCTTCCTTTTTCACCCCTGCCATTTTCAGCCCATATTCCACATTCCCCATAGTTGTCATCCATGGGAATAATGCTGTGGACTGGAAGACCACTCCCCTTGACGGGTCAGGCTTCGTAACCTCTTTCCCCATAAATTTCAGGCTTCCGCCAGACACTTTTTCAAATCCGGCAATCAGGTTTATCATGGTTGTCTTCCCGCACTGCCCCGGACCAAACAACACCAGAAATTCATTTTCTTTTGCCTGTAAATTAAAGTCCTTAATTACCTGATGTTCACCCTCAGGCGTCCCGAAGGATTTGCATACGCCTGCACATTCGATAATACTGTTTTCTATTCCCCGCTCTTGTTCCATCGACATAACACTTCCTCCGCCTTTCTCATAATAATCGCAAGGATGAACCCTACAATGCCAATCATGACGATTCCGGATAAAATCTGAATCATATCGTTATTGTTCATACCCGCTACAATCATCCATCCCAAGCCTTCCGAAGACCTTACCATCTCCGCAGCCAAAACTGTAGCCCAGCTACTGGAAATCGCCACCTGAAGCCCTGCAAAAATAGAAGGGACCGAGGCCGGAAGTACAATCGTAGTAAAAATCTGACGTTCATTTGCCCCCAGCATTTTAGCAGCATTTATTACCTCCGGGTCCACGCTTTTCGCCCCTGCCATAGAATTCAGGGTGGTATTGGAAAATGCCGCCAGGAATATCAGGAATATCTTGGCATCCTCCCCCAGCCCAAACCAGATAATGGAAATCGGAATCCAGGCGATGGGCGGAATCGGACGGATAACGCGAAACAGCGGGTTAAATATCGCTTCTGCAATGCCATACCATCCCATCAAGAGCCCCAGGGCTACGCCTACCAGAGAGCCAATAGCAAACCCTACCATAACGCGCATCATACTGTACCCCACATGGGCCATAATGCTATGGCGCCCTACTTTCCCCAATAATCCCTTGCTGATTGCCCGCAGCACCTCCATCGGCCCCGGAATCATCATCCCCAGCTTTGTTGCCGCAGTTCCCCAATACCACAAAATGAGAAACAGCCCAATTGCAGCGCAGGCACAAACTGCGTTTATCGTTTTATCAGAAGTGTGGCCCTTCAAAACACTTTTTTTCATCATTACCTCCATATGCACACGCTTTTTGTGCATTACAAGTTTGAACGTGTGCGCACAAACTTGCGATTGAAAATTTCCGGTTTTCAATTTTTCACATTCATTCCTTTTGCTACCTTAACCTCCACCAAGTGAAGCAGCGCATCGAAAACCGCCCCCACCGCGCCGATTGCCAACATACCTACAATAATAATATCCGGCCTGGAAATCGCCCGGGCCTGCTGTATCATATAGCCCAACCCTTTTGTGGATGCCAGCAGTTCCGCCGCCACCAATGCTGTCCAGGAAGTCCCCAGCGCCACACGCAGCCCCGTAAAAATCATTGGCAGCGCAGTAGGGATTGCAATCCTAAAAAGCTTTTGGCTTCCGGTAGCGCCAAAAACATCCCCTACCCATAAATGGGTTTCTTTTGTCTGACGGATTCCCGTATAGCTGTTTACGATACAGGCAATCAAAGCCCCTAAAAAAATGACCAGCGCCTTAGATGTAATCCCAATTCCAAACAGCAGAATAAACATAGGAATCCAGGCCAGACCCGGAATCGGGCGGATTAAATCGAACAAGGGACGCACAAACCTATCCACCCATTTATTCCATGCCATAGCAATCCCCAAAGGTACCCCAATCACCGCGCCAAGGGCATAACCAAACAGCGCCACTTTAATGCTAGCCCACAAATGCGCCTGCAGCGTAGCCCCATCCGGCGCCTTTGTGGATAATTTATCCATAAATGAACGGAATACTTTTACCGGCCCGGGAAAAACCGTCTCCGGTTTCATATGCACCATATCGATACAGATATACCATATGACGATAACTGCCAAAACCGACAGTATCGATATACATAGATATTTTATCTTTCTCTTATCTTTCATCTTAAACCATGCCTTTCTTTCGGAGAATAGCAACAGGGCAATTGCAAATTCCACATTAAGGAAACCTTGTGAAAGCGTTTCCCGCACCGGATTAGCACCGCAAAGCGGTATATTTATCTGCAAATCCGTATATATCCTTGGAATAACTGTAACTGCCCTGCCATTTTGCATCACTGCCTTTACTTTTCTGCTTTTCGCATTACCATCGCTTTATTTGATTATTTTGCAGCCCTTGCCTTTGCCGCTTCCAGGAAGGAATGGTCGATGCTTGCTTCCACATTAGGGATATCGCTGGTAGAAATCATATCCTGCTCCACATAGAATGCACCGATATCTGTCATAAACGAACCGATGGAATTAGCTTCCGTATCCACTGTATCAATCGTGAAGTAATCTTTAACCTCAATTTCCGTATCCATATCGGAATCACTGTAAGTGATGCCTTCTTCCGCATACCATTCCATAGCAGTATCTCTCCTGGCCGCCTCATCCGCCATCAAATCTGCACACGCCTTATAATAACATTCCAGGAAAAGGACTAAATCATCCCTGCGCCCTTCCGCTACTGCATTCTGCACAAAAATTGTATCAATAATGGGGTTGTCCAATATCATATTCATATCAGAAACTTTCACATACCCGGCTTCTTCCAACTGATTGGTATATGGCATTTTATTTGCAATCAAATCGCCTTCACCAGTAATAAATGCCTGGTATGCCTGAGGATAATCCATGGAAACCATACTGAAATCATCTGTTGTCAACCCAAAATGTTCCATATATTTAATTGCCTGATAATGGGCTGTTGTTGCCAAAGGCCCTAAAATAGATGCATCCTTTAATACTTCCGCATTTCCGATAACACCGCTTTCATCCGCTCCGGCCTGTACGTATGGGCTGTCCGCCCTTGCATAAATGGATTCTCCACCCGTAGTGATAACGCCATCACCAATATAAGTGTACATCCCGGTTGCCAATGCATAAACAGAAGCCATACCGCTGACTGCCACATCCAGTTCCCCCGCTGCCATCGCTTCATTAATGGGGGCACCAGTTGCAAATATTTCAATTTTGACATCCAATCCCGCATCTTTAAAGTATCCTGCTTTTTCCGCCTGGTGTACTGGCAATCCAAGGGAATTTGCCATTGTACCCACGATTAAAGTTTCTCCTGAAGGCGTTAATCCATCCGTCTCCGTTCCGGCTTCTGCCGTATCTTCCGCAGCCGCCTCCGGCGCGTCCTCTTTTGTTTCCTCCACTGCTTCTGCTGGCGCATCCCCTTTATTCTCCGCCGGTGCATCCGATGTTCCGCACCCCGCCAAAATACATACCATCATACATGCCGCCATTATCATAGCCATTATTCTCTTCATATTCGTCCTCCTTTGAGCCTTTGAATTGAATACGTATTCATTTGATAATTCATTTATAACACCTATTCATCATATTGTCAATGCTTTTTATTCATATTTTCTAGTTTCCCCTCTTTTCTGTTTATTTTATACGTATTCATTTAAGTAAATTTGTATAATTTGCACAATTACCATTTTCTTGCGCTCCGCCTTTCTATACGAAAAAACCTTATACGTAAATATACGCATAAGGCTTTCCCTTTCGCTTACCGTTTTCTCAGGTATCTGGCATTTTCTATTTTTCTTTTAAAATACAGGCACATATGCCCACTTGTTTCATTGCCCACAGGAATTGGCTTCCTCTCCTTGTATGGGCCAGGAAGTCTCCCGGATAATCAGCCGTGGCCGAACCCATTCCTGCTTCATCACCGCCTTTTTTTCTATCAGTTCCATCAGCAGATGGCACGCATTTGACACTATTTCATCCACATCTACATGAATCGTACTAATCTCCGGCTGCAGCATCGTAGCCAGAGGCAAGTCATCCATCCCCAGTACCTGCACCTGCTCCGGAACTGCTATATCATAATGCAAAAATGCCTGAACCGCACCAATCGCCAGTAAATCGCTATAAGTAAAAATTGCCGTTTTCCGTTTTCTGAATATGTCTATATTCCGGCTGATACAGTCAAACGCCGACCGTATGCCAATATTACACTGTAATATATCCCCGTCCCGGAAATTATACCCCATTTCCTTCAGCCCTTTGCAATATCCATTAAAGCGCCGGCTGGCATCATCCCGTTCCTCCGAAACTGTGATATACATTTTGTCATAATCCTGGAATTTCCCCAAATATTTCCCTGCTAAGTACCCCCCGTAAAAGCTATCCGAAAAGAAATAACTGAGGTTTTCCCTGATGTTCGCATTGGCATTCATCATAAACACACATGGCACCTGGTACTGCTGAATCAGTTCCATCTCCTCATCCATAAGTTCCATACGTAACACAAGAAACCCGTCCACTTTTTTCTTGCGTATGCTTCTCTCAAACCTGGAAAAGTCCTGAGAATTACTGTCATAATAAATGACCATAATATCATAGTCATAAGAGCTCAGTTCCTGCTGGATACAGTCATACACATGGGCGAGCATTAAATTATTGTTCATACTGATAAAATGCTTCGGGAAAAGGATTCCTATCGTTCCCGTCCTGCTTGTTTTCAGGCTCTGCGCCTGGCTGTTCAGCTCAAACTTATATTCCCTCGCCTTCCTCAGCACATATTCTTTCGTCTCGGGGGCTACAAGGCTGCTGTTATTAAGAGCACGCGACACCGTTGGCTGCGATACCCCTATCAGCTTGGCAAATTCTCTGGATGTCATATCTCCTATTTCCAATCCTTTATAATTTCTTTTTGAATATCCTACTTCGGGCGCCAAAGCAAAACCGCCATTAAAGGAAGGTCTTATAATCCTCATAGTTTTTTTTAAGCAGTTCCGGAGTATCCAGCCCATAAGGACACCTGCTTTTACACTGGCCGCAAAGCAGGCAGCTCTCTATTTTCTTCATTTTCTCTTTCCATACTTCCCTCAGATACCCCTCCTTGGGCGCACGGCGAAGCAACAGGCTCATCCTGGCACAGTTATTGATTTCAATCCCCACCGGGCACGGCATACAATAGCCGCATCCCCTGCAGAAATCCCCCGCCAACTCTTCTTTTTCCTTTTCTACCTTTTCTTCCATTTCCTCCGTCCAAACAGGAGGGTTTTCCTGATAGGAAAGGAATTCGTCCAGTTCTGCCTCCTTCTGGATTCCCCAGATTGGCTCCACATGGCCATATCCGGCCATATATGCATATGCCAACGCCGAATCCGTAATCAGGCCGCCGGACAAAGCTTTCATGGCGATAAAACCAATGTCCTTTTCCTTGCACATTTTTACAATCTTTTTCTCCGGTTCACCGGCCAAATAGGAAAACGGAAACTGTACCGTTTCATAAAGCCCGGATTCCACCGCTTCCTCCGCAATCTTATATCTATGGTTTGTAATACCGATATGCCCTATCTTCCCTTGTTCCTTCGCTTCCAGCATGGCCTCATATAGTCCTGAGCCGTCTCCCGGCTTAGGGCAGAATGAGGGATTATGGAACTGATAAATATCTATGTAATCCGTCTGCAGTTCCTTAAAACTCATTTCCAAATCAGCCCAAAAACCGGCGGCATCCTGTGCCCCCGTCTTCGTGCTGATAATTATCTTCTCCCGCACCTGGGAAAGTGCTGCCCCTATCTTCTCCTCGCTGTCTGTATACATCCTGGCAGTATCAAAATAATTAATTCCATGATAAAAAGCCTTCTGCAGCAAATATACCGCATCCTTTTTCGATACCCTTTGAACCGGAAGCGCCCCAAAGCCGTTTTTATTCATGACTAACCCTGTCTTGCCTAAAGTAATCCTTTCCATATTTCCCTCATTTCCGCACATATATGCCCTTTTTGGTATAAAAAGAATGCTCTCCTCACATTAATATAACATAAAAAACGGATAACGGCAAAACCCTTTTTTGCCGTTACCCACTTTTACCGGAAGTCAGCCGGGCAGCATTTCACACCATCCCGGCCGCCTTCCATCTATATAAATACTCAAACCCTCTCAAAATACATCTGGTAAGACTGGTATTCCCCCATTTCCTTGGGAAGTAAATATCCTCCGTACATCAATGCACTGCCACTATAAACCCTCCCTGTTCCTGCCTCTTTATAATTATCCTGCGGATTCAGTCCCCTGCACCTTATGATGCATCCCGGTGCATTCGACCTAGCACTGGTCATTACCACATTTACCAGGCTTTTTCCCCGGTCTTGGGAAACAAACTGCCATCCCATAAAGATTTCCTCCGGTTTCGTCAAACGGTAATAATCCCCTTCCTGAATCAGTTCAAAGTATTTCTTATAATTCTTTATTTGTTCCCTGACCTCTTCCTTGTCCTCAGCCGTCATTTTACTAATATCCAGTTCATAGCCAAAACTGCCCGCCATCGCCACTGTCCCTCTTGTATGCAATGGCGTAATACGGCCGTTCTGATGGTTCGGGCAAGCTGAAACATGGGAACCCACTGTACTGATAGGATATCCGAAGGATGTTCCATACTGAATCTTTAGCCGCTCAATAGCATCCGTATCATCGCTGCACCAAATCTGAGGGGAATAATAAAGCATACCGGCGTCGAACCTTCCCCCGCCTCCACTGCACCCTTCAAACAGCACATCGGGATATCTTGTTGTAATCTTTTCCAAAAGTTCATACAAGCCAAGCACATATCTGTGCCCTGCTTCCCCTTGTTGTTCCGGAGACAATTCCGGGTTATAGACATCGCTGATGCTTCTGTTCATATCCCATTTCACATAAGAAATATCCCCTGTGTCCAAAATGCCGCAAATCGCCTGATAAAGATACTCCCGCACACATTCTCTTCCCAGGTCCAGCACCAATTGGCATCTTCCTCTGCCCGGCTCCCTGTCCGGGAGGGTAATTGCCCAGTCTGGATGCTGCCTATACAGGCGGCTGTCCTCGTTCACCATCTCCGGTTCTATCCAGATGCCAAAGGAAAGCCCCTTTTCTTTCACCCTCTGAATCAGCTCGTGAAGACCCATCCCCAGCTTTTCTTCATTAGGAAACCAATCCCCCAGCCCGGATTCATCAAAATCCCTTTTCCCAAACCATCCGTCATCCATGACAAGCATTTCTATTCCCAGTTTTGACGCTTCCTCCGCTATGGCGATTAGTTTTTCTCCATTAAAATCAAAATAGGTGGCTTCCCAGTTATTAATTAATATCGGCCGCCGGCTGTTTTTAAATTTTCCCCTGCAAAGATGATTCCTCATCGCCCGGTGGAACTGAGCCGACAATTTACCCAGTCCATTCCCCGAATAGCTCATAATTACTTCCGGCATAGTGAAAATTCTTCCCTTTTCCAACATCACCTTAAAGCGTGAAGGATGAATCCCCATGGTAAACCGCAGCATGTCCAACTGGCTGCACTCCGCCTCCACCAGGAAATTGCCGCTGTATACATAAGCGAACCCATAGCATCCCCCATGTTCTTCCTCCGTTTCCGGCTCACATAGAATCACAAAGGGGTTATGCTGGTGGCTGGATGTTCCACGAAGAGACCCTATTGAGGTAATCCCTTTCCCCAGCTTTTTCCTTTCCGCTTCCCGTTCCATTGTATGTCTTCCGTTAAATGTATAAATATCCATATCCGCCGTTAGGAAATCCATGCTCATGGAAACCGCTTTGTCCATTACGGCAGTCTCTTCCTCCCGGTTTTCAATAAGGCAGGCTCTGGTAATAATATCCAAATCTTCAAAAACACCATATAAAAGTGTAACAAAAAACTCTTTTGCCCTGTCCCTTAAAACTACCTTTAATGTCTCTGCTTTCTCGCCGTCCCCATACATCGCCGGCAACCCTTCCAGGCAATATTTCCCTTCCAGAATTTCATGGGATACATATCTTAAATCCAGGACATATGTGCCATCCCCATGCTGTACCCGTATGCCTTCCGCCCGGTAGTCCCCTACATTAAAGGAGGGCATTTCCTGGGGCATCGTATCCAGGGAGACCGTCCTATCCATCCCTGCATCTCCCATTGCCGGAGAAAAGCCGATATCTTCATACCGAAACAGATATGACATATCCTCGCCGGAAATCCTCTCCCCATAATAAGTGTGCATCAACACCCCATAAGGGCCGATTTTCATCTGATAAGTAGTATGTTCTGTATTAATTGAGATAGTTTTCGATTTTTTGTCATAACATACTGCCATATCCTCTCCTCCTGTCCAAATAGTTTTTTAAATAAGGGAAAAACGCAGGCTGCCACAATTACCTGGCAGCCCGCGTTCCGTTACTGCCCACATTGTGACCGGTAACCTTATTGATAGCTGTTTTTGGTCTTTTCTTTACTTCACCGCTCCGTTTACCACACCGTTCAGAATCTGTTTCTGGCAGATGATATAGAAAATCAGAATCGGTATCAATGCCAACAAGTATGATGCAAATGCCAGGTTATAATTTGTACCAAACTGTGACTGGAAGTTCAACTGTGCCAACGGTAATGTATTCTGTCCTGAACCTGCCATTATAACCAATGGTGTCATAACGTCATTCCATACTGCCAATGCTGTCAAAACCGCAACCGTTGCATGCATAGGGCGCATAATCGGGAAAATAATCTTCCAGTAAGTCCTCCATGTGGAAGCCCCGTCCACCTTCGCCGCTTCTTCCAATGCCATCGGGATATTTACCAGGTATCCTGAATACAGCAATATATTCATCGGCATATAAAATACTACATAAAGGATAATTACACCGGCCCAGTTTGCCAGCCCCAGTTCTGCTGTCTGTTTTGCCAGAGGCATCATCAGAATTGCAAAAGGAACGAACATACCGCTTACAATAAACAAATATACGAAGCTGTAAAATTTATTTTTTGCTTTATTTCTCCCCAATGCATAACCCATCAATGAATGGATAATGATGGATAACCCTACTGCCAGCAGTGTAATCAAAAGGCTGTTCCCCAAAGAGTGCCAGAAATCCGTTACTTCCATAGCTTCCCTAAAATTATTCAGACTCCATGACTTGGGCAGGGATAAAATACCGCTGATGCTGTTTGTCATTTCAGAAGGCTGTTTGAACGCAATTACAATCGTCAAATACAGCGGAAAGATAATTGTGGAAAGCCCCAATATCAATAAGACCATTGCCACCTTATTCGTATGCATATCTGCATTTTTCTTTGTCATAGCTGCTCCTCCTTACTGCTGGAAAATTTCATCTGTGCCACGGAAACAATTACAATTACGATAAAGAATACAACTGCATTGGCGCTTTGGAAACCGAACTGCCCGCCCGACATACCGTTATTGTAAATCAGGTAGGAAATGGATTCCGTACTCTGTGCAGGGCCGCCTTTTGTCAAGGCCATAATCTGGTCGAATACCATCAGGAAGTTCTTCACGCAAAGCACCATATTGATGGAGAAGAACGGTATAATCAACGGGAATGTGAGGTAGCGGAACTGCTTCCACCCTGTTGCGCCGTCCAGCCCGCCGGCCTCATACACATCCTCAGGCACGGTCTGAAGGCCGGAGATATAAATGATGGTGTTCATGGCGATGGCCTGCCATGCGCATACTACCATAATTCCAATCCATGCCGCGCTGGGGTTTGACAGGATGCTGGAACTCAATGCCCCGACTCCCATCATCTGCGCCACTGCCGGAAGTATATATGTAAAAAAGTAATTGAAAATATAACCTACTACCAATGCGCCTAAAATGTTAGGCAGGAAATATGCTCCCCTGAAAAAGCTTTTCGCCTTTATTTTACTGTTCAGGCCCAAAGCCAGGATAAGGCTGAGCACGTTAGTAACCACCGTGGATACAATAGCCAGTTTAAAGGTAAACCAATAGGATTTCCCTACGCGGGCATCCGAAAACAAATCAATATAATTCTGGAAACCTACCCAGTTATATTTCCCGAACCCTTTGAAATTGGTAAAGCTGTAAATCACACCACGAATCAAAGGAATGGTGTTAAAGCAGATAAACAGTGCCAGAATCGGAATCGTAATCAGTAAAAAAGTTCTTTTCCTTTCATTTTTCATCACTTCTTTCATAGCTTCTCCTTTCCTAATTCGCATTGTGTTGTTTTTCATATTCCTGTACCACGCGGATGATATCTCTGTTATAACGCGGCCAGTCATTGTCAAACTTCGTCAGGAAAGCATCCACATCCTTATTCAACAGGAATGTCTGGATTTGAGCGTCCACTGCCATTTCCGACGGATAATAATGGTCCTGATAGTCTTTCATATTTCCGCTTGTTATGTAATCGGTCATCCCATCCAGGATGGAAGGCAATGCGAAGTCACCCTCTTTACAAGGTATTGCCGTCTGTGCATCAATGTATTTCTGAATATTTTCATCGGCGAAGAGGAAATCCAAAACTTCGTAGGCCGCTTCCTTATTCGGGCATTCCGCCATCACACAGAACTGAAGGTCTACACCGGAGTTCAGCGTATTGCCATCTTTGGAATCGTTAGCCGGCATTACGAAGGAATCCAGATTTAAATCCGGGTTTACGGAAAGAATCTGGGGAGCAGCGTAACTGCCGATAGGGTACATTGCGGATTCGCCCCGGGCAAAAGCGGTACAGGCGTCATTGTAGCCATACGCGAACGGGTCATCCGGCCCATACTGCAGTAAATCCAGATATTTTTCTGCGATTTCCCTATATTCTACGGAAAATGTAGTTTCTCCCCGGTTTACTTGCTTCGTTGTATCCGCAGGGGATAAATCAACCGCCATGGAGTTCCAGGGTGCCAGACAAGTCCATGTATCTTTAAAGCCGAAATAAAACGGAAGTATCCCTTCCGCCTGGATGGTATCGCACAAAGCGATGAGTTCCTCCCAATTTTCAGGAATCGTCCACCCATGCTCTTCAAACATATCCCGGTTATACAAAATTCCAGCCGCGTTAGCCACATATGGCACCGCAAAAGTCCCTTCCGTAGGAACCAGCTCCAGCGCTTCGTCAATATCCAGATATCCTTGGTTTATACTCCCAAGCCCGCTATAATCTGAGATATCCGCCAGAATCTCTACATCCACAAAATAGGAGTAATTGATGTCTCCGCCAATTCCTATGATGTCCGGGTAATCCTCTCTGATGAATCTTGTCTTCAAAATTGTCATTGCGTCATTCGGGGAACTGATTTTCAAATGAATATTATCATGGGTTGCGTTGAATTCATCTTCCACCGTCTTAAAATAATTCGCCGCTTCCGGCTTGTACTGGACGATTTCGATTTCAATCTTTCCGTCATTTGCAGAAGCCCCGCACCCACAGGCAAACAATGATGCCGCCATACAGCATATTGCAAGCCCCAAGCATTTTATCCTTTTCCCTTTCATAGCATTTCTCCTTCCCTATTTTGATAAAAAGATTATAAAATACCATTATGCCACTAGTAAATACCACAATTTAGTATATTTTATGCCTAAATGCTACTTTTATGATTTTTATTTGAAATCGCCAAGCATTTTGGTATATAATAGGATTCAAGGTATCAAATACTATCCATAAACGGGCGATTTCGACACCTAAATCCTGACCCAAATATGATTGAGGCATCTTATGAGCGAAGTAGTTTTTTCCGTTTTTCCGAGTGAAAATTTTATAGATTTAGGATTATACCAGTTTGGCTGGGAGCAATGCGACCCCTCCCATTCCTTCGGCCCGGCTGCCAGAAACCATTACCTGTTCCATTTATGCCTTTCCGGAACAGGCACTTTAATTGCTGAAAATTCCAAAGGGGAATCCATCACTTACCAGGTAAAAAGCGGCCAGGGCTTTATGATGTTCCCTCACCAGATTTGCACTTATATTGCGGACAGGGAGATTCCCTGGGAATACGCATGGCTGGAATTCGATGGCCTTCGGGCGAAAGAAACCATTGAGCTGGCCGGCATCAGCCGTGACCAGCCCATTTACAGGGCACGCTATAAAGATATTGCTGAAGTTATGAAGTCAGAAATGTTATATATTGTCAACCACAAAGATGCATCATCTTTCCACCTGATTGGGCATCTCCATCTTTTTATCGACAGTTTTATCCGTTCATCCTCTGCCATGCAAAACCGGCAGGGCAACACATTACGGGATTTTTATATTAAAGAAGCCATATCTTTTATCGAACAGAATTTCCAGAATGATATTACAGTGGAGAATATCGCCTATTCCTGTGGGCTGAACAGAAGCTATTTCGGGAAAATTTTCCGGGAAAACACAGGGAAATCCCCCCAGGAGTTCCTCATTTCCTACCGCATGACAAAGGCGGCCGAACTCCTGAAGCTTACCAAACTATCCATCGCAGATATCGGCAACGCTGTAGGCTATCCCAATCAACTGCATTTTTCCAGGGCCTTCAAAAATGTCTACAGCATCTCCCCAAGGCAATGGAGGAATGAAAATAGCGTTGAACAGATACAGTAGACAAAAGCCCTGTTTCCATCCCCCCTGCTTTATTGAAACTTTAAAAACTTCTTCTCCCTCTTTTTGCAGCATTTCAGCACAATGGCAGAAGTAGGCGGCAAAGTGATTTTTACTTTCCCACCGGAAATCGGGTACTCCACCTCTTCCGTTGTAAACCCTTCCGCCGTTGTCAGCATCAACCGCTTCATAAAACCTTTCTTCGGGGTTCCCAAATACCACACCGCAAGGTTTTTTGTAATTTCATGGGTATTGTTATTCACCAATATGGCCGACTGCTCTTCCCTTGTAAAGCGCCCGTAGCCAATTACATTGTAGTCGCTTTCCATATATTTCAAAGAACCTATGACCATTTCTCTATTCATCTTATGGATAGCTATCATTTCCTTGTGAAACCGGATTAATTCCTTATCCTCATTCCCCCACGGATATGTCCTCCGGTTATCCGGGTCCGTAAAACCGGTCACCCCCGCTTCATCCCCATAATATATTGTAGGCGCCCCAGGCCATGTCATCTGAATCACTACGGCTTCCCGCATCACCGCTTTATTCACATTGCGGTCTGCCGCCTCCGGGCCATGGGAATTGGTCCGCCCCACAAACCGGTTCGTCCTGGTGAGGAAACGGGAATGGTCATGGTTTGACAATTCATTCATCGCCACATAATATGACGGCATTGTCATATGGGAAACATTATACCTCATTGCCCCCCAAAAGCTTTCCGCATTTCCCAGCATATCCTCCCTATAATCATCGCTGTGCTTCTGCATTCCCGTCAAAAACCAGGTAACCGGCTCCATAAAGGCATCGTAATTCATAATGGAATCCCATTCTTTTCCATTCATCCACTCCCTGGGATTTCCATAATGCTCCGCCCAGATAACCGCATTGGGGTTTGCCCTTTTTACCGTTTTATAAAATTCCTTCCAGAAATAATGGTTATACTCCGGGGAATGCCCCAAATCCGCCGCCACATCCAGCCTCCATCCATCCGCATTATAAGGCGGGGATACCCATTTCCTGGCAATATGCATCACATATTCAAACAAATCCTTCGAGCCTTCATAATTCAGTTTGGGCAGTGTGTCATGCCCCCACCATCCATCATAACTTGCATTATATGGCCATTTGTCCTTGTGGTGGAATGCAAAATAATTATGATATGGGCTGTCCTCGTCCACATAAGCCCCTTTCTCATACCCCTCCGCATTCTCATAAATCCTTTCCCTGTCCATCCATTTATTAAAAGAGCCGCAATGGTTGAACACCCCATCCAAAATTACTTTCATACCCCTTCTATGGGCTTCCTCCACCACTTGGGCGAACAGCCGGTTGCTTGCCTCCAGATTCTCTTTATTGGTCACCCTGTCGATATACCTTGTGGCAAAACGGTTCTCCTGCCCCTGCTGCAGCAGTTCCCCTTCATCCGACACGATTTTCCCGAAATGGGGGTCTATATAATCATAATCCTGAATATCATATTTATGGTTGGAAGGCGAAACGAATAAAGGATTAAAATATATTACATCAATCCCCAAATCCTGTAGATAATCCATTTTATCCAATACGCCCTGAAGGTCCCCCCCATAGAATTCCCTCACTCCCATGGCGGCCGGATACTTGCCCCAATCCTTTACCTGTACCGTATTCTCCCCTATATATCGGTATTCGTCTGTCAGCACATCGTTGGAAGGGTCGCCATTGTAAAAGCGGTCCACATAAATTTGATACATCACAGCCCCTTTCGCCCAATCAGGAGTCCTATAACCCGGTATCAAGCGGAAATTGAAATGTTTATCAACCGTTTTCTGTACACCGCAATAATTATAATAGCGCACTACCTTTTCAAAATGAACTTCAAAATAATAACTGATTTCCATATCTTCCAACTGTACCGTATGAAAATAATAATCAAAATATCTATCCGATTCTTTCTTAAGCATCAACTGTTTTTCATTATCACATACGAACAAAACCCTATCCACATTATTTTTCTTTGTGCGGAACTTAATTGTCACCTCGCCATAAGCACTGGGTTCCGAAGGGTTTACATAGTCCTCCGTCATATCACTAAACAATGCCCTCTTATCGAATATCGGCCGTATAGTGTTCATATATGTCTGATTATACTCAACCTTCTGAAATCCATTTCTGTCCATTCACGCTTCCCCCTACTGCCCCTTGCCACCACGGTAAACCTTTTCAAATCCCTTCAGATTAGCCGTCCGCAAGTTTTTTCTATTTTTATATGAAACATTTTAACCTATATATTCCTCTTATTCAAGTAGTTCCATATTTAGCAACTATTTTTTATCCCTGCCATTTGTGAAATTGTTATCGCATATTTTTCTTTTGCTACATCCGATATAAAATCCTATTGTTTCATAATTTAAATATAAGTCTATACATTCCCCCATATATTTATTTGCTTTTTTATATTATACTAATATTGTATATGCATCACATAAACAATTGCCCTCCATTCAATGGCGAAAGGAAAAACATTATGAAAATCACGCGGTTAAAAACAAATCATCTTACCAATCCTATGGGCTATGACTTAGCCCGTCCTACCATCTCTTTTGTTACGGAAGATACTGCGGGCAAGCGTCAGGCAAAAGCCCAGGTCCTCGTTTCTTTGTCCGAAGATTTTTCTACTATCCTTTATGACAGCGGGGAAAACGGGAATATCCCCAGCACCGGCTTTGAACTGCCCATCCAGATTCAGCCAATGACGCGGTATTATTGGAAAGTAAACGTCCAGGCGGACAATGGGGAATCGGCCAAGAGCGATACCGCCTGGTTCGAGACCCCCAGGACGGGGGAATGGAATGCGGACTGGATTACACCGGATATGCCCAAGGAACTGCAAGTCTTTTTGGTCAAAACCTTTTCCGTTTCCAAACCGGTGCGCAAAGCCCGCATGTACATGGTAGGACTCGGGCTTTACGAGCTGTATTTGAACGGGGAAAAGCAAGGCGGCGAATGCCTTCTTCCCGGCTTCTGCGCTTATGACACCTGGATTCCCTACCAGACCTATGATATATCCCCCAAAAACGGCGAAAACGAAATACAGGTCCTTTTAGGCGATGGCTGGTACAAGGGCTGGTTCGGCCTCCGGAAAACGGAAGAAAACTACGGAGACCGGCTGGCATGCATTGGGGAGCTCCATATCCAATATGAAGACGGCACAACGGAAATCATAAAAACGGACACCTCCTGGAAGGCCGGAAAAAGCAGGGTCATCTCAAGCGGCATTTATCCCGGGGAAGTTTACGATGCTACTTTGGATATTAGCGAACGTTTTTCCGTTCGTAATATAGATTTGGATAAAAAAAAGCTAACCCCCCGGCTAAACCCGCCCATTACAGTACACGAGAGGATTACCCCCATAGAACTGATACATACCCCCGCCGGGGAAACTGTGCTGGATATGGGGCAGAATATGGTCGGCTGGCTTCAATTCCGCTGCAAAGCCCCTAAAGGGGCCAGGCTGTTTTTCCAATTCGGGGAAATCCTTCAGGACGGCAATTTTTATAATGACAATTTGCGAACCGCAAAAGCCGAATTTACTTATATTGCGGATGGCCGGGAGTGTGAGGTGAGGCAGCATTTTACATTTTACGGCTTCCGTTTTGTGAAAATAACCGGCTGGGAAGGGGAGCTGGATTTAAAAGATTTCCAGGGGCTGGTAATCCATTCCCAAATAGACGAAATCGGGAATATAGAAACCTCCGATGCTTTAGTCAATCAGCTCTTGCACAACATAAAGTGGGGGCAGAAAGGGAATTTCCTGGATGTCCCCACCGACTGTCCCCAGCGCGACGAACGGTACGGGTGGACAGGGGATGCCCAGATATTCAGCGGAACCGCCTGCTTTAATACGGACGCCTATGCCTTTTATGCCAAATACGGGCGTGATGTATATGCCGAACAAAAAAAGCTGGGCGGCAGCGTGCCGGATGTAGTTCCCATAGCCAATTACCCGGGGGATGCATCCACCGCATGGGGGGAGGCCGCCACCATCATCCCATGGAACGTATATCTCCACTATGGGGATAAGGGTATTCTTAAGGCTCAATATGGCAGCATGAAAGCCTGGGTTGACTACATGAAAGGCCAGGACGATAAATATGGAGGCAAGAAGCTATGGCAGAGCGGTTTCCATTATGCGGACTGGCTGGCATTGGACGGCAATGTAAAAGGCGGCGTATATGGCGCCACCGACCCGTTCCTTATTTCCTCCGGCTATTATTACTATTCCACCTCTATTGTGGCCAAAGCGGCAAAAATCTTAGGGGAAGAAAGGGATGCCTCATTCTATGGACAATTGGCCGCAGAAATTAAAGAAGCTTTTATACGGGAATACTTTACCCCTGCCGGACGCCTGTGCGTGGATACCATGACCGCCTATGTGGTAGTTCTCTACATGGGGCTGACCCCGGATTTCGCCTATGAAAATACATGTAAGGGCTTGCTCAATAAGCTGAAAAAGAACCGCTACCACTTAAATACCGGCTTTGTTGGAACCCCCTACCTTTGCCGCGTATTGTCCGAAAACGGCATGAATAGCCTGGCCTATCATTTGTTGCTTGAAAAAGGATATCCCGGCTGGCTCTATGAGGTGCTGATGGGGGCAACCACCGTCTGGGAACGCTGGAACTCTGTGCTGCCGGACGGGAAAATCAGCGGTACTGAAATGAACTCCTTAAACCATTATGCATATGGCTCCATCGCCGAATGGATGTACCGGAATATGGCCGGAATCCAGCCTTTGGAAGAAGGGCCTGGATTTAAGAAATTTAAAATAGCCCCCACACCAAATTATCAAATCCAATGGGTGAAAGCTTCTTTGGATTCCGCCTCCGGCCGAATCGAAAGCGGATGGGAAATCAATGGCAGAGAATTAGAAATCCGGGCGCAAATCCCCTTCGACACCCGGGCAACTATCCTGCTGCCCGATGCGAACCTGGGTGCAATGCAAGCAGAATTACAGGCTCTGCCAGGAATCACCGCGGCCAGACAAAAGGGAAAGGATGTGGAACTGGAAGCAGAACCTGGCAATTATACTTTCCACTATGAGCCCACCTCCCCCTATCGGAAAGTTTACAGCATTGATTCCCCTATGGAAGAACTGCTTGCCAACGAAAAGACCCGCCAGATACTGGAGGAAGACTACTTCTCTTATCGCAGGAAGCTGCCCTTCCAAAAAGAATTATATACTTTTGAAGAGCTCCTCAACGGGCCTTTTACCAATCTCGACTATGAAAGCCAGAAAGCCATTGATGCAAGGCTGCGCAGCGTGGATTAACAAACGAATCATACAAAGTAAAAAAGACAGCCGTTCGACCTGCTGTCTTTTTTAGAGAAGGTATTTCTTTCTTATGGGGTATAGCAAAAAACTATATAATGTATTGGGGGGTTACAAGTAGTATAATAGCATATATCACCTTTTGCGTAAATACCAAGGATTCACAAATTTCACAAAAACGAGCATTCTTTTTTGGTAGTTTTTCACAATCCCCTGAAGTTATCTATGACTGAAAAAAGCTTTCCGGGCTGTAATCCTTTTCATCCATCAGCGCTTCAAACTCTTCACGCGTTATCTTTTCTTTCTTCAACAGCAACTCGGCACACCGGTGAAGGACTTCCTCATGTTCAGCTATAATGGCTTTCGCTTTTGCATAGCAGCTATTGATAATTTCCTTCACTTCCTTATCTATTTCCCCTGCCACCAGTTCGCTGTGACCCTTAGCGTGGGCAAGGTCACGGCCGATGAATACTTCGTCGTCATCGTCATCATAATTGATTACACCGATATTATCCGACATCCCATACCTGGTCACCATCTTTCTGGCCACCTTCGTCGCTTTCTTAATATCGCTGGATGCACCAGTTGTAATATCATCGAAAATAATTTCTTCCGCGATGCGCCCGCCCAAAGAAACCATTATATCCTGAAGCATCTTTCCTTTTGTCATGAACATTTCATCCTTTTCCGGAAGAGGCATCGTATATCCTGCTGCCCCTAGCCCGGTAGGAATAATGGAAACCGTATATACCGGCCCCACATCGGGGAGTACATGGAACAAGATAGCATGCCCGGCTTCGTGGTATGCCGTGATTCTTTTCTCTTTTTCGGAAATTACCCGGCTCTTCTTCTCCGTGCCGATTCCCACTTTAATAAACGATTTCTTAATGTCCTCCTGTACAACGAAAGACCTGTTCTCCATAGCTGCATGGATTGCAGCCTCATTCATCAGATTCTCCAGGTCTGCCCCCGTAAACCCTGCTGTAGTCTGGGCTATATGCTCTAGGTTCACATCCTCCGCCAAAGGTTTATTCCGGGAATGCACATCGAGAATTTCTTTTCTTCCTTTCACATCCGGCGGGCTGACCGTTATCTTCCTGTCAAACCGGCCTGGCCTCAATATCGCCGGGTCCAGAATATCCACCCGGTTTGTGGCCGCCAGCACGATAATCCCTTCGTTTACGCCAAAGCCATCCATTTCTACCAAAAGCTGGTTCAATGTCTGCTCCCTTTCATCATGGCCGCCTCCCATGCCGGTACCGCGTCGTCTTGCTACCGCATCAATTTCATCAATAAAAACAATACAGGGAGAATGTTTCTTCGCATCCGCAAATAAATCCCTTACCCTGGAAGCGCCTACACCTACAAACATTTCTACAAAATCAGAACCGGAAATGCTGAAAAACGGCACATTTGCCTCTCCTGCAATCGCCTTGGCCAACAATGTTTTACCAGTACCAGGGGCACCTTCCAGCAATACGCCTTTCGGTATCCTGGCCCCTACTTTCGTAAATTTGCCCGGCTCTTTCAGGAAATTTATAATTTCATCCAGTTCTTCCTTTTCTTCCTGAAGCCCTGCCACATCTTTCAGGGTCACTTTACTGTCCAGGGAAAGCTTCGCCCTGCTTTTCCCGAAATTCATCATCTTCCCGCCATTGCCGCCGCCGGAATTCTGGGCATTCATCATTACAAAGAAAAACACGCCCACTACCAGCACGAGCATAATCGGAAAAATACTTGTCATAAACCAATTTTCCCTGGGGATATCGCGGATTTCAGGGTCCAGCCCGGCTAAGATGAATTCCTCCTCCATTTCTTTTACATCTGTAACATAAAGGATTTTTTCCTCCCCGGTGGATAACGCCACACGCACAATACCTGTAGGAGTTTCTTTATTAGGCTGGATGACAGCTTCCAGCACCTGACCCGCCTGCAGGGCTTTATTCAGTTCCCCTCTCGTATAATCCGTCTCCTGTCCATTCAATCCGCGAAACATCAGCGCCGCCAGGAAAAGCAGCACCAAAATCACTAAAAAATACGTGTTAAAGTTCTTTTTATTATTATTCAATTCATTCTACCTCTATCCATTATAAACCGTTAATCCAGCTCCACTACACCGATATACGGCAAATTCCTGTATTTCTGGTCATAATCCAGCCCATATCCTACAACAAACTCATCCGGTATCCGGAAGCCCGTATAGTCCACATTTACATCTACCACCCTTCTGTCCGGCTTGTCCAGCAATGTGCAAAGACGCAGGCTTTTCGGCCCCCTGTCCTTAAGCATATCCATCAGGTAGCTCAGCGTTCTGCCGGAGTCCACAATATCCTCCACAACCAGCACGTCCTTATCTTTCAAAGGCTCATCCAAATCTTTCACAATCCTCACTACTCCACTGGATTTTGTCTCGCTGCCATAGCTGGATACCGACATAAAGTCCAAAGAAACCGGTACTGTAATCCGTTTCGCCAATTCGCACATAAAGAAGCTTCCGCCTTTTAACACGCATACAAGATGTACCTGTTTGCCTGCGTAATCTTTGCTAATCTGTTCCCCGATTTCCTGAATCCTCCTGTCCACTTCCTCTTCGGAAAGCATAACTCTTACTCTTTCTGACATTTAAGGTCTCCTCCTAACTGTACTTTCAAAATATGTTTTGTCTGCTCGGTAATTTTATAATATTCGCTGATTCGGTAACCCGGCACCCAGATAATATGGCTGCCTTCTGCTAAAACATACAAACTTCCCCTTTTATTTTTGGGAATCTTCTCCTCTATCATGTAGCTTTTAAGTTTTTTTCTGCATAATTCCTTATTGATAGTAAGATAATCGCCCGGTTCCCTTGTCCGGAACATTAATGCCTTAGTTATTCTATCATAATCCAACCATTCCGTATATGTCTTTTCGGAAATTATTTGGGGTTTCCTCCAAAAAATGGGCAATTTTCCCTTCTGCATCACGGAAAATCCCACAATCCCCAAACGCGGAACCTCTACCTGGCAGACTCCACCTTCCAAAAGGATTGGTATTCTGCCCACCCCTTCCTCTTCTTTGGCTTCATCCCGGAACAATTCCAGCCGCCCATATTCTTTCCTCGCCTTCCACCGGTAGGGCAAGGAGAGTTCTTTGCTGCCCGGCTTTTGCAAAAGCTCCTCCAGCTCCCTTATGTGCACCGAAGCGATATCTTTCCTTCCTGCCATCAGCGTTTCCACGCATTGTATCAGAACCCGTTTCCTTATAAACGCCTCTTCCCCCATCAGCCCTTTGATATCCAATGCCACTCTGTCTTCCGATGTCTGCAAAATGCAGCCCTCATATGCTTTTTGCGCCTGCCTGCGGATGTACTCATCCGTCTCCAGAAATATATCAGCCGCTTCACACATATGGCCTACTGCCCCTGTACATATCTGTTGCTCTGCAAAAGGAAGAATATGGCTGCGGATACGGTTCCTCGTATAAGTATCCTCCAGGTTTGTGCGGTCTATACAAAAAGGCATCCCTTTTTTCCTAAGATAATCTTCTATTTCTTCACGCCCCAGGCATAATATAGGCCGAATCACATTTCCCCTTACCGGCCTGATACCCGCCGCCCCGGTCAGGCCTGTTCCCCGGAACAAATGAAAAAGCATTGTTTCCGCCCTGTCATTGGCATTATGGGCAACGGCAATTTTCCCACTGCCCCCATATTTTTCCAATACCCCCTCAAATGCCCGGTATCTCACTTCCCTCCCGGCTTCTTCTTCCGACAAATGTTTTTCCTCCGCATATGCCTTTACATTCTCTTGTACAAGAAAGAACGGGATTCCATGCTTTCCGCAAAGTTCTTTTACATACGCAGCATCCTCCCCGGCTTCTTCCCGGATTCCGTGGTTTACATGCACTACAGCCAAGCGGAAGCCTTTCTCCTCCATCAGCCCGCAAAGCATAACAAAAAGGCAGACGGAATCGGCTCCTCCGGAGACCCCTGCCACAACAGCATCACCCTGCGATATCATATGGTATTTATCAATATATGCTTTTACCTTTTCATATGCTCCTTGGTTCATTATTTCCTTATCCCATTTTGCCTCTGTCTTCCGTTCACTTTTCCGCCATGCCGCCGCCAGCTTCACGGGCGGCCTCTATTTCCTTGCCTTTATTTTATATTAGACAATTCTATCCCAAAAGTCAAATCGCTAGATAGCAGGGGAATCTATCTTCCTGCCGGATAATTATTGTATTCCCTTATAAATTTTCCCATATCCCCACTACCATCACAGTCATATCATCCCTTACCCTCCCTCTGCTCTGATGCAGGCAGAAATTAAGGATATGGTTGGCCATTTCCGCCGGATTTTTCAGTGTAATCTTTCCCAGCATTTCCGGAAGCATTTCTTCCCCAATCCCCTGCGACAATGCATCCAGTATGCCATCGGACAACATAATAATGTAATCGCCGTCCATCAGCCTCCTTCTCACCGTTTCCATATCTATTTCGTAAAAGACACCTAAAGGAAAGTTCCTTGCGGATATCTGCTCCACCAGGTTCTCCCTTTTCACATAGGATGGCGCAGAACCGATTTTGATAAACTCGCAGATACCCGTATACAAATCCAACTGGCATATATCCAGCGTAGACATGTTCTGGTTTTCCCCTCCTGCAATCAATGCCCCGTTTATCATCTGCACTGCCGTTTCCTTGGCAAAACCCGCTTCCAGAAATTTTTCCATAAAATCTATAATCAATTCACTGTCCTTGCATGCTTTTTCCCCGGAACCCATGCCATCGGAAAGGACTGTTGTCAATACCCCTTCCCTCACCTCCATAAAGGAGTAGTTATCCCCGGAAATATTTTCCGTCTCCTTTACCGCTTTTGCAACTCCGGTCAGCACATGGAACTTGGGCTCCTCTATATACTGATAGCCTGTCCATTCTTTCCCTACAAATATGGAAGATACCCCAGCTGGCACAAGCCTCAAATTAAGGAGAACCGAAAGGAGATTCCCCACTTCTTCTACGGCAGGGTTTGCATTTTTCCCTGCCCGCATGACCAAATTTATCTCCTTATGTCCATTTTCCTTTTCCAGCAAATAAACTTCTTTTAATAAAATATTTTCTTCCCTCAGTGCATGGGCTAGCTGTTTTACCTTACGCTCGCTCATATGTATAAACCGGTAAGATTCTTCCGCTATCCGCGTCATAATCTGTGCCATTTCCATCAGGTGGCCTGCCATTAAATCCCGATTTTCCACCAGCCTTCTTTTCCACAAGTATTCTTGCCTGTCCAACACCGGCAGCCTCTTATTCTCGGCCATCCTCTCATCCGGCATAGTGCCATAGCCCGGCAGCCCATCCCCTGTTTCCATACCATAAGCCTGCACTTCTCCTCCTGCTTCCGGCATACTATAGGCCGATACCCTCTCACCGGCAGTTTGCAGTTCCTTTTCCTGCCTTGGCATGTCCGAAAACGTATTTGCCAAATCCCTGAAAGTATCCGCATACATTAATAGTTTTTTTCTGCCATATTCGGGCAATACATTGTCAAAGGACGTATTGCCTCCTGCAAGTTGTTTTTTCATCCCAATCCCCATGCCCTTTCTATAACCTGTATACTGCATCCTAACATACATTGTACAGGTGTAATATTCGCCAAACATTTTCCACAGTTTCTTATTCCTGTAAGGGAATATTATACAAGATAGTTTTTGCCGTATTTGTCAAAATAAGGACACAAAAATAATTTTTTATGCGACAAAAAATGCAGATACCCTTTTACGGTTATCTGCATACAGTTTACATTCCAAAACATAGCCATGCAATAATGTACTATTCCGCTTCCCTGAAAATTATCTCATTATCATGCACTAAGCCAAGCTTATCCTTTGCAATTTCTTCAATATATTTTTTCGTCTGTGTATATTTTTCGTATTCTTCTATCTCTTTTTCCCGTTCCTTTTCCTGTTCAATCTGTTCCATCAGAAGCTGTTCCTTCTCCCGATAAACTGAAAGTTTCTGGCTCAATTCAAGGCTCTTCACTGCTACAACAACCAGCAGCATAGCAACTACGGTAGTCACTAAAAACATCCCGAATTTATTTTGCCTCTTTTTCCGGTAAGCAGCCCGTCTTGCCATAATGCCCACTCCCATTCTGGCCCGCTTTCACCCGAACCCTTGCGCCCCGTTATTGTTTACTCACACTTATTTTAAGCATTTTCACAAATGACGTCAACTTCTTTTTCATATATTTCCATATTTTCTTCGCCCTTTTCCATATAAACCTGCAAAAAGAACTGAATTTCTTCATAATCCATAAGAAAGGCTTGAAAATGAACCCCAATACCTTATGGATGATATGTATTTCCTTCTTTATAAACAATGACATCAGTCTGACGAAACGGCCACTCACTGTTTTTTTATACAGCAGCATCCCCAAAGCCGCCCCGAAGACTGCAAACCATCTCAGGATACCATTATTTTCCTTGTAAAGCATATAAAATACTGTCACCGCACAGGCTGCCCAAAATACGAAATCTTCCAGGGAAATAAAAAATAAATTATGCTTTACCACCCGTCTGCCTATCAGTATAAAATCATAGACGAACGTAATGATAATCCCCATAACAATCGAATCAGCGAGAAAATAAACTTCATTAATAATATCCTGGCTCATTTTTCACCTACTTAAACAGCCTGGAAAGCAGGGATTCCCCTTTATTGCCATACCCTGCTGCCTCCGAGTAGGTAAAGCTGTCTATCTTCCCGTCCACATCTACCTCCCCTTTATCAAGGGTCAGGCGGCTGACATGAAGGTCTTCCCCTTTTATCATAAGCATTCCCTGGTCCGTTTCCAGCAAAACTTCTTTCACGTCGAAAGAAAGCACATCGCATACCCCGCTGATAGTACATGTCCTTCTGTTAGTAAGCATCAATTTATGAGTTCGCTGCTTCGCGGCATTCAAATCTTCCATATAAAAACCTCCATATAGTCTATAAAAGATTATATGTCCGGCTTTTTTTAAATATACCGGAAGAGCTCCTTGGCTTCTTCTTTTTTCACAGTTTCCTGTACATCCAGCACTTCCACTTTCACTTCTTTATTCCCGAACTGAATCGTAATAATATCCCCCTGCTTCACATTTGCCGATGCCTTCGCCGGCCTGTCATTAATCAGCACCCGCCCTGCGTCACAAGCCTCGTTGGCCACAGTACGGCGTTTTATCAGACGGGAAACCTTCAGATATTTGTCTAACCTCATACCTCTATTCTCCTTATTCTTACAGCTTAAAGTTTTGCAATTATCTATTCCTAACAGAAAAAAAGAGAACCCGTCACCAGATTCTCTCATTCTGCCATCCTTATGCGTTTACCATATCCTTCAAAGCCTTACCTGCTTTAAACTTAGGAGCTTTGGAAGCCGGAATGCTCATAACCTTGCCACTCTGAGGGTTTCTGCCTTCTCTTGCAGCTCTCTTGGAAACTTCAAATGTGCCGAAGCCTACCAACTGTACTTTACCATCTTTCTTCAATTCATCAGCAACAACATCTGTAAATGCTTTCAAAGCTTTCTCTGCGTCTTTTTTTGATAAACCAGCCTGTTCTGCCATAGCTGCAACTAATTCTGTTTTGTTCATATCGAACTCCTCCTGTTAAAATGGGTTTTCAATTACTCTATAGAAGTCTCGCTTTTGAAACGTCTATACATATTTATAGACGTTTTCCATCTATTTGTCAAGGAAAATATGGTCTTCTCCCCCATTTATCAAGGTTTTTCCGCTGTTTCCCACTTATCTATCATATCTTCTATCCGATCCGTAAGTATCTGTTCTGCCGGAATTTTACAAATTCTGGCAATATTGGATATATTCATCAAAATATCGCCCATAATCCCCTTCAGTTCCCCTTCATCTTCTTCCTTTTCAAGGCATGCCAGCTTTCCTGCCGCTTCGGCTAAAAGCTTCACGCTCCCTTCATAATCATTTCCTTCCTCATAAAGCTTATCCACTTTTTTCAATACCTTTGCAGCCCTGGTCAAAGAGGGCAGTTCTTTAGGTATTTCCCTTAAGGGGGATTCCATCCATGTTTTCCCTTCTTTTTCTTTCCGTTTGATTTCTTCCCAGTCGGCAGGGATATCTTCCGCCCGCTTCCCTCCGGCATTTGTTCTAAATACATGGGGATGACGCGTATCATTTTTTTGCTGATTTCATCAATGACATCTTCCAGCGTAAAAATCTCCTCCTCCTCAGCTATCTGGGAGTGAAGCATTACCTGTAAAAGAATATCCCCCAGTTCCTCCCTCATATTTTCCGCATTTCCTGTTTTATCATAAATGCGGATGGAGGATACCAGCTCCGCTGCCTCCTCCATCATACAAGGTTTTAAACTTCCGTGGGTCTGCTTCCTGTCCCAGGGGCAGCCGTTTTCGCCCCTTAGGACTTCTACAATATGTTTCAAATCCTCAAAAGTATATTTCCTGTCCATCTCTTATCCCTTTTCCATAACCTCCTACAGCAGTTTGGCCCAGGCTTTGCTCAGTTACCGCTTACCGTCCGGTTGCCGCTTACCGTATTGCCGCTAATCGTGCTGGATTCTTCTTTCACCAAATCGGTAAATGAATACGTTACATCCCTTTCTTCATCATCAATCTGCACGGTATAGCTCTTCGTCACATAACCGGGCTTGCGCAAGGTTATCGTATGCATCCCCGGCTCTTTTCTAAAATTCACCGGGGAAATCCCCATATAAACGCCATCCAGATATACCTCCACATCTGAAGGGGAATCAATATAAACTTTATAATTGCTGGAAAGTTCATTTCCCGATACGCTGTTGGAAGGAATATCATAGCCATTCTCATAGCTGTCATTTTCTTCCAGGGATTTCTCCAAAGTTAAGCTTATGCTGGCCAGTTCCTGGCTCACTTTGATATATTGGGTAATCGTATCATAGCCACTAGCTTCGGCCACCATCTGATGAAGGCCGTATTCCAGTTCCACAGGGGCACTGATATCCACTTCCTCCCCATCAATGCTGACTATAGTATCGCTGGGCGATACTGCGAACAAAATCCTGCCCACTTTAGGCTCTTCCACCTCAACATCGCTCACATCCAGCGTAACTTCCTGATTTCTGTATACTGCTACATGGCGGATTTCATCTATTCCTGGTGCTGTCAGATGTACATCATATACCCCTTCAGGCACTACAAGAAGCATGTCCTCCGTAATCTGCTGTATCACAGACTGCCCTACCTCTATCCATCCGCCTTTTAAATATTCATCATTGCTTAACCTGAGGTATCCGTGCCCTTCTTCCACTACTACGCTGTATACGCTGTTGCCGACACCGCTGACAGTCAGCACATCGCCCCGTATCACATCCTCCAACTGAGCATCCTTACCTTCCGAAGAAACTACCAAATTATTACGGATGCTGTAAAGGCCGCTGCCCACTTCCGCACTTTTTCCAAGCACATCGAAGCTGTATTTCTCCACATTTTCCAACACCCAGGCGCTTTCCGACAGCTTTATCCCTGACAATTTCTTTTTGCTTCTTAAAAAAGTAACATCCACGATATCCCCGTCCGAAATCTGAGCCATGGACATCCCGCCGCCATATTTATCCTGTATTACGGTAGTTCCATCATAATCCAGGGTATAATACCTCCCTGTTTCCACATTCATAAAGGTAATCCTTTGCCTGTCGGCATCTATTTCCTTTACCACCGCCGTATCTACGGAATCATAGCTGCCCGGCTGGGCAACTACAAATCCTGAATCATAGCTTTCATATGTAGATTCATGCGCAAAGCCCTTGCTGTCGCTGGCTGATAGCAAGCTGGCAGCCGCAAGCCCTGCCGTCAATATGGAAAGTACCGCCGCTGTGAAAACTACCGGCTTGCTTCTCCCCACTCTTCCCCAAAAACTTCTACGCATGAATAATCCTCCTATTCCAGTACCGTGTATTCCCTTACTGTACTGCATATTCCCTTTTAGTTCTTCGTTCTTTTTCTGCTTACCAGGCTATTATATACTAATAAGGAGAAAAAGAAAAGCATCCATAAGTACTTTTATAATTTTCCAGAAATCTGGTTTTATCTTCTTCCTGGGCTAAAAGCTTTTCCATTTTTTCCAGATTCCGCCCGGGTATCCATGACTTTCCGGAATTATAGTAAAAATTAACGATTTTCCAAAATTTTTCCGGATAGATAAAGCGGTAGTACAACTGCCTGTAATCCTCCTGCGCCAGTTCCCTTTCCTGATGGTAGGTTTCCAGCAGGAGATTCCCTAGTTCTATGGACCAGTTTCCTTTTTCCAGCAGTTTTCTCATAAACAGGTAGAGGTCCCTCACAGGATTATCCCGGATACATTTCTCGAAATTAACCACAGCCATTTCTTCCCTGCCATCCCCGCCCGCTTTCGTCACAAGGATGTTATGGTGCTGATAATCCCCATGGCAGATAATACAAGAGTCTTCCACCCCTTTGCTTCCGGCTTCTTCCCCCTTTTCCATACCTTTGCTTTTCATATGCCTTTGGGATTCTTCCGTCACCTGAAGCGCCAAATCAAAAAAGTAATCATAATGCTTTAACAAAAATATTTCAAAATTGGTTTTCTGGCTTTTATCCTTTAGAAACTTCCTTACCTTCCTAAGCTCCCTGTTATGTTTCTCATATTCCCTATCCATCCTGGCATCCGCCTTTTGGCTAATCCCTGGAAATAGTTCCACCTCCATATGGGATACTTTATGAAGCTGTGCCAACGTTTTTACCGCCTGCCTGCATTCTTTTGTATCACGGACATTGCATTCCCTGCCTTCAAAATAAGTCTTTAATATGTATGGAACCCTATCCTGGTCATAGACGATTAAATCATCTTCCTTTGTTTTCAGAATGCTTTCCGCCAGAGGAAACCCCTGCTCTTTTATCTGTTTCAGCAGTGCATCCTGAAAAATAATTTTACTTTTCGGCCCCGTATATTCTTTTAAAATCAAAAGACCCTTATCGGACTCGCACAAAATTGCACCCCGCCCTTTCCAGGTACGAAGCACTTCTATATCATAATTTTCCAGTACGCCAACTGCCCTGTCATTCACTGAAATTCCTCCCATTTCACGTATCATAATCTTAATCTATCCTATCTTATGAAGTAATATGGGAAAGTATTCATAATTTAGCGGCAGTTTGGCTTAAGCACATGCTCTAACAGCTTATCTTTTTCATTCTCCTCCGGGCACTCCAGTACAATCTGAAGCAGCTTCTCCAAAGTTTCCCCCAGTTCCGGCCCTGGTTTCATCCCCGCCTCTATCAAATCCCGTCCTGTTACAGCCAGGGTATGCAGCGATACGCACTGCCGCTCCTCCATAATCCGCTCATAAATCGCCTGGATTTCTCCCAGTTTATGAAGCTTTTCTTCCCTGCCATAATCGCTCTGGGCAAAAATATCCGCCCTTTTTATATCAAACAAATAGGGGAATATATCCTCTCCGATTTTATGCACTGCCCTGCGCACACTTTTGGCCTTCATCTCCACCGGATAATCATGATACAATACCAGCCGGCAGACTTTGTACACCGTATCGTTGTCAAACCGCAGACGGCGCAACGCTTGTCTTGCTATCCCTTCCCCGGCCGCACTGTGCCCATGGAAATGGTCTCTGCCATTTTCATCCGTTGTCTTTGTTTCCGGTTTCCCTATGTCATGGAAAAGCATGGCCAGCCGCAGCACCTTATCCCCCTTCACTTCTTTCAGAGAATGAAGAATATGCTCCCCCACCGTATAGCAGTGGTGGGGGTGGTTCTGGGCTGTCTCCATACACCGGTCAAACTCCGGCAGGATTGTTTTCGTAATCCCCACATCATAACATATCCTTAAATAATCCGGATGAGGGGATACCAGCAGCTTTACCAGCTCCGTCTGAATCCGCTCCGCACTGATAAAGCGCAGATTCCCTGCCATTTTCCGGATAGCCTGCTCCGTTCCCTTCTCTATGGCATACCCCAACTGGGCGGAAAACCTCACCGCCCGCATCATGCGCAGCGCATCCTCCTCAAAACGCTCCTGAGGATTGCCTACACACCGGATAAGCCTCCCCTGTATATCCTTCAGCCCGCCAAAAACGTCCACCAATCCGGTCCTGCTGTTATAGGCCATAGCGTTAATGGTAAAATCACGGCGCTTCAAATCTTCCCTCAGATTGGAGGTGAAGGCCACTTCCTTCGGATGCCTATTGTCTTCATACTCTCCATCAATGCGGTAAGTGGTCACTTCAAAGCCTTCTTTTCCAAACATCACAGTCACCGTTCCATGCTGTATGCCCGTGTCTATCGTATGTTTAAAAAGCCTTTTCACTTGCTGCGGGCTGGCAGAGGTAGTAATATCCCAGTCATCCGGAACACGCCCTAAAATAGAATCCCTCACGCACCCGCCCACCGCATATGCCTCGTATCCGCCGGATTCTATCGCCGATATGATGTTTTCCACTTTTTCCGGTAAATTTATATGCATTATTTCTCTCTCATTTTTCATTTTCGTGATTCGGATGAAAAAAATCTACTCGCGGAAAGCGCCTGTCAAAGTATGTGGATAGATTGTGCAACGGCATTACTTCAGCAGCCTTACGGTTTCCCTCGCAATCGCCAGTTCCTCATTGGTGGGGACTACCATCACCGTCACTTTATCCCCTTCGCCGGAAAGTACTACTTCTTCTCCGCGGATTTTATTTTTCTCCAAATCAATGCTTGCCCCCAGGAATCCAAGATATTGCCCCACCATTTCGCGCACCAGCGCATTATTTTCCCCGATTCCTGCCGTAAACGCAATGACATCCACGCCATTCATAGCCACCGCATAAGCGCCAATATATTTAGCTACCCGGTAGCAATAAGTCTCCAACGCTTCCTTCGCCTTCTCATTTCCCTCTTCTGCTGCCTGCCCTAAATCCCGGAAGTCGCTGGACAGCCCGTCGGATAATCCCAGTACGCCGGATTTTTTATTACATATATTAATGAACTCTTCCGCTGTTATATTTTCTTTTTCCGAAACGAAAGTAATGATTGCCGAGTCCATATCCCCGCTCCTCGTTCCCATAATCAAACCTTCCAGCGGCGTAAGGCCCATGGATGTATCCACGGACTCCCCATTTTTCACCGCCGATACGCTGGCCCCATTTCCTAAGTGGCAAACAATAATTTTTAAATCCTTCCTGTCTTTCCCTAATATTTCCGCCGCCCTCTTGGACACAAAGTCATGGCTCGTTCCGTGGAAACCATAACGGCGCACTTTATACTTTTCATAATATTCATAGGGCAGCCCATACATATAGGCTTTTTTAGGCATTGTCTGGTGGAAAGCGGTATCGAATACGCCTACCATGGGCACATTGGGCATTACTTCTTTGCAGGAATTAATACCCACCAGGTTTGCCGGATTATGCAAAGGCGCCAAGTCATTGCAATCTTCCACCTGTTTTAACACTTCATCCGTAATGATAACAGAAGAGGCAAATTTCTCCCCACCGTGCACAACGCGATGCCCTACTGCCCCTATCTCGTCCAAAGAACCGATAACTCCTACTTCCTTATCGGTCAATTTCTCAATCACCAGCTTCACAGCCACCGTATGGTCAGGCATGTCCGTCTCCACCATTACTTTTTCCCCGCCTGCCGGCTGATGGGTAATGGCGCTGCCATCAATACCAATCCTTTCACACAGCCCTTTAGCCAATACTTTTTCGCTTTCACTGTCAATCAATTGGTATTTCAGCGAGGAGCTCCCGCAGTTAATAACTAGAATGTTCATATTTTATCTCCATTTCTATATCATATATTATTTTGATATCTCAATATTACAACATGCTTTGGGATATTTCCAGAGGTAAAGACTGAAAATTTACCGGCGTTTTGAAAAAAGTTTTTGCGGAAGCTCGAATACCAAAATAATCCCCAGTACAATCGCTGCGGCACTCTTCATTGCCTCATAGCCGTTTTCCAAAGCCAAACCCCTCTCGTTAATCAGCAAATAGTATACTGTCCGGTAAACCGTAATACCCGGCACTAAAGGAAAAAGGCCGGGTACCATAAAAACTGTGGCCGGACAGTGCTTTTTTACCGCTAAAAAACGCGAAAAAAGCACCACCGCCATGGATGACAAAAAACATGCTGTTATTGTTCCGCACATAGGTGAGGCAAACCTGAAAATAATCCATCCTGCTCCGCCTATGGCTCCGCTTAAGGCTGAATATCCGAAAGGCACTTCAAACAATATAGAAAAAGCCGTAGTACCAAGCACTGCCGCCAAAATTTCCCCTGCAATCATCGTTCTCATAAAACACTCCAGCCCCTTAATTGTCCGATTATAAAAAAGTGGCTTCGCCACTTCATGAAGAACCTTCGGTTCTTCGTCAATTTATGTCCGTCTGGCGACGGACTTTCCTATAAAGTAAAAAAGAGTTGGCCCAGCGGCCAACTCCAAAGAATGCTTCGCATTCTTTCCCGGCGACTTACAACACTGTGGCGTAATTTCCTATAAGATAAAAAATCCCAATCCCACACCTGCCGCGATGCAAAAAAATACAAGCAACGTATCCAGCATCCGCACAAATCCGGAAATATAATCCCCATCCGCAATCTCCCGGATAGCATTTACAAAAGCCACCCCCGGTACCAGAGGCATAACGGCGCCGATAGCCATGTAGCTTAAGCTTTGCCCTATCCCGGCCATGTATAAACAGCCGCAAAAAAGAATTGCTATCAGGCTTCCTCCAATATTCCCTGTAATTTTAGACAAATATGGTGCGGCAAAATACAATTGAAAGCTGTATAGAAGCATTCCGGCAGCAAAGACTACCGCGCTGTCCCATATGCTCCCGCCAAATAAATAGCAAAAGGCCGCGCTCCCTACGCCGGCCGCTGCAATTCGTACTAGACGGTTCTTCTCCCTTTCGCAGCGTATGGCCTCTAAAGCTTCCATCGCCTCTTCCACCGAATATTTCTCCCCTTCGATTTCCCTGGATAATTGGTTAATTGAAATTATCCTGTTCAAATGGGTTCCGCTCACCGGGATATGCCGTATACGTACAAAATCGTTCCCCTCTTCATCATCGCCTGTTATAAAAATGCCATTGCTTAATACAAATGCATTTTCGGAGCGGACGCCGTAATGCAGGCAAATCCGCTCCATTGTTTCCTCTACACGGGAAATTTCCGCGCCGCTCTCCAAAAGGAGGCTTCCTGCGCAAAATGCTAACTCTATCACTTGTTCTGTTTTAGTCAAGGTCTTCTCCATTGGATGCAATCACCCTCTTATACCATTCATAAGACTTTTTTGGCCGCCGTGCCAAACTGCCGTTGCCTTCATTATCCCTGTCGACATAGATAAAGCCATAACGTTTTTTCATTTCTCCGCCACCGGCGCTTACCAAATCAATAGTGCCCCAAGGCAAATATCCCATGCATTCCACACCGTCTTTCATGGCTTCCTGCATTTGAAGGATATGCTTCTTTGTATAGTCAATCCGGTAATCGTCGCTGACAGTTCCATCCGGTTCCGGTATGTCTTCACACCCCAGGCCATTTTCCACAATAAATAAAGGCTTTTGATAGCGGTCATAAAGTTCGTTCATGGTAACGCGCAGACCAATCGGGTCAATCTGCCGCCCCCAGGCTGTAATATCCAGATGAGGGTTGCGCAATGTAGTTACCGCATTTCCGTCCACCGTCTTCCCCTTCACTTCCTCACCTGTTCCTGTCAGCCGGGAGGAATAGTAGCTGAAAGCAATATAGTCCACCGTATTTTCTTTTAAAAGGGCCTCATCCCCATCTTCCATATGAAGCTTTATCCCGTTTTCCGAAAAAATCCGCTTGGCATACCCGGGATATGCACCTCTCGACTGGACATCTATAAAAAGATAATTCTCATGGTTTTTCTCAATACTTGCCATGACATCTTCCGGCCTGCAGCTATATGGGTAAAAGCTTCCTGCTGCCAGCATACAGCCCACCCGGTTTTCCGGGTCTGTTTCATGGGCTGTTTTGGTGGCTATGGCGCTGGCAACTAGCTGATGATGGGCAGCCTGGTATAGAATCTGGGGCTTATTTTCCTCCCCTTCGAGAAGAATGCCTCCTCCAAGGAAAGGGATATGCGTAATCATATTGATTTCATTGAATGTTATCCAATACCGCACCTTTCCTTTGTAGCGCTCAAAAACAGTCTGGCAATAGCGCACATAGGCATCTACCGCCCTCCGGTCTTTAAAGCCCCCATATTTTTCCACAAGCGCATAAGGTGTGTCAAAGTGGCAGAGCGTTACCACAGGTTCCATTCCATGGCGGCGGCATTCATCAAATAATTCCCCATAAAAAGCCAGCCCTTTTTCGTTGGGCTCACTGTCATCTCCATTAGGGAAAATCCGAGGCCAGCTAATAGAGGTCCTGAATGCCCGGATTCCCATACCGGCCAAAAGTTCCAAATCTTCACGAAATCTATGGTAGAAATCAATTGCCTCATGGCTTGGGTAAAAATCCAGCTTACGTCCTAAATATTTCTCCGGATGATAAAGCATATCCCAGCGGCCATGTGCCGCATCAGGAAGGACATCCACCACCGACAATCCCTTGCCATCCTTAAGGTAAGCGCCTTCACACTGGTTGGCTGCCATAGCAGCCCCCCACATAAAATCCTTTGAAATCATAGCGCCTCCCTAAACAATCGTAAACAATGTCTGCCCGGATTCCAGCTCTCCCTGTCCGGCCGGAACCACATCCAGGAACTCCTGTGTATTCGTCACCAATACTGTAATGGTGGTGTCATAGCCTTCGCCCTCTACCGCTTTTTTATCAAATTCCACCAATGTATCCCCTTTTTTTACTATATCCCCATCCTTAACATGGGCCTTAAAATACTTTCCGTCCAGCTTCACCGTGTCCACACCAATATGCACCAGAAGTTCTGCCCCATTTTCATCTACAACAGAAATGGCATGAAGGCTCGGAAATACGCTGAATACTTTACCGTTTACCGGAGATACCACTTTTCCATTTACCGGTGCTACGGCAGCACCTTTTCCCAATACGCCGCTGGAAAGTGTTTCGTCCTTTACATCTGCCAGCTTTACGGCTCTTCCCTTTGCCGGGCTTCCTACCTCTATTTTTTGTTTAAGGGCTCTCGTTTCCTCATGCTTTGTTTTTATCTCCACCTCATCTTCAAAACCCAAAAACAAGGTCAGGGCAAAGGTCACTGCAAAGCCGATACCTACAGAAATAAAAGCATGTACAATATTCATTGGATTTTCCCCGATAAAAACCGCAAAGGAAGCTAATCCCGGCGTACCGGAGGTATAGCGCACTACCCCATTGATGCCGGCATACAAGCCGCCTGCAGCACCGCCGATGATAACGGCATAAAGGGGTTTCTTTAATTTCAGGGTAACACCGAACATTGCCGGTTCCGTAACGCCCAAAAGAGCCGTAATGCCTGCCGAGATGGATACTTGCCTTAGCTCCCTGTTCTTCGTCTTAAACGCTACCGCCAAAGCTGCTGCTCCCTGGCAGATATTGGAAACAAAGCTTCCAGGCCCCATAATTGCTTCATAGCCATAGGTTGCATAAGACTGTACAATAGGCGGTACAAAACTCCAATGCATACCTGTCATTACCAGCAACGGCATAAATGCGCCCATCAGCGTAGGAACCAGCCAGCTTACATGCTGGTTCAGGAAATCTGCCCCTGATGCCAAGCCTGTTCCTATCGTATATCCCAAAGGCCCTAAAACAACAAATGTCACCGGCGCCACAATAAGGATTGTGATTAAGGGCTTGGAAAGAAACTTAATAGGCTTTGGCGAAATCCTGTCCGCAAAAGGCTCCACATAAGACATCAGCCAGATAGCAAGAATACTGGGAATTACACTGGAGCCATAAGAAATCAAAGTTACCGGAAGCCCGATAAAGCGGACTGGCTCCCCTGTAGACACCAAAGTCGCAAAATTCGGGTGTATCAAGGCCGCCCCTATCACAGCCGCTACGTATAAATTGCACTTTAATTTGGAAGCAGTAGATACTGCCACCAATACAGGCAGAAAATAAAATGCCGCATCAGAAATAAAGTTAATTATGTAATAGGTCTGCGAATCCCCCGATACCAAACCAAAAAAAGTTAACAGCGTCAGCAAAGCCTTCAGCATACCTCCGGCAATCAACGCCGGGATAATCGGCGCAAAAATACCCGAAATCATGCTCATAGCCCGGTTGAGGATATTTTCCTTTTTCCCCGAACCGGCTTTTTCCTCCCCAATAGGCCCCCTTTTCCGGATTTCTGCCAATACATGGGGCACGTCTGTTCCGATAATAATCTGGTAAACACCGCCCTTTTTCACAGCCCCCACTACGCCCTTTACAGTCTTAACCCCATCCAAATCCGCTTTTGAATCGTCCTTTAGGTTAAGGCGCAGCCTGGTGGCACAGTTAGTCATGAAAGAAATATTCTCAATCCCTCCCATGTGCATTAAAATTCCGTCTGCCATTTCTTTGTAGTTCATGGTAATTCCTCACTTTCTTTTTTATTTTAAGGTTTTGCCCACTCGGTTGCGGTTACAATCCATATTAACAGTATAGCTATTTTATATCTTCACGCCGAATCACACGGCCGATATGAAGCATCAGGTACATTTTTTCCTCATTGGTGATATCGGTTTCAAATTTCTGCAAAAAATACTCCTGGATTTTGCATACACAGGAATAACATCCCGGATATGCTGCTTTCACCTGTTCAAATAAAGTGTCATCGTCGCTATCCGTCAATTCCCCCTCCAAAACTCTATGTACAAAATAGCGGATATGGGTAACCAGCCGCTGATAATCCAGGCTATCCTCATCTAAATGCAGATTAAAATGAATCTGGATAATACGCAACGTTTCCTGCACTGTCCTCGTAGCCAGGATGGTGGTCTCCATTTCCTCCCCAGATTGTGTGGCGTTCACAAAATGCAATGCAATATAGCCTGCCTCATCTTCCGGCAGCCAGATATTTTCGTAATAAGCGATTGTTTTTATCGCTTTCTTTGCCGCTTCATATTCTTTTGGATAAAAACGTTTAATCTCCCAAAGCAGATTATTTTTTAGCGGAAGCCCTTGCTTGCTCCGATACAGCGCATAGCTGATATGGTCCGTCAAAGCCACATAAATAGCATCCGAAAAAGTAGCCTTCAAATATTTCTGCGCCTCTTCGATAATCTGCCAGGACAGTTCCAGATGGTTTGCCGGAATCTGCCCCATAAGTTCCGTAAACCGGGAAGTAAGTTCCGGGGAATCTATCACAAACCTTTTCTCCGCCTGTCCGGCATCTATACTGTCGCCGGGCTTTTTCCCAAATGCAAGCCCTCTCCCTATCAAAATCATCTCTAGCTGCTGGTTATTTTCCACTAAAACAATATTATTGTTATAGACCTTTTTAATCACCATCTTTCCCTCACCTCCCTTCAATACAATCCCCCGTGGGAATAAAAAAGACCAGACAAATAAAGCCAACTTCAATGTATAGCTTTATTTTCCAGTCTTGCCTGCCACATGCAGTTACAATCCGAATATTTTTTATTAAATTTAAATTATCATATTTCCCCCTGCATGTCAAACGTTTTTTAATAAATCCACCCACATTTAAACCGTCAGAATGAATCATGCCAGTATGGGAATAAAAAAATAGAAACTGCCCAAAATAAGCCAAAGAAATAATGAGCAGCAGGGAATTGCCCCGCTGCATTATGGCGCTGGTAAAATATTTATAGAACCGGATTTAGAACAGGAGGCTTTTTATATGAAGAGAATGCAAAAAACAATGGACGGAAACCAGGCGGCTGCCCATGTAGCATATGCTTATAGCGATACGGCTGCCATCTACCCCATTACCCCCTCATCCACCATGGCGGAATATACCGATGAATGGGCCACGGAAGGACGGGAAAATATTTTCGGGCAGGCGGTCAAAGTGGCGGCAATGCAGTCCGAGGCTGGCGCTGCCGGTGCCGTTCATGGTTCCCTAGCCGCCGGTGCGCTCACCACTACCTTCACCGCATCCCAGGGGCTGCTTCTTATGATACCCAACCTCTATAAAATAGCGGGGGAATTGCTTCCCGGCGTATTCCACGTGGCCGCCAGGACCATCGCCAGCCATGCCCTGTCCATTTTTGGCGACCATTCCGACATCTATGCCTGCCGCCAGACCGGTGTAGCCATCCTTGCCAGCAGCAGCGTGCAGGAAGTCATGGACCTGTCCCCTGTCGCCCATCTGTCTGCCATCAAGGGAAGGCTTCCATTTCTTAATTTTTTTGACGGATTCCGCACTTCCCATGAAATGCAGAAAATACACGTATGGTCTTACGATGCTTTAAAAGAAATGGCTGACATGGACGCCATCCGGCATTTCCGACATAACGCTTTAAACCCTAATCATGCCAGGCTTATGGGTTCTGCCCAAAACCCCGATATCTTCTTCCAGGCCAGGGAGGCTTCCAACGGATATTATAACGCCCTTCCTTCCCTGGTAGAATCATACATGGGGCAAATCAACGAAAAAATAGGAACAAATTACGGCCTCTTCAATTATTATGGTGCCCAAGATGCCCAACATATTATTATCGCCATGGGTTCCGTATGCGAAACCATCAAGGAAACCATCGACTATCTTTTACAAAATGAAAACGGTATAAAAGCCGGGCTGATTGAAGTACATCTTTACCGTCCTTTCAGCCCCTCCCATTTGTTATCCCTCATTCCTGATTCCGTATCCCGGATTACCGTTTTAGACCGGACCAAAGAGCCGGGGGCTATCGGGGAGCCCCTTTATCTGGATGTCATTGCCGCCTTAAAGGATACCAGATTTGGACAAGTTCCTGTTTTTTCCGGCCGGTATGGAATTAGTTCAAAGGATACCGACCCCAGCCAGATTTATGCTGTATATAAAAACAGCCTCTCCATGTCCAAAAGGTTCTTCACCATCGGCATTACGGACGATGTGACACATCTTTCCCTGGATACATCAGATTCCATATACCCTGCTCCGTCAACAACTATTTGTTGTAAATTCTGGGGATTAGGCGGTGACGGTACTGTCAGTGCAAACAAAAGTTCTATTAAAATTATTGGAAACCATACAAATAAATATGTGCAGGCTTATTTCGACTATGATTCCAAAAAATCCCGGGGGCTTACGGTTTCCCATCTCCGTTTTGGCGACACGCCCATCCGCTCCGCTTATTTAATCAGTAAAGCGGACTTCGTTGCATGCCATAACCCCGCCTATCTCCATAAATACAATATGGTGCAGGAAGTCAAAGACGGCGGCACTTTTCTGCTCAATTGTTATTATAAGGAAGAAGAACTGGAGAACTACCTCCCCGGCCAGGTCAAACAATATATCGCCAAACACCACATTAAGCTGTATGTCATCGATGCGCTCCGCATTGGGAAGGAAATCGGCCTCAACAACAAAATAAGCACTATTTTACAGGCCGCCTTTTTCCGTTTGGCCAACATTATCCCTATGGAAGAAGCCAGAAAGCTTATGAAAGAAGCGGCGGCCGTAAGCTATCGGAAAAAGGGGGAAAAAATAATTCAGATGAACTATGAGGCCATTGACAGGGGTCTCGAAGGCGTATTGGAAATCCCTATCCGTGCCCAATGGGAACATGCGGCCAGCCAACCTTTGGATACCAAGCTTCTGCCCGACCGGCCAGAGGTTCTGGCCTATGTGGAAAACCTGCAAAAGCCCATCGCTTTGCAGCAAGGCAATTCCCTGCCCGTATCTGCTTTCCTTCCCTATGCCGATGGCTCTTTCCCTTCCGGCAGCACTGCCCACGAAAGGCGCAACGCCGCTACGGAAATCCCCCTATGGAAGCCGGAAAACTGTATTCAATGCTGCCGCTGTTCCTTCGTATGCCCTCACGCTGTCATCCGCCCTGTCGCTATGGACGAGGAGGAGAGGGCCAATGCCCCGGAAGGCATGAAAACCCTTCCTATGGCCGGAATGCCCGGTTATACTTTTTCCATTGCCGTTTCCGAAGTGGACTGTACCGGATGCGGCTCCTGCGCCGGGGTCTGCCCTGGCAAAAACGGGGGAAAAGCCCTTTCCATGTGCCCGGTGAAGGAGCATGAAGAGCGTCAGCAATATTTCGACTATGGAAAATCTCTGCCCGCCAAAGCAGAAGTGATGGAGAAATTCAGCAAAACTACGGTAAAAGGCAGCCAATTTAGCCAGCCGATGCTGGAATTCCACGGGGCTTGTGCCGGATGTGGGGAAACTCCTTATGCCATCCTGATTACCCGGCTATTCGGGGAACGGATGTATATCGCCAATGCCACCGGCTGTTCGTCCATCTGGGCTAATTCTTCCCCTTCCACCGCCTATACTGCCAATGCCCTGGGGCAGGGTCCGGCCTGGGCCAATTCCCTTTTCGAGGATGCCGCAGAATTCGGCTATGGCATGGCATTAGCCCAAAATGCCCTCCGCAGCCGCCTGAGAGGCCGCGCCCAATCGCTGCTACCGTTGTTGGACGCTACACATCATGACAGTGGACATTTATGCCAGGCCCTTAGCCAGTGGCTTCTCACCTTTTCCGATGGCAGCCAGAATACGGCTGATACTAATGCCCTGATATCTGCGCTGGAAATTTATCTTTCTGCAACGGACATCCAGCCGTCCCCTGCCACCCAATTATGCCATGAACTGCTGGACGGCAAAGACTTTCTCTCCAAAAAATCCCAATGGATTTTCGGAGGAGACGGGTGGGCCTATGATATCGGATTCGGCGGCTTGGACCATGTGTTGGCCAGCGGGGAAGATATCAACGTGCTTGTTTTCGATACGGAAGTCTACTCCAACACTGGCGGCCAGGCTTCCAAGGCCACTCCCACCGGCTCCACCGCCAAGTTCGCTTCTGGCGGTAAAATCCGGAAAAAGAAAGAGCTGGCCGCCATGGCTATCACTTACGGCTATATTTATGTGGCTCAGATTGCCATGGGTGCTGATTACAATCAGGCCATCAAAGCCATTGCCGAAGCGGAAGCCTACCCCGGCCCCTCCCTTATTATCGCCTATGCCCCCTGCATCAGCCACGGCATACGCTCCGGCATGGGAAGCTCCCAACATGAGGAGGCAAAAGCGGTAGAAACCGGTTACTGGCATCTTTTCCGCTTTCATCCGTCCCTGAAGGAGCAAGGCAAAAACCCTTTTATTTTAGACAGCAAGCAGCCCACTATGGATTATGAGGAATTTTTATCCGGTGAAAACCGTTATCAGCTATTAAAGCGGATGCATCCCGATATGGCAGAAAAATTATTTGCCGAATCTGCTTCACACGCCAAAGAAAGATATCAATATTTGAAAAAACTTATCGACCTATACGATGCCAGTCTGCTATAATATGGAAATATAAGGTATTGGTGCATCATTTTTTGCAACCCAAAAGAAATGCACTATATAATGTGTGCCTGCGTGCTGCCCGGTACATGGCAATTACCTAATACGCATAATGCAGCACAGAAACGGAGTATATTATGAAAGCGACAAAAATAAAAGACGGCATTTATTGGGTAGGAGCAGTAGATTGGAATATCCGCAATTTTCATGGTTACAGCACAGAAGAAGGAACCTCCTATGGTGCTTATTTGATTGTGGACGAAAAAGTAACATTAATTGATACTGTAAAAGCTCCTTTTGCGGAAGAAATGCTCTCCCGCATCAGCGATATCATCCCACCGGAAAAAATCGACATTATCATATCCAATCATGTGGAAATGGACCATTCCGGTGCCCTGCCCGCCATTCTGGAGCATTGCCCCAACGCTGCCGTTTATACCAGCACCCCGTCCGGCGCAAAGGGGCTTGCCGCCCATTACGGAGACAGGGGATATCTTCCTGTAAAAACAGGCGATTCCCTTTCCATCGGCAAACGAACCCTAACCTTTGTTTCCACCCCTATGCTTCATTGGCCGGATAACATGGTTACTTATTGCCCGGAAGAGAAAATCCTTTTCTCCAACGATGCCTTCGGGCAGCACTATGCTTCCACAGAGCATTTCGATGATGAAGTGGACCTCCCCCTTCTTTTGTCTGAGGCAAAGAAATATTATGGGAATATCCTTATGTGTTTCGGCAGGCAGATACAGAATGTATGGAATACTATAAGCAGCCTGGATATTGAGATGATAGCCCCCAGCCACGGCCTTATCTGGCGAAGCCATATCGAAGATATCTTAAAAGTCTATAGCACATGGAGTGCCAACAATCCGGAAACGAGCGCCATGATTGTTTATGACAGCATGTGGCATTCCACAGAAATGATAGCCAAAACTATATGCGAAGCTTTTGCGGACAGTGGTGTTCCAGCCAGAATCTATGATTTAAAGGCCAACCATATTTCCAACATAGTACCGGATGTCTTAACCAGCAAATATATTGCAGTAGGCTCCCCTACCTTGAACAACCAAATGATGCCTTCCGTGTCCTCCTTCCTTTGCTATCTGAAAGGGCTTTCCCCGAAAAGCAACCGGGAAGCTTTTGCCTTCGGCTCTTACGGCTGGAGCGGGCAGAGCATAGAATTGGTAGAAAAGGAACTGGAAGCCAGCGGATTCCACATCGCCATGGACAAAATACGAATTAATTATATCCCTTCCGAGGAACATCTGAATGAAATCTATGAAAATGTAAAGAATATGATAGAGCAGACGAAATAGCAATGCTGGGAAAGGAAATAACGGATTGAAAATTTAAATTTTTCAATCCAGGGTTTGTGTCTGCACGGCATCCACAAACTCCATTATGTCAAAAGCCGTGCAGAAATGAGGTAGATTATGGAGAAATATATGTGTGGTCCTTGCGGGTATATTTATGACCCGGAATTGGGTGACCCGGATGGCGGCATAGCGCCCGGTACCCCCTTTGAGGATATTCCTGATGACTGGGTATGCCCTGTGTGCGGGCTTGGAAAAGATGTATTTGCAAAGATGTAGTTAATTCTAATATTCTCCCATAATTTGTGGCATAATGCTCCGAAAACTTCAAATACGCACCCGGCAGGCAATTTCGAACCGCCGCCGGGTGCGTATTTATATTTGAATCATTCATGCCATGGCGTCACTACAGGCTTGCCGTCTTTAATATGCCCTGCCCCAATATACCATCTTCTTCGCCGGCTTCCCGCAGTAAACACATGCATCAGACAGGCATTCCTGCTCATAAGGCATACAGCGGCTTGTTACGCTCATGTCTTCTTTGATTTTTTCTTCGCATTCCCGTTCGCCGCACCACATCGCTTTCACGAATCCTGACTTCTCTGCAAAATGCTTCACAAATTCGTCCTTTGTTTTTGCCTCATAGGTATGGGACTCCAGATGGGCTTTTGCCTTCTGGTACATACTTATTTGGATGTCCTCCAGAATCTCTCCCACGGCCTTCTCCAGTTCATCCAGCATAACTTCCACTTTCTGTCCGTTATCCCGGCGGCAGATGACGCATTTATTGGCCTCGATATCCTTCGGCCCGATTTCCACACGGATAGGAATTCCCCTCATCTCCTGCTCGGAGAATTTCCATCCTGGACTTTTATCCGAATCATCCACTTTTACACGGAATCCGCCTAATCTGTCTTTCAGTTCAAAAGCTTTGTCCAGCACGCCCTCTTTCTTCTGCTGAATCGGGATAATCATTACCTGGGTAGAGGCTACTTTAGGCGGCAGCACCAGCCCGGAATTATCCCCATGCACCATAATAATCGCACCGATAATACGCGTGGACATTCCCCAGGAAGTCTGATGCACATATTTTAGCTTATTATCCCTGTCCGTAAACTGAATGCCAAATGCTTTTGCAAAGCCATCGCCAAAATTATGGCTGGTTCCCGACTGAAGAGCCTTGCCGTCATGCATCAGCGCTTCAATAGTATAGGTCGCCTCCGCCCCGGCGAATTTCTCTTTATCTGTCTTTCGCCCTTTTACCACCGGAATCGCCAAAACCTGCTCGCAGAAATCCGCATACACATCCAACATCTGCTCCGTCCTCTCCTGGGCTTCCTCCGCATTGGCATGCGCCGTATGGCCTTCCTGCCATAAAAATTCCCTGGAACGGAGGAACGGCCTGGTCTCCTTCTCCCATCTCACTACGCTGCACCACTGGTTATAAACCCGGGGCAAATCCCTATAAGACTGAATATCCCCTTTATAAAAATCACAGAACAATGTTTCCGAGGTAGGCCGTACACACATCCTCTCCTGCAGCGGATTTAATCCCCCATGGGTCACCCAGGCCACCTCAGGGGCAAAACCTTCCACATGGTCTTTCTCCTTCTCCAACAGGCTTTCCGGGATAAACATCGGCATGTACACATTTTCCACGCCCGTAGCCTTAAACATATCATCCAACTGCCTTTGAATCAATTCCCAAATCGCATATCCTGCCGGTTTAATGACCATGCATCCCTTCACGTTGGAATAATCAACCAACTCCGCCTTCTTCACCACATCCGTATACCACTGTGCAAAATCCTCGTCCATGGATGTGATTGCTTCCACCAATTTCTTTTCCGCCATTTTCTCCTCATTTCTGCGCCCTTTTTTCTTATCACAGAGTTTATGCGCATGGCGCTGGCACAAACTCAAACGCCGGATACCCAATCCCATAAAAGGGACCGGACATCCGGCGTTACCACCCTGATTAATGCGGATTCCCCTCCGGCAGCCATTGCCATATTCTGCCAACTGAATTTACTTGTTACCGCAATCTCTTCTCCTACCGTTAACGCCGGTGCTACGTCGGATTTCTGCGGAAACCTGTTTTCCCCGCTGTTCACCCGCTGCTCCAAGGCCGGTTCCGGACTCTTCTGTAAGAAACCTCACACCAAATGGTTTCCTCTCTGCTACATATCTGCCCGTACTAATCCTCTTCTTCGCACAAAATATATTAATTTGATTAAATTCTAGGAGAAAAATCCCCATTTGTCAACCACAATTTTTCTCCTTCGCCAGCGCTTCCCCCATCCCCAGAATCAGGAACATAAATGGCGTACTTAAAATCTGCTGGAAGCTCACCATATTATGTATGGTATAAACAAATGCACCGATAGCAAAAACATACAAATACCTTTTTCTTTCCCCCGATGCCTTTTCCCCATAACAAAGATAGCGCATAAATGCGCTGACAAAAATCCCCCCATAGCTAACCATACCCAAAATTCCCTGATTTACCAGCACAGTCAGCCATTCGTTATGGGCATTGGTCAGCCTGGCTCCATTAAACTGGTTCATCATGCGCTCCGCCAAATCCGGTAAAGTATACAAATACATGGCAAAGCAATCCGGCCCTACGCCGAATAGCTTATTCCATCCATGCATGTTTTTATAAACCTCCACTCCGGCCGCCCAAGTCGCCCCGCGGGCATTTCCCCATTGTTCGTTAAACACCAATGCGGACAAATTCCCCATAAACCGGATGCCGCCCGCTTTGGAATTCAGTATAAGAAGAAGGACATACACCCCCACAACCACCACTGCCCCCAATATGGCAATCTGCCTCAGCGCCTTAAGCCTTTTCATATCCACCCGTTTCCGCTTTTCCGCAATGCACAGCAGAAAATAAGCAATCACCGCCGGAATCAGCCCAAATAAAGTAACCTTTGACATAGTTATCCAATCGCTTAAAGTACCGCTATAAAAGTTAAATCCATCCGGCCGTAAAATCCTCCATCCCCGCAGCCCCTGGCATACCGCACAGAATAAAATCACCAGCTCTAAAAAGCGCTTCATTCTTTCCACTTTTTTAACGGAAAGGCAGAATACACAAAGATATATGCCGGCAAATACAATCACCGCGCTATTGCTCCCCTGGCTGACCCCCGTGGCAATCCCTATTGCTGTAGCTGCCAATGCAGCCAGGCGCAGCCATAGCTTTTCCGTACACCAGTACAGCACAAAACTTAGCGGGAAAAGCACTGCCCAATAGCCGCAATACCAATTGATATTTCCCAATGTAGATATAAACCCGCTGTCCGTTCCATGCATATCAATGGGATAAACCGAAAAACGGTTCAATACACCCAGCAAAAAGACCGCAGAAGATGCCGCCACAAACGCAGCGAGCAGATTCTCCTCATATTCCCAGAAGAAAGCCAGCAGAAAATAAAAAAGGACAAAAGCCAACTGGGTCAGCAACCCCATATTCCATCCTTTTTCCCCCCACAGCCCTTTCTCTTTAAATTCCGAACAGATATAAGACAACACAACAGCAATCCCATAACCAGCAACTGCCCAGTCCGTCAATGTAAAACGAAATTTTCCAAAAACTCCAATACCCCCTGCCGCATATGCCATACCGTCAGAGCCGGACGCCTTCCCCCTCCTCCAATCCCTGATGCGGAAAAAAATACATAGCAGAGCCAGCGGAACAATCAACCCCAGGCTTCCCATCGTAATATATTTATAAAACTGAAATTTTTCATTCCCTATATCCGAATATCCATTTTTCACATAAAAAGGATATATGCAGAAAATAATGAACAAATAAGCTGTCAGCAGCAGCGAAACGGCCTCCTCCAGGAACTCCTTCATAACAAAGCTGCCCTCTTCTTCCTCCTGTCCAATCCCTTCGCTTTTCTCTATTTCTGCATTTTCCTCATTTTCTTCAAACTCCGCTTTCTTCTCTTCCTTCATTCTTTCCACAGACCCCCTTTTTCCCTCTCAGAAAAAGATATACTTCATAAATAGTAATCAACGCCAATGGCCCTTTTACAATGCCAAAGACCCCAAACAGCTTCACACCTGCATATACGGAAAACAAAATCGCCACCGGGAATATCCCCATCCTCTCCCCTATAAGTTTTGGCTCTAAAAATTCCCTGGTCAGCGCGCATACTACATATAGAATAACACAGATTACTGCTTTTGCATAATATCCGTTTAAAATTTGCCAAAAAGCCAGCGGCATTAATACAAGGCCAGTTCCTATAAAGGGGAGCATATCCATAAACCCGGTAAAAAGGCCAATTGCGATGCCCCCTTCAAACCCTCCAAGAAAAAGAGTAGCTCCGCAAAGCAGGCTGATAATAAGCAGAATAATGAATTGTGCCCGTATAAAAGTTCCAATATGGCGGAATATTTTTTTGCCAATGTTAATAACACACCTCATTTCCTCCCTACAATACAATTTCCTCATCATCTCCGTATAGTCTTTTGCCAATAATACAGCCGCTATAATCATAATAGCAAGGAAACTGACCACTCCCACAAAGTTCTTTACATAACCCACCGATTCGTTCATGATTCTGGGCACTACCTGTACCTGGAAATTCTCAATAAAAACATTCACCCTTTCGAGGATAAACTGTTCTATCCCATCCCCATCCATCCCAAACTTTTTCTCTATCCCCTCACAGCAGTTGCCCACAAAAATGCAAAACCTTTCTTCAAATACATCTACCTGCCCCAATAAATCACTGAGCTTTTGAATAGCAAAGATAACCAGACACCAGGCTCCCACTCCTGCCGTTACACAAAAGAGCAGCAAAATCCCGGCAGTTAAAACCCCTTTTTTTATATGGATTTTATTCTGAACCTTTTCCAGCCAGGGATGAAGCCATGCCACAAAGGCAAAGGCAAAAAGAAAGGGAGCGGCCAGCGGACTCAAAAAACGGAATCCTATGTACACTCCGATAATCACTGCACCAAGAAGCGCATACTCTTTTACTTTTATTTCCATTTCTTTTTCCATCACTCATCCCGCCCTTATATTTTTTAAGGTTAGTATGAGTCATTTAGCGGAAATTATCGCCGTTTTTCTTTCTAGTTCTTAGGAATTAACTGGAAAATATGTAAAAGCCTCTCCCTCCGGTGTTATTTCAAAATTCATTTTTTCCCCTGTCACGGGATGGACAAATTCCAGGCCGTAAGCACACAGCGCAATGTTTTTTATACCCATTCTATGGCTATAACCCTTAGACTCCATGCTTCCATATTTGCCATCGCCCAGCAATGGCATTCCTCCATGAGCCATCTGCACCCGTATCTGATGATGCCGCCCTGTCTTCAGTTGTATTCTAAGCAAAGCGATTTGTTTCCGGAATCCTGCATCCCTTTCCACAGCTTCTGGCCTCATTTTGTCACTGGGGATTCCATTATATAGCTTATTTGCAGTAACATGCCCTCCGGCAATGCCTATATTATTCCCGTTTTCTAATAATATTTCCTTCACTGCCACTACTTCATAAACAAGCTCCGCCCGTTTTGCATCCTTCGTATTCTTATCCACCACTTCAGAAATATTTTCTTTTCCCCGTTTCCGCAGATAATCTACCAAAGTATTTTCTTTCCCTACTTCCATGGAGGCATCTGCCATTACTACCGCATAATATTTTTTATTCATAACCTGCCCGGCGCTTTGCCTGCTTAACCTGGCCGCCGATTCCGTAGTCCTGGCAAAAACCAAGACCCCCTCAACCGGCTGGTCCAGGCGGTGGACAACCGCCACATAGGAAGCATTCCAGTAATTCTTTAAAGCAGACTCCAAATCCAGCTCCCCTAATCTGGCCGTCTGGGTGGCTATTCCCGCCTGTTTGCGGCAGACAGCAATAGAATCATCCTCATATAAAATATCTTCCTTTGCAAGCTTATTTCCATTCATAATCTTTCTCACGCTTGCCGCCCTGTCCACGGCCCTTTCTTATTATACCTTAAACCGGTATCCCACACCCCAAATCGTTTCAATATATTGCGGTTTAGCCGTATCAAACTCTATTTTTTCCCGTATTTTTTTAATATGGACGGTTACTGTGGCGATATCCCCTATGGAATCCATATCCCAAATTTCCCTGAACAGTTCTTCTTTAGTAAATACATGGTTGGGGTTTTCTGCCAGGAAAGTGAGCAAATCGAATTCTTTCGTAGTAAAGTTCTTTTCTTCCCCATCCACATAGACTCTTCGTGCCGTCTTATCAATCCGTATCCCCCGAATTTCCACAATATCATTGGATTTCTGGGTGGAACCTACCAGCCTGTCATACCTTGCCATATGCGCTTTTACCCTGGCTACCAATTCGCTGGGGCTGAACGGCTTAGTCATATAATCATCCGCCCCAAGGCCCAATCCCCTTATTTTATCAATGTCATCCTTCTTCGCCGATACCATAAGGATAGGGATATTTTTTTCCTCCCTGATTTTCTTGCATACCTCAAATCCATCCATTCCGGGAAGCATCAAGTCCAGAACAACCAAATCAAAATTTTCCTTCAAAGCCTTATCCAAACCTTCATCACCCGTATGCTCAATTTCCACTTCAAAATCGCTTAACTCCAGGTAATCTTTTTCCAAATCCGCAATCGCTTCTTCATCTTCAATTATTAATATCCTGCTCATAGTCCACTCCTCTCTTCTCTATTCCATCATTTCACGGTATTTTCTGAATACGAAGTGAAGGCATGTGCCTTCCCCTTCTTTGCTGGTGGCCCATATATAGCCGCCATGGTCTTCTACAATCTTCTTTACAATAGATAGCCCTATTCCGCTTCCTCCTTTCGAAGAGTTTCTGGAAGCATCCGTGCGGTAAAAACGTTCAAAAATATTCGGTAAATCCTTTGCCGCAATCCCCCGCCCGTTATCTTCGATTTCTATCCGGATAGAATCCACTTCATCCAATATCCGGATATCAATAATCCCCCTTTCACGCTCCAGATACTTCACGCTGTTTCCTATAATATTATTGATTACCCGCTTCAGTTGTTCAGGGTCCGCAATAATCATTGTATCAGGCGAAACCAAATTAGAATAATTTAATTCTATATTCTTTGACTCCAAGTCGAGCCCTACTTCTTCTATACAATCCCCAAAATAATCGGCTACATTCAGCCTATGAAAATGATAGGGAATCCGATTAGAATCGATGCCGGAGTAAATAGTGAGTTCATTAATCAGCCGGTCCATATCATTTGCTTTATTATAAATGGTTTTAATGTATTTATCTACTTTTTCCGGCGTATCCGCCACGCCGTCCATAATACCTTCCACATATCCCTTAATAGCCGTAATAGGCGTTTTCAAATCATGGGAAATATTGCTGATTAATTCCCGGTTCTGCTTCTCATGTTCAAATTTCTCATCTGTGGATTCCTTTAAGCGGAGGCGCATCTCTTCATAGTTTTTATAAAGTTCGCCTATTTCCCCTTTGCTGTCGGTATTCAGCATATACTCCAAATTGCCATCAGCTATATTTTTCATCGCTGTATTCAGTTCATTTACCGGTACAAATACCCCCCGCTGTATCCATTGCGTCAGCATCAGACTGGTAAAAATAAGTATCACAACAATAGCGATAAACATATCCACCAGCAGCCTTTTGGAAATGAGGGAATTGATTCGGGTTATAACAAAAAAGCTGCCTTCCGAACCATCCGAAAACCTGAAATCAAGCTGCCTTACCAGTTTGGACATATCATTGTAATAATATCCCGCATCCCTTCCCGCATTTGCATATCCATAGGCGGGCAAATGGAAAAATATTTTCCAGGCTGCTTCTTCATTTCCTGTATAGTATATACTATCGCCTTTGCGGACTATAATGTAGGAAGCTTTGTCTTCGATTCCTTTATTTAAAGAGGCCAGGTATTCCACATCTTCCATCCGGGTTTCATCTAAAGCAATCTGTATTTCTACTTCTTCAAAAATTTCTTCTGAAATTCTTTCAAATGCCTGCGCAGGCTCGGACATCATCGTATAGTCCATATTCACCAGGCCAAATTCCTTCTGTGCGTTCATCAAGTATCCGCCAATGCTCATAAATGCTATCATAGTAAGGAGTAATGGCAGAAGAACGATTGTCAGGAAGGTGACTAAGAGTCTTGTTTTAAATTTCATTGGAGGTCCTCTCTTTTTTGGGGGTGGGAGGGGTGGAGCTTGGGGTGGAGGGGTGGTTGCACTTTTGTTTGGCTGTTCTTTTCACTCTGGGGGGGGCGGCTTTGCTTCGCTCGCCTTTGGCGCTGGCTGTTCTTTTCACTCCGGGGGGCTTCGGCTTTGCTTCGCTCGCCTTTGGCGCTGGCTGTTCTTTTCACTGCGGGGGGCTTCGGCTTTGCTGCGCTCGCCTTTGGCGCTGGCTGTTCTTTTCACTGCGGGGGGCTTCGGCTTTGCTGCGCTCGCCTTTGGCGCTGGCTGTTCTGTGCCCTCCGGGGGGCTTCGGCTTGGCTTCGCTCGCCTTTGGCGCTGGCTGTTCTTTTCACTCCGGGGGGCTTCGGCTTTGCTTCGCTCGCCTTTGGCGGAGCGGGGGGAAGAGTTGGCCGCGACTCCGCAGTGCATTCGGGAAACCTTTGGTTTCCCGAATCGCGGGCTTCGCCCTGGCAAAATACAATCTGGCAAATTTTCCTGCAAGCAGGAAATTTGTCATCTTGTATTTTGGCACTGCTCATTGCCTTCGCGTACATTATAACACATGAAGTGTGGGGAGATTATTAAAAGAAGAAAAGAAAGTTATAAAAACTTTGTAAACCTTGAAAATTCTATTGACAGCGTGTATATTTTTGTTATAATTGGAAACAGTAATGATTACTAGTTTTACTAGGAGGGTTGATATGGCTCTGAAATACAGTCGGCAGCGGGAAGTCATTAAAGATTTTCTCTGTACGAGAAAAGACCATCCCACGGCTGATGTAGTTTATATGAATGTGCGGCAACAGTATCCTAATATTAGTTTGGGAACCGTTTACCGTAATTTGACCCTGCTTTCCGATATGGGGGAAATTATGCGGCTTCGTGTGGGGGATGGAGTGGACCATTTTGATGCCGATACTTCACCGCATAACCATTTTATCTGTTCGGAATGCGGCAATGTCATTGACTTGAAAATGGAAAATATTGACTACATCGAAGAGGCAGCCAGAAAGAACTTTAGCGGGCGTATAGATGGCTATTCCGCTTATTTTTATGGTCTATGTGGGAGTTGCTGCGGGAAACTGCAGTCATAATAAATTAAAACTATAATTTAAAGCAAAGGAGATTTTAATTATGAAATTTGTATGTCAGGTATGTGGATATGTACATGAAGGAGATGCTGCTCCTGAAAAATGCCCTCAGTGCAACGCACCGGCTGAGAAATTTACACAGCAGAGCGATGGTATGGCATGGGCTGCTGAGCATGTAGTAGGCGTAGCAAAGGGTGTAAGCGAAGATATTATGGCTGACTTAAGGGCTAACTTCACAGGTGAATGTACAGAAGTTGGTATGTACCTTGCAATGGCCAGAGTAGCTCACAGGGAAGGTTATCCGGAAATCGGCCTTTACTGGGAAAAAGCTGCTTGGGAAGAAGCAGAACATGCTGCAAAATTTGCTGAACTGTTGGGCGAAGTAGTAACTGATTCTACAAAGAAAAACCTGGAAATGAGAGTAGAAGCTGAAAACGGCGCAACTGCTGGTAAGTTTGACCTCGCCAAACGCGCAAAAGCTGCTAACCTGGATGCAATCCATGACACCGTTCATGAAATGGCAAGGGACGAGGCTAGACACGGTAAGGCTTTCGAGGGACTTCTGAAGAGATACTTCGGCTAAGAAAAGTGCCGGATTTTAATGATTATTGAAGAGGAAGGGAATGAATCAGAAATGGTTTGTTCCCTTTTTGATTGTCCTTTTGTTGTCCTTTGTTACACTCCTATTCTCCCCCATAAATGCCCTGTTTTCAATCCTTTTTCGACATTTCTAATTTTACATCTTACAACAACTCTATAATAGCTTGTCTGGAATCCTCTAGGCGGCGCAGATGACTATGACAATTTAATTCTTTTATGTGCCTACTGCCATGCGACCGTACACGGCAGGAAATTTAACCCCAATAAGCCAAACTGCCGCACGTCTATTGACTATCAATCGGCAATCCCCACATTACAAGCCTACTTTGCTAATGAGATAGGCGCAAGAGAGACAAAAGAAAAACTGCACTTGTCACAGAAAACCCACTTATCAGAGAGCGCGCTATATAAGTGGTATAAGAGAGAACATAATATAGGCAAATAACATTCCAATATCTTCATTGGAATCCGCAGCGGCAACTTGTATCTAAAGTTGGAAAAATACATATTGTTAGTCCTTTTGCGGTATATTTGGCGGCAAAGAAGAAACAGTTAAATAACCCAGACACTTATATTGTCCGAATTGTTTGGGCAACTTAAACATATTAAATACTATTTTATTTCCTGCCAAAATAGTGTATAATATCTATACGAAAAATAAAGTAGGGGAAAATGGTATATTGAAATTTGAATGGGATGAAGATAAAAACGAACTAAATTTAAAGAAACACGGAATTGATTTTGAAACGGCAATGTTAGTTTTTAACGATTTACACCGTATTGAAATATATGATATGGAACACAGTATTAATGAAGACCGTTATAATACTATTGGAATGGTAAATGATGTCCTGTTTGTTGTTTATACAGAGCGAAAAGAGAACATACGTCTAATATCGGCAAGGCTTGCCACCAAAACAGAAAGGAGCATTTATTATGATACGGACAGTTACTTTGGATAGAAACCAGAAACCTACAAAGGAACAAATCAAGCAAATAGAGGAAGCGGCAAAAAGGAAGATTGTATTTGATGAGGATTCTCCCGAACTTACTCCTGCAATGGAAAAAGCGTTTCGTTTAGCAGCAAAAAACCGCAATACACAAAGAAAAACAAACATTTCTTAATTTTCATATGAATAATAAGGATAGGCAGCGACATTGTAACAAATGCCGCCGCCTATTGAATTATCGCTTCTTTGCGTTTCTGGTTTTCAGTGATACTAATTTTATCAATCCATTCACCAGCTATTGCAATAGTAGGATTGTTGAGGCGGAAAGAGGAACGGGAAATACGGTTCTGTTTGGGTTTCCAAAAAGAGCTGCGAACTCAACCCAAAACCGTATTCCCATCCATACCTTATTTCTTCGCTATAATCAGATAACGGTGTATAGTTCCCTCAATGATTCCCTGGTTTTCTATTATTTCTTGCATTTTCAGCAATTGTTCAAAACACCTGTCGACTGAAAATCCGGGGAATTCCCATTCAATAATATGCGCAAACCATACAAATGCACCGACATCATAAAATTTAATCGGCCGGAAAGCTTCTGCCCCTTGTATAATATGAAATCCTGCATCTTCAAATACTTTTTCCTGTTCTTTTAAATTCAAATGGGGAAATGGTTTCTCCGTATCCGGAAGCACCCTCTCAACCAAATCCCTGTCATTATCCTCACCGACCTGCTCGGTGATAAAGATTCCGCCTTTTTTCAATAAACGATACAATTCTTCTGCATTGAAACTTCCATGCCTGTTGATAATCATATCAAAGCTTTCGTTTTCAAATGGAATACTTGCCGGATTGCCGCACGGTTTGAAGTTAATCCCGAGCGGCAGTAATGTTTCCCTGCACAACTCCACATTTGACGAATATCCTTCCGTTGCTGCGGTTCGGCAAAACGGATGCTTTAAAGACAGTAAAAACTCTCCGCCGCCTGTGTCATAATCCAGGATACTCATATCCTCCTTCAGATACTGCTTTATTATCTTTCTATAATTCCATGGCAAATCCTTTTCTTCCTCATATCTGCCATGAATATGCGAGAAATCCCATCCGTAAATATGCGCTGATTCTTCTTCCTTTTTCCAAACTGCTTTTAATTCTGTTTTGTTCATTTCAACTGCTCCCTTTCCAATTATTATTGTTAAAAGAAAAGTCCGGTGCAGTCCCTGACAACATAAGCTTTTAGCTTTCCTTAACCTCGATACAATCTGCTGTCAGTTTTAAAACTGCACCGAGTTGTTAATTCGTTTAATCATCCTAAAAACCTCCGTAAAATTTTACTTGAAGACGTCAAACCGATACCTGGCAAAAAGTTCCGTCAATACTGCCTTTTACCAAGCTTGGCTACACAGTCTTTTCTGAAAATGAAACTCCATACAGTGCCATTTTTCCATATTATACCCTATCCTTATCTTTTTCACAATTGATTGGCCTGTGCTATTTTAGAAAGCAGCCATTGCAGAGTCAAAATACCTGCGCAAGCATGCTACTTGCCTCTTTTTTTCCCACAGAAATCAACAACAAGCGGCCGCATCACACCTATCTGCAATGCGGCCGCCCATATATATTAATGCACTCCTTGCATTCCGCAGCCGGAAAACCAGGCTACATCCTGCACTATCTCTTTGCTTCGCTTATAAAAACCTTGGCCCTCTCTGGGTCAATAGGGTTTTTCATATCCCCGTTTTTAATCCATGTCGCCACGGAAACGCCATCATAGTACTGCATCAGTTCATGGACATTTTCCCCTGTAGCACCTCCGCCCAGGAAAATAGGCGTATCCTTTACCCGTTTCCTGGCCTCTTTTGCCATTTGGATACTTTCTTCCACCGTTTTCCCGGACATAAAGAGCCCGTCGGCAAAAGCTTCATGGACGCATTCCCATGCCGCATCCCCTATTGGCTTCCTCCCTAAAGGAATCCCATGAACTTCATATACGTCTGCATAAACCGGAACTTTGGTGCCAGTCCTTTTCCTCAACTCCGAAATTTCTACACATTGCGCCTGTAAAATGCCTGCGCTGGTAACGTTCGCCCCGGTAAAAAGATGCTCTACCCGGACAAAATCAGCACCCACTGCATCAGCTACGGAAAGCCCGGCCACCCCATCCCAGTTAATCAGAATACCCATCACCAGTTCCGGAAAGCGTTTCCTGATTTCCATCCCAATCCTGGTCATGTATGCAACGGCCTCCGGGCGTGAAATTTGACGGATTGGCATATCATTCATATTCTGGAGGATAATTCCATCGAAATGGTTTTTCGCCACCATCTCCGTTTCTTTCAACGCCAAATCCGTAATTTCCCCAATACTCATATCGCGATGCCGGTAGCTGCCCGGCAAAGGTTCCGGCTGTATCATGGATAAAATTAATTTCTCGTTATTTTTCAAACCTTTCATTATTGTCTCCATTTCTATGCTACTGCTTTTTAGCATCCCAGCTTCCTGCTATATTCCATACTAATCCCATAAATTTGCCCGGACGGAATAATTCCCTCCTCCGTAATGAAGGCCCGGATGAACTCCGGCGCTACTCCAATTAATTCCGGCGTAACGAAATCAATCCCTTCCGTTTTGATATCCCCGCCCCACGATGCGGAAAGCTTTTCTTTAAGGTCATCGAAGACCAGGTTCTTCCTTCCTCCTGTAACGGGCCGGATGTCCACCTTAATCATAGGTGTAAGGAAATAAAGCGGAATTCCATAATATTTACAAATCAATCCCACAATATCCGAACCTGTTGTATTAAAGCCTGTTCCATCGGGGTAAAAGGTTTCCGCACCCATAAAAGCGCCGTCGCATTCTTTCAGGTAATACATCATGGATGCCTCCGGGATAAATTTAATCCGGTGACCCGCATCCTGACAGGCTTTTACAAAAGGCTTCCCTCCGTCTATCACCCTGCTTTCCGCTATATAAATTTGATAATTCTTTCCATTTTCCCCAAGTCTTCTGAGAAATTTTTCCACTGTACTGGAATAATCATAAACAAAAATGTTTTCCATATCCTTAGCTAACCTGACCCCATATGCTACGCATTGCTCAATCGCCGCCGCCGCGGTGCCGGCATAGCTGTCTTTAGCCATAAGGATAGCTTCCGCCGCCTTATCCATTTCCCAGTCGCTATAGTCCCTGATATTATGTACCATAAGGCGGATTGCATTGCTGACAGCCTGGCTGGCTTCCCCTCTGGTTGCTATAAAATAATCGGTAACTTCTACAATATCTTCAATTACAGAAATTACGGAACGTTGCTCCCTTACCCCCCTTTCCACAATCGCTGTTATCATATCCCCAACCATGGAAATATGGTTTCCGGCGCCCAGGACCCGCTGCTCTACAATAGCGTCAAAAGCTTCCTTGGCTTCCTCCGGAAGTATTGCCCTGACTTTATCCTCCATATACTACCGTTCACACCCTTTCCACAATCTGCCGCCTACATCATATAGGCCACAAATAACTAAAAAAAATTTATCAGGCATCCAGGCCAATTTATGCCCGTCCGGCAAAAAGCCTTTCCGCATTATCCCCAAGCCACGCCTTTTTCCACCCTTCCCTCGGATGAAGCATATCGAATACATCCAGGGAACAGCGAGTGAAACGTTTCGGATACATAGAACCGAATAAAACCTTTTCTTCCGAAACCGTTGTAAGCGCTTTTTTCAATATTTGAATTTCATACTGGTTGGACGTCTCCATCCAAATATTCTGGTATTTTTTTGCCAGTTCCACACAGCCGTAGCCGTAATCAAAACATCCCATGTGAAGGAAAATAAATTCCAGTTCGGGATGATTTTCCACATGTTTTACCCATTGCCATGGTATCGCCCGTGCACCCAAGCCGGAAAAAACCTTTACCGGCACTTTTTTCTCGGCCGCCGCCTGCAATACTTCCTCTACCCCAGGGCAAATATCGGGATAATAACCGTCTTCCAACGAGTTCAGTTCCAGCATTGCCATCCCAGGAAGCGAAAGAGCTTCCAACACTTTTTCCCTGCAATCCGATTCCTTTGGATTAATCACCGCGCAGCCTATAAGGCAGTCTTTATGCCTGGACACAAGCTCTGAAACATATTTGTTACCCTCCCCATAAGGCACACTTATGGAAGAAACCACACGTTTATCAATCCCATTTTTTTCCATATCGGCTAGCAGCCTTCTTTCCTCCTCTTCCCTTGGCACATTGCTGCATCCTATATGTGAATGAATATCTATTATCATCTGAATAACCATGCCCTTTCCATAACTCGCAAACTTTCATGCGCCAAACACAAAATTATTCCCTTTTAACCCTTAACCAAAAATTCCAAGATATGTGCCTGCAATTCCGACCACCATTGTTACCAAAATCAATTTAATTGCCGAAACTTTCTTTTTGGATATCAGCCAATACATAAGCCCGGTATATAAAAGACCCAAGACGCCTGGCATCAGGCCATCCAATGTTTCCTGAATGCTTAACACCGTATCGCCGCTTACATATTCCAAAGGTATGGAAATCACTACCAAAGCCGGGATAAATCCTCCCACAATGGTATATGCGGCTATGGCTGCCAAATCGGATATTTTACTGATAAGGCCGCTAGTCTGGATTGCTTCTACGAATTTTACACCCTGTTTATATCCCTGGAATACGCCAAGATAACGCACACCCAGCGATACAAGGGCCATGCCGAAAATAAAGAATATCGGCCCAAACCACCCCAGCCCCGATGTAATAAAGGAAATCGCAAGCCCTGCCAGGATTGGCCTTGCTGTTCCATTCAACAGAGAATCCCCCAGTCCCGCTAACGGCCCCATCAGCGCTGTTTTTACCGCATTGATGGAATCTGGGTCAATATCGCCTTCTGTCGCATATCTTTCTTCCATAGCGGCAGCTACCCCAACGGGTATTGCGGACGTAATGTCATTTGTCAGGAAATATTCCATATGCCTTGCATATGCTTCTTTTTTTGCTTCAGGGTCTTCATAATATTTCTCAATAACCGGCATCATTGCTTCTGTAAATCCGGCATTCTGTTGGCGTTCGTAGTTATTCGCACCGCGTATGGTAAGCTGATGCAAAAATACTTTCCACAGTTCTTTTTTTGTTAGTTTTTCCATAATGATGCCCCTTTCTTATGCTTTTGCATCCACAATCTTAAAATAATAATACATAGCTACACAAATCACAGCCAGAAGTGCAATCCCGACCATATTAATCTCTAAATAAGATGCCATAAAAAATCCGAGCATGCAGAACGGCCAGAATTTCTTAGCCTTAATAGAATTCAACAAAAGTGCAAAACCAACTGCCCCTATCATACTTCCACCTACGGAAAGCCCTGTAATAATCTTGTCAGGAATAGCATCGATGATCCCTGTACATATGCCGCCCCAAAATAAATAGCCAGAAAAGTAGGTACGCCATAAAGAAGCGCGTTGACTGCCATCGGCAAAATCAGGTTATTTGCCACAATCCCTTTCGTATCCAGCTTTTCCGCTGCATTCTCCACACGGTGCATAAAGAACACGTTGATAACTGAATTTTGCACTGTTTCAGCCACCTGCCCAATAAAAGATACAGGAAGGGCGGTCGCTACCGCGATATCAGTTCCTCCGCCTGCCAGGATAGCGATACCCGTAGCAATTGCTGTACTAATGGTAGGGTTAGGCGGTACTGCCGTTCCTACGAAGATAACTGCCAGGAACATAAGTTCCACTGTAATACCTACTGCAAACCCTGTTTGCACATCCCCCATAATAAGCCCCACTACCGGCCCTACCACCACCGGCCTAAATATATGTATCTGAGTTGTATGGGAATCAATAAATGCGATTGTCACAAAAAGTGCGACTAAAAATGCCTGCATGAATAAACTCATATTTTCCTCCTATTCCAGTTTTGTCCTTACCCTAGTTTGTTCTTTTTAAGAAGTTCCATCACATCCTGGCTCTTTTCGTTAGGCACTGCACGAACCTCCATCTTTACACCTTTATTATAAATGCTTTTTATCATCTCCACGTCCTCCGGAAAAACCCATAGATTCCCCAAAACTTTCGTTTTTCCCTTTTTCATGTTCATGTTCCCTACGTTAATCACATGGTCTTTGTATCCGGCATCAATAAAGCTAAGCGCTTCCTTGGGGCTTCTTACTAAAAGCAGCGCTTTTCCTGCCTCTTCGGTTGTCTGTATCCACGAAATAGCCTCTTCCACCTTTAAAATTTTCAACTGTATAGAATCCGGGGTTGCCATTTTAAGGAGAGACTGGGTAAACTCATCCCCTGCTGCCTTATCATCCGCTACTATAATTGTTTTTGCATCCGCATAAGCTATCCATGCGGTAATCACTTGTCCATGAATCAATCTGTCATCAATACGAAATACACTTATTTCCATTTTTCCTCATTTCTGCGCTGCTTTTTGCGCCCAAATCCACTTGTCATTATCAAGCTATTATATTTCACTCACGCCAATAGTTTCATTAAACTGCTGTTGCAGAGATTCCGTTAAACCGGCGAGCGTCACCCCTTCATCCTGGGCTTCCAGCAAAGCGGCAACCAGAATGGGTAAATTAACCCCATAGATAACAGCTATATTATCATTTTTAAAAGAATATCTGGATACTACATTAAAAGGGGTTCCGCCCTTGATGTCACACAAGATTAAATATTGGTTTTCGTCGGAAGCCCCGGTAATTTTCGCCGCATATAATTCATCCAGCTCCTCCACCCCCATATCAGGCGCAAAGGTTATGCATTCCACATTTCCCTGCTCCCCGATAAGCATATTGGACGATTGTACCAGCCCTTCTGCAAGCCCTCCATGAGATGTTATAATAATGTGAATCATACTTCTGCCCCCATTCTCCATAAATATTCCGCATTTTTGTGAAAAATATACTCTAGCTGGCTCTCCGGCACATTCAGCTCATAAAATTTCTCAACCTCTATGTTGACCGGTTTATATGGCCAGTCCGTTCCAAAGCAGACCCGTTCCGAGCCCAATAGGGCGATAGCCTTTTGCAACACTTCCACATCCATTTGCCCCGATGTTTCCACCCATACATTTTTTAGCCCTTTCACCAGTTCTATTGTAGAAAGCCCAAATTCGTAGTAGCCGATATGGGTGAATAAAAAGTCAATCTTCGGAAATTTCCTGGCATATTCGGCCCATGCATAAGGAGTCGAAAACGGCGCTGTACCCACATGCGTTTGTACATGTACGCCATACCCCTGGATGCGGGATAAAATATCCGCAAGTGCCGGCGTATTGTCTGGATAATATCCATGTTTCCATGAATGAAATTTAATGCCGTCCATACCGCAATCCCCCAGACAGCGGTCTACCTCATCCAGCGCATCCGGCGCTTTCGGATTAATAAATGCATAACCTTTTATTTCATCCGGATGTGCCGATTTCGCTTTTAGCACAAGGTCATTCTGCCCTCTCATGGATGTTCCGGACAAACTGCTAATCCCCACTTTTGATATTCCATATGCATTCAAGTCCTGCAACAGCTCTTCCGGCGTATTTTCATCCCCTGAGCTTGTTTTTCCAAGATGCGAGTGAATATCATAAATTTTCATCTCCTTCCCTCCTTCTTAACATATTAAAGTTATAATGTTATAATAATATAATAATGAATTATTATAAAATGTCAATAGTTTTTTTATATTTTTATAAAAATTTGACAAACCTCATTATATGGCAAAAAAACTGCGGCCAAATTAGTTTAGCCGCAGTTCTATTTTATATTGATAATAATCAGGGTTGTAAAACATTTCCACATATTCAAATGGCTTTTCATCCCCAGAACAGGTAATCCGCTTTTTATGGAATACCGCTGTGCGGGGCGGAAGCCCAAGAATATTTAAAATGCGCTCCGACGGAATCTTAACTTCCAACGTCTCCTTCGCCGTGGTTGGGATGATACCCTTCTCCCGCAGCATCACATACAACGATGCATCGGACTTAAAGCTTCCCGCCTCCAGTTTCAGCCCGGAGGACTTCCTGATATAAGCCTTGTGGAGACCTACTACTGTATTTTGCCGACACCGCTTCCGTTCAATATAATAAACGGTTTCCTGCGGGTGAAGTCCAAGCTGCTCTGCAATAGCCTTTTTAGGAATCAATTCCCTGAATTCCAGAAGTTCAGAACTGGCATTCTCCCCATACATATGTACGTCATCGGTAAAGCTAGTCAGCTTGCCCATATCATAGCTATGTTTAGGCCGGCATACAACAGTACCCTTTTTCCCCCGGTTTTTCTCTACAATGCCTTCCTGGGCAAGCATCTCCACGGCTCCCCGCACCGTAATCCTGCTTACATCATAAAATCGTTCCAGTTCCGACTCCGATGGGATTTTTTCCCCGGGTTTGAATTCACCGCCCTGTATTTTCTTCAGCATGTCCAAATATATCTGATAATGCAGAGGTACTTTTATCTTTTTGTCAATCACAGAATTTATGCTTTTCATTTTTCCCCCATTTCTGCGCTGCTGTTATACATATTAAATTGATAGTACAGATATAAACTTGTATACTGAGAATTATCCCATGGCGCAAACACTTAGTGGAAACATTATAACATTATCTTTTAATATTTTCACCTTTTATTTTTTCCCTTACATGCCCAAAGTTAGATTCGTTTATTTGCTGTGAACCGGATTCTCCCCTTGACGCATCCAAAAGCAAATGCTAAAATATTTACAGTCTTATATATCACATTTTATGGAAGGAGATTATTAAAATGAAAAAATATTTTTGCAATCCTTGCGGCTACACATATGACCCGGAAAAAGGCGACCCGGAACATGGAATCGCACCTGGAACAGCATTTGAGGATATTCCAGCCGATTGGGTATGCCCTGTTTGCGGCATTGACAAGAGTATGTTCCAGCCATGCATTGACAACTACAACTAAGCAATCCGAAATACATATTTTTATCAATAAAAACAACCTCAAAGGAAGCAATCCTAGCGGATATAATGCATTTCCTTCAAGGTTGTTTTTTATTTTAAAACATTTTAAAACAGAACTTTCCCTTCCACTTTTTTGCTTTCAAACGGTCCGGGAAGTGGATGAATACCCCTATGGTCTCCCATATAGTCATAGTCGAAGAAAATCGGCGTGCCGTCCGGGTTTTCAAATTTCTGTTCCGGTTCAAAGGCTTCGCCCAGCACCTCCGTGGAGATAAACGGCGTCTCAAATTCCGGTATATAATCATAGAGATTCGTCTCCAGGCTAACCTTGCCGTCCGTTTCTTTCAATTGCCACCAAATCTCATGCTCCGTATCGCTCCGGTAATTTTCTTCCGTATCACAAGGCTGTGCGCCATTAAAGTATACATTTCCCCCTGTATAAACAGGCATATGGTCATAATAAAAATCTTTATGTCCGTGGGCTACTATAGACCTGGGCGTAAATTGTGCCCGGTAAGCTTCTTCCGTTGGATATCCGTCATAAGGCTTTGTGCCACAGACAAAAGTAAACTGCTTTTCCAGATTTGCCTCCTTCACATAGGCCCTCAAATCTTCACGGACCGGCTGCTGCACGAAAATATTATTGTAGAACCGGGCATCCCCATGCAGAATCGTCATAAAACCTGCCACTTCCGTCCTATGGGGAACATGATACGGCGTATAACGGTTGGACGCAAGGACACTGGCGCCATTGTCCGTTCCATCCCCTACCCAGGTAAAGGAGCCTGCAATCAAATTATGCACCAGAGCAGTTCCCTGGGTGCTGATACGGCAGGAACAGTTGGACAGCAGCAGATTATTGTCCACCAATGTAGGCCCATGGGAAACTTCTATAAAAATGTCTTCTGCCAAAGATAAAGAATTAGTTATTCTTGTTCCCTTCGGCGGAACATTGTCATGAAACAGGTTCTGTGTCACACGGGTTCCCTGTGCCTGCCAATCCAGCCACAACCCACGAGTGCAATGATGGATATGATTCCTTCTGTAAATGACATCAATAGCCGCATGCATTTTAATACCGCCGATTTCTGCCCCCGCTAAATCCTGTTTATTATTGATATGATGAATGTGATTATCTTCTATCACTGAAAAGACACCGCCCAGATGCCCTACAATACCTGTCTGTCCGCAGTCATGGATATTGCAGCGGCGTACAATGTGGTGTCCGATGTTTTCTTTTGTCCACCCCTCTATCTGTGCCTGGCAAATGGCATCCCTTTCTGTCTGGGTTCCGTCTTTATAGTACTTGGTTGTCCATTTATTCTCATTGTTAGGCTGAAGATACTTCCCAAGGGAGATGCCGCAGCATCTTGAATCCGAAATTTCGCAGTCTTCAATGACCCATCCCTTCGACCAGTGCGGTCCGACCATCCCCTCCTGATATGCTGTGGGGGGCGCCCACTGCGTTGCTGCCTGTTTTACTACGAACCCTGAAAGAGTAATATAGTTTATCCCTGTCTTATCCGGATAAAAACAGTTCCTGCGAACATTAATCTCCACGTTTTCCTTCCTCGGGTCCGCCCCCTGGAAGTTGGCATAAATTACCGTCACATCCCCTTCCTGCTCCGTGAACCATGTATAAACCGTTCCCGCCGGGTCCCAGGATGAATGATTCACCGAAGGGGCAAGCACTTTATCCAAAGAAACTTCTTCATACATTGCCTTTCCATTCAGATAAACCTCCCCTGTATGTACCGGCTTTATTGTTTCATCATACCAGTCGCCTTTTACCTGAACAGTATATGGGTTATAGCTGCCAAAAATCCCATTAGGTATCTTCGCTGCCCATACATCCCCCTCTTTCTTTTCCCAGTTTTTCACTTCTTCCGCACCGGTAATCACCGCTCCCCCCAAAACCTCAGAACGATATACAATAGGCGCATCCTCCGTTCCTGCATTTATCGGGTTCACATACTCTCGGTAAACCCCCGGCATCACAATCACTTCATCCCCGGCCACCGCTATTTTAGCCGCCTGAGCAATCATCTGGAATGGCTTTTCTTTTGTACCATCGCCATTTCTTGCTGCCTTTGCCGAAACATAATATTTCATCCCATGTCTCCTTTCCTTTACACGTTAATCCTTCTATTGAACTAATTTCTGAAATTTTATACTTGTATATTATCATGTACCTCCATATAATGATAGTCAAAGTAACAATAGTTTTAGCCATATATTGCTATCCAAAAGGAGAAAACTCAATGAATCCGTTTTACGAACAGCAAACAGGGATATTTCGTACTTCCATCGTCAGGAATCTTTCCTTTCCAGAACATCTCCATACCCATACGGAGTTCATATACGTGATGGAAGGGCAAGCCCTGCTTTCCATCGGGGAAAAGTTTTACCAAATGGAAAAAGGGGGATGTGCCATCATTTTCCCTGGACAAATACATAGTTACCGTTCCTCCGCTGCCTCCCACATGCGGCTTCTCATTTTTGACACCAGCATGGCCTCTTCCTTTCAGTATCAACTCCGAAAATTCCGGCCGGAATCCCCTTATATTGATTCTGAACATATCCATCCGGATATTTTGCTGGCTATCGACCGCCTTAGCCATATCGGCACAGGGGAATTTTCCACTCTTGGTTCTGCGTGGATACAGATTATCCTGAGCCTTGCCTTTCCTCATTTAACGCTCACAGAAAAAAAACAGCCGGAAAGCGAGAATCTCACTTACCAGTTGATTCGCTATCTGTCCGAACATTTTCAGGAATCATTGACTCTGGAGCATATAGCTAAGGCGCTCCATATCAACAAATATTATCTTTCCCATATATTTTCCGAAAAACTTCACATCAGTTTCCCCCAATATCTGAGCCACCTCCGCGTGGATTATGCATGCAATGCCATGCAGATTACAGAAAAATCCCTGACCGAAATATGGGCAGAAGCCGGTTTTTCCAGCCAGCGTAGCTTTAATCGGATATTTCATAGCATAAAGGGGATGAGCCCTTTAGCTTACAGGAAAACAATGCAGTAAACCCGTTCTTGATATGCGTAAAAAAGAAGGCAAACACTGTTTTACCAGTATATTGCCTTCTTCCAAACCCATAATCATCTATGCTTTATTTCTGCACCGTATAAAACCCATACGTAGCTCTTCCGTTCTCCCAAACTCCCGTCACTTCATACACATAATCGCCTTCCACGCCTTCAAGCACGAGCTTCCCGTCCTTTTCCGCTACCGGCACATCTTCCCCTGCAGGCATATCCTGCGCTTTTCCACGCAGTGACGAATCATAGCGCACCACTGTCACTTCCATCGGTTCATCCGAAAAAGAAAGGGTTAAATCAACCGGCTCCGTCAATGTCACATCTATCAGCAAATCGCCCCAGTCCAGTACGTGGACGCTGTCAGCCACTACCGCATTGCTCAGGCCATCCTTGTCCATATATACCCATTCATATCCGCCCCTGTTGGCAAGCACTACAGCATTCGCCAGCTCTGTAGTATATTCCACCTGCATCGTGGGCGGCTCCGCCGGGTCCGGTTCTGTATAAATCTCATCTACGATTCCCTGATACTGGTCAGCATCCGAAGGGCTTCCCTCTTCAACCACTTCCATTTTTGTCACCCCTGGGTACTGGCCTGGGTAGGACTCTGCCATAATATTATCCCCATATATCTTTACCATGTTCCCTTTTACCAATTGTTCCATGGATATTTTATTCCCATTAATGTCAAAAACCTCGTACATATCCGGCTCAGCGGTAACTCTAAAAACGCCCGCCGTTTCGCCTACAAAGATATATTCACCCTCCCCGTAAGGTACATACATGGCAGTAAATGCCGTTTCTTCTTCCTTGGCGTCCTTGCCCTTCATCCCATAAACAAGGGCTGCCGCCGCACCGATTATAATCGCCGCTCCTACTAAAAACCACACATATTTTTTCTTCTTCATAATTATCCTCCATACCATTTCTTAATCCGCTGTTCCTATGTTGCCACAGGTACAGTTTTCTTTTCCTCTTTTGATATTGTATCAAATTTTTCCGGTTTTATCATACAAAATAATATCCTTTTCTAATTTTTTGCACAGCTTACCAATATTTTATCATTCTTTGTTGTCCCCTCTCCTCTGCCATGCGGCAGATGCCTTCAGCATCCGCCCACCACATTCCTTTCCACCCCTTCATAAAAGGCTTTAATATTCTTATATGTTTCCTCAACCACCCTGTTCCTCGCCTCAATGCTGGCCCAGGCCAGATGAGGGGTGATAATCAGCTTATTGCTGTCCATAATCCTGCTCAAAGGGTTGGATTCCTGCATAGGCTCTGTTCCGGTCACATCCAGCCCGGCTCCGGCAATCATATTTTCTGTTAAAGCAGTATAAAGTGCCTCGTCATCCACCACCGGACCCCTGGCCACATTAATCAGTATGGCCGATTTTTTCATTTTTTTAAGCGCATCCAGATTAATCAGCTTCCTCGTCTTATCGCTTAAGGGGCAATGCAGTGACAGAAAATCCGACTTTTGCAACAGCGTATCCAATCCCACCCTTTCATAGTCCGTATATGTGCTGTTCCCAGAGGCGGAATAAAAAATGACCCTGCACCCAAAGGCTTCCGCAATCTTCGCTACCCGCCTTCCGATATTCCCCATGCCTACAATCCCCCAGACCTTCCCCTCCAGTTCCGTGAAAGGTATATCAAAATTAGAAAACCTGGTCTGTGCCGCATATTCCCCGGATTTTACATAATGGTCATAATGATGCAGCTTTTCCAATACATAAAAGCATAGAGCAAATGTATGCTGCGCTACCGCCGCTGTAGAGTAATCCACCACGTTAGCCACCCGTATTCCCTTCTCCCGGCAGTATTCTAAATCCACATTGTCAAACCCTGTAGCAAACTCACAGATGAGCTTCAGCGAAGCCGCATCCTTTAATGTCTCCCTGTTCAAGGGCGCTTTGTTGGCAATGATAATGTCCGCTTCTTTCACCCGTTCTTCCACTTCCCCGGCTATAGTATTATGGTAAATCACCGTTTCCCCCAGCTCCTTCAGGCAATCTACCGAAACGTCATCGCCCACGCTCCCTCTCTCTAAAATAACTATTTTCATAAGTCCATCCCATCCTTTCCCACTTACTATGAATCATCTATCGAGCCAAAAAGAGCATCTGCCCATAAAATAATAAACCGCCCGGTTCAGTTATGAGCCAAACCCGGCGGTCTCCCCACGAACATATTACTCCTAAATAGCAATATCCATGTTTTCCCCCAAAACGCAAAACGCAATCTTATCCAGGATTTCCTCCACTGCCTTTTGATTATCGGTATGAAGCTTTAACTCCAGCTCCCGATATAATCCAAAACCTATAATCCCTAACATAGATTTCCCATCAATTATCTGCCTTCCACTCTGTAAATCAATATTAAACGGGTAATCCTCAATAGCCACTACAAATCTTTGGCAATCTTCCATCGTCTGAAATAAAACTCTGATTGGTTCCACTGTACCTTCTCTCCTTTCTCGAAAACATTTCCCCCTTTCATCTATCCTTCTAGCCCTGATTAATTATTTACCATTATTTTAACATGAAATTTTTCAAAAATATATTGTATTTCTATAAAGTTCATTAATTTTTCACGAATTATTTAACCAAAAGTATTCCTCACTTTTATTGAACTATATCTTACTAAAATACATAGCAAACTCCGTCCTCCCATCCCACAGTGCCTTCACCTCCATATACCCCTTTTCCCCTTCCAGCACTTCCCTTGCAATGGTGAGCCCCAATCCTACCCCTTCCAGTTTTCCGGCCTCTTTCCCCCTGTAAAAGCGCTTAAATACCTTATGATATTCGTCCTTTTCTATTTTTATCCCATCATTGCGTACTGCCACACATACATATCCGATAAGCTCCGTCACCAGGATTTCTATACTGCTGCCTTTATTTCCATATTTCACACCATTATCCAATACATTAAAAATTGCTTCCACTGTCCATTTTGAGTCCACTATAGCCAAAGAATGCTTTTCTCCCGCCAGCTCTATATTCATACCCTTCTGTACAGCCTTTTCCATTACCTGGTTTACCGCTTCCAAAATCAACGGCAATAAATCCTGCCTTTCCGGCCTTTGGCGGATAATCCCCGTCTCCATCCTGGAAATCTTGGAAAACCCTTCTCCCAGCCAACCTAATTTCTTTGCCTGTGCCTCTATATATCCCGTAAATCTTTCTTTTTCCTCCTGCGTTAAATCTTCCCTTTTTAAAAAGCCGACATACAATCCGATATTTGTAATCGGTGTATTAATTTGGTGAACCAGATTCCCGATATTTTCATCCAATTGCCTTCTCATTTCCTGTTCCTTCACTTCATAAGAACGTGAAATATCATATAACTTTAAAAGCTGCCCTTGCAGCTTGGATAATGCTGTGTCCTCCTGTGCCGGAAAAACTTCCCTTACCTTCCCACCATTTACATTCCCGGTTGCCAATCCGCGTGGTATACAACCCTCACAGCGCTCGCCAAATGGCTGTTCGCAGGCATTTGGCCCGTTACCTGCAGAGATTAAATCCTCCGCCAAATCGCCCAGTTTCTCCAAAGTTTCATTCACCTCTTTTGCCACAGCAAAGTAAACCTTGCAAAGCACCCCCATATTCCCTGCTCCATACAGCAATATCAAAATTATAAACTCGGGAAATATATCCTGCACCCTCCCAGAAGAGTCTCCCCAAAACAGCCAAACCACCGCCGCCAAAAACAGGAAAAGCAGCATAGCCATAGCACCTATGCCGCCTTTCCAAATCCTATCCGCCTTTTCCCCTTCTCCTTTTTTTCTGATTTTCTTTTTTCCCATTTCTGCTTTTTCTTTTTTGCCTTTACCCATGCTCCAGTTCATCCGCTTCCCTCATTCCCATTTATATCCAATTCCAAATACTGTCCTGATATGCACCGGCTTTTCCGGATTTGCCTCCACCTTTTCCCTTAGCCTGTGAATACTCACGTTCAATGTCCTCCCCTCTACATACCGCTCCTGCGTATCCCATATCTTTTCCAAAAGTGTTTCCCTTGTGAGCACCACATCCTTATTGGAAATCAAAACCTCCAACAGCTTTACTTCCAATGCTGTCAGTTCTACTTTATCCCCCCGCCTATACAATGTCTTATTCTCAAAATCATACACCAGTTCCCCTTCTGCATATATCTTCCTGGAAGTCCTTTCGCTCCGTTTTAACACTGCCTTTATTTTCATTACCAGCACTGCTATGGAAAAAGGTTTCGTAATATAATCATCACATCCCAGGCCAAACCCTTTCAACATATCCTCTTCCGAATTCCTGGCCGTGAGAAAAAGGACTGGCACAGGCTGCCCGGCAAGGATATTTTTAAAAAAATCCCTGCCATCCCCGTCCGGCAGATTAATATCCAAAAGTATCAGGTTCATCTTCTGCCCCATCCTCTTTTGCGCCTCTTCCAACGAATAAGCGCTATGCACCATATATCCCTCCTTTTCCAAGGCAAATGCGATTCCGTCATTCAACATCCCATCATCCTCTATAACTAAAATATGCTTTTTCATCCCAACCTCTGTGCCTCTGCACTCTTCACACTGCTTCCCGCAGCCGCTCCACCACTGATTTCCTGTTCATCACCTTCGTCATAATATGTGCCATCCCCCCGCAAAGAAGTATGGCAAATATCAGAAGCAGCGCCAAACCCTGTAGGAATTCTGGAAGGGAAAAGCCTGTGAACTGATAATTCAGCCCAAGGGCATAAGTAAGGGGGACTCCTACTACCGCCGCCAAACCAACAGCCGAAAAAACATAACGGGCATACTGGCCAAAAATCTTCCTTTCCATTTGCCCTTTTGTCATCCCTATCGACTGCATTGCTGCATATTCCAGCCTGCGCGCGGAGAGGTCCATAGCCACCGTATTCATTACATTAGAAATTCCAATCAGCCCAACAATACCGGCTATAAACATGCCAATCGCCCCTATAATTCTTTTCTCCTCCCTAAAATGCACCTCATCTTCATATTTCGATTGAAAGTACAACTGTAAATTGCCATCCTTTTCTATTATCTTTTGAATCGTTTCATATTCCCCCTTTTCCTCTTCCAACGAAATATTCCTTTTTCCATCAAAGCAAATTTTGCTGATATAATCCTCATGCCCGGAATAAATACTTTGAAATTCTTCATCCGTAAGAATAATATTTGCACTTTGAATATTAGAAGTAGAAAATGGGTCTTTTCCGGAAATAATTGCTAGTACCGTAAATTTTCTTTTTACATACTGATTGGCAGCGGAATCATAAAATGAGATTTCCACCTCATCCCCTGCGTGCACTTGATACCCCGCATATCCACCCGATATTTCACTGTCTTCATTGCGTTTCCGCTGGTAAATCATATAATTTCCCTGGGCAAATTTATTTTCATCCAGTTCCCCTTCCAATACCTTAAAATATTTTTCTTCGGCAGTCAAATATTCCGCCTCCATGCCCAGCACTCCTACCTGATAATTCCCCCGTTCGTTTTCCTGTATTCTGTAATAGTCTTCTTTTACCCTTTCATTATAAGCCTCAATATCACGGCCAATCCCCCCTTCTTTTCCAATTTCCCCAGAAGATGAAAGGTACATTACCACTTCTCCGTCCATCTCAATATAGTCCGGCTTCATCCTCGCTTGGTAATAGACCCTGAAATTCTCCGCAAAAGGAAGTTTTGACAACTCTTCCGCCAAATTGGGAGAAATAGGCTGATAGGATTCATCCAATGACCACATACTTCCTTTATGGGTAATCCTGAAGTCTGTCTCGTTATACCGCTCTCTCATCACATCTACACGATACCCCACCGATAAAGTATAAACTACCAGAAAAAGAATGCCGCTGAAGAAAAAAGACAGAATAGAGAAAATTCCTTTTTTTCTTTTCCCCCTATATCTTGCCGCCTCCACAGGAGAAATATTTCCAACCGCACGAAATGGCTTCATAGTACTGATATACACCGTAATCCAGGAAAAAAATGCCCCTAAAAGAAAAACCTCCAAAGCCCCTGCCGTCTGATAATATCCCTTAACCCCTTCCGCAAAAGAGGCAATAATTTCCCTTCCCGCAATCCTCCCTGCTACAAGCCCAACCAGGCAGCCTCCTGCAATTCCTTTCCAGGCAATCCGGTTCATCTGGATAAACAACATGCGCCGTAGCTGTCCGGAGGCCATTCCAATCGTTTTCAGTTCCCCATAAAATCGAATATCATTTGTGATTGAAATATCAAATATATTATATATGAAAAAATATCCGCACAACATAATCAAAAGGACAATGAAAAAAACAGGAAAGATAAAAACAGCGCTTATATCGCTCATTTTATATGCGCTATTATTTGCCCCGGCAGCTTTTGCCACTTCGTCCAGCTTTTCATCCTTATCATGTCCAAACCTGAAAAAATCTAAATTATTTAACTTTACGTAAATAATATCTCGCCCTGTGGAAAGCTCCGGATTGTATGCTTCAATAAAGCTCTCCCCTGTATATACTTCTTCATATATTTCTTGCACATTACGGAGAGGATTATTATAATACCCACATACCTTCATCAATATTTCCTTTTCCACATCCTCCCCATTTTCCCGGACAACTACTATAAGTGGATAAGAAATCCCCACTTCCCCTTCCAGGCCCAGCCGCTTTGAAATCGTATCGGACAAAAGTATTTCATTTTCTTTCTCAGGGTACTTCCCTGTAATCAAATCCACCATATTTTTTTCATAATGTACCTTGTCCGCCGCAAACAGCCTGACCTCCATACCGGCAAACTCCCTATTATGCAAATATGTACTGCTGCATCTCCTTACATGGGCAGCCCAGTCAACCTGGGGAAGCTCCTTTACCCTTTCCAGCACTTCCTTATCCCCATAAACACAGTTCCCGTCCGCACCAGGCCCCGGCGCTGCCGTATATGACAGGGAAACTGTCCGCACCAGGCTTAAGCCCACAGTGAAAATCAAAGTAATCAGAATTGTTGTTAGCGTAACAGCCAGTATTGCCATCCGGTTTCTCACCTTATGCGCCCTATACTCTTCTATAGCCAGTTCTTTTTCTATTCCTGTATTGGAATTTCTATACATTATACCCATATTGATAACCATGCCCTTTCTTTCATGCTCTCCAGTTCCGCAGTCTGTGATTCCTCGGAAACTCTATGGCTTTTCTTTATACTATTTTCCCATCCTCCAAATGAATGATGCCATCTGCCAGTTGGGCGATAACTTCGTTATGGGTAATCATTATGATTGTCTGGCTAAATTCCCTTTCCGTCATTTTCAGAAGCCCCATCACTTCTGCCCCAGTCCGGGAATCCAGATTCCCTGTGGGTTCATCGGCTAACAGCACCGCCGGTTTTGCCGCAATTGCCCTCGCAATCGCCACCCTTTGTTGCTGCCCGCCGGATAGTTGGTTCGGATAGTACTCCATTTTATCCTCAATCCCCAGCGTCCTGCATATATGCCGGATATATTTCTCATCCGGCTTATTTCCATCCAGGCGGATAGGAAGGGTAATATTTTTATATATATTCAATGTGGATATCAGGTTGTAATTCTGGAAAACAAAGCCGATATTCCGGCGACGAAACACAGTTCGTTCATCATCGCTCATTTTCAGGACGGATTCCCCACCTATCATCACTTCCCCTTCATCGGCATAGTCCAAACCGCCTATCAGGTTCAGAAGGGTAGTTTTTCCACTGCCCGAAGTTCCTACAATGGCCGTAAAGCTTCCCTTTTCCACAGAAAAACTTATGCCATCCACTGCCTTTATTAAATTTTCTCCACTGCCATAATATTTTTTTAAGTTCCGTGCTGCCAGAATTTCCATATATTTTGTACCCCTTCTGCTATTTGTAGTATTGTAATAGATATTATAAATGAGAAATGTTACATTTGGGTTACATTTTCCGATTCAAATTGATTTTCGGGAGCAATGCGGTGGACAGGGCTCTTGGGGGCATGGAAAGTTTGTCTGCTGCCAGCGTTCCTTTTCCTTTGCATTGGAAAAGCAATGTGCAAAAAAGTGTCTTCGACACTTCATGAAGAACCTCCGGTTCTTCGTCAATTTATATCCGTCTGGCGACGGAATTTCCTATAAGGCAAAAAAGAATGCTTCGCATTCTCTATTCATGCGTTTTACAACGCAGTTTCCTATAAGGCAAAAAAGCATCTGCGCTTCACGCCATCCGTATACCCGCAAAGCAAGGTATTTTCCTTGCCCACAGGCATACGGACGGCATCCGCAACAGATGCTAAATATGATTCCTATTTCGTGAAAACTGCCTATTCTGCCTTACAGCCTCTTTAGCAATTCCTCTCTCTGCTCCTCGTAGCCCGGTTTGCCAAGAAGTGCAAACATATTCTTCTTATAACTTTCCACGCCCGGTTGGTTAAACGGATTTACGCCAAGCAAATATCCGCTGACACCACAGGCAAACTCGAAGAAATAGAATAATTCGCCAAGATAGAACTCATTAACTTCCGGTACATGCACCATAAAGTTAGGTACATTTCCATCGGTATGGGCCAGAATCGTGCCGTTCATCGCGCTCTTATTTACAAAGTCAACGGTCTTTCCTGCCAGATAATTCAGCCCGTCCAGGTCCACCGGCTCTGTGCCCAGCACAATTTCTTCCCTGCTTTCCTCAATATCAATAACCGTTTCAAACAATGTCCTTGCACCATCCTGGATAAACTGCCCCATGGAATGCAAATCCGTAGTCAAATCCACGCTGGCCGGGAAAATACCCTTCTGGTCTTTTCCTTCGCTTTCCCCATAAAGCTGTTTCCACCACTCAGATACGTAGTGTACGCTTGGTTCATAATTTGCAAGAATTTCTATCGATTTCCCTTTTCTCAGCAGGATATTCCTCAATGCCGCATACTGCAGCGCATCGTTTTCTTCAAAGGAAGCTTCCAACGCACGTTTTCTTCCGCTGGCTGCACCCTCCATCAGTTTCGTAATATCTGCACCGCTCACCGCGATAGGCAACAGACCCACTGCTGTCAATACGGAGAAACGGCCACCTACATCATCCGGCACCACAAAGGTTTCATACCCCTCTTCCGTTGCCAGGTTTTTCAAAGAGCCCTTTGCCTTATCCGTGGTAGCATAAATCCTCTTCGCCGCCTCTTCCTTGCCGTACTTCTTCTCCATCATTTCTTTAAAAACGCGGAACGCAATGGCAGGCTCCGTGGTAGTGCCGGATTTGCTAATCATATTGATGGAGAAATCCCTTTCCCCAATGACATCCATCAGATGTTTGATATATGTGGAGCTGATGGAATTCCCTACGAAGTAAATCTCCGGCGCTTTCCTTACCGACTTGTCCACAATATTATAGAAGCTGTGCCTTAAAAATTCGATGGCTGCCCTTGCCCCAAGATAGGAACCGCCGATGCCGATGACAAGCAGAACTTCGGAATCCCCCTGAATCTTCGTTGCCGCTTTCTGGATTCTGGCAAACTCCTCTTTGTCATAATCCACCGGCAAATCAATCCATCCAAGAAAGTCATTGCCTGCCCCTGTCTTTGAAACCAATACTTCTTTTGCATCCAAGGCAAGCTTTTTCATGAACTCCACTTCGTGCTCACTGATAAACGAAGAAGCCTTGGAATAATCAAATTTTACTTTATTGCTCATCTGACTCGCTCCCTTTCTATATGTCTTTACCATCTTTAGTTTAGCAAAATTAAATTTTTTTTTCAAGAAAAATTACCAAAATGCAGGAATTATCCACCGATTCCTGCATGGGTCAAACACCCTGCCTGCTGCGCCGCCCATCATAAACAATGACCAGCCTTGCCGATTTCATTGAACGGAGGTATAATACCCTTGTCCATCTGAGACGCTATAAAGCAGCATAAACCGTGCAGAAATGGGGATGAATATGAAACAAATACAAATAGGTGTAATTGGCGTAGGGCATATGGGAAGAAAGCATGTCCAACTATTATCAGAAATGAAAGACGAATTTAATTTATGTGGCGTCTACGATTTAGATGAAAAGCGCATAAGAGACACAGGATATACAGGCAGAATTTTTCAATCAGAAGAGGAACTTATGGAAAATGTGGAAGCCGTTATCATTGCAGCCCCTTCCTTCTTGCATAAATCATTAACTTTAAAGGCGGCAGAACATAATCTGCATGCCTTAGTGGAAAAACCTCTGTCCTTAAATGCGGAGGATGCTGCAAAGATATGCCAAAGGTATGCTGCCCTTGACCATAAGGTCTTAATGGTAGGCCATGTGGAACAGTTTAATCCTGTGGTACTGGAGCTGGCGAAAGTATTGCGGGACGAGGAGATTATTGCCGCCACCCTTGAAAGATGTTCTCCAATGGATATGCGCATCAGCGATACTGACGTTATCTATGACTTGATGATACATGATATAGATATTCTTTTAAATGCCATATTTCCAGGTCTACTGCCCAATAAAATGTATGCATTCGGGAGAACATCGTATAATGAGAAAAATGTGGATTTTGTTCAAGCCATTTTCCAGTTTGAAAATAGAGCCCAGGCATCCATTATCTCCAGCAGGACAACCGATGGTAAAATAAGGAAAATTAACGTACATTGCAAAAAATCTTATATTGAATGTGATTTGTTTCACAAAACCATTGCTATTTCCGGAAAAAAAGTGTCGATTCCCAATGTAGAGCCATTGGAGGCAGAGCTATCATGCTTTGCCCGTTCTATTGCCGCAGGGAAAACATTACGCAATAGCGGCGAAACTGCCGTAAAAGATTTGGAAGTACTGGATGGGATTAGGGGAATGGTATACTAAGGCCGAAAGCTGCATTGTAATTTGCTTGCAGCTTCCAAAATCTACCGCTTAAGAGCTTTGTACAAAAAGAGGCAGGGGGCTACCTCCTATGATAGCCCCCCATTGTCTGCCCTATACCAGCAGCTCCTGCAAAAGCTCTTCCAGTTCTTCTGCTTCCTGATGGGAAAACACCGCCACTTTTTCTTCTTCCTGTACCCCTTCCGGCTTCCCCTCTTCCGCATTGTCTCTTCTTATGTTTTCGTGCTCCATCTCTTCCTGACTTACTGTCTGCGGCTTATCCTGCTCCCCCGCAGGCGCGAAAGCCATCACCTTTGCCGTCTCCTGTGTTTCCCGTTCCGCGGAAAGCCCTATCCCTTCCCGCAGCAAGCGTTTCTTTTCTTTCGCATCCAACCCGGCTGCGGCAACATTCTTGCCTTTCTTATCCTTCTTTTTCCTCCCCTTGGCCTTCTCAATGTTTATCTTCCCGGCCTTTACTTCCCCCCTACCTTTATCCGGTTCCATCCCGCTCCAGGCGGCTTCCGCCTTTCCCGGATTCCCTTTTTTCTTAGTTGCTTCTATTTCCTTTACCCCACCCGCAGCCTTCTTTTTATGTACCCCTTTTTTCTTTCCTTGTAAGCCCATTTTCCATAAATGTGCTTTCCTTTTTTCCGCGCTCAAATTTTCGCCAGTAAGTTTTTCCCAATCTACATCTGACTGCTTTAATTTATTTGCCATATGGTTTTCCAGATAATCCACCAGGTTAATTTTCAGCCGTTCCTTTTTTCCTGCAATATCCACTATCCCGGATACAGAAAAGTATACATATAATCCGAAAAAACTGACAACATAATAGGGAAGTATTTTCCCCACGGTTTCACCCTGTGTAATTTCCTGGCAAGCCCCTGCACCGGCAGTGACCACTGACAGCAAGACAAACTGCCCGGCCAGATGGTGCAATCCAGACATGGATATCCCCAAAAAAGATATTTTTGTCATGGACTTGTCCACAAAAACCGGAACATTGGTTACTTCCCCGCTGATTTGATAACAGTTGATAAATTTCAGTTTGCACTGTTTTAAAAATTTGCTTTTGGTACAGGCCATATTGTCCGTTTGTTTAATCAGCTTCAAATATATCACGCCTATTATAATTTGGCATATTATGCTTAATAATAGCAGCGCCAGAAAGATATAGCTAAGCACCCTGTTTTCTAAAAACACTGTATACATGCCTTGAAGTATATCTGTAGGCATACACCGTCACCTCCTGCCCTTGTTTTAAATATTATAAACAAATCCCTCCTTTATCTCAATATTTTAAGGGGTGTAAGGCATTTACAAATTTCGACGGATTGAGCAATACTACTGGTAAATTCGTATGAATTCTGGTATAATCATTGGAAATTAATAGCAATCAAGACGGGAGGATTCATTATGAAATATCAGACAAAAGGTACTTGTTCTACATCCATTGAAATTGAACTGGAAAACGGTATTGTACAATCCGTATCTTTTACGGGAGGATGCCACGGTAATTTACAGGGTATTTCCAAACTAGTGACGGGAATGGACGCCAAAGATGCTATTCAAAGGCTAAAAGGCATCCGCTGCGGCCATAAATCCACATCCTGCCCTGACCAGCTTGCGCAGGCACTGGAGAGTATGATTTAAGAAAGAGATTATGATTTTGGAGGCAATCTATCTATGGCAAAGAAAATCGTCCTTACCGGTGGCGGAACAGCCGGCCATGTAACACCGAATATCGCATTAATTCCCAAACTCAAGGAATTAGGTTATGAAATATACTATATAGGTTCCTATGAAGGCATAGAAAAAAAACTGATTTCCGATTTTGACATCCCTTACTACGGTATTGCTACCGGTAAATTCCGCCGGTATTTTGACCCGAAGAATTTTACCGACCCTTTCCGTGTAATGAAGGGATACCGGGAAGCAAGAAAATATTTGAAGCAAATCCAGCCTGATATTGTTTTTTCCAAAGGCGGTTTTGTCAGCGTTCCTGTTGTCCGGGCGGCAGCCTCCCTATCCATCCCCTGCATTATCCACGAGTCGGATATGACACCGGGGTTGGCCAACAAGCTGTGCATACCTGTAGCGGAGAAAATATGCTGCAATTTCCCGGAAACCATTCCCATGCTTCCCGAAGGGAAAGCTGTCCTTACTGGCTCCCCTATCCGGGAAGAACTGGCTAAAGGTAATAAAATCGCTGCCTATGATATGTGTAAGTTCACATCCAACAAGCCTGTTATCATGGTCATTGGCGGCAGCTTAGGCGCGGAAGCCATTAATAAAACGGTTCGCGATGCCCTGCCTCAGCTTCTGGAAGATTTTCAGGTAGTTCATATTTGCGGCAAAGACAAAGTGGATAACCTGATGCTGAATATTGAAGGTTATAAACAGTTTGAATATTTAAAATCAGAATTGAAAGATATCTTTGCCATGGCGGATATTGTCATTTCCAGGGCCGGAGCCAATTCTATCTGTGAACTGCTGGCACTGAAAAAGCCTAATCTGCTCATCCCCCTTTCCACGCACAGCAGCCGGGGCGACCAGATTTTAAATGCCAAATCCTTTGAGTCCCAAGGGTTCAGCCTGATTATTGATGAAGATTACCTTACCGAAAATCTCCTAGTGGAAAAATGCCATGAACTTTATTTTACAAGGCAGACTTATATCGAAGCTATGAGCCGCAGCAACCAGCTCAATTCCATCAAGACCATTACTAATTTGCTGGAAGAAACTTATAAACAATATCATTGATACGAAAAATCACCCCATAGGAGCGGCTACTGATGAACTTCTTATTCTCCTTTATTCCAAAAAGAATAAACAATGGCACTATAGTCGCCGTTTATGAGCTGCTCCGCCGTATCCAGAAGCTTATTCCAAGCCATTGGCAAGAACATCTGGCCATAAACCGGCAGGCGATTTTCCATCATTTGAGTGTACTTGATAAAAATAACGGTTATGTGGAAGACCAGAATGCCTATACTGATATGCCTTACGGCAAGTACACTATGCAATATTCCGGCTGCGAAATTTTCGCAGTATATAATGCTACACAATGCCTTATGCAGCATCCCATCATGGATTTACCGGAATTAATTTCCTGTTTTGAAAAAGATGGTATGGCTCTTAACGGTAAATTCGGCACTTCGCCCAAAGCCCTCCGGGATTTCTTAGAATCTAAAGGTTTCGCCACCTCTTTCACTACAAAAGAAGCTGATTTCTCCACATTAGCGATGAACTATCCATGCCTTATCTTCACGATGTATAATGACCGTGATGATATCCGGAAAGAAATCCACACCATACATATTTCAAAAAAGGGCAGCATATTCACTGCCCATAACGTTTACTGCAACGGTAAAACCGTCGGTCCGTTTACCGATTTTAACGAATTGGTGAAAAATATCAATGGAGGAAAGGCGAAAGGGATATCGTTGATTGGTGTGAAAACGCGTCAATAAAATTTTTTTCCTATCCCTGGCTACCGCTTCTTTAGTCACCGCCGCACCGTCCAGCCATTGGGCGAAGAATCTCACATTCCTTACGTATTTCTCTATGGTAGCATTCCCCTGTTCTTCCCCTTTTAAATGTTCTGCGAATCCAGCCAGCTTGTCCTCCGTCAGTCTGTAGCCATTCATTCCTATACCTCCTTTTTTTATTGCTTGTTCCACATTATACACTATCGTGGAAGTCTCTGCCGAACAGGATTTTCGTTCCAAGAGGCTCATCGGAACATTTTGCGCCGTTAAATCCGCACCTATAAGGTAAAAAACACTGCCGCCCCGTTCATTTTGACAGGCGACAGTGTTCTTGCCACTCACTATTATCCCTCTTATCTATCCCTCTGAATCAAACTCCCTAAAAAACCTTCTCTTCTTTCATCCGCTCATATTCTTCTTCCGAATACCCCAGTTTCCCCACAAACACATCATGGTTATCCTGCCCCAGTATGGGGGCCGGGCGGTTAATCCTGGGTTTCATATCCATCAGCTTCACCGGATTCCCGTTCACCGTCATCTTTCCGATGCGGGGATGCTCAATATCAATAAACATTTCCCTCGCCTTTGCGATATGCTCATCTTCCACTATCTGCTTTACATTATAAATCGGCCCTGCAGGAATGCCTTTGGACAATACCAAATCCACGATTTCATCTACGGTGCGCTCTCCGGTCCACTCTTCAATATAGCCCTTCTGAATCTCATTGTTTTCCACACGCAACGGCACTGTCAGGAATCTTTCGTCGGTAATCATCCATGGCATATCCACTACTTCATTACAGAACTTCTCATACAATTTCTGATTGCCACAGCCGATAATGACATAACCGTCCTTCGCTTTATAAGTATCATAAGGGGCGATGGAAGCATATGCATTCCCGTTTCTCACCGGCAGCTCATGGGATTCAAAATATCTGATATAAGCATTTTCCAGGCTGGCCACCACGGAATCCACCAGCGAAACGTCCACTTTCTGCCCCAGACCCGTAATATTTCTGGCATTTACCGCCGCCAGAACGCCGATGACAAGATTCAGACCCCCCAGGATATCCCCCATAGCATTCCCGGAACGGGTAGGCTTGCCGCCTTTTTCCCCTGTAATACTCATCAAGCCGCCCATCCCCTGAGAAATAATATCATAACCTGGCCTTTGGGAATAAGGCCCGTAAGAGCCGAAACCGGATATTGCGCCATAAATAAGTTTAGGATTTATCTGATGGAGCGTCTCATAACCAAGCCCCAGCCTTTCCATTACGCCCGGCCTATAATTTTCCAGCAGAATATCCGCATCCTCCACAAGCTTTAAGAAAACTTCTTTCCCTTTCTCAGATTTCAGGTTCAGGGTGATTCCCCTCTTGTTCCTGTTAAGGTTTGCGTAATAAACACTCTCTCCATGCTCATATGGGCCATAACCTCTGGCATCATCCCCATTCCCTGGCATCTCAATTTTTAATACATCCGCTCCAAAATCCCCCAAAATAGAAGCCCCATAAGGTCCTGCTACCACCCTCGTCAAGTCCAGCACTTTTAAATTTTGCAGTGCCTGTACATCTTCCATATTTATATTCTCATTTTTTTGACTACCCATAATCTTATCTATCTCCTACCTTTATCAAACTAAGTACTAACCGTTATGTTTTTTCTACATACCAAACACACCAGCCATTCCACATCCCGGCCAATTTCCTGTCTGACTTTTAACATTACTACCCAATCTTTGGAAATATTATGGAAGAAATATGCCCCTTGCCATAATAAATCTTCTGATGGGCATCCTTGCTCCCCGTTGCCAAAGCCCAACAGCCCGCATAATTGCTATGTACGGAATACTGGGGAAAGTCGGATGAGGTAACATCAATCCGAATCCGGGAGCCATTCTGGAACTTCCACGCCACATCCCACATTTCAATGGTAACAGACACCGTGGTATTAGGGGTATATGCCATTCTGGATTTGCTCTGATTCCGGTATCCCAGCGTAGTGATTCCTGTCCGCACATTATACGCTTCCCCATTCTCCATCACTTCCATTACCTTGACAACAAACGCTGTATCTTCTGCATCCGTCTCCACTTCCAATTCGGCTTTAATTTTTCCCAATACGGTCACGCTTTGCCCCAAAGGTTCGGACAGGAAGCTTACCACGTCTTCCCGGTAATCCGGCTCCGGCTGCAGCAGGCTTCCCTGCTCCTGGGCTGTAACCAGAAGGGATTCCGCCCCATGGGTAGATACCGGGTTTTCCGGGCAGAAGGTAAATTCCTCCGTTCCTTCTTCCCCCCTTTCTGCCAGAAGCGTCCGCTCCGCCCCCAGCCACAACCGGTATTCTCCTTGGTCTTTCAAATCATAATCCGCCCTGTGGTACCAACTGTCTTCTCCTATAATATAAGTATCAATGCTTCCTTCCGGTGTCTTCTCTTCCACCAGAATATCATAGAACCAGTCAAATGCCCGCAGGATATCATCGTTTTCAAAATGCTCTCCCTGATGTCCTTTCACAACCACATTAAAATTATGGTCCCATGCCCCAATCATAAACTTGCTTTTTTCCTTTGCCTCTTCCGATAAAGCCCGGTATGTCTCAATGGCCGAACCAAGATGATGGTCATACCAGCCTTCACCCATATAAATGGGCACTTTCACCCGGGAAGGGATTTCTTTTAACAGCCCCCATACCCCTGTATTCCAGTACTCATCGCTGGCATTGGTGCTCGTTACCCATTTGCGGTACCATTCCAGCTTCTTGCCCCACAGCTTTTCATCCACTTCCACATGAGGCCGGAAGCGGCAAGATTCGAGATAATCTGCAGTCACCGGATAGCCGGCATTTTCCATTGCCCAAGCCGTCAGCACATCATGGCGGAATAAGCCATCTTTGTAAGCCGACACATGCCGGAATGTACCGTAATGGGTCAAATACATGGTTTTTACCTTCCCGGGAAGAATATCCGCAATCAGCCATCCCGTCAAGGCTAAATAGGAACATCCCCAGTACCCTACATTGCCGGTCCAGGGAAGCCCGCAAACCCAATCAATCATACACTTTCCATCCGCCCGTTCGTTTACGTTGGGTTCCCACTCCCCTTCCGAGCCGCCAGTTCCCCTGCAATACTGATAAATATAGGCAAATCCTCTTTTGCCGTACTCCCTGGCCGTAGCACGGTATATGTAATCATTATTAGGGTAGCAGGTCCTTACCACAATTACCGGAATCTGCCCCTCCAATTTGGGCCTGTAAATGATAGTCCTCAAAGAAATGCCGTCTTCCATAGGCAACATAATTTCTTCCTCCTGGACTTCTTCACACTCCACAGGATGTCCGCACTGTGCGAACTGCTTTTTTATCCTATCCAGTTCAAACTGTTCCTGCTCAAACTGCTCCTGCTCTGTCATTTTATATCTCACACCCTTTCTGCCGCTCTTAATCCCCCATTCATGGCAACAGTGAAGTCATTGGCTTTGCCGTTACCATTCATACGCCATACATATCCATTCACAAGAAAACCTTTTTTACCTTACTTCTCAAAAAGTGTACAAGCCACAAAGTGCCCCGGCTCGATTTCACGCAGCGGGATGTCCTTCCCTCTGCATTTGTCCGTAGCATGAGGGCAGCGCTGTGCAAAACGGCAACCTGGTTTCGGCTCGATAGGGCTGGTAAGCTCCCCTTTCATTACTTCTGTGGACAGCTTCTTCCCCGTTAAACTGGGAATCGGCACCGCATCCAGCAGACCCCGGGTATAAGGATGCATCGGGTTTTTAAACAACGCGTCCGTTTTCGCATATTCCACGCATTGACCCAGATACATAACCACGATTTCATGGCTGATATGCTTTACTACGCTCAAGTCATGGGTAATAAAAATATACGTCAGCCCTTTATCATCCTGCAAATCCATCAGCAAATTCAGAACCTGAGCCTGAATGGAAACGTCCAAAGCCGAAACCGGTTCATCACAGACAATAAATTCCGGGTTCATTGCCAATGCCCGGCCAATACCGATTCTCTGGCGTCGCCCGCCATCCAGTTCATGGGAATAGCTCTCCGCGTACCGCTCTGCCAAGCCCACCGTCTCCATAATCTCTTTTACTTTCTTCTCATATTCATCCTTTGTCTTACATACTTTATAGTTTTTCAGAGGCTCCCCAATAAGGTCCTTTACGCTTTTCCTCGGGTCCAGGGAAGCCTGGGGGTCCTGGAAAATCATCTGCATTTTCTTACGCACTTCATGCATCTGCTTCTCATCATAGCCGGTAATATCCACCCCATCATAAATAATCTGTCCGCCTGTGGACTCATGAAGATGCAAAAGCAGCCGCCCAAGAGTTGACTTACCGCATCCGGATTCCCCTACCACACCTAAAGTAGTTCCTTTTTTTATCTGAAAATTAACACCATCGACAGCGTGCAGCATTCCTTTTGTTGTTTTGAAATATTTTTTTAAATCTTTTACTTCAACTAATACTTTTTCTTCCATTCCATTCACCTCCACTGCCGTCTTCTACTTGCCATATCTATGACATTTAATCAGATGCCCGGGCTCTACTTCCACTACTGGCGGCGCCGTCTTGCATTTATCCGTGGCAAATTTACATCTGTCCGCAAAACGGCAACCTTCGATTATCTGTGTAGGGTCCGGTATCATCCCATCAATTGTCACCAGGCGCTCCGTATCCTCATCCAGCTTCGGAATAGCATCGAACAGCCCACGGGTATATGGATGAAGCTTTTCAGAGTCGAAAATATGCTCTGCCTTTCCATATTCAATTACTTCCCCTGCATACATAACTGCCACCTTTTCACAAGTCTGGGCCACAACCCCCAAATCATGGGTTACCAGTATCATGGCCGTATTCAGGCGTTTCTGCAAATCGTTAATCAGGCCAAGCATCTGTGCCTGAATCGTCACGTCTAATGCCGTAGTGGGCTCATCGGCCAAAATCAGTTTCGGCTCGCATACCAATGCAATGGCGATTACAATCCTCTGTTTCATACCGCCGGAAAATTCATGGGGGTATTCATTTTTCCGGTTAGCCGGAATCCCCACCATTTCCATCATGTCATCCACCGCTTTATCCAAATCTGCTTTGCTCATATCCTTGTTATGGGTTTTCAGCACTTCCAAAATCTGGTCTCCCACCGTCATAACAGGATTCAGGCTGGACATAGGGTCCTGGAAAATCATGGATACGATATTTCCCCGCAGCTCCCTTACCTTATCCTCAGGTAGATTCAGCATGTCATTTCCGTCCAGCATAATCGAACCATTCGTTACCTCTCCGATGCCTTCCGGCAAAAGCCGCATGATGCTAAGGCAAGTGGTGGTCTTTCCTGCACCGGTTTCCCCTACCAGACCCAGGGTTTCCCCGTATTCCAGCGACAGGCTCATGCCGTTTACCGCATAAACAGTAGCAATTTCTGTGTTATATGTTATATTTAAATCTTTTATATCAAGAAGTTTATCTGCCATAATGCCTATCCTTTCTTCCCCTTCTTTCCTTTGCCCTTTTTACCCAATGTTCCGCGCAGCTTCGGGTCCATAGCATCTCGGAGCGCATCGCCTACCATATTAAAGCAAAGCACGGTAATCATGATGAACAGGCCAGGGGCGATTGCAATAACCGCATTGGTTCCCATGTATTTGTAACCGTCATTTACCATGCTGCCCCAGCTTGCCGTCGGAGGATTGATTCCCATCCCCAGGAAGCTGAGCGCTGCTTCGTTCAGAATCGCATTACCGAGGTTCATTGTCATAAGAACGATATTTGATGATACGCAGTTAGGGAAAATATGGGAAATCGTATTCTTCAATTTGGAAGCGCCACACAGGGTACCCGCTGTCACATAATCCATTTCCCTTACCGTAAGCACCTGCCCCCTGGTCACACGGGCATAGCTGGGTATCATGGAAATACCGATGGCAAGGCAGATATTTCCCAGCCCTTTTCCGAAAATACTTCCCAAAAACAGCGCCATGATAATCATCGGAACCGACATCATTGCGTCCATAAACCTCATAATTACCGCATCTACGATACCGCCTGCCATGCCGGCAATCAAACCGAGAATCATGCCGATTGTCCCTGCAATCAATACGGATACCAAGCCTACCGTAAAGGACACGCGCCCACCGTAGATAATCCTTGTCAAAACGTCACGTCCCATAGCGTCCGTACCAAAAATATGTTTCGGCCCCATACCCTGGAGCATACCTTTCAAGTCCTGTTTATATGGGTCATAAGGCGCCACTATCGGCGCAAAAATCGCTGCCAAGATTAAAAGCAGCAAAACTACCAGACAAAACACCACTGATTTCCTGGCAAAAATCACGCGTACAACTCTGGAGTTTTTTATTTTTTGAAATGCTGATTTTCTATTCATTTCATCCTCCTATCCAGCTCGGTTTTAGTCATTCCTGATACGCGGGTCGATTACCCCGTATAAAATATCCACAATCAGATTACAGATAGCCACGGCAATAGCAATAACAAGCACGCCGTTCTGCACTACCATGAAATCCCTTCCTTTAATCGAAGTAATCATCAGGTTTCCAAGCCCCGGAACAACGAAAATGCTTTCTACCAGCACCGTACCGCCAATCATACCGCCCAATGTCACGCCCATAACCGTAATAATTGGAATAAAAGCATTTCTCAACTGATGTTTAAAAGTAATCGCCTTCTGGCTGATGCCCTTCGCCCGGGCAGTGGTTACATAGTCCTGACGGATAACCTCCAGCATGGATGACCTGGTCTGTCTGGTAAACTGCGCCAATGGCCCCATGGCCAGCACAATCATAGGCAGGACAATATGGGAAGCCCATTCCCCCGCCCCTTCACTGAAAGCCGTGAACCCGGAAGTAGGAAGGACTCCCAGTTTCAAGGCAAAAATAAGAATCAGTATCATACCAAACCAGAACATCGGCATGGACATTCCGATATTAGCAAAGAAAGAAATCACTGAATCTATTGCAGTTCCCCTGTTCTTCGCCGCCACAATCCCTAGTACAACGCCCAACACAACAGCCAGTATAAAAGCGGGGAAAACGATAGATAAAGTTACTTTCAAACGTTGGAAAAGAATGGTGGAAATCTCCGCCTGCATCGCTACGGAACGGCCCATTTCCCCACGGAACAGCCCTTGAATCCATTTAAAATACTGCACTAACACCGGCTGGTCATATCCGAACAACTGTGTATAATATTCAATCTGTTCTTCCGTTGCATTGGAGCCCAGGAAGTTCACAATCGGGTCTCCGGGCACCATCTGATTCAGCAGGAATACAATCAGTGTCACTAAAAATATAACGATAATGGACTGAACAATGCGCCTGCCTATCATTTTCAATAATTTATTGCTCACGTGCATACCTCCTAATACAATAAGCCGTTAGATAAAGGCTGCTGCACAGCGAGTACAGCAGCCTTTATTCATTCCTCTATAGAACAGCCTTATTTATCTTTATTTGTCTAACCAGCAGTCAGCTACTGTCCATGTTCCCATGTGATATACGCTTCTGCCATCATTCTTTACATAGTCATATTTGAAAATAGGCTCATTCTGAACGAAAAGCGGTCTTCCGAACAATGCGATACCATCTTCCGCATTGTAAATCAGTGCCTGCATTTCATGCTCCAGTTTAATCTTCTCTTCTTCTGTCGGAGCTGTGCGGATTGCTTCCAAAAGTGCCATTGCATCATCGGGATGCTGGATACCTTTTGCATAGAAAGCACCGTTCGTATCCAGGTGACGCCCCATGTAAAGCCCTAAGTCAGGAGAAATCGCTGCAAAGTGACCCATAATACCTGTCCATGTTCCTGTGGAGTACAGATTTACCTGTGCACTTTCATCTACTAAGTTGATTTCGCAACGGATACCTACTTCACTCAGCATGTTAGCTGCTGCGGTAAACATATCCGAGTTACCGGCATCTGTAGTAAGAGTGGTGTCAAATCCATCCGGATATCCAGCTTCTGCCAGCAATTCCCTTGCTTTATCCGGGTTATAGGAGAAGCATTCCAAAGATGTATCATATGTAACTGCATCCGGAGAACCCCACTGGGCAAGTGTTGTTAACAGACCATAACCGAATGCTTCGCAAAGAGCATCTACATCCAGAGCGTAGCACATTGCCTGACGTACCTTCGGGTCTGCGAACGGGCCATCTTCTGCACTGTTAGGGATAAGCCCTGTCATAACAAGACCCTGGCCTGTCTTATTTTTTCCTACTACATATTTGCCTGTAGACAACAATTCGCTTGCTACTGTCAGGTTATTCATCAGGATAATGTCATATTCGCCAGCCTGGAATGCGGAAGACCTTGTGGTAGGCTCGTCTACTACATAAATTTCTACACCGTCAAGGTAAGGTTTGCCTTCCTGCCAGTAATTTTCGTTCTTAGCATATTTTGTGCATACGCCCGGCTCGAAAGATGTTACCTGGAAAGGGCCTGTACCGCAGGAGCTGTTCCTCAGGGTATCCACATCATTCAAAGCTTCCGGAGACATATAGTATACGAAGAATCCAACGGATTCAACTGTGGAAGAGTTCCATGCCTTCAGAACCATTTTGATATGTGTATCATCAATTACTTCGCAGCTTTCTACGTTAGCCGTCTCATTACGTTCGCTCTTCTGATATTCTTCAATATTTCTCTTAACAGCTTCTGCATTGAAAGGTGTGCCGTCTGCGAACTGAACACCTTCGCGTAGCGTCCACGTAATACTGGGTTCTTCTGAATTTACTTCCCACTCTGTAGCAAGAAGCGGAGCCAGACTTCCATCATCTGCATATGTAACCAAAGATTCGTATGCAGTTGTCAGGAAAAGCAAAGATGCGTTATTCGTACATTCCGGTGTATACCCTGGTGTAGATACCGTGATATGTGAGGCATATTTTAAAACGCCGCCGTATTTAGCTTCTCCGGAATCTGCCGGTGTTTCTTCCACTGTTGCCTCTTCCATCGCTGCCGCCATTTCCGACTGTTCCTCTTCAGCGGGCTCTTCGCCAGTCTCTGCTGCTGCCTCTTCTCCTGCTGCTTCCTGTGTGCTCGCATCACTGCCGCTGTTTCCGCATCCGGCAAGCAATCCCGTTACAAGACAAGCAGCCAGCAGTACGCTTACTAATTTCTTTTTCATTCTTTTACCTCCTGTAATTTGTTAATGTTACTGAGAACACACAAAACTAAAACGTTGTACTAGAACGTTGTACTAATAATATCATTCCGTCACTTCAATGTCAATAAATTATCTACTCACCCACTGCTTTTCTCTGTTATTCCTAGTTTTTGCATGTTCTTTTTGTATACTATTGCTAAATAATCCGGAGAATCCATCAGTTGATTTTATTCTGGTAAACGGATATACTGTAATTATCAGGTAAATTGTATTTGGAAGAAAAAACACTATTACGAAAAATCAGCAATTGGAAAGGTGTATTACATATATGGCAACCATAAAAGATATTGCCGAAAAGGCCAATGTTTCTCTTAGTACAGTATCCCTAATTATCAATGGCAAGGCCAGCGAACGGAAAATTTCACAGGAAACGGAACAAAGAGTTTTGAAAATCATGCGCGAAATGAATTATATTCCGAATATCTCTGCCAAAACTATGCGCAGCGGTGCAACGCCGGAATATATCTTGGCGGTCTTTTGCAGCTTTGATTTCCGCAATACAATGATGACCCGCCTTTTATACGGAATCCAGAATATGATTGACCAGAACCGCGATAGGATTAAAGTCATCATTTATCCTTACCAGTCCGGCCACCTGGCAAAAGAGCATTACCATTTCAGCGGCTCTGAATTCCACGCCGCCATTATCGCCAATGCCGATGCAAAAGACTTAAATTACCTGAAAACGCACCAGTTTGTTATGCCTATTATTTTATATAACCGTTTGTTGGAAAACTATCCTTCGGTAAATGTGAATGACAAAGAAATTGGACGGATTGCCGCTTTGCACCTTTATGAACAGGGTTACCGCCGCCCCGCTATCGTTACCAGCACCCAGACCTTCCCCGGCGCTTCCCACCGCAACAAAGCTTTTAAAGAAGAATTGAAGAAATTAGGGATTGATATCCCCAAGGAATTTATATATATCATAGGGCCATCCGTGCGCGATGGCGCCAAATTTGCGGAACAGCTCCTTACGGAAGCCGAAAATCCCGGCTCACTGCCGGACAGTTTTTGGTGCTTTTCCGACAGCATCGCCCTTGGGCTTTTAAATGCCCTTACTGCCCACAATATAAAAATCCCCGATGACATAGGCATTATTTCTGTTGGGAGTATCGAATCCATGTTCGCCCGGTATAACCATCCATCCCTAACTGTCATTGATATTCCTATCGAAAAAATGGGGGAAGGCTGCTACCAGTTTATCAAAGAAAGCAGACAGGCTTCCGCCCAGCAGTCAGAAGGGATATTTTACGAAACGAAACTTTGTGTGCGTAATTCTACAAATAGAAAAGGGGATATTGAAGGAAGCATATTGTAGGCCGGAAGCCACAACGGCGCTCCGGGCTGAGTAATTGGAAGGAATATTGATTTGCCATAGACGGCAGCCAAAGCCCCTATAGCATTATCTCACAACTCCAGTTCCTCAAATCCGGTTACTGTATTGAACTTTTGGTTTTTCACTTCCATCATGTGTGATATCAATTCTGCCGGAAGGTTTTTCTCCCCGGCAGCCCTTATTAAACCGCTCATCTGAATAGCGGTAATTCCCTGGCAGTTTTTCAGAAAGTCGAACAACTCCCTGAATGCATCTCCCCCAGGAGGCATGAACTGTTTGGCATGCCCATAGTATTCCACCAAAAGATTGAGATACCACTGCCTGTCCTCATAGGATAAGCCCCCGTCATACACCAGCCTGGCCAAAGCCATACGCGCCGAAAAATCCAGCCGAAAGGCTGTCTGGGCCAGCTTATCGAAATATGTTGCCGGCTGGGCAAAGAAATCCACCGGTATCTTTTTAATCACGCCGAATTTATAGTCTCCCGGCAAAATTTTATCCATTGCCACAGGCAGCCCTACGCGATATTCCACATGACTGCCCATTTGATGTCCATTTATGCCCTCATCCGCCCTTTTATCCATCCATAGCAAAGAAGCCGTATGGGAAAATGCGGTTTCGTCCACCTCTATTTTCCTTTCCCATAAGATTCCGGGTTCACCGCACACCGCCAAATGTTCTAGCCCCGCACTATTAAAAGTCTGCGCCCCAAGTCTGGACAGCGTCTTGGGCAGCACTATACTTTTCAGGCTATGGCATCCCGCAAAAGTGCCCACATCCGGCATAATCTGCTGCGTTGCCTTAGGCATATACCCGATTTGCCCAATCCGGCCTGGCAAAACCACTTTTTCCAAGCTGACACATTCTCCAAATACCCCTGGGGGAAGTTCCTTTATCCGCTCCGGCAGCCGTATTTCTTTTAGATTCCGGCATTTCCAGAATGCATAAACCCCTATCCGCTCCACACTTTCCGGTATTTCCACAAAATCCGGCCCGCCTTCATCCAATACCTCAGCGGCAATATATTTTCCCATCTTCATGCAGAACATGCTATAGCTGACAACGGAATCGAACATCTGTCCAAACAGTTCTTCCTCCAAATGCTCCGGCGCAAATGCGGTGGCGGCAATAGCCGTCAGCTTCTTTCCCTGGATTTCTTCCGGCAAAACAGCATTCCCTGCCAGCCTGGGCCAGCGCAAGAGAGTCAGCCCGCCAGACTTATTTTCACAAAAATCCGCAGTAACAGGCGAAACCTCCTTCCCTGTATATAGGCTTCCCAGCTTCCCTTCCGGCGTGATTTGATATCTGGATATCCTCTTTTCCATCTTACC
>QXWV01000029.1 GCA_009911195.1 Lachnospiraceae bacterium | reverse complement strand
AGCGTTTTGCGCGACGGGGCGTTTGCCATCAAGGCTTATTTGTGGCGCTCCGGCACAAATAGCCGTGTGATAAAATCGGCTATCAAGCTGATTTTTCACACTACCCTCTCCTATGACACTATTTAGACGCCTTAGCAAACCTTTTCAGGCTAATCCAATAATATCAATCTGCTTTAGTAGCTGCTCTTCCTGACAATGCGGCAGCATATCCCGGCTGGCCGCAAAATATTCTTCGCTTAAGAACTGGCCAATAAATGCCGTAGCTTCCGGCGTTACCGTCAAGTCATTGACTGCCATGCCCAGTTCTGTTCCCTTCCCAAATGCTTCCTCCAGAAATTTCAGCATACATGCTATTTTCTTCTGCGTTCCCTTCACTTCTTCTTTCAATTCGGCCACCGAAACCTGATAGCAATTTTTAATGGCTTCATAAGGATTCCCATCCCCCAATTTATCGTGCCATCCCCCCGACATATCCATCAATACCGCATATGCCTCTACATCTTTTTTCTTTGCATTTTGGCTCTGGCTTCGCCATTCGCTTTCCATCCGGATAAGTGCGGCCAGCGCCTGCCCTGATTCCGCTCCATATACCGGTTTCCTGCTTTGCTCCGGTTTCGCCCCTTCGCCGGGTTTTTCGTCTTGCTCCGGCTTCATTTCCCTATATGCCCGCAGCGCCTTGGCCGCAATTGCCAGGGCATCATACCCCACCATGCACTTCTTCATCGACCCGAAAACACCTTCCAGCAAAAGGCTGACCAGGCTCATCCGCTCATCTATTTTCGCCTCACCGGCTTTCCTTACCGTATCTTCCTCCCAGATGCCCTGCAGCAGTTCTCCGATATGGTATACCTGGCGGTATTTCTGGTATAGTTCATAATAAACCGCAAAATCCCTGGCAGTCTGCTTATTTTGCAAATATTGGGAAATCAATTCATATCCCACCGGCAGTTCCAGTTCCTCATAATACTGAACCATCTCCGACAAGTCCTCCCATGCCCTGGGCGTCACCACCATCAGCCCATCCACCGTAGTTTCCACCCGGTAAAAGTCATCTTGCCGGATATCCAGATAGCTAATCACGCTTCTGCTGATTCTCTGCTCCACAGCATATTTTTTCCAAGCTTCATAGTCCGGCTCAACTTCCATCACTTTCAGCCTGTCTCTCGTAGCCGCATCGAATTCCCGGACGCTTTTATTGAATCTGGCCGGATTGCCGGCAGTTACTACCACCCACCCGTCCGGTATCTGATGTCCGCCAAAAAGTTTATACTGTAAAAACAAAAGCATGGATGGAGACAACGTTTCGCTGACGCAGTTAATTTCATCCAGGAATAAAATCCCTTCCCTTTTCCCCGTTTTCCGCATACATTCGTAAATCGAAGCTATGATTTCACTCATCGTATATTCACTTACCGTATATTTCTGCCCGTCAAATTCTTTTTCCACGATAACCGGCAACCCTAAAGCGCTCTGCCTTGTATGGTGTGTCATGGAATAGCTTACCAGGCCAATATCCAGTTCATCTGCAATCTGCTGCATAATCGCCGTTTTTCCAAGACCTGGTGCCCCTAATAGGAAAACCGGCCTTTGATGCACCACCGGCAAACGGTATTGCCCCAGCGGGTTTTTTAGCAAATATATCTGTATTGTATTTTTAATCTGTTCTTTCGCGCTCCCAATATCCATAGTTTATAATCATACCCCTTCCTTATTCAACACCTTTATGTTGTCCGTAGTGAGCACCGCCCTAATTGCCCAATATGGCACATTGGGGCTAATATAATCATCCCTGTGGAAAATAAATGCTGTCTTGTACTCCGGCTTTTTCTCCGGATACATGCCAGCGCCGTCGGTAAAATAGATTAGCCCGTTTAGTTCCGTCAGCTCCCCACTCTTTACCAAACCGTCCACATAGTCAAACACCGGCCGGAAATCCGTTCCTCCAAACCCGGATAGCCGCAACCCGGCAATCACATCTTCCAAACTGTCCAGGCTCTCTATCTCCTCAATATGCTGTATCTGCGCGTCGCATTGAATCAGGTAGATTTTAACCCGTTCCGTAAATGACCCCGTATGGCGAAGTACATCGCATGTCTTTTGCAGGAAATTCTGCACAATATCCCCTTGCACACTGCCGGATGTATCAATGGCAATCACAAATTCCTTAATCCTTTTATCATCCCGGAATTCCAATGGCTCTATCAATGGAATATTTCCATATTTTTTTAGCCCATAAGTATAATAAATCATATCGTATTCGTCTTCGGAAAGCTGCATTACTTCATGTTGGCCGCCAAACCTTCTCAGGAATTCGCTGTAATCGCACTCTTCAAATGTAATAGACGCCAGCCCATCCATCAATGCCCCTGCCTGCTGCCCATACCGCTTGCTAAATGTCTTTAAATCCGTCTCCGCCTGTTTGGCAATTTCCTTCCATTCTTTTTGCAGCATACGGCTCTTGCGCCGCCTAAGCTTTTCCTCCCCCTCATCTTCTCCCCATTGACGCATCATTTCTTCCGATACGGCCGCATCTTCCTCTTCTTCCGTTTCATCCTGCCCGCTGTTATCCCTGTCAGCCCGGCCATTGCCATCCTTTTTCCCCTTTCTCCTTCCTCCCTCCCCAAAGTTCCATAGAAAGTGGGAATCTTTCCTGAATAGCCCGGACAGCTTCTCTTTTTCACCCTCATTCAATCTCCTGTCCAGAAAATATTGGTACAGCTCTTCCGCTGTCATATGAGGGCAATATTCTTCCAGCACCGACAGCCATTCCTGCTGCCCCCCGTCTCCTTCCAGGCTGCAGGAATAAATACCCAACTGATGGATAATTTTCTCCGCCGCCACATCGCTTGCCAGATTCCACAAATCCCTGTCCTTATCCTGCCCCCGGAACGGATGGCCCAGCATACAGTGCAGTGTCAGATGCAGCAAAATACGCACAGGCATATGTTGTTCCTTTTTAAATGTACGCACCATTCCTTCCGCCGAATAGCACAGCATTTTCCCATCCGTGGCCATCAGCCCGTCCATCTTCCCTTCTTCCACACTGCTTAGGTGAAATTGCCGGGAAGCCTTGCATAAAAATCTCAAGTCTACCATCAAACGGTTTTTCGCCAATAGCAATATCTCATGTGCCAATTCTTCTATTTTAGGATTTTCTGTTTCCGGTTTTTCTTTACCCACAGCCAAACCCTTCCTTTCCTAACCGCAGATTGGCCGGTCAATCCGTGCTCCCACGATTTCCCGGCCAATCCGCATTTTGACAAAAATATCCATATTATAGAATTATACTTCACCGTCTTCCACATGGATTTTCATACGCATAACAGCGCTGCCCATGGATTTTCCTAAGCTGTCCAAACGCAGGCTCATGGTAGCCCCGCCGCCCAAAGCATGCTTCATAACGAAGTTAAAGCCCCCCAAGCTGGGTACATCATATCTGGTTATTTCCCCTTTTACCATATCGCCGAAAAATTCTTTCAGCTTTTCCGGGGTCACTTCGCGTTCAATAATTTTGTAGTATTCCGGTTTTCTGGCATATACACATACGTTGCTCGTATCGCCTTTATCCCCGCTGCGCCCATGGGCGATATCATTCAAATAAATTTCCGGCATTTATTTCACCTCCAAAATGTGGCTTTCAATTTCCAAAGCATCCCTCGGTACAGTGGTTGGCCAAAGGGCCATCACTTCCTGAACATGTGCCCTTCCGCCGAAGAAAGATGCCCCTGGAGGTCCATTCAACTGAAGAGGGCTGATTTCCGGAATAATTTTTGCGCACTCGTTCTTATCTTCGCTGAAAATGGCAATGCGCATTACACATTCGTTCAGATTCCTGAGCGCTTCTTCGCTCATATCCGCAACGCCCAAATGCAGGCTGTTCAGCCCGATATAGCTGATATGGATATCATCCGCTTTCATTCCGCGGCGCTGCATTTTCTTCATAATCACTTCCGCGCAGTACTGCGCTTTTTCATAAGCATCCGGCCATGCAAAGCTCAACATGCTCACTGTCTTCCATCCTTTATGGTAGCCTACGCAAAGCTTTAAGGTATCCGGGCGTTTCTTCCCCTTTATACCGCCGATTCTCACACGGTTATCCCCAATCTGGGTAATCGTAGCCTTGCTCACATCCACATTTACATCCGGTGTCCAATAGTTGGCCGGGTCATGCACTTCATACAAGAACTGTTCCTTACAGCTTTGCTCACATATAATGCCGCCACAATCAGGAGCTTTTGTAATATCCATCGTATCCTCGGTCAGCTCCGCAATGGGGAATCCCAGTTCATCCATCCGCGGCACATTCCTCCAGTCATACATGTAATTTCCGCCTGCGCCCTGTCCGCCGCATTCCAGAAGATGCCCCGCCATAATACCCCTTGCCAGGTTATCCCAATCATCATCCGCCCATCCGAATTCATATTTTAGTGGTGCAAGAAAGAGGGCACTGTCCGCCGCACGCCCGGTCACTACCACATCGGCTCCCTGTGCCAGGCAGCCCTCAATCCCTTCATGCCCAATATAAGCATTTACATTATAAATCTTATCCAGAATATCATGGAAATCCCCATCATAGTCGAAATTAGGGAAAGTCCATCCATCCTTAATTAACTGGGGAATTTTATCTTTTATATTATCGCCGGTTACATAACCGATTTTATATCCCTTCATGTCCTGGCCAGAAGCCCACTGGTGAATGGAATCCACACAGCCTGAAATATTCATACCTCCGGCATTGGTGCAGATACGGATTTTCTTTTCCCAAGCTTCCTTACCCGCCTCTTTCAAAATACGTGTTACGAAATCCGGCGCAAACCCCTTCGCCGGGTCCTTAATCTGTTGCTTCGCCATAATAGAAAGCGTTAATTCCGCCAGATAGTCACAGCCCATGTACTGGATGTCCGCATTGCGAATCATATGTACCGCCGCATCCGGGCTGTCACCCCAAAAGCCCTGGCCCCCGCCAATTGCTATTTTTTTCATCCTTGCAACCATTCTCCTTTTGATTTTAATCCTAGCGCGATACCTTGACCAACCTTAGGTTCCATGCTAGTTTCATTAACAGTTTTCCGCTAGTACAACGTTGTACTTATCGTACATGGAATTTCGGGGTTTGTCAAGGATTAAATAGCAAATACACTGGATTATAAATAGGAAAAGCTGCTGTGCCGGTGTGCTGACACCTTTTCACAGCAGCTTTATAAATCTACTTTTTACAATCAAACCACAATCCGGTTCACCGAATGCGCCCGAAGCCTCACTTCCCCATTTTCCAGAAGTTCTTTCCGGCTTTTCGGGAGGATAAGCATTTCCCCTTCCTTATTGCAGTCCGAAGTCTTCGCCCCATTCAGTTCCGTCACCTGGGCTTCCTTCCCTTCCAGGCCAACCTGAAGGTATATATCCTCCGTCAGGGAGCGGTTTACTGCAAATATTACGGTTCTTCCTTCTCTATCTTCACAGGCCACCGCATCAACATATGGAATATCCTTTAAAGGTTCAATATTTCCAATCTGTTCCCTGGTGTCATATGACCCACATTCCACCTTTGCGTCCAGCACTTTAGCGATTCCTGCTTCCGCGTACATCTTCATCGCATAATAGCTGGCCGTTCCATATGCGTGCCCATTTTTGCTCACAATACATCCGCCGGGCCAGCCGTTTACCAAGTCGGAAATATTGCACATGGTCAGCTTTTCCGTGTTGCGCAGAAACATGTTCAGCATACCCGCATTAAAAATGGCAGCCTCCAGAGTCTGTTCCCTATAAGAGTCAATAAGTGTTCCCATATTATATTCAGTAACAGCCACTTTTGCCTTGGGATTTGCTTTCCGCACCGTCTCATAAGACTCCGCAAGAATCTCTTCGTATTTCTTTACCGCCCCTGTTACCGCATAATAAATATCTTTATTGTCATAATGCCTTTTTTCCATCGCCTTTAACACATACATATGAAGGCAAAGGGAATCTATTTTCGTTCCTGCCAGCTCCGCCACCATCCGATTCCATTTCTGGGAGCGGTCATCGCCGTCGCCTCCGCAGACCATAAAGACAATATTCTCATCTTTTCCCTTCATCGCTTCATAAAATGCAAGATATTTATGGGCGTATTCTTCCGCGCTGCAATGCCCTATCTCCCAGTCGCCGAAAGTTTCGTTCCCAATATCCCAATATTTAATGTTATAAGGCTCCGGATGCCCGTTTTTTGCCCGCATACTGCCGTAAAAGGTGTCTTCTCCACCATTGCAGTATTCCACCCAGGCCGCCGCTTCTTCCGGCGTGCCGCTGCCGAAATTTACGCAAATCATCGGTTCACATCCTATACTTTTGCACAATTCCATATATTCGTCAGTTCCAAAGCTGTTATCCTCAAATCCTCCCCAATGGCGGTTAAAACGGTAAGGCCGGAAGTCTCTTTCCCCTATCCCGTCCATCCAGCAGTAGCAATCTGCAAAACATCCGCCCGGGAAACGGATTACCGGCGGGTTTAATGCCTTTATATGCGCATAAACATCTTTCCATATCCCTTTTTCCGTATCCTCCGGCATGAGGGAAGCGCCGTCCAGCCATGCCGTTCCTTCTCCCAACAGGCGTATTTCAAAAATCCCGCATCGTGTTTTCATGCCTACGGGAAATTGGAATGCAAATTTTTCCCATTGGGCATTTACTTGAAATCTATGGCTATAATAAAAACTGCCGTCTTCATCATATAGGCAAAGCTCCACTTCCGCGTTGCATTCTTTCCCGGCACTGCCCTCCACCTCCGCACCGCTTTCCGCTTTCGCCCAAAAATATCCCTGGTAGTTTCCTTTTTCCAAATATATCCTGTTCTGTGCAATACCTACATAGCCGTCATAATCATTGTAGCATACGATTTTTTGCGAAAAACCATCCTTCGCTATAGAATTATCCCCATCCAGGGAAATATCAAAGGCATTCTTCCCCCCTGTACGATACCATCCCGCCGCCACATTAGGGTTTCCGTCCACAACCCCCTCCGGGATTTCCTTCTTCCTGTCAAATCCCCTGTTATCCAGAAGCTGCGCCCACATCCCTCCATCAATGCAATCCCTCATGAATTCAATAAAATGGCCAAAAATAAGAGGGTTGGCTTCTTTTCTGTTTCCATAATCTATCGTTAATTTTGCTTTTTCCATATTTGACCCCATTTCTGCGCAGCTTTTGTGACCCGGCATTTCCTTTCCGGGGCTTTGCGCATGCCAAGTTTGTTACGCAGCCGCCTGTTATCCCTTCATACCCGTCATGGCAATCCCCTGCACGAACTGCTTCTGGGCAATCAGATATGCAATGAGTATGGGCAGCAATGACAGACATGCTCCGGCCATAATCACCCCGTATTCCACCACATGAGTTCCCATGAAAGTAGCCAGGCCCGCCGGAAGCGTTTTCCTGCTTTCATCCGTAGTCAGAAGCAGCGGGTATAGCAAGTCATTCCACTGATACATAAAATGGAAGATAAACAGCGATACAACAGCCGGTTTACAAAGAGGAACCATAATTTTTCCAAAGATACGGAATTCTCCTGCCCCGTCAATCCTTCCCGCTTCTTCCAGCCCTTTTGGCAGGGAGATGAAGAAAGAACGCATCATGAAAATGCCGAACGCGTTTGTTGCCCTGGGAAGCAGCATCCCTACGTAAGTATTGATTAACCCAATTTTATAAACTTCCACAAACAATGGCACCATAATGACCTGAAAGGGTATCATCATTGTTCCCATTACGAGCAGAAACATAATATTTTTCCCCGGGAACTTCATCCTGGCAAAGGCATAGCCCGCCATCGTGTCGAACAAAAGGGAGACAAGCGTCACTGATGTGGAAAAAATTATTGTATTTTTATAATATTTCAAAAAAGGAATCCTGTCCCATATGCCGATATAGGAATCCAGCCCAAAGCGTCCGGAAAAAAGTTTTGGTGGGTAAGAAACAATATCCGCTTCCGCTTTAAACGACGTTACCAGCATCCATATAAAAGGATAAAGGACAATAAATGCCAGAAATCCAAGTATGATTACCTTAACCGCTTTCCAAATATATTTACCAGTATATTCTGCTTTCATTTTATAACCATGCTCCTTCCACAATCCAAAGGGTCTTTCAGCCAGTTATGCCCATTATCCTAAGTCCTCTTCTCCCTTTGTCATCTGCTTAAATGTAAAGGTGGAAACAATAAATGTAATAACAAACAGCGCCACCGCAATGGTAGAAGCATACCCCATATTAAAGGAATCAAAAGCCGTGCTGTAAATGAGCTGTACCAATGTCTGTGTTTTAAACAGCGGTCCGCCTTTTGTCATGATATATACCTGGTCAAACACTTGGAAAGAACCAATAATGGTATTAACAATGGTAAAACTTAACGTAGGCATAAGCATGGGAATCGTAATTTTGCTAAACTTCTGCCACCCCTTTGCTCCATCCATATCCGCAGCTTCATAGTAGGATTCATCAATACCGTTTAAACCGGCCAAAAGGATGACCATATTAAATCCGAAATTTTTCCAGACTCCCACTAAAATAACGGTAGGCATGGCCCATTTCGGGCTGTTCAGCACGTTAATCGGTTCAAATCCCAGAAGGCTGAACCAGTAGCTGAACATACCGATATCAGGGTTTACCAGAAAACTCCACAAAATTGACACTATTGTCATGGAGCAAATGGCCGGTATGAAATAAACCGATTTACAGAACCCGGAAAACCAGCCCTTTTTCTTTATCATTACCGCAACCACAAGGGCAAGGCCAATCAGCAGCGGCACGGAAAATACAGTATAATATATGGTATTGGCCAACGCGTTCCAAAAGCGCCCGTCCTGTACCAGTTTCACGTAATTGTCCAGCTTCTGGAATTCTATATGGTTAAACATCATGTCGAACTTTAAAAAACTGAAGACAAACGCTATCGCCAGCGGAATGAACACAAATACCGTAAAAATTATCATGGAAGGCAAGACAAACAACAAGCCTGCCCGTTCTCTTTTTCTTTCCATTGAGGATTTTGCTTTCATATAATGTTCTTTCCTCCCATCCGTACTCCCATAGCTGCTGCTCATTGCAGCCCTCATTTCTTTATTCTGCCCTAATCCCTTTGTATTGCCCGCCTTATTGAATCAGGCTTTCGATTACCGCATTCGCTTCATCCAACGCTTCCTGGACATCCGCATTTTCCAGCAGGATTTTTTCAAAAGCTGGTACGATTGCCTGGGTATCCACTTCTGCAAAATTGGTAAGCTGCTGTAAATACATTTTGCTTTCATTGGCCGGTTTGGCGAATTCTGCTATATACGGATTTTCTTTCATCCTTTCGTCATCGGCGATATCTGTCCTTGCCGGAGGGAATCCTGTACCTAAGCTCCATTTAACCTGTGTATCTTTAGAATTCCACCATCCAAAGAAATCATAAACCGCTTCTTTATTCTTGCTGGAAGATGTCATATACATGCCCGTCGCATTTGCCTGTGTTATCTGCTCCTTCGGTCCCATGGGTGCCTGTGCTACGCCATAGTTGATTCCCGCATTGGTAAATCCGTTGGTTGCCCAAGGTCCACAGAAATACATAGCCAGCTTCTGGCTTTCAAAAAGTTTGTCGATTTCGCCACCGGTCAGCACTTCCGGCCCAAATTTCTTATCCCTGATATTTTCTGCCCATCTTGTTATTGTTTCTACATTTTCTGGGCTGTTAAATACTGCTTTTCCATCTTTGATGATATCGCCGCCATTTCCCCAAAGCATGATGCACCACATAGGGGTAGTATCTTTCACTGCCATATCAAACCCATATTTCCCTGTTTTATCTACGATTTGCTGTGCATACTGCTCCAGCTCATCCCATGTTTCAGGCGCTTTTTCGGGGTCAAGCCCTGCTTCTTCAAAGATTGTCTTGTTGTAATACAGCAGCAAGGTGGCAAAATTCATGGGTACGCCATAATATTGTCCGTTATACTTTAAATTTTCCTTTAAAGTCTCCGGCACTGCCGCTTCATCCACAATCCCTTCAGAATAAATGTCATCCATTGGCACAATTGCCCCTGGTTCCGCATAAGTTCCGATTCTTTCCGTTGCCATAGCCAGGATATCCGGGCCTTCCCCTACCGGAAGGACAGTTGCCAATTTCTGGTATAAGCTATCCCAAGGCATAATGTTCATTTCCACTTTGATATTCTTATCATTGGTTTCATTGTATTCCTGTACCAATGCTTCCAAAGTCTCCTTATCGGAGCCGGTAAAGCCATTCCAGAATGTAATCACTGTCTTATCGCCATTATCTGCCGATTCCGGCTCGGATGCCTCCTCCCCGTTATCCTTTTCCTCCGACGCCGCTTCCGCACTTTCTTCCACTGCCTCGGGCGCTGCTTCCGGAGCTGCGCTTTCATTGCCGGAACTTCCGCAGCCAGCTAAAACCGACATTGCCATAATACCTGTAAGCAACCATGCTAATACACGCTTCTTCATTTCTTTTTCCTCCTATTCCAGTTCCGCAAGTCATCTTCCAGCGCTCTTTGTGCGGAGGTATTTCCCGACGCTTTGCGCCTTGAAATTCCTCCGGGCGCTCTCCGTTTCCTTGCTGTTTCCAGTTCCGCAAGTCACCTTCCAGCGCTCTTTGTGCGGAGGTATTTCCCGACGCCCTGCGCCTTGAAATTCCTCCGGGCGCTGTATGAATCCTTGCTGTTTCCAGTTCTGTATTTCCCCTTTTCATCCCTACATTTGTTTTATAATCCTGCAGATTTTCTCAGGGTCAATTTTGTCTTCCCTGTTCATGAACATGTGGCCGTTTTGCTCCTGGCGGACGTCGGTCAGTTGGGTATAGCAGAAGCCGCAGATGCAGTCGATATCATAAACAGCTTTCAGCAGGCCGTCCAGCCGCTTAAGCACCGCATCCTCATTCTCCTCCAGGCCTCCGTAGCCCCATCCGTCTTCGGTGCTGCCATAGGCAATTCCTCCAAACTCGCTGATGATAATAGGCTGCCCTTCGTAATGGAATCCTTTCGCAAAGGCATACCGTTCCCCGTTGAATGCATGTTCATTTCCCATATTCCCCTCAGGGCTGCTCCAGTTCTTTCTCAGAATATTTCCCTCCGCAGCGTAATCATGCAGCGTGATAATATCCGATTTCGTATGTTCCCATCCGTCATTACTGATGACTGGCCTGCTGTCATCCAGAGACTTGGTCAAATAATATACCGCCTGGGTAAAGTTTTGTGCCTTTTTATCCTCAATGATTCTCGGAATACCCCATGATTCGTTGAAAGCAACCCAGGTAATAATGGAAGGGTGGTTATAATGCTGCCTGACAATTTCCGTCCATTCCCCTGCCGCCCGTTCTATAGAAATATCATTTAATTCATAAAAGGAAGGTGCTTCACACCATACAAGAAGACCCTTTACATCCGCCCAATAGTAAAAGCGTTCATCTTCGGTCTTCTGGTGCTTGCGTACACCGTTGTAGCCGTAAGAAAGGATTTTATCGATATCCCTTTTCAACGCCTCCTCATCCGGTGGCGTCAGGCCGGATTCTTCCCAGTAGCCCTGGTCCAGAACCATTCTCAAATAGCAATCCATATTGTTCAATTTTACCCGGCTGCTGTCCGTTGAAATCTTCCTTAAGCCAAAATAGCTTCCTACCTCATCCGTAAGTATTCCATTTTCGTAAATTCTTACACACACATCATATAAATGAGGCGACTTTGGACACCAATATTTTACTTTCCATTTGATGTTATCGCTTTCCAGGGAAAAACGCCTGGAAAAATAATCCCTTACCGCCATTTCCCTCAGACAGCAAATTACATCTTCTTTAAAGGTAATCACTGTTTCGACTTCTACTTTCTGCCCTTTTCTCCCCCTTTCAATGACGTATTCAAAATCAACCGCATTGTCATCGTATCTGGGTATGATATGCAGATGTTCCAGACGGCTTTCCCCTACTTTTTCCGCCCACAGGCTTTTCCATATTCCCGTGGTCTGCTCATACCAGCAGTCATAGTTTTCCTTCAGCCAGCGCTGTTTGCCCCTCGGCTGAGCCGTTGAAAGGCTGTCGCTTATCCGGATAACAACAGTCCCCACATTATCGGTCAGCATATCCGTAATATCGAAGGAAAACCTGGCATAACCGCCCTTATGGCTTCCCACAAAAATACCATTCACCCAAAGCTGCGTTTCATAATCGGCGCCTTCAAAATTTAAAATAACTCTCCCGCAGCCTGAGCCCAAAGAAGCAAAGCTGACTTCCCTGCTATACCATACAGTTTCATGGATTTCGGAACTTCCGATACCACTTTTCATACTTTCATAAGAAAAGGGAACCAAAATTTTCCGGCTTTCAAAACCATTTTTCCATCCTGCCGAAAGTCCCTCATCCTCATCATCAAAGCGAAAATTCCATTCACCATTCAAATCAAGGTAAGAATCTCTGACGAACTGAGGCCTCGGATAATTTTCTTTATAATACTTCGTCATGTTATCCCTCACTTTATTTCAGTTTTGATGTGCCTTTAATATAATATATTTTGTGCATTATGTCAATATTTATTTTATATTTTTATATTTTTATGTGCATATTTACAGTTTTATTGTTTTGTCAAAGTTTTTTATTACAGTATTATTGTAATAAATGGGCGTTTTTCTATGCCGAATTGAATATCACAAAACAAAAAGATGGCTGCATTCTTTATTTACAGACAATAAATGCAGCCAAAATTTATAATCCTTTATAAATGATTTCCCAGAATCTTTTAGTATTCAACCCCTGCAGCGAACCGCTACAGTCTTCCCCTTTCAAATTTACAGTGTTTAGGTAATTGCGAAATCGATAATCTTGCTGAATATTCCGACAATATATTTTTGTGAAAAGCCTTTTCATGCCATGGAAGCAAGACCATGGGAAACAGGAGGGCCTTTGCCCGAGTGTTTTCTGCTTTGGGGCTTGCTGAAATTCTTGGCATGTTTGGCTTTGAACAAAATATATTGTCAGAATATTCTCACAGCTTAGCGTTTCGCAATTACCTATTACAGTGTCCATCCAAATCCATTTATTCCATTACATCTTTCTCTTTTATAAAAATCTTCGTGACAACAAAGCCGCCCACATAGGCAATTACCAATCCAATCAGGTAATTCAGCATTCCAGCCCCGCCCTGCATCAATGGGATTGCCACCAGTCCGCTCGGCCCCCATGCGTTGGCCATGACCTGGGTCAGCATTGCATAAGCGCCCCCAAAGCCTGCCCCTATTCCGGCCGTGACAAAAGGTTTTCCCATAGGCAGCGTTACGCCATAAATCAAAGGTTCTCCCACTCCAAGGAAGCCGGCCGGCAGCGCACCGGTAATAATCCCTTTCATTCGGTTATTTCCGACCTTCTTCGCCATCAGGTAAATGGCAATAGCCGCCCCCACCTGTCCGGCACCTCCCATGGCAAGCACCGGGAATAAGGATACTCCGCCCATCTGTTCCAACTGTACGGCATAAATAGGAATCAGCCCATGATGCAGCCCCAGTAGAACCATTGGCAGGAACAAAGCCGCAAGCAGGAAACCGCTGACAACCCGGATAACCGGATTGGCAGAATTAATAATTACCGATAAAACAGCAACTAATCCGTCGCTTACAAATCCCGCAGCAGGCATAATAAGGAAGATAAACACAATGCCTGAGAGCAACAGGGATGTAAAGGGCGTAACGATAAGGTCCAGGACATCGGGAACCCTTTTTCGTATATTTTTTTCAATCAGAGAAAGAATCCATACTCCAAAAATAACTCCTATGATACCGCCTTTTCCTGTGGTCAATACGGATTCCAGAGGAACTTCCTCATTATAAAGCCCCATCATTTTTGAAATTTCCACAATATTTGCACCGATACTGATTCCACCCAAAATACCGCCAAAAGCCGGCGTCGCTCCAAATACTTCTGCGGCGCGGATACCGGTGTAGATAGCAAAATAACCCAGGAAAGCGCTTCCAAGCAAGGAAAGAATCAACTGCAGCATCACAAAGAAATTACCGGACACCATTCCGTCCGCAATGAGCTGGCTTAAAAGGCTGCTAAATCCGTTAAATAGCCCGGCAGCAATAATTGCAGGAATCATGGGAACAAATATCTCAGATATCAGCTTCATGAAATCCTTCACCTTGCTCTGTTTCTGCCGGCTCTTAATCTGTTCTTTATTCGCCTCCCAGCCGTCATCGCCCGTATTCTTGGGAAGACCCAATTCTTCTATGCATATATCTGTAACCTTCTTCACCTTTCCCGGACCCAGGACGATTTGATAGTTGTTCCCTTCGGCCACAACTCCCAGCACGCCTTCTGTCTTTTTAATCTCGCTTTCTTTTACCCGGCCTCCATCCCGGCATGTAACCCTAAGCCTGGTCATACAATGGGCCGCTTTTACAACATTTTCTTTTCCACCCAGTAAATCCACAATGGTTCTGGCAAGTTCTGTGTTCGTCATTTCTGCCCCTCCTTTTCCAGACTCTGGATTCGGCCGTTTACCGCCTGCAGGGCGCTCTCAGCTTCTTCCTTTCCACAGCCCAGCAGGAGCATCGCAATAGCAGTCCTTACCCCGCCTCCCGATTTTGCCAACGCTTCCTTCGCTTCTTCATGGGAGCAGCCTGTAACTGCCGAAACAATGTTAGTTCCCCTTGTCACCAGCTTTTCATTGGACATTTTTACATCTACCATATAATTCTTGTAAATCTTTCCAATACGAATCATACTGATAGTGCTAATCATATTTAAAATAAGCTTTGTGGTTGTTCCTGCTTTCAGGCGGGTAGAGCCCGTTAATACCTCTGGCCCCGGCTCCGCCTCGATGGTGAGCGGGCAAATCTGGCCAATCTCGCTATCCTTATTGCATACCACCGCGCAATATTTTGCGCCTATTTCTTTGGCGTATTTAAGGCCACCTATCACATAGGGTGTCCTGCCGCTTGCCGCCAGGCCAATAACAACATCTTTCTCGCTTAAGCCGATTTTCTTCAAATCCTCCACAGCGAATTCCTGGGAATCCTCCGCGCCTTCCACCGCTTTGACAAACGCATTGTCTCCGCCTGCAATCAGCCCAATTACCGTATTAAAATCCACCCCGAAGGTAGGCGGGCACTCCACCGCATCCATAAGACCTATCCTTCCGCTCGTTCCGGCTCCCATATAAATAATCCTGCCTCCCTGTTCCAATACATCGCTTGTAACATGGATAACTTTTTCCAGCATTTCATATTGCCCTTCGATACATGCCACCGCATTATAGTTTTCCCGGTTTATGACCTCGATGGCTTCCCGGATGCTCATAGAACTCAATTCTGCCGTGTTGGGGTTTACCCTCTCTGTTGACATTTTGCTTAAATCGACCATATTCGTTTACCTCCTTTTATGGACACTATAAACTTTCTTCAATTTATTTACAATAGATATGGATATTTATGAAACTTTATTTCTTACTATGGAACTTTCTATCAAAAAAATGCTTCTTTGTTACATAGGATGTCCATAATTGGAGGTATAATGCCAATAAAAGTTTTTATCATTCCTCTTCTTTTTTCTCCAGCAGCTTGTTTGTAGAAAGGATTTTTTCCATGGACTTATCCTTTTCCATGGAAATATAAGTATTATATACTATGTCCACCACCGATAGCTGTGACACCCGGCTTGAGCTGGCACCTACCCGCAAAGGCTTTTCCAGCATGGGAACGAAAAGATTGTAGTCACTCATGGAAGAAAGCTTGTTCGTTCCATATTTTGTAATGGCAATAATTTTTCCGCCGCACATTTTTACATTTTTTGCAATTTCAATGATTTCCTTTGTCAAACCGGAATAGGAGACGATGATAGCCATGTCGCCCGACTCCATATTGGTGGAGCTTATAAGCTGCAAATGGATATCCTCATACAAAAAAGTCCTTTTGTTGATACGCTCCAGTTTCTGCTGAAAATCCTTCGCCACCAGAAAGCTGGCGCCAATCCCATAAAGATATACATACCGCACGGATAATAACAGCTCCACAATCCTGCCCAATTCATCAAAATCCAACAAGTTATAGATATTCTGTATCGCTATGATGTTAGTGTTCAAGACCTTTGCCACAATATTGGGGATTTTCTCATCAGAAGGTGCTGTCAAATTGGCTTGCATCAATTGTTTAGAAAAATTAATGTCATTCCATAAAACCTGTTTCAATTCCTTAAATCCCGAAAAGCCGTTTTTCTTGCAAATTCTTACAATAGTAGCAGGGCTGCAGAAGCATTTCTTTGCCATTGTATGAATATCCATTTCCACAGCCTCCCTTGTTTGGTTAATAAGGAATCTTAAAACCTCTTTTTCACTTTCCGTTGCACTTTGTTTGTAATATACCTCCAGCCGGTACAGTCCTTTTTTCATACGCTCTCCTTTGAATCCGCATCCATCATACGCAAGCAGCGCCTTAATGCCATAAGCGCCATTTTTCCGGATATCATAATATATATTATGATATCATATGCCATGCAAAAAGGGCAGGCTGTACTTTATGTACAATCTGCCCTTTATTAATATCCGCTAATCCAAATCCTCGCCATTGGTGGCGATTACTTTCTGATACCACGCAAAGCTATCTTTTTTAATCCGCTTTCCGCTCCCTTTTCCGTAATCATCCAAATCCACATAGATGAAACCGTAGCGTTTGCTCATTTCCGAAGAGGAGCAGCTTATAATGTCCAAAGGCCCCCATGCATAATAACCCCGCAAATCTACGCCGTCCTTGATGGCTTCCTTCATCTGGATAACATGGTCTCTGTAAAAGTCTACCCGGTAAGGGTCATGGATATGCCCATCCTCTTCCAGCTTGTCATAATAGCCTACACCATTTTCCGTAATGTAAATCGGTTTCTGATAGCGGTCATAGAATTCATTCAGCAGAATCCTCAAGCCCACAGGGTCAATTGTCCATCCCCACGGATTGGCCGGCAATTCTTTATTTCTGGATACGCTGTTCCCGTCCTCAAAGCTTTCTTTGGAACATATCCTCGTATAGTAATAAGAGAAAGAGAAGAAGTCGGCTGTATTCTTTAAATCCTCTTCGTCATGCTCCCCGAATTCCACCTTGATATTAAAATCTTCAAAAAAGCGGAATGCATAGCCCGGGTAATAGCCGCGCAGGAGCACATCGCTGAAGAAATATTCCATCTGGTTATGGCGCAGGGTAGCCAACATATCCTCCGGTTTGCTGCTGGCCGGGTAAGCCGGGCCTCCGCAAAGCATCATTCCAATTTGCATATCCGGGTATTTCTCATGGGCATATTTTGTAGCCCTTGCACAGGAAACCATTTCATTATGCACTGCCTGATATTTGGCGGAAAGCACATCCTCCACCACATCCTCCGCCACGCCAAGGTGATTGAAAGATTCATGGACAATCAGATTAATCTGGTTCACAATAATCCAATATTTCACTTTACCAGCATAACGGTCGAATACCGTTTTACAGTATTTTTCAAAAAAGTCAATCACTTCCCTGGAATACCATCCCTTATACTTCAATGTAAGGTTTAAGGGAATCTCATAATGGGAAATGGTAATCATCGGCTCCATGCCATTGGCCAAAATCTCATCAAATAAATCATCATAAAATTTCAGCCCTGCCTCATTGGGTTCCTCATCATCCCCGTTGGGGAAAATGCGCGCCCAGTTAATGGAGGTACGGTACGTCTTAAGCCCCAGCTCCGCCAACAGCTTTAAATCCTCTTTATATGTATGGTAAAAATCAATACCATGCCTCTTTGGAAAAACACGGTCTTTGGAAGCCATCGCGTCCTTCACAAACTGCGTAGTCACTTCCTCATTATATTTCTGGTCGATGGGAATATCATCCACAAATTCATTAATATCGGCCACACACCAGCCTTTTCCATCAACATCAAACGCCCCTTCCATCTGGTTCGCCGCAAAAGCGCCGCCCCACATAAACCCTTCCGGGAAACCTTTCGGTACTCTGTTTTCCATATAAATCCTCCATTCTTACCAAAATCTGCGAATTTGGGCATAAGCACAAATTTGCCGTGTGAAAAATTTATTTTTCACACTAACCTCCATGTCACAGCTTCGCTGTGACTCAAATCCGGATGAAAAATGCCGCTTTTTGGGCATTTTTCGAGAAATGACTTAGTTTCACTTGGGCTGCGTATTTGGCAGCCTTAGTGAAACTTCATTTCTTTCACACTAATAGCCTCACCTTTCCTTTGGCCTGCACAAATCACACGCTTCATGGCCGTATAGATTGTGCAGGCACAAACTTAGATTGAAAATATTAGCCCTTCGTCAGTGCATCAATACGCGCTTCCAAGTGTCTGGAAATTTTAATCAACTGCTTTGCCAGCGCAATTTCGCTGTAGATTGTCATCAATGTGTCTTGCGCATGGGCGAAAAGTACGTTATATTCAAATTCTTCCCCTCCGATAGCGCCTTGAATGCAGTCTGTCTGGATATGGTGAGCCTCCGCAATTTCTTTATCGGCTCCCTTTATTTCTTCTTCCGCTTCCTCAGGCTTGCCTTCCGCCAGAAAATCCAATGCCTTTTTACAGAAAACACGCGCATCGCCTGCATGCATAATAATGTTCATCGCATTCTCAACAATTTGTTCGTTCAAAAGTCACACCCCATTTCCAAAATTATTACCGGATACCTTTCCTGCTCTTCTTTCCTGGCATTATTTCGCCGCTATTTTTTCCTGCTCCTCCTGTACCCGTTTCGTTTCATATGCTTTAAAGAACGGATACCAAATAGCGGAAGAAACCGCAACGGAAACTACGAGGAAAATCAAAGCCCTTACCAATGCCCCAGCGCCCTGGCTCATAATATTCATAATAGTTCCTATCGGATACGGCGCATACCAAAGTTCAAACTGTACATGAGGCAGCGGAGCCAAAGCGATTATTTTTGTAAAAATATAAGTCAGTATCGGAATGATAATACCCTGCAGCCACATCGGCACCATCAGGTAAGGATTCCATGCGATACATCCGAAAATAACAGGCTCATTGATATTGAAAATCCCGGGAACAAGGCAGGCTTTTCCAAGAGAACTTAATTCTTTTGATTTGGAGCGCATCAACATGATAACCAGAGGAAGCGTACAGCCGATACCTCCGACCCACATATAAGTACAGTATACAAGACCTTCCGTATAAATCAAAATGTTAGATGCCGTAGCTGTTCCTGCCGCTACCAGAGCCAGGTTCGTTGTGATAGAAGCAAGCCTTACCGGCTGGCCGATGGGGGTCAGCACCCAGCTTGAAATACCCATGGAATAGATAAAGCAGGTAAAGAACATAAAGAATGTAAATCCCGGCAACGTATTCAAGCCATTTTGCAGCGGCATAAAAAGATTAACGATAATTTTGTATATATCCACATTCAGAATCAAAACGATTACCCAGCCAATCACAACGGTCAGCCCAATAGGAAGCAGTGCATCGAACCACTGCCGTACAAAATCCGGAACTGCCGAATCGTCTTTAAAGAAGGAGAATTTTGCAAAAGCGCCGAAAATCACGCTGGCTACAATACCTGTCAGAATTGCCACAAACATACCGCCTGCGCCCAACGAATCATGGCCGAAGCCTACCGTGCCATCTGCGATAAATTCAGGGGTTACTACCATCATAAACAACAGCATACCCGTTAAGCCCGCAATAAGGCGTTGTTTCCGGTAACGTTTTTTCTCACAATAATTAAACGGGATTAAAAATGCTACCAGCAGGGAAATTTTGCTCATCGTCCAGCCAAATGGCGTCCAAAAGGAAAAAGGCAATGTAACAAAATCTTCAATAATTGCCAGACAGCAGAAGATAGAGCCTAAAAAGATAAAAGGCAGCGTCTGCATAATGGAGTCTTTCAGGGTTACTACCCATATATTATTATTTACTTTGCTCATTTTCGGAGCAAAACTATTTTCAAGCCATTTAATCAATGCATTCATGATTAACCTCCATAATTAACTAGATTTTTTATTTTTATATGTCCTTTTATTTTTCACCGAACAATTCCAATATCTGGTCTACAGCCAGCTCCCCGTTCAGTTTTGAATACGCTTCTTTCGTCAAAAGAGCCACTTTAATATCGTAGCCTTCACAATCTTCCTCAATGGCGCCAAGGTTGGATTCCAGGTGAGGCCCTACCATCAGGCAGTCAATATCCTCCACATAATTTAAAATCTCCGATTCGCTTCTCGCTGTTACTTTCCATTCCAATCCCCTGGCAGATGCCGCTTTACGGATATTTGCCGCCATAAAACCACTGCTCGCACCGGAACCGCATACTAATAAAATATTATGATTTGCCATTTTTACCTCATTTCTGCGCAGCTTTTCGTTTTAAAGTCTTTTTGTAGCAAATTTTTGCATCATTTATTTGTAGCAAATTTATTTGTAGCAAATTTATTTGTAGCAAATTTATTTGCATTATAAGCTTGCGGTTGCTGCGCTGACACAAACTCTTACATCCCTATATTTTTGCGGGCAACCAATCCCGGGCTGGCCACCCCGCTTGATAGTTCCAGTATGGCGGATTTTTCCATATAAATCAAACCGACCTTTTCACCGTTATGGTGCAAAAGACAGTTTGCATTACAAAGTACACCAATGATTTAATTAAGAAAGAACTGGAAAGTTTTTCATTAAAGTCTCCGGACTTTGAAAGGAACATGGATACAAAAATGCAGACAAAATACTTACCGTTATTAAAACAACTATTTGAAGCAAACACATGGATAACCGCCGCTTCTTTGGCAAATACATTAGGTATTTCTGTCCGGACGGTAAAAACTTATATCAGTGAACTGAACAGCAGTTATGAGGGAATTATCTCTTCTTCCCGGAAAGGCTATCTCATTGACCATGAAATCGGCGCAAAAACTTTAAAGGAAACCAAATCCTGCATTCCCCAGACAGCAAGGGAACGGGTAGCTTACATAATGAAGCGTGTCTGCCGCGAACCAGTATCCTTTTATGACCTCTGCGAAGAGCTATTCATCAGCAGCTCGACTTTATATGCGGTTCTCCCACGTATCCGCAAGCAGTTGGAAACCTTCCATCTTACCCTCCACATTTCTTCGGATATTTGGGAAATAAAAGGATTGGAGAAAAACAAAAGGAAATTGCTCATTCAGCTTTTATATCATGAATCCAACGAAAATTTTGTGAACCTGGAAACCATACAAAGCGCGTTTCCTGATATCGATATTATTTTTATAAAAAATATTGTGCTGGAAACCTTAAGCGAATACCGTTATTTTATAAATGACTACTCCCTAAGCAACCTAGTGCTCCATATTGCCATTGCTGCCGACCGCATTAAAAATAATTCCGGATATGGGGAATATGAACAGGCCATGGGAACTTTGAACCTTTTGCCCCACGAATACGAATTATCCCAAAAGATTGTAGAGCGCCTGGAGGAGCATTTCCGGCTGAAATTTTCTGCCGGGGAGGTTCAGGAAATGACATTGCTTCTTGTTTCCCGGGCTACCTCGCTAAATTATAACAGCATTACAGTGGACAATCTGGTCGATATTATTGGAAAAGACTGTATTGACTTGGTCTATGAGCTGGTGAACGCGATAGGTTCTTATTATTACATCAACCTGAACGAGCCGGAATTCCTTATCCGGTTCGCCCTGCATATAAAAAATTTGTTAATTCGGGCACAAAACGAACATTTTTGCAAAAATCCACTTGGAGACACGCTGAAAGCTACCTGCCCGCTCATCTATGATGATGCCGTATGCTGCTCCAGTATAATTAAGGACTGGACCGGCATTTCCATCAATGATGATGAAATCAGCTATATTGCCTTTCATCTGGGAAGCACGCTGGAAACCCAAAAGGCCCTTGCCAGCAAGCTGTCTGCCGTTATTTACTGCCCAACTTACTATAATATGGGTACCCGCCTGCTGGAAACTATCAGTAACCGTCTGGATACGGAATTGCTGATTGCCAATATCATTACGGAAGAAGCCGATTTGGATAAGATTACTACACCGGATTTAATTATCTGCACAGTTCCGGTCAATCGCTCCCTGGTTACACCTTTTGTCCAGGTGCAGCCTTTTTTAATGGAATCGGATGTTATCGCAATCCGGCAGAAAATAGATGAGATTCGTACTTCCAAAAAGAGGGAAACGTTTACTGCCTACTTACATCAGATTATCCTGCCGGATTTCTTTGAACGGGGCGATGGGTTTCCATGCCGGGAAGACGCCATCCATTACCTTTGCGAAAAGTTCCGCCAAAAAGGCTATGTGGAAAAGCAGTTTGAAGCGGAAGTGCTGGAGCGGGAAGAAATGTCTTCCACTGGATTCCAGAACTTTGCCATCCCCCATTCCATGCGAATGAGAGCTAAAAAGACCGGCATGTATTTATATCTGTGCGATACCCCCACCGACTGGAACGGTATGCCCATTTCCCTGATTATCATGCTCTGCTTTAACCGGGATGAACGCTATATTTTCAATGAAATTTTTGAGCCTCTGACAATGATACTGACCGAACCCAATAACCTGAAAAAAGCCTTGACGTTTCATGAATATGAAGCATTTATTGAATTTTTGAGCGGGTGTCTGTAGCCGAATGCCATAGACACCCGGCTCTTTTGTTTCCCCCGTCGGTATGATACCATATCTTTCGTTTATACTCTTATAGCAAAAAAAGTATTCGTATGCTAAAATGGAAAAGTAGGAAATTGCGGAAAAGCATAGAAAGGAGCAATCCTATGAAGCCTTCCTCCACTGAGAAAAACGAAAAAAGCGAAAAGACATCTATAGAAAAAATAACACGGCATATTTCGCTGAGCCTGGATGACCCCAGCGATTATCAACCCCTGGAATTATTAGGAAAAGCCCTTTCTTCCCAAATACGGCTGAAAATATTATATCTTTTAAAACACCAGTCCTTGAATATTGTAGAGCTGGCCAAAGAATTGCAGATTCCTGTCTCGTCCACAGCCTTCCACATCAATCTTCTGGAAGAAGCCGGATTGATTACTGCCGAAATGCTGCCCGGCATCCGTGGTTCCCAGAAAGTATGCAGCTCCCGGGCAGAAGATATTAAAATTTCCATCAACAATTCCCCTCATCAGACCCTGGCTCGTTCTTTTTCCGTGGATATGCCTATCGGGAATTATTTTGATTTTAAAATCCACCCCACCTGTGGTATGGTGAACGAGACATCCTATATCGAATCCTGCGATGATGTAAGGGCATTTTATTCCCCTAACCGGGTTTCTGCACAGCTTATCTGGTTTCAAAAGGGGTTTATCGAATACCGTTTCCCCAACCATTTCCTCATCGATTCCAGGCCAAGCTACATTTCTTTCAGCCTTGAACTATGCTCGGAAGCGCCGGGATACAGGGATATCTGGCCGTCCGATATTACTTTTTACCTGAATGATATCGAACTTCTTACCTACACTTCCCCCGGAGATTTCGGCGGACGCCACGGCAAACTGACCCCAGCCTGGTGGACAGATGGCAATACCCAATTCGGCCTGCTCAAAACCATCGGCCTGGACAAGAAAGGGGTATCTCTGGACGGGGTTTTAAAAACAGAAGCCATAAACATAGACACCTTTGATTTGGCCCACAGCCCTTATATATCCTTTAAAATTGCCATAAAGGAAGATGCCGTCCATACTGGCGGAATCAATATTTTCGGCAAGTCCTATGGCGACCATGCGCAGAATATTATTATGCATATTGATACATTTTCTTAGTGCTTTGTCAAATGGAAATCCTCAATCATGCACATTCTCCCCATCCATCTCCCGGAATACTTCATACGCATATTTATGGGAGCCATCCGTCCGGTTCAAACCCTGATGCAGCCGCAGCCGTTCCACTTCCTCTTGGGCATCGGTCTGCCTGGAGAATATCACCGAATCAATGTGGGGATTGGCCTCCGCCATCCGGTACGCATATACAATGGCTGCCGCTTGCTCCTCTTCCCCGTTGGAAGAAGTATACCCCAGTTCGCTGAGAATAATGGAACGCACCTCCCCATCCTCCGTCAGGAATTCCTCCTGTTCCATGTAATCCGTAACCACACGAATATTTGCCATAGTCACTACCGGCGTATCTACCCTGTTTTTTACATATATGGAAGACTCCCATGTATCGACCCTGGTCAGCGGTTTATTATAGGGATGGATAGCCAGCCCCCAGTCTATATTGCCCTCCGCCTTTATCTGACGGTTAAATTCATCCAAAATGTCTTTTGCCCTGTAGCTTTGAGTCAGAATATTTATCCTGTTCCATTGATTATCCAGAGAAATATAAACTCCACAAGCATTGTTCACACTTTTCACCGCATTATAAAATATACGGAACGCCCTCGCATATTCTTGCACATACAGTTCTAAATCCACATATTTCATGTAATTCCATTCTTTCCGGGCATTGATTTCATTGCCTATGACCCAGTTCGCTACCACTCCTCTTCCATTCATCACCCCCGAATACCTTTCCGTCAGAAAAGTACCGATTGCAGCCAGATATTCCGCCCCCATCCCATCGCTGCCATTAAAGGCATAATAAGGCGATTTCCCGATGCCTTCGCGGGCCAGCGGATGTATTAGCCAAGGGTAATCCACCGAAACATCATTTAGGATAATGGCTGTAATTTCAATCCCCTTGTCGGTAAGTGTACGGAAAATCAAGTCATATTCCGCCATTACCCTTCCGTTAAACATATACTCATTTCCGTTGTATGTATAATGGATTGCTGAATATATATCTTCCTCCGGATGCCCTAATATCCGCGAAATGGGGATATTATAAGCCGCATGCTTTATTTCCAAATCGTCCAGCTCTTCCGACATCAGCTTGTCCGGGTCAATGAGCAGCCCCTTTTTACCGGAAGGCTTCTCCCCATTGGAGGTGAACACTGCCATAGCCCCTGGGTTTGTAACATAATGGGGAACACTCGCCTCTTTGTAAAACCCGCCATCCTTCACCCCCACTACAAACTTGTCATACACCCCTGTTTCCAGACGGAACTCAACCTCTTCCCCCTTCCCTTCCCGCAATAAGTAAGGCCGCCCTTCCCCAATCTCTTCTTCATAAGGGCATAATGCAAACAGGTAAAGATATTCGTCATCGCTCTCCGGGATTTCATCCGCCAGGGCTTTTACCACCGTCTCCCCGCTTTCCCCATCAATCAGACAGGACTCAATCCTCACCGGTAGCTGCGCCCTGTACCGTATCTCCTCTTCCTTCCGGGCCACCCTGCCATGTTTTATGGCTCCCAGCCATAAAACAGCCCCGGCGGCAAATACTACCACGCTCGCCATTATGATACGATAAATTATTATTTCCCTCTTCTTTCCCATGTTTCCTCACTTTATTTTTATGGCCTTTTTCATTATTGTTTATTATAGAGCCTTTTATTTCATTCTTCAAGCAAAGAAGGAAATACCATCCGCTTCCCGTTCGGCTTTTACTATTATGAATGGAATAAACTATGTGGGAGGAAGAGGATACTCCATTCAGCGATAGGGCATATACACCTCATAAAAAATACCTTCAGTACGGCACAATTATATTAGAGCAGCCTTAAAAGCTGTACCAGCACATGCAATTCCTACGAATCTGACGTGGTCTGTCTGGTATCAAACTGTGAAAAACGATTATCACAATCTCTCTTGCAGCCACAGGTATATGAACAGGACGGTTCTTGGCAGATTAGACTTTCACTAACAAGATTAATGCCATGCTCGGACACAATCAAATATCCCGCAGGTTTCCCTACGGGATAAAAAAATTATTAACCCATCTCTATAAATCCTTCATTATATCTCAACCAGCTCATATTCCCCATGGCCAATACCAATTTTCACCGCATGTTCTATCATTGATTTCCAGTTCGTCTGCGGCGCAGAGTCCATAAAATGGTCATGATGCACATGGGGCATCCTATCCAACTGGCTGTTGGCAATTACCGGCTGCTTATTCACCGCATCAGCGCAGGCCAAATCCAGTGCTACCGGGTCGAAAGATGCGAACATACCTACATCCGGCACAATGGGAATATCATTTTCTGCATGGCAGTCACAGTTTGGCGTTACATCTACTACCAGGCTGATATGGAAATGAGGCCTTCCCTGAATTACCGCTTTGCTGTATTCCGCAATCTTCCGGTTCAGGATATCATTGGATTCATCGCCTGCCGCCTGCACTGCATCCATAGGGCAAACGCCGATACACCGTCCGCATCCTACACATTTATCGTGGTCAATATCCGCCTTTTTATCTGTAATTGACGGGGCATCGTGAGCACATATCTTGATGCAGCGCCCACAGCCTATACATGCTTCTTTATCTATGTATGGTTTCCCTGCACTATGCATTTCCATTTTCCCGGCTCTGGAGCCACAGCCCATTCCGATATTTTTCAGGGCGCCTCCAAATCCAGTAGCTTCATGCCCTTTAAAATGGTTCAGCGTAATGAATACATCCGCATCCATAACTGCCCTTCCGATTTTTGCTTCTTTCACATATTCCCCGCCTTCTACAGGCACTAATACCTCATCCGTTCCTTTCAACCCATCCGCAATAATTACATGGCATCCCGTCGAAAACGGGGAAAAACCATTTCCATATGCCGCATCCAGATGGTCTAGCGCATTTTTCCTCCCGCCCACATATAAAGTATTGCAGTCGGTCAAAAAAGCCTTTCCGCCCAGCTCTTTAATTACCTTTACCACTACCGCCGCATAATTAGGTCTGAGAAATGCCAGATTCCCCGGCTCCCCGAAGTGGATTTTCACTGCCGCATATTTCTTTTCAAAATCAATTTCACCGATTCCCGCCGTCTTAATCAGCCGTTCCAGCTTTTGGGGAAGGTTCTCGTTAAAAGATGTTCTCATATTTGCATAATATACTTTTGATGCTGCCATACTTACCTCCAAAGTTGTTTTTTATTTTTTGATAAATTCCCTTATCCTTTATTCCGGTTTTTCATATAATCCATCACGTCCAGAAGGGAATAAAACTTCCCATACAACATCGCTTCTATTTCCGCTGTAGGTTCTATCAAATCCGGCACCATCACAGGTTTCATCCCTGCCCGGTATGCCGAACGGATTCCGTTGGGGGAATCCTCGATGGCAATGGCGTTCACCGGGCTTACCCCCAGTTCTTCGCATGCCTTTAAATAAATATCCGGGTTAGGCTTACTGTGCTCCACCGTATCCCCGGTAACTACTGTGCGGAAATAATGGGTCAGCCCAGCCTGTTCCAAATGCTCCATCACGCTTTCCCTGCCAGTGGAAGAAGCAAGACCCACAATATACCCATTTTCCGTCAGATATTTCAATATCTCTTTAACTCCCTCCTTCAAAGGAATACCTTCCTCCAAGAAACGCCTTTTCATCAGGGCATGGGACGTTTCGATAAATTCTTCAAAAGGAAAATCTTTTCCGTAAAGATTATGCATGAGAATCTCCGCATCGGTACGGTTCAGCCCCACGCATCCCTTAAAGCCTTCCCGCAAATCTCCCAGCTTCATCTCCTCCGCTACTTCGGCCCAGCACTCAGAACTAACTTTCTCCGTATCAAACAATACGCCGTCCATGTCAAATATGATTGTGTTTGTCATAGCACCTAATGCCTTTCTTTGATGTAGTATAAGTTTCATAACGAAATTAAACTGCTTTTTCCATTATAACCTATCGGGCTATATGGGGCAATAGATTTATACAGACAAAAGGCTGTGAAAATTTTTTCATAGTTTCAACTTACATTTAAAATAGTTTTTTCGATAATATCAATTGCCCTCTCATTTTCCTGCTGGCACACTGCGAGTACTTCCTCATCCCCTTTTTCGGCCGCATCGCCAGTATCCGCCCCCAACTGCACATAGCAGACATAGCGGTCAATCACTTCTATTCTCGACGCCTGCACCTTACCCAGCTCCTGGGGGCGGTCTGCATACTTTACTATCAACGCATCCCTGTATTCATTCATCATAGTTTCAATTTCTGTTAAATGCTCTGATTTTGCCTTCAGGATAATCATCATATCAATATCCGTCTCCACATTCAGCTTTTCCGCCAGGAAATCATCATACATCTCTTGGCCGATTCCTGTTTCCGTTTCCAGTTCCTCCGATGTAAGCTGCTTATTCGGCCAATAATTATCCCCTAAAATACTTACTACGGCCTCTTTTATTTCATCCATCCATTTCCCGTTTTTTACGCTGTTTGTATTGGAATTGGATATCTGCCCTTCCCCACAGCCGGCCAATACCGCCACAGCAACCCCCCATATGCCCAATACCCTTGCATAAAACTTTATATTCCTTATTACTTTCATATGCTTAGCCATCTCCCTTCAAAGCCTGTCAATGAGACAATCCTCTTCACATTTTTCAGTATTTCCCAATTCATCAAATTTATCCCATATATCCCCGCTAAAATTCCAATGTTATGGGCTTATCCATAACGAACTGATATAGGTCTGTAAGGGATTTTTTGACATTGCAAATAATATTTGATAGGATGTATATATTAAAAATAAATCCGTATATGCTATGCAGGCAGTGGGCATGGCAGACAGGCATCCCATGCATCCAATACGCAAGAAAGGTAATATATCGTACATGCTGTTTAACTCATATATATTTATTTTCATTTTCCTGCCCATCGCCTTGTTAGGCTGGTATGGGCTAAACCGTCTAAAAAGATACGAACTAGCAAAAATATTTCTAACCGGTATGTCCTTATGGTTCTACGGTTATTTTAATACCTATTATCTTCTTATCATTGTAGCCAGCATCCTCATAAATTACCTTATCAGCTATTTAATGACCTTTTCCAAGTCCAGGCTGACGGACCGTATCGGCCTGCTTGCCGGGATTGGTGTAAATCTGGCCATTTTATTTTATTTTAAATATTATGATTTCTTTATTGAAAATATCAATTATGTTTTCCGGACGGACTTTAACTTAAAGCATATCCTTCTCCCCCTGGGAATCAGCTTTTTTACCTTTCAGCAGCTTTCCTTTATTATCGACCGCTGTACGGGGAAGGCCGGGCATTATTCCTTTACCAACTATACTACCTTTGTCACCTTTTTCCCCCAGCTCATCGCCGGGCCTATTGTATTATATAAGGAAATCATTCCTCAATTTGATGATTTGAACAACAGAAAATTCCATGTAGACAGCTTCGCCAAAGGCATTTCCCTTTTTGTAATAGGATTGGGGAAAAAGGTGCTTCTGGCCGATGTACTGGCGCTGGTGACTAATTTTGGCTTTGAACAGACTTATTTTCTGGATTCGCCTTCCACCCTGTTAGTCATCCTCGCCTATACGTTCCAGATTTATTTTGATTTCAGCGGGTATAGCGATATGGCTATGGGGCTGGGCCACATGTTTCATGTCCAGCTTCCTGTAAATTTCAATTCCCCCTATAAATCCTGCTCCGTCAAAGAGCTTTGGCAGCGCTGGCATATGACATTATCCCGTTTTTTTATTACCTATGTTTACATTCCCCTTGGCGGAAGCAAAAAAGGGAGAGCAAGAACCATATGTAACACTATGGCCATCTTCGCCCTGAGCGGCCTGTGGCATGGCGCCAACTGGACCTATGTGGCCTGGGGGGTTATGCAGGGTATCCTTGTCATCTGGGATAATTTAGGCATTGTGGGCATTCGGGGCATCCAGGAAAAGACCCCTGCCCGCTTTTATATTCCCCGGTGGCTCGGTTGGTTTTTTACCTTTTCCTTTTTCAATCTTTCCCTGTTTTTTTTCCGCAGCGAAAGCATGGCCTATGCCTTCCAGATGTTTAAAAATCTGTTTTCCTTCCGGAATACCGGATACCTTTACAAGCTGGCCGCTAACATGGATATCCCTGAATTTTATATTTTCAAACAGGCCATTACCATGTTCGCACCGGGCATACTTAGTAGTGCCTACATCTTTTTGCTGTTGCTGATACTGGCCATCAGCGCCTTTATTTTGACCCGGAAAAATGCCCTCCAAATAGTGGAATCCACCGATTATAACTCCAAATTCTGTTGGTTTATTACGATTATATTTATATGGTCCCTGATTTCCTTTTCACAGGTCAGCACCTTTATATACTTCAATTTTTAAAATATCCATACATTAGCGAAAGGATTTTTTATGATAAATGCAAACTGCTCTCCAACCCGGCAATTTATAAAGCGATTCTTCCAACGGTCTTTGCTGCTGATGCTCCTTATCGCAGCCATAGTCATCCTCATCGACCCCTTTTTTCATTACCACAAGCCCTGGTTCGGATTAAAAGAGGTGCTTACCGATAAAGAATACCAATGCATCGGCTCCTTGAGGACTTTCGATTATGACAGCCTGATTGTAGGCTCCTCCGTAGCGGAGAATTATTATAATGCCTGGTTTGGCAATGGATTTGGCTGCACTCCCATCAAGGCCATCCGCTCCTACGGGGCTACGGCGGATTTATGCTATCTGCTGGATGCAGCCTACGAGGAACATGATTTGAAATACGTTTTTTACAGTATGGACACCTCTTCCCTGGCCGCTGAGCCTGTTCCCACTTATGAGCTCACGGGTTGCCCCATGTATTTATATAATAAAAATTATTTGGATGATGTGGAATATCTTTATAATAAAGGGGTTCTTTTCGAGAAAATACCATATATGGTTGCCAACTCTTTTATAGGCGACTACGATGCCAATAATTCCTATAATTGGGCCCAGTGGAAAGAATTTAATCAGGACATGGCTCTGGGGCTTTACATCCGCACTGCAAAAATAGCTCCTATGAAGGAAAAGGATTACTATCAGGATGTGCTGGATGCCAATATTCAATTAATGAAAAAGCAAATTGAAGGCCATCCGGAAACCAAGTTTAAAATATTTTTTCCCGCTTATTCCATGCTTTTCTGGGATAACCTTTACCGCACAGGGGATTTAGAAGCCTATCTTTATAATATGGAACAGGCCATCGCCGCCTTCCTGCCTTATAATAACGTTGAAATATTTTATTTCCAGGATGAAAGGGATATTGTCACCAACCTGGAAAATTATATGGATACCCTCCATTTTTCACCAGAAATCAACCAGTATATGGCGGAACAGATTATCGCCGGGAATCACCGGCTCACAGAGGATAATTATAGGCAAACGCTTTCCGGCATGAGGGATTTCGCTTATGAAATTGTCCATGAACTTATACTTCCTTATGAAGACATGATAAAGGTAGATTACACTTAATGGCCAAAAGCCCTGCAGCTTATCATCGAGTAGGGGAATCACTTTCCCCTACTCGCCATGCGCCACATACCCTATCCGCCGTGCCCACGTGTGCCACATAGCGACTTGTTTCCCCTACTCGCCATGCCCTCGTACGCCACATAGCGGCTTGTTTCCTCTACACGGGGCTGTGTACCAAAAAGAAGACTGGGACAGACCCAGTCTTCTTTTCCGTATTACCATATGAAATTTTACTTATTCAGCTTCTACTGCTGTTTCTGCATCTGCCGCTACATCTTCTGTAACTTCTGCGTCTG
>QXWV01000028.1 GCA_009911195.1 Lachnospiraceae bacterium | reverse complement strand
CCTCTGCATCTGTTGCTGCATCTGCTTCAGGAGCTTCTGCCTCTGCATCCGCTGCAGTCTCATCCTGTACTTCTGCTTCTTCTTCTACTGCAGGCTCTGTAACCGGAGCTTCTGCTTCCGTATTGCCGCAAGCCATCATCAGGGCTGCACATGTTGCTACTGTTGTCAATAACATAACTACTTTCTTTTTCATAATTTTTCTCCTCTTTTCTGCACTGCTTTTTTGTATATTACAGGGTTTGCGGATGCAGTGCGGACACAAACTCCAGCTTTGCCGGATTGGATTTCTTATGTAATCCCTTTTCCTTACCGGCTGTAAACATAGTATGGCATAAATGTGTCCAATGTGTGAACAAATTATTGAGATTTTATAAATTCAGCCAATATATCTATAAAGTTATTCATTATTATTCCGTCCGCATCCAAACTACCATTTCCCCACATCCCCGGTTTCCCCAGCTATGATAGGGAATTGCCACTGCTTTTATCTCTTTCACTTCACTTTTTTCATAACAGTAAAGCGTATTTCCCCATTTTTCCACATCTTCCCGTTTTGCAGGAAAAGAAATCGCCGCTTCCCCATACAGATATCCCTGCTCTTCTTTCCATCCCTGCGCCCATTCTTCTCCGCCTTTTACAACAATAGCGTTCAAGTTCTTCCCGTTTTCTTTCTCCTCCAGGCAATATACCACCGGCCCACGCATCAGGGCGCATCGGCCTGCATCCGTCCATACTTTGGGATTGGCATAAACCAGCCTGGGCTTTATCCCAAAGGCTACATCAACAGTATCCCCCTCCTGCCATTGTCTGTCGATTGCGGCGTATCCTTTCTTTAATTTCTCTTCCTCTCTTCCTTCCCCCGAGTTTTCCCTTCCCATTAACCTTTCATCATTTAACCGGATTTCCCAGCATTCACACCATGAAGGAATCCTGAAATATATCTCCTTGTCTGCTTTTTCCCCCTTATAAGTATATTTCATCCTTCCATCTTTAATATAATCCCCTTCCGCCACAAATCCGTTTTTTCCATTTTCTCCAAAGCGAACTTCGCCTTCCACATACAAATGTATGTAAAACCCTTCTTCCGGATTTTTAGCCCCATAGCAGTCTTCATAAATATATTCCCCCAAAGATGCCATCAGCCTGGCCACATTAGGAGGACAGCATGCGCATCCAAACCAGCTTGTCCTTTCTTTGCTTACATGCTGCAAATCATAACGGGTTTCTACTTCCTCCGGCAGCATCATCAGCGGATTTACATAAAAATATTTTTTCCCATCTTCCGAAATACCGCTAATAGCCCCATTATACAAAGCGCGTTCCATCACATCCCCGTATTTACTGTCCTTTTCCATCCGGAGCATCCTTTTTGCCCAAAAAATCAGCCCGATGGATGCACAGGTTTCCGCATAAGCCCTGTCATTAGGCAAATCATAGGCAGCGCTAAAGCATTCCCCATGGGCTTCCGAACCGACTGCCCCTGTCAAATACATCTTTTTTCCCGTTACATCGTTCCAAAGAACCTGCAATGACTGCTTTAAATCTTCATCCCCCTTCTCACCGGCCAAGTCCGCCATAGCCGCATACAGATACATTGCACGGACAGCATGTCCTGCCGCTTCCTTTTGTTCTTTCACGGGCTCATGGGCCTGATGATATTTTAAATCGAACCACTTATCCTTAAATTGTTCCCCAAACCCGGAATCCTTTTCCAAAAAGGAAGGCTGGCTTCCTCTTTCTTCTATAAAATATTCCATGAATTCCAGATATTTTTCTTCCCCGGTATATTGATACAGCTTATACAGTGCTATTTCCAGTTCCGGATGTCCCGGATATATGCGCATTTGCCCATGTTCCCTGCCTATTTTTTCCTGAAGCAGCCCAATATAATTTATCATAATATGCAAAAACTCTTCTTTTCCGGTAACTCTTGCATAGGCAACAGCCCCTTCCAGCAAATGCCCGGCACAGTATAATTCATGCCCATGGGCAATGTTGGCAAATCGTTCCCCTGGCTTTTTACATGTATAATATGTATTTAAGTAGCCGTCTTCCCCCTGTGCCTTTTTCATCAGGCAAACCAGGCCGTCAATCTCTTCTTCTAATATCGGGTTTTTCTCCCAGGCCAGGGCATAGGCTGCCGCTTCTATCCACTTCCCTACATCGCTGTCCTGAAAAAGCATACCTCCGTAAGTTCCTTTTTCCTCCCCTGCTGCCAGCCGGAAATTACCAATCGCATGGCTTGGGGGAATCCCCTCCACTTCGTCATTCAGCACTTTATACTGATAGGGGATTATTTCATTGCACATCCTGTCTATCCGCGGTTTCCAAAACCTGTCATTTATATTCACTTTCATTGAAATAGCCTCATTCCTTTCAAATATCCTACCGTTTTCTTTCCCCTAAAAATACACGCATCTGCCCTGCCCCCCTGTTATTCCAGCGGTAATACGGCATCAATTTAATATTCTCTGTCCGATAATGCGGCTTTTGATAAGCATATAACCCGGTATCCGGCCCATCCATCCGATACCCTTCCGCTAATACCGTTCCAGTTTTCCCCATTTCCAGCTTTCCGTCCTCTTTAAAAAATAAATGAAATAATTCCCCATTGTCCGCCTGCTCCAGGCAATACACCAACGGCCCACGCATAACTGCCGCTTTCCCTGCAAGGCTTTTTACTTTGTCATTGGCATATACTTTTTTTAGCGGTATATCCAATTCTAACTCTATTGTCTTTTTACAACCAAAATCTTCTTCCAATAAAAGATAGCCCTTTTCCAAAATTCCTTTAGCCTTTTCACCATTTACTTTTACGAGAAAGCTTTCACACCAGCCCGGTATCCTGATGCGGAGCTGCCCTTTTCCTTCCCCTTTCCTTTCCACCACTAGCATGATTTTCCCTTCCGTTGGATATTCCGTATACTGCTCCACGTGCCACCCCTCGATATCCGCCGTGCTGGGCGCGAATAGATGAATATTCAATTCCCGTATCGATGCGGTATACATATATCTATTGAATGACAATATCAGGCGGGCGATATTTGGAGGGCAACAAGGACAGTCGAACCAGCTTTGCCGTTCTATCTCTAAATGGCCATAGTCCTTCCGCTTTTTACACCTTTCCGGGTCTATTTCCAAGGCATTCGTATAGAAAAATTTTTTACCGTCTTCCGATATACCCCCTAAAATCCCGTTAAAAAATGTCCGTTCCATTACATCCGAGTATTTCCTGTCCGTATCCATCCGGAGCATATGATATCCCCACAGGAACAGTCCTATGGCTGCACAGGTTTCCCCATACATCAAATCTCCCGGCAAATCATAGGCATAAGTAAAGCTTTCCCCATATTCCGAAGAACCGATTGCCCCTGTAAGGAACATTTTCTTCTCCGTCACATCCTCCCAAAGCCTTTCCACCGCTTCATAAAGCTTCTCATCCCTGCACAGCCGAGCCTTATCCGCCACCGCCGTATAAAAGTAAGCTGCTTTCACCGCATGGCCCACCGCTTCTTTCTGTTCCCTCACCGGCAAATGTGACTGGGAATGATGAAAATCATTTTCCCTCAATTCATAAACCAGATTCCCTGTTACGCCCTCATTCCCTTTCTCCAGGGCAAAGAAATATGGCTGTTTTCCCCGTTCTTCCACAAAAAAATTAGCTAAATTCCGGTATTTTTCTATTCCTGTGGCTTCATACAGCCGGTACAATGCCAACTCTATTTCCGCATGGCCGTCATACCCATGGATTTTTCCCTCTTCCGCCCCAAACGCCTTATCTATGCAATCCGCATAGCCCATGGCTATTTCCAAAAGGCTTCTCTCCCCGGTAACTTCATAATTCGTTACAGCAGCTTCCAACAGATGACCCGCACAATACAGTTGGCAGGATTCCTTCAAATAGCTCCATTTGCCTTTTAAACCGTTTATTATGTAATAAGTATTCAAATACCCATCCTTCATCTGGCACTTTTCCAACAGGGCAGCCAATTCCTCTAGTTCGGCTGCCTCCATCCCTTCCGGAAAATTGCGCTCTTTCTTCTCCGCTAAGGCCAGGGAAGCCGCTTCCATCCATTTAAACAAATCGCTGTCCTGGGATACCAGCCCATGAAATTCTTTCCTCAATTCTCCGGAAGCAATCCTAAAGTTTTCCACCGATCCACTTTTCCTAATCCCCGGTACCTCGTCACAAAGCGCTCTTCCAATGTAAGGAATTGTCACCTCAGATACCAGCCTTCTTTTCTCCCCTAATATTCCCCCTGTTATCTTTATATCCAATGGCTCAAGCATCCTATAATTTTTCATTCTAACCTCCCAAATCTGGATAAAAAATGCCGCTTTTCGGGCATTTTTCGGTACATGCATTGCGCAGCCATAAATTTGCGTATGAACAATTTATTTTTCACACCAACTTCATAATTCAGCTTTATGGCATCCTTTATCCTTTCACCGCCCCCGCAACCATCCCGCTAATAATTGCTTTCTGGGCAAATAAATACAAAACAATCACTGGCAGCAACGCCATCAGCCCCGCTGCAAGCAGCAAGTTCCACCTGTTTTGTGTAAACTGGTTATAAAATGATAATTGGGACAACGGAATTGTATACAGTTCTTTTTTAGAAATCAGAATCATCGGCAACATAAGGTCATTCCAATAACGTATGAAATAGAGCACGGCCAATGTTCCGCTCATAGGCTTAAGCAGCGGAAATATTATAGTAAAAAAGAACCTGTAGCCGCTGCATCCGTCCATATCCGCACATTCATCCAGTTCACGGGGAATGCCTTTCACCGTCTGCATATACATGATAACAGCCAGGGAACAGGAAAACCCGGCATTTAATATGGAAATCATTGTCAGGTGATTGGATATATGTAATTTTGTGGCCATAACTGCTAACGGAATCATAATGACCGGAAACGGGAGCATCATGGCAATCATAAACACAAGCATCGTTGCCCGGCTTACCCTGTTATTCATTCTCGATAGCTTAAACCCGGCCATGGAGCCCAACACCAGGACGATAACCCCGCTCAACACAGCAAAATAAATGGTATTCAGAAAAACTCTTACATAGTTCCCCGTCCGTATTACTTCCTTAAAATTGTCCAGATTCCATATGGCAGGCAAAGCCAGCGGGTCCATCACTACTTCCCCAAACGTTTTAAATGCATTGATGATAATAAACAGCATAGGAAAAAACATGACTATGCAAAAGACCCAAAGCAATAAACCGACCACAACATTTGTTTTTTTTCGCTCGTTCATTCTTTACCTCATTTCTGCGTTGCTTTTTACCCATCCCATGTCTGTAAAGCACAGGCACAAACTTGCAAAACCCTTATTCATCCCCTTCTTTTGTCAGTCGCATCTGCAGTATCGCCACAATAAGCACTAATATAGTAAGGATTACCGACAGTGCTGAAGCATACCCCATCCTATGGCTCTTAAAAGCTTCATTATAAATATATAACGAGATGTTTTCCGAAGCATGCCCCGGCCCCCCATTAGTCAAAGTCATAAGGAGCGGAAACATATTTAAGGTTTCCGTAATAGCTAAGAATAAACAGACAAAACTGGTAGGGCGCATTAAGGGAAGGATGATTTTAAAAATCCTGTTCCATCCCCCACAGCCGTCAATGGCCGCGGCTTCCAAAGGGTCCTGGGGGAGCATTTGCAGCCCCGCCAGATAAATTACCATAAAATAGCCTATCGCTTGCCACGCCTTCACAAGCACTACCGAATAGATGACCAACTGTTCCTCCGACAGCCACCCTATTTTAAAAATCCCCCATCCGGTCAGCGGATACAAATCCGTCATTAGCCTTCCCAACAAGAATTGCCAGATAAAACCTACGGTTACATTGTTGAAAATGAACGGGCAAAAGATAATTGCCCTTAATATATTTCTGGAGCGTATTTTCCTGTTCAATCCCATGGCCAGTACAAAACCCGCCACATTGATGATGGCCATAAACAGCAATGCGCTTAAGGCAGTAAACAGCAATGAATTATAAAAATACTTGTCCTGAAATACCGCCTTATAATTCCCCAGGCCAATCCATCCTAGTTTTGGATTAATACCATTGTAATCCGTAAAAGAATAATATATGGTCTGAACTAACGGTATCAAAAAAAACAATGTATAAAGAGTCAGCATAGGAACTACAAACTTTATAAAGCCCAAATATTCTTTTCTCAATCTCTTCTTGTTTCCCATTTTTTACTTCATTTCTGCGCAGCTTTTTGTGCCGTCAAGTTTGTGGATGCTGCGCAGACACAAACTTGGGATTGAAAATTTTTAATTTTCAATCTTATACCCCATTCTTTTTTTCAGCCTATTCCTGCCTCAAGCATACAAAATTCCGTATGGCCTTCGTACCAGTTCCAGCAAATCCCACTAAAATCGTACTGTAATACTAGTTCAAAGCGTCGGCATATTTATCAAATGCCTCATTAAAATCTTCTATTAGCTGTTCGTGGTCTTTCGTACCACCATTCAAATACTGCACAGTAACCTTCCAAGATTCCGCATCAAATCCAGCCGGTTCATAAGCGTAATAAGTAAATACTGTTTTTCCTTCCTTCAAATATTCCTGAAGAATTTCAGAAGCCTCATCCAGCTTCGGTTCTGCTTTTGCATTTGCCGTAGGCACGCCGATTTCGTTATAATAATATCCTCCGCCATTTGCAGGGTCTAAGAAAAATTCCATAAATTGATTGATAGCCTCCGCCTTACGGGGATTTTCATCCGTTGCCGCCAAAACATTAATTACAAATCCATATTGCTTCGGAAAAACCAATTCTTCCTTTTCTTCGCTAATCGGCAATGGAAACATTCCCATCTGAATATTTGGATTTAATTCCCTGACTTGTAGAATCGACCAGTTTCCCTGCAGCATCATCGCCGCCTCTTCTTTTGCAAACACTGCATACTGACCCGATACATCCGTGTCAAAAGGTCTTTCCTGAGTATTATCCGCCACTAAATCCAAAACCTGGAAAGCAGTATCTATTCCTGGCAGATTAAAAGTCCAGTTTCCCTTTTTATAATTGTCCCCAAGCTCCACTGCTTTTGGCGTCAGAATAGCAGATACCCCATAACCGAGGAATTGCCCAATCGTCCATTCCGTACCATACCCGGCAGCAAAGGGTGTAATTCCGGCGGCATTCAGCTTATTCACACAATCTTCCAATTCGCTTACAGTTTCCGGAATTTTCTCTATCCCTGCCTGCTCGAACAGTTTTTTATTATAAAAAACGCCCCACGCCTGCGTATCCATTGGAATACCATATACCCCACCATCTATTGTTACCGTATCCAGTTCCGTATCCCTGATATATTGCAAATAAGGTTCTTGGCTGATATCCTTAATATAACCGGCTTCCACATAGCTGGCCAGTTCGTATCCCTGTAGCTGGCTGGTGATATCCGGTACATCGTTGGTTGCCAGCCTTGTCATCAATTCCTCCAGATGGTTCGTTCCTGTTGCATTAAATGTTACATGGACTTCTCCCTGGCTATTATTAAAGTCTTCGACTATCCTGCTGAAAATCTCGGTTCTGTTCGGGTCTCCAAACAGAAACTCCAGTTCCACCATTTCACCCTCTGTAGCCGCGCTTTCCTTTTCTCCACTATTCTCTAAAGCGCCATTTCCTGCCTCTTCACTTTTTTGTACCGTTTCTTCTCCCGTATTGTTTCCTGCATCTGTCTGCCCGCATCCGCCAAGCATCCCGGCTACCAATAACATAGCCATTATTTTTTGTGCCATCCTCTTTTTCATCTTAACCCTCTCTTTCCTTTTGCATCTGCTTTTCGTATTCCCTACAGCAAATCCTGAATCTATTGACTGGTTCTTCTATTTGATGATAAAATTATAAACAATACATTTTCTTCTATATATGGACAGATTTGACCTTTTTTAGCATAAAATATTGAAAATTAATCATTTGTATGATATTCTTTTTTACTGTAAAATCATAGATAAGTTTGCCGATACTGACGCTTATCTGCAAGAAGATAAATCAGTCTGGAACAGATGCTGGCATTTACCCCAACAGAATATATGGAGGTCAACATTATGGGTTATTTAAACGAATCTTTTGAACAGACCGGCGAAAGTGTTCCAACTGTCGGAAGCCAAAAGCCACAAAGCAGTATGCAAAGCGTTCAGAATCTAGAGACCATCATAAATGAAGGGCTTCGTGTCGCCCTATTGGAAGAAACACCGGACCAGTCGCTTGACGTACTGCTGGAATACTTGGGTAAAGCGCTGCATGGGGAACGAACTTATATATTTGAACGGAATGAAGCCGGAGGTGATGATAACACCTATGAATGGGTGGCCGATGGGGTAGCGCCGGAAAAGGAGAACCTTCAAAATGTTCCTCCGGAGGTGTGTGCAACCTGGTATAGTAATTTTAGTGTCAGCAGCCATATCATCATTGAGGATTTGGAGGATATCCGGCAGACCGACCCACTGCAATATGCCAACCTGAAACAACAAAGCATTCATTCCCTTGTGGTAATTCCCCTTTATGACAATGGGAATATCATTGGATTTTACGGTGTAGACAATCCACCCATGAAATCATTGGAATATGCGTCAAATATGCTTCATACAGCAGCATACTTTATCGTATCATCCTTAAAGAGGCGAAATCTAATCCGCGAACTTCAAAAACGGAGCTATAACGTTCTCCATGCCCTGAGCGTGGATTATCTGGGCATCTATAAAGTAAACTTCGATACCGATGAATATGAGATATACCGGAATGACGAACGTCTCCAGATGGATAAAACCATCAATTCCGAGGGCGGTTATCAGGCCGCTATGGACCAGTATATTTCCCGGTATGTGGTTTCCCGGGACCAAAAACGGCTTCGTGTTGTAACGAAAAAGGACTACGTACTCGCCCAGCTCAGGGAAAAGAAAAAATTTTATGTCCGGTATCAGGTGAAAGATAACCCCTATGGATTGAAACATTTAGAAATCCATTTTTCCTCCACGGGAGATGCCGGGGAAGAGAATTGTGCAATTTTTGCCCAGCGGGATGCCAACACCGTGGTAGAGCAGGAAGAAAAATATAAACTGGAAGCAAGGCAGAGCCTGGAAGATATTCTGGAAGGCGCAAGGACTGGTATCTGGACAATTGAGATAGAAGAGGGCTGCCAACCGAGAATGTATGCGGACCGAACCATGCGTATGCTCTTAGAAGTACCTGATGAAATCGAGCCGGAAGAGTGCTATAAACGCTGGTTTGAAAATATTGAGCCAGATTACGTGGAAATGGTACAGGAAGCAGTACATGAAATTCTGGAAACCGGGCGTTCCGAGGTGGTTTACCCCTGGAATCATCCGGAATTGGGGAAAATTTATGTCCGCTGTGGCGGCGTGCCGGATAAAAAGTTTAAAAAGGCGGGCGTCTGCCTGAACGGATACCATCAAGATATCACCGAAATTATGGTAACCCGTAAAAAGCAAGACCAGGCCATCATGGAGCTGCTGGAAAAGGTAAGGCGTGCGAATTCGGCAAAAAGCGAATTCCTCTCCCATATGTCCCATGACCTCCGCACTCCTATCAACGGAATCCTGGGAATGCTGGCTATCATGGAGCATAGCCAGGGTGAATTGGAACGACAAAAGGAGTGCAGAAAGAAAATCCGTGTCTCCACAGAACATTTGCTCTCCCTGGTCAATGATGTTCTTCAGGTCAGCAAGCTGGAGAGCGGAAGGCCGGCAGCAGTGGAAGAACCGTTTGACCTTCATACTATATTGGAAAACTGCATTACCATCTTGTCTGTCCAAGCAGATACGGCGGGCATTCGGCTTGTTCTGGAGGAGGTCGATTTGCATCACAGCAGGCTGATTGGAAATCCGCTGCAGTTGAAGCAGATTTTAATGAATATCATTGATAATGCAATCAAATTTAACCAGCCTCATGGCTCCGTATTTGTCCAGGTAAAGGAAAATGCCTGCCGAAACGGAATTGCAAATTACCAGTTTGTGATTGAAGACACCGGAATTGGCATCGGCGAGGACTTCAAAAAACATATATTTGAGCCATTTACCCAGGAACATCAAAGTGCACGGACACACTATGACGGCGTAGGGCTCGGTATGTCCATTGTGAAGAAACTGGTAGACCAGATGAAGGGAAATATTGAAATGGACAGCCAAATCGGCAAAGGAACCGTCTTCCGGGTAACCCTTCCCATCCAAATTGACGGGACACCGGGCGCACAGTCTGCGGATGAAGAGCGGAATATACGGAACGCTGTTGCCGGGATGAAAGTCCTTTTGGTAGAGGATAATGAGATAAACTGCGAAATCGTGGAATTCATTTTGGAACAGGCAGGTGCGAAGGTTATAACCGCAAATAACGGCAGAGCCGCTGTGGATGAGTTTACGGCATCCGAGCCAGGAATGTTCGACTGCATACTTATGGATTTAATGATGCCGGTTATGAGCGGATATGAAGCCGCCCGCGTGATTCGCGGCCTGAATCGTCCGGATGCGAAAACGGTACCCATCATAGCACTTTCGGCCAACGCGTTCGATGAGGATATCGCAATGGCAAAGGATGCCGGTATGAATGAACATTTAGCAAAGCCGGTAGATATCGACATTATGTTCAAAGTCTTGCGGCGGATAAAAAACTGACCAAAAAATAAAAGGTTCACTAAGGAATATATTTTCTAGTGGACCTTTTTCATGCTTTAATTATCCGTTACAAAATTATGAAACGGGCTTTTTTACGAATAGAAACATTATTATTTATTTAATGACTCTACATACTCTGAAGGGGTTATTTCAAAAGTCTTCTTAAAAATCCTGCTAAAGTAATTCACATCATGATAACCTACCATTTCCGCTGTATGTGTGCTGGAATAGCCCAGGGATAATAGTACCTTCGCCTGTTCCAGCCTGATATAATTAATATATGCTGTAATTCCGATTCCATATTTTTTCTTAAACAGCCGGGACAGCACTTCTTTATTCATATAATAATTTTCAGCATAATAAGCCAGGGAAATATCCTTCGTATATTCTTCTTCTATATTCTCCTTAACCTTCTCCACAACATCTTTATGTGGCGCAATAGTACTTTTCCCCTTTCCCTCCGCCTTTATCTTGTCCCTAATCCTCCCTAAGACCTTATTAAAATCATTCCTTTCTATTGGTTTTAATATATAATCCATTGCCCCATATTTCAGCGCTTTCCTCGCATATTCAAATTCATCATAACCGCTGACAATGACTACTATCGGCTTTTCTTCTTTCTCCCCCAGCCTTTCCAAAATCTCGCTGCCCGATAGCCCTGGCATTCTCATATCCAGGAATAAGGCTTCCGGCTTTTCCTTTTCCAGAATTGCCATTGCCTCTATCCCATTTTGTGCTTCTCCGACAATTTCCATCCCATTTTCTTCCCATTTTCCAACTGCCCTGAGTGTACGCCTTACCATGCGTTCATCATCTGCAATCACCACTCTTATCTTCTCCTGCTGGTCCATAAATTTCTTCCTCCTCATCCAATGGGATATAAATTTTTAATAATGCACCCTCCCCTTGATTATTCCCTATCATAATCCCATACCCCTCCCCGAACTGGCTTTTCACTCTTTCGTTCAGATTTACAAGACCCTTCAAATCATATCCCTTTGTTATATCCCCTACTTTTCCAAGGAGCATTTTCTGTATCTCTTTCAGCCGTCCTTCTTCTATTCCAGCCCCATTATCCCGTACACACAAAATGCCTTTTCTACCTTCCACCCTATCAAAAATCTCTATAATCTCCACTCCGATTTTCTTTTCCAGCCCATGCTTAATCGAGTTTTCCACCGCCAATTGCAAAGTAAATACAGGCACATGGCAACGCAGTATTTTTTCCGACAATTCAATCTTTAAATCAATCCTGTCACCATACCGGTATTTTTGGATTTCCATATAGTTTTTTACATTTTGAAGTTCTTCCGACAACTGCACCACACTTTTTTGCTTATTCAGGCTATACCTTAAAATGCTGCTTAATGAATTATTAATCTGCTCTATCTCCAATACATCCTTTTCAATGGCTATCCCACTAATCGTCTGCAAAGTATTATAAAGAAAATGCGGGTCAATCTGCGCCTGCAGCGCCTCCAGCCTGGCCTGTTTTTCATTAATCTGGCTTATATACTCCAGTTTAATCAGTTCATCAATGCGGCCATTCATTTTTTCAAAACTGGAATACAATACGCCAACCTCATCTTTCCTTCCCGACAGCTTCTCCCCGTATTCCCCGTATGCTTTTCCCTGTGTATAATGGCTCATAATACCGGCTAAATATTCAATTGGCTTTGTTGTCCTGCATATGACATAGTAAAGGATAACAGCTTCCAGTAAAACAAGAACTAACATAAAAAAGCAGTTACCGATAAACTGCATGGTAACCCCTCCCATCACAGTCTCTTTCTTAACTGCTTTTATCATTGTCCATTTCCCATTATCCGCTACATTTCTAATTACAATATAGTCTTTTCCGTTTATCTTAAAATTGCACCATGGATGAATCCCGCTCATTCCATCCAATATATCCATACTGCTTTCCAACTGGATATGGATAGCATCCTCCCCATTTCCGTAAATGAATTTCCCTTCATTATCCAGTATAAGCAAATATTCATCCTCTTTACATAGCTGCCGCCTTAAAACATCAAAGCGCTCTTCCCTGATATTTATAGTCACCAGATAATAGCTATCCCTTGTTTTCAGCGGATATTTCAAATATCTGGAAAAACTGACAATATCCCTGACCCCACTACGGATTTCCTTATTCCTGCTTACCGCCATCCCCCCATCTTTTTTTACCGCTTCCGCAAACCATTCTTCCCCTGCCAAATCTTCATAATCTGTCAAAAAACTGTTGTTATTCAGGGTTTTCACTGGGATGCCGCTGAAGGAAAGTTCATCCATAATATAAAACTTGTCATTTTGGCTGGAAAAAAGGTAAATACTATCAATATTTCTTACCGAATGGTATTTTCCTGCCAATATACTGTATACCCTGTTATCCTCTATGCCTGGGGATTCATATTGCCCCGAGTCCCAGAATCCCCCGTCATAAAAAAGCTCCCTGGTAGCATTCTCCAGTTCTTCCACTATAGCAGAAAGATAATTGCTGTTAGCCTGTTGCAGGATTTGCATATTATTTTCTATTACTTCCTTTTTTCTCTGCCCATAAGCATATGCATAAATCCCCACCGATGCTGCCAGTTGGCAAAAACAAATAATCCCTATGACCAGTATAATCTTATTGGCCAGTTTCGTTTGCATATATTGTTCATATATCGCTTTTATATATCTTCTCATGGATTTTATACCTTTTCCCAACCCTTACCGGCGGATTCCAATCCTTGACCCTATTCCCCCTTTTACCAGTTCTTCCAAACCTACGCATCCTTTAGCACAAGCCCTACCGGGCAATGGTCCGAACCCAAGACTTCCGTATCGATAAAAGCATCCTCCAGCCGTTCCTTCAAGGCATCCGAAACGAGAAAATAGTCAATCCTCCACCCCGCATTTTTTGCCCTGGCGCTGAAACGGTATGACCACCAGGAATATATCCCCTCTTTATCCGGATAAAAATACCGGAATGTATCAATGAAGCCGGCCTCCGTAAGTTTCGTAAATTTCTCCCTCTCCTCATCGGTAAATCCCGCATTCTTCCGGTTCGACTTGGGGTTTTTTAAATCAATTTCCTTATGGGCCACATTTAAGTCCCCGCAGAAAATTACCGGCTTTTTCTTTTCCAGCTCTTTCATATAAGAAAGGAATGCTTCCTCCCACTCCATCCTGTAGGATAACCTTGCAAGGCCGTCCTGGGAATTGGGGGTATACACCGTTATCATATAAAAATCTTCAAATTCCAACGTAATTACCCTGCCCTCACGGTCATGCTCCTCTACCCCAATCCCATAGGCCACGGAAACCGGCTCTTTTTTGTAAAAATGGCAGTGCCCGAATACCCCTTTTTCTCCGCATAATTCCAATACTGAAAATACCCCTGCAAATCCAAATCAATCTGCCCTTCCTGCAGCTTCGTTTCCTGTATACAGAAAATATCCGCATCTATTTCCTTAAAATAATCCAAAAAGCCCTTCCCCACACAGGCCCTTAGCCCATTCACATTCCATGAAATCAGTTTCATTTGATGTATTCCTTTCTCAATGCATTTTCAATTTTACGCTATTCTTATTAAAAAATTCAGCCACTGCTGTATTTGGCCAGTCACCCCCGTCTTCTTTAATATCATAGTTGAACAAAGGCCCCGCGGACGGCATTCCTTCCAATTCCACATCTTTCAGGCTCTCGTCTAAAAGTATTTCATACCGCCTTTCCATCGCATCCCCAAATTCTTTTGCCCCTCCGCTTATTAAATAGTCCATTGTCCGCACCATAGCCGTTGTTTTATACCATCCCGGATTTGCCAAAATCAAAATAACTGCTACAAAAAGAATATATATTTTGGCAAATTTCCATTTACCCATCAGCCATTCGCCCCTACCCCTCCATTTATCATTCCATCTTCTCGTCAAATAACCTATCACATATATTATATCCAAAATTATGCTTAATTCCAAATAAAAAAATATCAAATTAGACATCCTGCCAAATGGTTCGCCTACACCCGCATAATAAGTGGGCGCATACATCGCCAGATAACTTCCAAAGGTCATAATGACAAACAGCACAGGATGGGGGAAAGAAAACTCATATTGTTTTTCTATCATTTGCGATGCCAGGAATAAAGCAATAATTATCATGCAAATAATGATAACCGGATTACTCAAATATTCTGAACGTGCATTTTTCAGCCCTTGGTAGACAGCCCTCCCAATTGTACGAAAAACATTTTGCAAATCAAATCCGAAATCGCTACCTCCCCGCACCTTTGTTCCTGGTGCTTTCATATTAATAATGGCCGTTATGCTAAATACTGCTAGAGGAATCATTAAGTATAAAGTATTTCTTTTTAAGGGGATGAAAAGGAACAACAGCAAAAGCAGAAGCAGAGGCAGCAGTACAATAGTAAGGTAATTCCCTCCCCCCACAAAAAATGCTGTAAGCACTGCCATCACTAAATTCTTCTTTTTACCGGTAAAAATATATTTTAATGAAAATCCTATACAAAACAACATAACCGAATAAGCAAGTGTATAGGCCACAGCCCCATTATACCAATAAAAGGCCTCCCCTGTAGATGGAATATATTGTATGGAAATCAGAAAATAAAGCATAGCTATTACAACAAAGACCGAATTTTTTATTCTTAACATTTTCACCAGCAAATAGTGCAGCAAAAACGTAGTGCCGCCCAGAAAGAAAAGCAACATAATGTATGGAACAATAAAATAAGCATGTACATTGAAAATTTCAGGCTGAAATGCCTGAACAAAGGTGGTTGTAAATGTTCCTTGCCATTCATGGTACATAGCAACCGTACTTTGAAAAGATGCCACCAAGAATTGAATAATAGAATGGGTTTCCTCCCATACTTGCCGACGCATCCCGGCACCCCACCCAAAATCATCAGCCGAAGCATGGGAGTACTGGGCAACTACTAACATGGGAATAATAGTTGCAATAAAAAATATAACAATACCTATCGCTATCTTTTCATCATTAAACCATAGGCCAAATCTTATAATACCCCCCCCCGAATCTTAATTTACTACTCTTTTGTTTTTTCATAATTTTTTTCCTTTCTCATCCTTCGTATTTTCTCTATTAGAAAATTCCAAATTTTAAGGTAATTAATAATATTCTAACATAAATCAAATATTTCGTACATAAAAAGACATGAAAATCCACTTCCATGTCTTTATTTTTACCAATATAAATTTCATAGCTTTGACGATGCAATTCAAAATATAATTCTGTAGATATAGACTCCTCTATCCGCCTTATTCCATCCCTCCCATCGCCATCTCCGTGTCTTCAAAGTACGCATCCCCCTGCGCCTTCAGCAGCGTCTCATCCACTTCAGAAGCCCCATCATAATAATGCAGCAGCAGTCCTACCACTCTGGTATAGCTAAGCACCCCATCTTCCACTCCATTTAAAACCATGGAGGTTTCCGAAAGCTTATCGGACACCTTATCCACAACCTCCGTCTTGAGCACCGCTTTTTCTTCCACCTTTTCCCAGGTTTCCGCTTTCAGGAAGATATTTTCCGACTTCACCAAAGGGGAAATATTCACATGGGATAAATACACTTCCTTATCCTTTCCAATAGCCTTATAGAACTCATTATCGATATAGTTTAACACGCTCAAATACCCACTGTACTGGAAAACTTCATCTGAAGAATTGATGCAGGCCAAAAAGCCAATCATATTTGCCTCTTCCTCATACATAAACCCTTTCAAATGGGCATATTCATGGCAAACTGTGGCCGGGCGGTTAATCTCATGCATCAGCTTATTGTAATTAACTTCCATGGAAAACGGGAAGAAATAGCCTTTCATATACTGCTGGCTAAAAAACCCGGAAAAGGTAAATTGTTTTGGCTGAGGATAAAACCCCGCTAATTGCCCACATTCCCCGCTTAATTCCTGCATACACTCTATGGCAATTTCTTCCATATTTTCTGGAAAGACAATATTCCCATTCTCATCCCGTTCTACCTTTTGAGCCAGCTCATTCACTTTAATCACCACATAATCCCTTAACCGTATCAGTTCATCTAGTGAATATTCCTTAAACAAAAGTTCCTCCACCGGAAATTCCTCTTCTATTTCCCTGCACAAGACCCCATATTTTTCTTCCAGGGTAGAACAATGATAAGGAATAAAACAATTTAACGTCATCACCACCACAACCCCTGTGAATATCCAGCCATAGGCAGCAAAATATATCCGGCAGAATCTCCCTATCCGGCTTCCGTTTTCCCCCATGCATTTTATTTGTTTATAAAATAAGGCAATGGCACAACCCAGCGCCAGGATGAAAGCCGCCGTTGTGAGCAGGACGCCAACCGCAAACATAATTTCCCCTACCGAAAAAGGAAATATCCCCATAAATCTGCCATATGTATTCACCCATAACGGATAGACATTTTTTACATAAAAATCACAAAATGCCGGGCTCTTCCATGCTACAATATTCAGCACCAAAGCTATGGCCAAAATTATCCCCATCCACAACCGCCTTCTCTTTTTTCCCATTTGCCCATCCCCTTTCTATTTCAGTACCGCAAACGCCCTTTCAGTACTGCAAATTTCCTTTCAATACCACATGACGATTGCCATGATTTAATATAAGGATAACATATGGATATTTCGTGAGAATGATGAATTGTGAATAATTTGTAAATATTTTATAAAATTGGCCATCCAACTTATTCCATTTTAGTTAATAGTAATAAATAAAATGTACAAACCCTCTTAACCATACTTTCTTTTTCGGCATTATGACTAAGATTCAGACTTTTGAAAATGCTTTAAAAGCAAATCCCATTTAACACTTCCACTTACCCATTACGCTTACAATTCCAAAATAGCAAATATAGAAAAATATGATGCAAGCCCAAAATTCACCTGCCAATTTAAACAAAATATAATTCATAGAAACTGGCAATATTAAATTCATTTTTATATTCAGAAGGGGGATAGAAAATAAAAAAATCAGCAAAGCCATGATTATTGGAAAAACCAGTTTAATTGCGATTAGCCTGTTCACAAGCCTTTCTATCTGTTTATTGCTTTTCCCCATACAGCCCATTATCCGGTTGTTTCTTGTATTTTCCCTTATTTCTATAATCTGATGCAAAGATAATATCGAAAAATAAATGACCAAAAACACAATGCTGATACTTATTTGCGAGATTCCCATCCAATGCCGCGTAGTTATGTCAAAAAGCTGAAATTCGGGCTGAAGCATCAGTTTTCCGGTTATAAAAGAACATGCGGAAAATAAAAAACATATACAAAAAACTGTATTTACAATAGCAGATGTTTTGAAATTTGACGTTATATTTGATATGATATACAGCCTGTCTTTTTGGTATATTTTAACGGATTTCATCCGCCTGAGCGCATACAAATAGCCAAATACCCATTTATAAAACGCAAAAACGGATAACAACAAAGGTATTACTACAACAGATATGGGATAAACAATATAGACTCCTGGCAAAAAAACAATTCCACATACAAAACCGATTAAGCACACGAAACACATGAAAAAGATAATTCCCCATTTTTTATAATTCCACAAATCTTTTGTGCCCTGACTCCTGTTCCCCTCACACATCAACTCCCTTAATTCCAGCTTGTTCAAGCGCCGCTTCAGCCAATATGAGCACACCGCTTCAATAACGCAAAAAGATATAAATGTATAAAACATACTTTTACCATAGAGAAATACAAATATCTTTATTTCGTATATAGGCACACAGAAGTAAAAAAATCTATATATGGCAAAACCTATTGTTGTTCCTATCAAATAGCAGCAAAAACCAATCAATACTATTTCCCATAGGAACAGATTGATTAACCTCTTTTTTCCCATGCCTAACAATAAATAGTTTGCAAATTCTTTTGCCCGCTGCTTTAACATGAAAGTATCTATATATCCAACTAAAACTATTTGAACCACTGTTATTAGCAATGGCAGGGAAATTACTTGAAAACCAGCAAGTCTGCCTATAATGGCTATACAGTTAGATACTTCTATTATTGCCAAAAGAACCGTCATAGCTGAAATATATAAAAGGTAATTTATAAAAGACCGTTTGGCATTACGGACTGACAGTTTCAAATACATCTAATTATCTCCTTCTATCCATTCTATTTTCTTCAAAATATCTGCAAAAAAGGTCTGTTTGTTTTCCCTCTCCCTGTTTAAAGCCCCTTTTATTTCACCGTCTTTCATAAACAGTATTCTGTCACAATGACTGGCGGTCATGACATCATGTGTGACCATCAATATTGTTGCACTATATTCTCTGCAAAGCATAGCAAATGTATCTAAAAGCTGTTTGGCAGCATGGGAATCCAATGCCCCGGTAGGCTCGTCTGCAAGTATAATGTCCGGTTTTACCACAATAGCACGTGCACAAGCGCAGCGTTGCCTTTGCCCTCCCGATACCTCATATGGAAATTTATCTAATATAGACGATATACCCAGCTTTTCAGACAGGCTCTGAATCATTGGCCGAATCTTTTCTTTAGGAATCTCTTTAATTGTCAAAGCAAGTGCAATGTTTTCATAGATAGTCAAAGTATCGAGCAAATTATATTCTTGAAAAACGAACCCTAAATGTCTGCGGCGGAATTCTGCGGTATCTTCTTCTGGTATATCCACTATATTTTGCCCGCTAATCCGTATCGTTCCATTTGTCGGCTTATCAATTGTGGCTATTAAATTGAGCAATGTTGTTTTCCCTGAACCGGAAGCCCCCATAATTCCAACAAAGCTGCTATACGGTATCTGAAAACTTACATCATTTACAGCTAAAACTGAATTATCTTCTGTTTCATGCTTTGCCAAAACATTTTTATATAGTTTGGAAACATTTTCAACTTCTAAAACATTTGCCGTATCACATTTTTTTGATTCCCATTTATCGTGCCCCAACCAATTTGACACCACTTCCATAAGTACATCATCTGCTTTTTCTTTCAAATTTTCTTCCGCAATACATTCACCGGCAAATAATTCATTTAATGTAATGCCTAAAAAAGTACATAATGGAGTAAACAAAGACAAATCCGGCATAGACCTTCCCGTTTCCCTTAGTTAAAGAAACCACACCAGCAGCCCACGCTGATATACTTGCTTACTACTTGCTATTATAAAAGGAAAGAACTGAAAAAGAAAGCAGAAAAAAAGACGGAAAAGAGAACGGGAGAAAATCGGCAGGATAGCCGCAGAGCAGTTTGTCAAGGGGAACGTGGAATAAATTGGCGCACCGCGCCGCCCTTTTTATGCCGCGAAAGCCCCTTTACAAACGGTAGACTGCCAGAACATAATGGGGCAAGGGGGATTGATAAATGCACTTCTTATCAATTCCCCTTAACTGTGCCCTTTTTAAACTGGAATATAGCGTAAATCTAACGGGCAGCCGATAAAATAAAAAAACGACATATGAAATTCAATTCACATATCGCTTTCTGTTTCTTTATTATTATATCTTTCATTCCCATCTTTTTGATGTGTTATGATGTCCTCTATATTGCAGTCAAGAATATAGCAGAGCCTATCCAATGTATACAAATTTACATACAGATTATGCCTAAGCCTGTGAAGTAAAGATTTGGAAAAATGATAATCTTTATATAGTTTATATTGGGTAATGCCCTTTTCCTGCATCGTTCCCCACAATTTATCATAATTTATCATGTTATCTTTCCTTTTATCCTTGCATTATTAGTATTGTATGTCTATAATTCTTTTATAAATAGGTTCTTATCGTAGACCATACATATATGAGAGGAACAAGGAAATTATGATGATATCAAAAGTCTTTTTTCAACTTGCGAAAACAGAAAAACTATTTGTATCGCAGTTTTTCAGTGATACAAACAGTTTTTCGTCACTTGCCAGAATGTGGATTCGTTCCAAAATTGAGCGAGCCATAGCGAGTATGCTTCAATTTTGGCGACAGAAACCTAGAGCCGCACCAATGAAACCTATGTTTACTTGTTTTAAATTTATGCTGATTGTAAATCAATTTTAATCGTGTTAGTATAAGAGAAGCAAAATTTAAGGAGCGTGACTACATATGAAAAACAAGATAATTGCTATCGTTTTATCATCACTATTAGTTGTGAGTATTGGCTTCAATATCTACCAATTTAATAGTAATAATTCATTAAATGAATCTGTAGCTACTCTACGGAATGAATTAGATACTTTAAAATCGGATATGGATTCTTTAAATAATACGGCAGCAGAAAAAGATGCAGAAATTGCAGATTTATCCGCAACTATCACAGAATTGAATGCTGCTATAGAATCATACAAAACTGATATATCAAATAAGGATAAAGAAATCGAGGAACTACAAGCAGAGATAGAAACATTGAAGCAGACCGCAGAGACCAAACCACAACCACAGCAAACAACTTCTCCTGCAAGCACAGGTAATAATGGGGGAAATAGTAATGGAAATAGCAGTCAACCCTCTGGTGGCGGCAACGGTGGTTCCGGCGGTGGTCAACCATCTGGCGGTGACCCAGACAGTGCACCCATAGGTGGTGGAGCATTCTCAGGCCTTCCTGAATTTGGTGCTGGAGGCCAAGGCTCAGGTACTGGAGAAGATGTACACTTTGAATAATTAAAAGAGATAAAATTATACTGGGTACTACTGTTAGTACCCAGTATAATAGAAAGCATAATATAACAGTTGAGCAACAAATTATTTCAACAGGGGTAGTATCAAGTTACCCCCTTTTTGTGCCAAGAATCAAGTACTTAGAAATATAAAAACATATTGTTAGATTTATTTGTGGATGATATACTAAATGCAACTATAGATGAAATACAAAGAGACGAGGTTACAGATTAATGAATAATTCTTTTGCGAAAAAATGTAGGGATAATAATATTGACTGTAGCAAAGCATATAAATTCAGAGCCAAACATTCCGACTTAACAGACGAACAAATTATAGAGTATTATAGAAACAAAAAAACTATAGATTATGCTTCTATCAGATTAGGGGAAAGAAATATATCTCTAAACGGTTTAGAAATGGAATTAGTAAAATACATAAACTCCCATGATATAGATGTGCAATTTGAGGATGGCACAATAGTACATCATAAAAATTATACAAATTTTAAAAAAGGATATATACCACATCCAAAATATAGAATATGTGAGCATGTAGGAACATTCAAAAATGAGAAAATATTCTTATGTACATGCAAAACATGTACGGGTAAACACGTACTTAAGTTATCAGAAATGAAGGAATTTGAATGTACACGAGGTAATCATACAAAATAAAAGACTTTGAATGTACAAACTAAAAAGATTGCCAAAGTGTGGGCGAGAAGCAAAGCAACGCAGTGAGCAGGGCGAACGAAGTGCGGAGCGTCACGAGCCTACACTGGCAATCCAGAGCGAAGCGGCTTTAGGGGGAGGACTGCGAGTATTACCAGTCCTCCCCTATATTTTTGTATCCATACCCCCTCCCTCCCCCATCTATCAACCTTTCTGCCAGATACACCTAGCCCCCATATCCTGTATCTGTATTCCCTAATTGTATCTAAAACAGCAAATTGCACAAAATTCTATCGTATGAAATGTGCCAAATTGTTTCTTTTGACAAAAATCAATTTTTTTCTGTTCAGCTATTAAGTAGCCTTTTTGCTATACATTATGTTTGCTCAATATGCGTATTTCCAGACGGTTATATACATATATCCAAACATCTATATGCGTGTCTACTCTCTTGTCAAAATCCCAAAATATGCCAAAACCCGATATATATAGTGTAAAGGACAAGCGCAACCTTTACAAAAAAAGAAAGGAGAAGAAAAGTTCCATGGATAAAAGTATACTTTCTTTTCCAGTAAAAATCAATGGGAAATCAAATTTCCAAAGTAACTGTCAACGAAGCAATGGAGGGGTATTTTGCAACCCTCAAATTAGAACACATCAAATCAGAATATGATGTGATTACAAAAGAACTTTTCAGATTGAACAACTTAGATAAATTATTAGAATCTACAGCCAGAAAAAGAAAAAATATTTCTGTACTAAAGGAAAAACAAAAAATATTACAGCCGGAATATAATGCTTTGTATCCGTTAGTGGAAGAATGGTTAAAATTTGTTTTTCAAGCAGAAGAAAAAAAAGATTACCTAAAAGCAGCTAGAGAATACTATTCAAAAATAGAAATTCCAAAAGATGCTTTCCAAAAGGTAATCAATCGCATTTTTCCTCCAATAACATGTAAGCTTACAGAGGAACAACTGAAAAAACTAGCCTTAAAAGAAGAAGAGCTAATGACAGAGGATGAAAAGTTAGAATCAACAGAGGATGGAACAAAAGACAAAATACAGTATAAGATATGCCCCCGATATTATGCAAGTAATATAAGGCACGACATAAATACAGCATGGATAAATATAATTGAAAGTAAATAAAATACATATGGCAAGCAGGATATCCCCAAAACGGATATCCTGTTTGCTTTATCAAATGATAACTTTTCGCTTGCTAAAATCAAATCAAGAGGTGCAGAAAGAGAGGTATTAAAGATGAAATTGAAGAATTTACGCCTGTCATTGGCGAATGTCAACACAACCGCAGGCAAAAAAGACATGGAGGTTGTAGAAACCTCTGTGAACCGTGTCCGCCTTGATGATGGCACATGGGGAAAGGATATTGATTCCTATAGTTTGCACTGCTGTGCAAATCATGGGGACATTATCAAAATCAAGGTCGGAAAGGAACATGCAGTAAAAGTCACCGCCCTAAACGATGCCCTTTCAGATGATGTGACAGTAACTGTTACATTTTCTGGGCTTAAGCTAAAGGCTTATGCCATGAAAGGGAACAACAGTGACTATCCAATTAGTGGAGTTTCCGGCTCTGCATCGGACTTTGAATATAAAGTCCAAAACGAAGTGGATTTTTAAGCAACCATTAACCCGATGATGGGGGATACCGCACCTCCCTCCCCCATCATTATAATAGAAAGGAAAAGGCAATATGAGCAACACAAAAAAATTAACTAAAGATAAAATAGAGTATCTGCATATTCTACATGCAGGCTGGCGTACAGCTTCGTACTATTCCAGATTGTTCGGAATGGATGCCGGAGACGAACCAGCAGAAATGCAAACATACCTTTTAGAACGGGAGGGAATCACTTCTGTACGGTTCAAGTTCCCGTCATGTGATTCCGACAAGGAATACAGCTTCGGAGAAATAAGGGAGATTATGCAGCAGCATCTTCAATACTGCATCCTCCCCGGCGACAAGATACTCCGTCCATATATGGGCGGCTCTACAATTTATGATATTGTAGAACCTCTGTATATAGACAGGGTAGAGGAATCCAAAGGCATATGGCGCATTGACATTGTATATGTTGATAACCCACTAGCCTATAAATATGTAGTAGAAAGAACCTGGAAAGGAGATATGATTTTATGAGTAATGAATCATTAAAAATCTATCTACAAAAGATAAAAGAGTTATCAGCACCCTTTTACCAGTCAATGGCTGATAAGTGCAGACAGGCACACCAGAAATATCTGGAAAACCAGCGTCTGATTGCACAGCAAAATTTAAAATTACGGATACAAATGCAGCATGATATATTACAGAATGATTTTGCATTTGTACTTGAAAATTTTACATATCCGAAATTGGTACAGGTCACATCCAAAGCTGACTTGCGGCAAGATGGATATAAAATAACAAAAGACTATATTATTTACTATTTTACAATAGATAAGACTATATGGGAAAAGTTTCCAGTAATTATATGTAATATAATACGGGAGAACATGAACAAAGATATTGTCACATTTACAAAAGAACTTGCAGGATGTATGACCGCTTACGAAATCATGTGCTTATATCCTGCGCTGTATTGGGGGTTCTGTGTCCTCAATATCGAAGACCAGCATACATATATCCGTCTGGCAGTAATAACAAAGATGCCGCTATAGGCAAGGGGAAAGCACCTTTTTACAGGTGCTTTTTTCTTATCAGTCAAAGGGCATTTCCTCCTGCCTGTATCCCTCCGCTTCATCAAATGGTGTCTCTGCCCCATCCGGCAGCGGCTGGAATCCCTCGCCCCTGTGCATATAATCATCCACGGATTTATATTCTATTATATTATCTTTCGTGATATGATGGTATACCCTTTGTATGCGCCGCAGGAACGCCCGCCATGTAGCCGCTGAATCTTCCTGCACATTGGGGTACTGTTCCTCGAGTGGGATATTGCTGATAAAGACCACCTTTGTAAAACAGGCTACCTTATCCGCATATCTGGCTCGCAAGCTGCAATTCGGGTAGCCCTCGCACCATGTAAGAATCTCCGATATCAATAACTGGCTGCGATATTCCTCGAATATCACCACATCCTGCCCCCTGTACCCATCCCATACTGCATTGCCATTATAATTCGTGATTCGGTATACATTTTCATATCCGTACTTTTCCATATATGTGCGGCTCTTGTTAGTATTCGTTTCACCGAACACATATATACATTCAATGTCACGCCACTTTGATTTAAACTCCTCCTCCCTTAAAGACTGCCTTGTCCTTTCTATATGATTAAGATATTTCATATAGTCGGGGTTCTGTCGCAGTATTTCAGAATTGGAAAGTCCGTTCTCTATCATATCGAATAGGATGGATAGGTCGCTGCGCTTTCCCTTGTGTCCTTTCGGCAGTTCCCCCCACTCTTCAAAAGTATCTGCAAGGTTGGTCTCTTTCTTTTCGGTATCTTCCCACTTCCCCTCTTTCCTTATGTAGTTCCGGTTATCCGCTGGCGTACCCTGTGCTTTCTCAATATGCGCAGCCGGAAATTTATTTTTCAATGTAGAAAATTTTATGGGATTCCTTGTCTTGATGTAGATATGGGTATGTTCTGTGCCCTGTTCCCCTACCTCATCACACATGCACCAATAGACCATTGACGGGATGGCTTTTAAAACTTCCTTAATCTTATCATGCCCCATATCCTTATCTTTCGGGTTGTTAATGGTAATCTGCCAGCCCCTAGCCTGTCTGTCCTTGTCTCCGCCCAATATTGCACCCTCCTTTAAGGTTTTATTTTTATCGTACATTCCGAAAAATCATCAAATAATAGGATTCTGTGATTTAAGATTTTCTTATCATCCAATGGAGGGGGATGGTTATAAAACAAAAGAAAGCAAAAATTTCAAGGAGGGAAACAGCATGATTATATCACACGGAAAAAAACTTTCAGCTATAGAGGTAGGCACGGCTGGACTATCCCACGATGGGAGCAGCACATTGCTATGCAATGGCGCAGTAAAGAGGAAACCATATAGATTTTCTAGGATTGTCCTTCATGTGCTGATAGGACAAAGTATACTCACGCTCCATGTGGATGATTTATCGCCAGAGGTCGAGGAGCGTTATAAAGAGCTTCGCAGGCGGTTGCGTGAGCAGCATATAGTTCCTATCCATGTGCCGAGTATATTGATATCAGCATACAGCCATGAAACTTTGCATGGCATAAAATTAAGCTGTGATTCATTCCAGCTTATATCTGATAAAGAAGCATAAAGCAACAAAGGGATTCCCTACCAAAGATATCCGTAAACATACAGCAGCACCCTTTGGAATCCCAGTCTTAAAAGATTGGGAGGATTTTATGGAACAGAAACCGACTCCCCATGATGGACAATATTTCATCATGGGAAACAACAAAATAATCATAAGTGAGCATTTTCGGCAGGATGGAAAACCGTTAATATCCATTCTGGAAAAGGTGATTCTGGATGCCGGAAAAATGCCCGAAAGCCGCATAAATACAGCATAAATCATTGAAAAAAAGCCCATTCTGTGATATACTTTTAAGTAGCAGGAAGTTTATCAGTGTGGGCTTTTTTTAATAAGGAGGATAATAAAACATGAAGCCCACAACATACAATACAACATTAACTGGACTTTACTGCCGCCTTTCAAGGGATGATGAACAGAACGGCGAGAGCAACAGCATATCCACACAGCGTTTGATGCTCCGTAAATATGCAGAGCAGAATAATTTCAAAATCGTGGATGAATATGTGGATGATGGATTCAGCGGCACTAATTTTGAAAGACCCAGCTTCAAGCGCATGATTGATGATATAGAAACAGGAAAAATCAACTGCGTGATTGTCAAAGACCTTTCCAGATTTGGCAGAAACTATTTACAAGTGGGAATGTATACAGAAATGTTTTTCCCACAGAAAAACGTCCGTTTCATCGCTATTGATAATAACGTGGATAGTGAGAACCAACAGAGCAGTGAATTTGCACCATTCCTTAATATCATCAATGAATGGTACGCAAGGGATATCAGCAAAAAAGTTAAACGTGCTTTCCGTACAAGGAATGAAGCCGGCGCACACTATGGCGCATATGCCCCACTTGGCTATATCAAAAACCCCGACAAAAAAGGGCATCTTCTGATTGATACCGAAACAAGGTGGATTGTTGAGAAGATTTTTGACCTTGCTGTTCAAGGACGGGGGGCAGCCAGTATCACCCGGATTCTGACAGAGGAAAAAGTACCCACTCCCGGATGGCTCAATTATCAACGCTATGGCACGTTTGCAAACCACTTTGCAGATGCGCCGCCGGAAAAAGCCTACACATGGACTATTGCCATAGTCAAGGAAATCTTGAAATCAGAGACCTACATAGGCAACAGCGTACACAACAAGCAGACCAACATTTCATTTAAGGATAAACGTAAAGTGAGGAAATCCGAAAGTGAATGGTGGAGGGTGGAAAACACACATGAAGCCATAATCTCAAAAGAGGACTTCCAGACAGTGCAAGGGATGATAGCAAGCCGCCGCAGGAAACAAAAGGACGGAACAACACAGATTTTCTCTGGTCTGGTAAGTTGCGCTGATTGTGGCTGGTCTCTCGCTTATGGGATGAATAAGCAGAACAAGAATCCCTATGGCTATTATCGTTGCAGCAAATACGGGCAGGGATTGCGCCAATGCTCCATGCACTATATCCGTTATGATGTCCTTTACAGTTATATCCTTTCCCGTCTGCAATACTGGTTCAATGAGGTACAGCAGAATGAAAGCCAGCTTTTGGAAAGGCTCTTGAAAAGCAGTGACAGTGAGCGCAGTTCAGCAAGAAAGAAAGCTGCATCCGAATTGAAAAAAGCCCAGAAAAGACAGGCAGAAATAGACGCATTGTTCAGCCGGATGTATGAGGACAGAGTAACGGGCAGAATCACGGAACGCAATTTCTCCATGCTGTCGGACAAGTACCAGACTGAACAGGAAACGCTGGCACAGGCTATAGATTCCTTACAGCAGCAGCTTGCACAGGATATACAGGAATCGGCAGACGCTGAAAAATGGATTGCACTCATAAAGCAGTACAAAGCCCCCACGGAACTGACCGCCGAACTGCTGAACGCACTCATTGAAAAAATCCTAGTCCATGAAGCATCCAAAGATGAAAACGGAAACAGGGTTCAAAAAGTTGAAATCTACTACCGTTTCATTGGAAAGATTGATTAAATACAATTCTTCCCTGTGACAACAGCCACAGGGAAACACTTCTAAAACAATATCTTTAACTATGTGACACTCCCGTTTCCCATTTTGAAACAGCTTTATCAGTTATTCCCAATTTTTCTGCTAACTGGCTTTGCGTCCAGCCTTTTGCCTTCCGGCGTTCTGAAATAAAGGCACCAATCTTGATTTGATTCATTATCCATCCCTCCTATCTACAATTAATTATATAAATTCCTTATAAAAATGGACACCTACTGGCAGTAGAGTTGGGTAAAATATTTAATCATCGAATTTCAATATATTTTTATTGATTTACAATAAATTATTATTGACAATCAATTTCTATCGTGCTACTATTAGTACCAACATAAGGAAAATATACCGCACTAATTTTATTCCGCCAAGGAGGTTTTCCCATGAAAGATAAACTGACCTTACTTACAAAATTCATTTTAGACTTCATGTTTTTTTCAGGAATACTGGTTATCCTCACACTTCCGTTCACTATCAGGTTCTACGGAAGATACAATAGCCATTTCGCCAATAATTACATTCCACTCATCCTGCTTCTGTCCTCTTCCGGCACTTTAGCTATTCTCATCATTTATGAACTTCGGAAGATGTTCCGCACTGTGCTAAATGATGACTGCTTTATACCGGAAAATGTCATCAGCCTTCGGCGTATGGGAACTTACAGCCTGATTATCGCCCTGATTACGGCCGGCCGCCTTTTCCTCTATATCACGCCCTCCGTGCTTATTGTCATCCTTGTTTTTGTCATTGCAGGGCTTTTCAGTAAAGTTTTATCTCAAGTATTTGACAAAGCCGTCACTTATAAACTTGAAAATGATTTTACAATTTAGGAGGGAATCCATGGGAATTATCATTAACTTAGATGTGGTTATGGCACAACGGAAAAAGGGCCTGACCGAACTTGCCAAAGACGTGGACATTACCCTCGCCAATTTATCCATACTGAAAAACAATAAGGCAAAAGCCATCCGCCTGTCTACGCTTAATGCCATATGCAAGTCTTTAGACTGCCAGCCCGGTGACATTTTACAATATGTGGAAGAACCGGAATCATAAAATTTATTATAGCAAATGTAATGATAAAATTATTAAAACTATGATACAACCGAAAATCACAGGATTTTAACCTCAAGTTTGTATCCGCACGGCTTATTCAAACTTGATAATCCCCCGGCAAAAGCCAATTATTTCGGACAGTTTCAAAAATTCAAGATATAACAGGCCGTGCAGAAATGAGGTAAAATATGAACGATTATCCAAACCAGGAATATTACTCACCCTGCCATTCTTCTGATAACCAGAACGTTGCTGGCAATAACGCTATGCCCGGACACCTTTCCGATAACCGGAATGCCTCTGGCAATAACGCTGTACCCGGACATCCTTCCGATAATCGGAATGCCGTTGAGAATGTTTCTCCTTTCGGAAATGTTACCGCCCATCCCGGCATTAGCAACACTGCGCCCATCGATGCCAATCCCACCCAAACACCCCAAGCCTGGGCATTTACCCCTGCAGCCCCTGTTACTCCCCAATCGGGCGGTTTGAGCGAAGAGGAAAAGGGGGAACGTATCCGCCATTTCCGTTTATTCAGCATTACCAGCGTTATCTATGCCCTTTTTTACACCTTCTGCCTCTATAAAAATGCCTCCGGGATTACCTACCCTTTTTTCACAGGCGGAACCCTCTTTTGTTTCTTCTTATCCTTGAAAAAATTAGGGATTTCCGCGAAAAAAGACTCTGTTTTTTATGTAATCGCCATACTGCTTCTGGGCATTTCCACCTTTTGCACCGATGCCGGCAATATCATTTCCATGAATAAGGCGGGAATCTTTGTCCTATTCTTTGTCCTTATGATACACAATTTTTATGGGGATTCCCAATGGAATTTCTCCAAATATATGAAATCCATTTTTCAGACAATATTTGGCTCTATCGGTGTTATCGGAAGGCCGATATCAGATTTTAGCCTTTTTATGAAAGCGCGGAAAGAAGAAAAAGAAGCCAAAAAACCTTATGGGCAATACATTTTCATTGGCATCCTAATTTCTATCCCTTTGCTGTTCGTTGTAATGATGCTGCTTTGCTCTGCGGATATGGTTTTTGCTTCCATAATAGACGATATTTTTGCCACCCTGCAAATACCACAAAACTTTTTCTCCATATGTGGTACTGTCCTTTTTTCCTTTTTTGCATCCTACTGCATAATCGCTTATTTGATGAAAAAAACGATAAAGGAAGAAGTAATCGACAAACGAACCGGCGAACCCGTTCTTGCCATCACCGTTACCTCCATCCTTTCCGCTATCTATCTGTTGTTTTGCGCCGTACAAATTATTTATCTTTTTACCGGCAGCATGGAGCTGCCTGTTGGATACAGTTATGCCGCATATGCCAGGGAAGGATTTTTCCAGCTTCTCTTCATCTGCTTTTTAAATTTATGCATCGTCCTTATCTGCCTTGGCCGATTCAAAAAGCATAAAGTCCTTAAGGCAATTATGGCTATCATTTCGTTATGCACTTATATCATGATTGCATCCAGCGCCCTACGCATGCTGATGTATATTAAAAGCTATGATTTGACGTTTCTGCGCATTTTTGTGCTTTGGTCATTGGCTGTCATTTTCTTTCTGATGTCCGGTGTACTGATTAACATTTATAAAGAAAAATTTCCTCTATTTAAATATAGTATGGTGGTAGTAACCGTTTTTTATATTGTCCTCTCCTTCAGCCGCCCCGACTATTTCATTGCCAAATACAATATTTCCCAGATGCTGTCGGACCAGGACTCTTATCATGATACTATCTATTTGACCTATTATTTATCCGCAGATGCCGCTCCGGCCATTTTGGATGAGGAAACACTTCCTCAACTTATAAATGCCTTACCAGACAAAAAAAAGGGTTCGGAAAATAATCAGATATCCAGCCAAGTTGTTGCCGATTCATGGATAGGCGAATATGCAAAGAGAATATCCCTTCATAATGAATCAATAGAAATTAAGGGCACGAAAGCAAGGACTTTTAACCTCTCGCGGTTTATCGCAGATAAATATATTACCCAGTTTTGGAAACGGCGCAACACTTAAAGCTGCGCCGTTTCTTAGGAAGTTGTTCTATTGCACAGGCAATACGATATATACCTTAAATTGATTCGCTGTTCTCCTGCTGTTTCATCTCATTAAGTACGCTGATACAAAGGGGCACTGCCAGTGCGAAAGAAAAAATATCCGAAACCGTCTGGCATATTTCCACGCCAGTCAACCCAAACAGGCGGGGCAGCACTAAAATCAGGGGGATAAAAAACAGCCCCTGCCTTGCTGCCGCCAGAATGGACGCTTTCAACGCCTTCCCAATGGACTGGAGCATCATATTGGACATTACAATCCATCCGGTTAACGGAAATACGATACATTGCATACGGAGTGCTACAGCTCCTACCGCAATAACCTCCTGGTCCTCTTTGCGGAACAAAGCAATAATCCCTGGCGCGAATACTATTCCTACAACAGAAATGGCTACCAGGAAAATAGTGGCATATTTCACACAAAATACAAAGCCTTCCCTCACCCGGCGATACAGCCTTGCCCCATAATTGAACCCACAAACAGGCTGGAAGCCCTGGCCAAAGCCGATAAGCGCAGAACTGGCAAACATAGTCACGCGGGATACGATGGACATGCCGGCAATGGCCGCATCCCCATAAATTCCTGCCCCATGGTTTAAAAGGATACTGGCCACACTGCCCAGCCCCTGCCTGCAAAGGGAAGGAACGCCGCCCCGGCAAATTTCCTTTACATAATGGCCATTTGGTTTAAAATTACTGAACTTTATTCCGATATTGCCCCCCTTTTTGCTTTGATACAGCAGAAGAAGGAAGCTGCAAAACTGGCTGATTACCGTTGCTGCGGCAGCCCCGGCCACTCCCATGCCGCAGACAAAAATCAGCAGCGGGTCCAGCGCAATATTAATCACTGCCCCAGTTACAATGCCCACCATAGCATAGGCCGCACTTCCCTGAAAGCGGAGCTGGTTATTTAAAACCAAAGAGGAAGTCATAAAAGGCGCCCCCATTAGAATAATTCTTAAGTATGCTTCCGTATAAGGAAGTATAGTGGATGTAGAGCCAAGAGCTATTGCCAACGGCTTTAAAAAAATAAGCCCTCCGCATAAAACTGCAATCCCACAAAGAAAAGCGAGGAAAAAACCATTAGCCGCCATCACTGCCGCCTCTTCAAAATCCTTCGCCCCCAGCCGTCTGGAAATGTAATTTCCGGAGCCATGGCCGAAGAAAAACCCCAGAGCCTGGATAATAGCCATAACCGAGAAAACGATACCTACAGCCGCCGTGGACTGTGTATTCAATCTTCCTACAAAGAAAGTATCTGCCATATTGTAGAACGAAGTTACCAGCATACTGATAATTGTTGGCACGGCCAGCTCCCCGATAAGCCGGGGAACCGGGGTTTGTGTCATGTATATGTACTTTTCTTCCTGTTGCATCTACATCATATCCTTTCCATCGCATTCACAGCACTTACACACTTTCAATAGCCTTCTTCTTCCATCTCCCCCATTTATAACAAATAAAAGTAATGACAGCCCCCAATGTCCAGGAGAACAGCAGGGAAATAAATATGCTTTCGCAGCGTCCGCCCGGATACTGCTCACTCCGCGTCAGGTAAGCAATCCCATAAGCCACCGGCACGCGAATAGCCACCGTGGTAATCAGCGAAATCCACATCGGCGTCATCGTATCCCCAGCGCCGCGCATAACGCCGGACAAAGACTGGGTAACCGCCATCGCTATATATCCTACCGCAAGGATGCGCATCATCCTCATGCTCATATCCACCAGTTCCGACGTATCTGTAAATATCCCCATCAAATATTTACCGAAAATAAGAATCAAAGCGGTAATCGCGGCGGATACGCCCATGGCGATGAATGTTCCCTGTTTCGCCCCCTGGTCTACCCTATCCAGCTCCCTCGCTCCTACATTCTGGCCTGCATAAGTGGTCATTGCCGTTCCAAAGGAAAAATTAGGCATCATGGCAAAGCCATCCACCCTCATTACGATAACATTGGCCGCAATAAACATTTCCCCGAAGCTGTTAGTCAAAGACTGTACGATAATCATAGCCATAGAAAATATCGCCTGGGTAAGGCCGGAAGGCAGCCCCAGCCGTATGGTCATCATAGCATATTTTTTATGTAATTTTAAATATTTTTTCTTCATATCAAAGATATCCGACATCCGCAGCAGCTTCCAAAAGCAAAGGATAGCAGATAATGCCTGGGCAATGGCTGTAGCCAATGCTACCCCGGCCACACCCATATGGAAGCTGGCCACAAATAATATATCCAGCACAATGTTCACTATCGTAGCAATCAGCAGATAGACAAGCGCCGACACGGAATCTCCAAGTCCCCTGAGCACACCGCCTAATATATTATAATATGCCATTCCAAGAATACCTATAAAAATAATATTCAGGTAAGATTCACACCATCCGATAATGGATTCCGGCGTATCCAAATACTGTAGCAGCGGTCCGGATACCAATGGCCCTATAATCATAATAAATAAAGAAGAAATAGCTGTCAACGTAATGCAGCTCCCTATCGTCCCTGACAAGTCTTCCCTCTGTTTTGCCCCGAAATACTGGGAAACCATGATGCCCGCACCTACGGAGATACCTACAAACAGTACAAGGAGCAGATTTAAGATAGGCGATGCACTTCCCACCGCCGCCAAGGCATTATCGCCTACATATCTTCCAACAATGACACTATCCGCCGTGTTGTAAAGCTGCTGGGCAATATTTCCTATGAGCATAGGGATAGCAAAAGCCACAATCTGTTTTCCCGGGTTTCCTACCGTCATATCGACGGGTGCAAATAGTTTCTGTAGTTTTGAAAATCTTGTGTTGTTCATGCTTATAGCCATGCTCCTTTCTTAGTCTGCAGATGCGTACCGCCTTATGCGAATCTGCGGTAAAAATTTTGAAAAATATCCTGATATGATAGCGGTAAGACTAATTTTACAAGATTATAAAAATAATAGCAAGATGCAAAAAACTTTTTACACATAATCGCATTCCCACATAATTTTATGAAAATATTTTCCAACTAAATCATACGGAAATATTGCGCTAAAATATTGAGAATAACCCCATCCCATACCATGCAGGCATTCCATACCGCATAATATGACACAGGGTTATACTCATTAAAACTTTAGCTGAACTATATTTTATATTTACTTTATCCCTTCCACCGCTACAGGTAGCTGGCTGATATCCGTTATGGATAAATCCACTTCGGAAAATTCCCCTTTCTGCCCATATCCATATAAACAGGCTATAAAAGGTATTCCATTATCCTCTGCCGCTTTCTTATCGTAAAATCTGTCTCCTACCATCACTGCCCATTCCGGCCTTTCCTTTTCTAACAGCCGGTGCAGGCTGTCCGATTTTGTCTGCTGCTTTGTAATCCCTTGTATATAATCAAAATAATCCTTGATATGCAATGCATTAAGCACCCGGATGATTTCGCCCTCTTCCGCATTGGAACAGATAGCCAGATGATATCCCTTTTCTTTCAATTCCTGCAATGTTTCTTCCACATGAGGAAATGTTTTTGCCCTAGACTGTACATCTTTCATCCAGTATTCTTCAACCAATTCCTCAAATTCCGCTTTTCTTTCTTCTGCCCTGCTTCCGAAAAAATAACGAATATCATCCATGAACGAAGCACCAATTCTGTTTCTGAGCATTTCCTCCGTAAAACCTTCTACGCCCATTTTCCCCAGAACCTTTTTATATGCCGGTATAGCGTATATCTCCGTCATATTTAACGTTCCATCCACATCAAATATTACAAGCTTTTTAGAGAATCCCAAAAGCGCACCCCACTATACACAGCACGAAAATACCAAGGATAATATAGATAGTTTTTACATTTTTCTTATATAGCCATACACAAAGGAAGGTGGCGGCTAACGGCAACAAGCCGGGGAAAATCTGGTCGAATATGGACTGCAAGGTAGTTTCTGTACCGGATAAATTAAAGCTTAATGTGGTCTGTAGCGACACCATTGTAGCCACCATAGCGCCTATTACTGTCATTCCCAATATGGATGCCCCATAAGACAGCTTTTCCATCATATGGTTCTCCGATGCGTTTTCCAGGAAGGAGGTTCCCAGTTTATATCCGTATTTTCCTGCTAAAATTTTTGTCACAAAATGTATGGCTGTATAAAGCAGGAAATATATGAGCGCCCCTAGTATATTCCCCTGCTGTGCCATCGCAATGCCGATACCTGCGGCAATTACACGGAAAGTCCCCCAGAAAAAGGAATCGCCGATTCCAGAAAGAGGGCCCATAAGGCCGACTTTTACATTATTGATTGAACCCGTATCGAAGTTTTCCTCTTTTGCATTTTCTTCTTCCATGGCCACGCCCAGCGTCATAATGAAAGGGGATACATGGGGAGTAATGTTAAAAGTTTCGGTATGGCGCTTTAAAGCGGCATAAAAATCATCGTCATTCGGATAAATTTTCCTTAACGGCTTTTCGATTGCATACATATATCCATAAGCCATCATCTTATCAAATGACCAGGAACACTGTATGGTAAATGACCTCCAGAAGATACTGCGGTACTCTTTTGCGGTCATAATTTCTTTTGCCTTCTTTCCTTCATCCGCTACCTGAATATTATTTTCCATCATCAGAAATCCTCCTCCGCATCTTCAAATTTCATATTATTTACCGCTATCAGTGCGATACACAACCCTACTACTGCCACACCAATTACATCCATATGTAAGTAAATGACCGCCACAAACCCCAGGAAAAGATAGGGAAGTACCTTACTGTTAGACATCATCTTAATCAGCAGCGCAAGCCCTACACAGGATAACACTCCGGCCGCTACATTGAATCCGTTCATTACCACTTCCGGAATCATATTTAAAACCGCATTGATGGAGTCAGCACCAAATGCAATCGCCACAAACACAAGCAATGCAGAAGGAATTCCGATAGAAAGCGGAACTACCGTTAAATGAAGGAAGTTAGCCTTTTTCAGGTTTCTTTCCTCTACGGCCTTCTGAATCTGTTTCCCTGCCCAGCTTCCCGGAATCGCATAACAGAAGTTTCTCCACATCTGCAAAAATATCGACAATGGAAGGGCCAGTGCCACTGCAGTACCTACTTCTGCCCCGGACTGAATCGCTACCGCAATGCTCAAAATACTGGAAGCGTATACTTCCGGCGGTACGGCGCTCCCCACCATAATGGAGCCCATAAACATCGCCTCTAACGAAGCCCCCATAATAATACCCGTTGTAACATCCCCCATAATCAGCCCAACAATGGGGCCTGTGAACAATGGCCTTGACAACATGGATGCCCCAAAAACCTGTTCATCAATAGCGGCCAGAAAAGCCACAATTGCTACTAAAAATGCTGCAATTATCATAATATTTCTCCTTCCTAAATCAGAGATTCCGCTATAATTTTCTTATCCGTAGGCACTGCCCTGCACTCCACTTCCGCACCTTCCGCAATCATTCCCCGGATATTTTCTATATCTGCCTCCGTAACCGCTATGGAGGGAGTCAACACTTTCGTACCTTCTTTCACTTTCATGTTCCCCAGATTCACATGGTTTACATTTTTTACTTCTTTAACAAGCCTCAGGGCATCTGCTGTATTATCTACAATAAGGAACAGCTTATATTTATCCGTTTTATTCCCGTTGAGAAGGCTAATCGCCTCATCTACGGATTTCGCTACGAATTTTACCCCTCCCGGTGCTGCTAACTTCAAAGATGTCATACGAAGTTTATTGCCCGCCACATCGTCATTTATTACAAAGATACAATCCGCCCCCAAAGAATTGGTCCATGCAAATGCAACCTGCCCGTGAATCAGCCTTTCATCCAGTCTCAGCATTTTAATCATTCAGAAATCCTCCTCTTCTTCCTCCATTGTTTCATTGATTACCTGGTTTGCATACATAATACCTTCTTTCGCATCCTCTATGGCGTTTTGAATCATTTCCCCTGTAGGGCCTTCCTCATCCAGCGATGATACCAGCCCAATCAGCAAAGGAAGGTTCAGCCCGGTCACCACATGTACCTTTCCCTCCGCTATATATTCTGTAAAAGCATTGGCTACGCTTCCCCCAAATATATCTGCCGCCACTATCAGCTCCTCGTCTTCCCCAAGGCCAGAAACATATTCCTTTGCCGTTTTCGCCATATCAAAATCCAATACTGTATATGCATTCAATATTTCCAATGGCTGGGAATCCCCGAGAATCAGTCTCAGGGTTTCCCCAATCCCTTCCGCAAACCTCCCATGGGTTGCAACCAGCAATTTACGCATTTGTTTCACCCCCCGCAACATTTTAATATTCTACCGTCCTATAATACCTTCTGATTTCCAGGCTATGTTCCCTGACATGTTCAAAATGGGCGCTAACCCTCTCCAACTGAGTGGAGGTAACCATAGGGGCAACGAATTTTCTCATATCCTCGTCAATACCTTCCAACGCATAGTCCTTTGTATCGAATACTTCGACACAATCCGAATGCTGTTTTACAAAGTTTTCTACCCTGTCTACCAGCGGCCTGGTTTCATCTTCGCCTTTAATCAGCACAAAACTCATATCTTTTTCAGTCATCTCAATAGTTCCATGGAAAAACTCCGCCGCATGAATCGACTTCGTGGCAATCCACTGCATTTCTTCCAATACGCACATTGCAAAGCAATAAGTCTCTCCCCAAGTATTGCCTGCACCTACAAACATATGGAACTTAGTGTCTTTATGCTTTTTCGCAAATGCCAGCGCCCGCTCATCATTCTGCTCCCTTACTTTCAGAAGCACTTCCGGCATCCGCTTCAGGTTTTCCAGGAATCTGTCACATTGTTCAAAATCGCCATTCCTCTTCATCAGAAGTGCTCCCAGCGCAAACAACTGGATATGGATTTCTTCCACCAAATTGTCATTGGATGCCGCATTGGCAATGGGGTATGTAGCTGCCTTTCCTAAAGGGCTGTCTGCACTGCCTACGAAAGCGATTACCTGTGCACCGGCGCTTGCCGCATATTCCGCTGCTTCCACCGTTTCTTTCGTATCGCCGGATAAAGAAGCGGTAATCATAAGGGATTTTTCCGTCAGCTTCTTCGGCTTTGCTTTTACAAATTCCGCTGCAATATCATAATACCACTCCAGCGTACTGTTTGTCTTTAACATATAGGAAAGTGGGCTTAACATAGAGTAAGTTCCGCCTGTTCCGATTAAGAATACATTCTCATATCCCTTTTTTGAAGCTTTATCAAGAACCTCCTTAATCACCTCAATATTGTCCACCGCACCATGAAGTACATTTAAAAAGGTTTCGCTTTCAAATCCATACATTTGTTTTTCCTCCTGAAAATTATTTTTAATCCTGCATTGCTGTTTTCGGGTAACATTTTGCGCGCATAAGATGGTCTCTTTTTTCTTATACCATTTTCTAACCACCTTGTGATTATACAATACCACACATCTTTCTATCCGTCAATCACTTTTTATTTTTAATATACCAATTTTTATTCTTAATATTTTTTAATATACCATAACTGATTTATTATCATATTTTACAATACCACTTTTATTTCCCCTTTTCTTCTGTTATAATATTTTAGGAAAGAAAACTGCCGGAAAGGAATCTCTTATGGCTATAGAAGAAAAAACTTTAGAAATCGCAAATTTAATAAGGGAAAAAATACAGGATAAAACATACCCATATGGCTCTGCCATTCCATCCGAAAGAGAATTGGCCCAGTACTTCAATGTGACCAGAAACCTAATCCGTTCCGCCATTGACTCCCTTATAGATGAAAGCATATTGAAACGTATTCACGGAAAAGGTACTTATGTAACAAAAACGGATATCGATGACACGGCCATCCACTTTAAAGGCATGAGCGAACTGCTCAACGAAGCGGGATTTAAGCCATCTTCCAAAGTTCTGACCACCCTGACGAGAAAGGCAAAATATAAATACTCCAATATTTTTCATGTAGGTGAGGATACGGAAATGTTTCAGATTATACGCCTGCGCCTTGGCAATAACCTGCCCATTTCCATTGAAAATACAACGATTCCCTACCATAGCATCAAGCGTGTGGAAGATATTGATTTCCAGGTATACTCCCTCTACGATATGTTTATGATTAACGGAATCTCTATCCAGAATATTGAGCATATCTTTTCCTCCACCAGAATACACGGAGCTTATGCCAAATTGCTGAACAGGGAAGAGGATGCCCCCATTATCAATATTAAAATAACCTCCTTCACCAAAACACACCAGATTGCCGAGTATACGGAAGTTATTGTTGTTCCAGAATTTTCCAAATATTATACCGACGGAATTATTAAAAATGGAATTTTCAATCTCACTTCCCAGCTAATTACTTAATTCATATAAGACAGATGAAAGGCTAAATTGCCGCCTTAATACGATGCCTGGACAGAAAGGAGTATATCATGCCAAAGGTTTTTAACCAGCTAAGCCTGGAAGTAGAAGAATATATCAGAGAATATATCGCCGTTAATCGCTTGCAGCCTGGAGACAAGCTCCCGGCGGAAAGAACTTTTTCCACGGAACTGGGGATAACCCGGGGTACGCTCCGCCATGGCCTGGAACTGCTCATTAGCGACGGTATTATCGAAAACCGGAAAAACAGCGGATATTATATCTGTCCGCCCAAAATAACCAGGGAGCTTCTTTACTATTGCTTTCCCTACAAGGACCGCCATTTAATCCAGTCGGGATATCGGGTCACCCCCATCAATGCTATCCCTGACAGAATCCAGAATATTGTCAACAATATTCTCGGCCCAATCAAAATGGAAAAAAGCAATACGCGCAGGCATCTGGAATATGTAAACGATACCCCCATCAGCATTACCTATACATTCCAGGAGCCCGTATCCCAGGCATTAATCCCATATCTTTTTGAAATGGATACCATACCGGAAGAATTGACCGTCACCCAATCCATCCGGGTGATAGATGCTGAATATGCCGAACCCGAAATCATCGGCCTGCTTAAGCTGAATCCGCCGGATACTTTGCTTTTAATCAGCAACTTTGTCCATTACCGGAATCAGATTATTGGCATCTGCCTTTCCATATGTGTTGGAACCCGCATAAATCTGGTAACAGAGATTGATTTGAAAAATGCATCTGATGGGGCTTAGCTAAAAACATTATTTCAGGACACAATACCCCACCCGTTGCTCATAGAAATAAAAGGAGTACTCCGATATGAAATCAATAAAATATTTAAAAAGAAAATATCCTGCTATATTATTGGCATTCCTAACCGTCATTTTCATCAGCGGCTGCGCTTCCGGTTCTCCCGCTAAGCCTTTGGAAATCACTTCTGAAGCCATCGATAACTGCCAAATCACGATTCCAGGCATTTCCAGGGAATATGATTTGCTTTTTCTCACGGATACCCATATCATCATCCCTGAGACATCGGAAGAAATTTCCCAGGAAATCAGAGATTACTCTGCCCAAAGGCTTTCCGAATTTGCCGGTGAAAGCGGCTATGCTTCTTCCGATTTATTTACCGCCCTGTTATCTTATGCTAATGATACGAAGCCGGATGCCCTTCTCTTAGGCGGGGATATTATCGATTCGCCCTCCCCTGCCAATATGGGATTTCTTGAAAATTCACTGGAAAATCTGGAAGTCCCTTATGTCTATACTCCTGGAAACCATGATTGGACTTACCCTTGGGAATATATGACCGAAACGGCTGCTAATACTTATTTGACGCCCCTCTCCCCATATATGGGTGGGAATACGGCTATTCACACGCTCGAGCTGGAAGATTTTATCATTGTAGCAGTGGATAACAGCAGCAATCAGATTGACCCTGATGCCCTGGAAACATATAAATCAATCTTAGCACAGGGAAAGCCTGTCCTTCTTCTGGTTCACGTGCCTTTTTATACCCCTTCCCTTTTGGAGGAATCCTCTGCCGTTTGGCAGAAAAGCGTGGTACTGGGCGGCGGTGTCCATGGGGGCACTTATCCTAATGATGTATCCGCGGAATTTATGGCTTTAACTACTGCAAAAGACAGCCCCGTAGCCGCAGTTATCGCCGGCCATGTACATTTTTCCCATACTTCCAATATGGAAGGGGAAAAAGAAATTCCCCAGTTTACCGGGGATGCCGGATTTAAAGGGAAAGCCGCGCGGATTCATATTTCCCCATAAAAATTCCCGTACCAATTTCGACATTTCATCATAAGATATAACAAACTTATGATGAAAGGAATTTGGTATGTATTTATTTTTCGGTATATTTTTCTTCATCCTTCTTTTCTTTTTCTGCCTGAACTTCTGGCGTCGGAAAAAAATAATCAAAAAAATCTGCTGCATGCCTACACGGGCGAAATGCCATCTTCTGGATGAGCTGCTTCAGCCTTTCGGATTCCGTTATGTGGCCTCGCAGGATATCATAACTTCCCACATTGATGCTATGCAGAGAAAATTTGGTTACTGTTCTTTATATGATAAAACTGCCCTTATGTTTCATATGGTTTTTGATGCCCTTCCTGTTTATTTCAATTATAATGGCAGGACTTGGCTCATTGAATTCTGGAAAGGGCAATACGGCATCAACACCGGCGGCGAAATTGGCATTTACTATGCGGACGGCATCATACCTCCTTCGGAGTGGGAAAATACCCTCTTTCAATGCGTATCCGATAAAGATATGCTCGGTCTCTCCTTTAATCTGTTCCGCTGCGGCATGGGGATTGCCGATATACAGGCTAAGCATTGGTGGCTGACTGCATTTTCCGTAGGGCGCTTTTCTAATCCCGCCGACTTGAATATGCGCGCCAGCGTTACATTCCCTCACTGCGAAATGGCGGAAGCCTTTGCCCAAGGGCTGGTGGAAGCCGGTTATTGCCAGGAGGATATCTGTATCTGCCACCACACTGTCTCTTTTTCTTTTACAAAATCCTTGGAAAAAGCCGGCGGATGCCTGCATCGTTTAAGAATCCGCTTTGTACAGGGGATAAACCATTTCTGGTGTAAAGTATATCTGTTTGTCACCAGGCCCTTCTGTCTTTCTTTGGATAAAATACTGTATTTGTATTATTATTTGCCTTTTGTATTCAGGAAAATACTTCGCATGAAAAAATTTAAACGCCATAAGAAAGCAAAAAGAACCTGTCGCTGAACTAGTTGACTGAGGATTATAGCACAGAAATGAGGTTAAAAATGGGTTACTATTCCCGACTTTCCAAATCATTTGAGGGAGCGCTCAGGCTCCCTCTCCATAGAAATTCCAAATATGTATTAATTAGTGATTGCCACCGCGGTGTAGGGAATTCCAATGACAATTTCATGAAAAACCAGAATCTTTATTTTGCCGCCCTACAGCATTATTACAAGGCTGGTTATACCTACATCGAATTAGGCGATGGGGATGAACTATGGGAAAACCGCAGTATGAAGCAGATTATCGAAACCCACAGCAACGTCTTCCTCCTGCTTTCCCGTTTTCATGAGCAGAACCGTTTATACATGCTCTACGGCAACCATGACATGGTGAAAAAGAACAGCCGTTATACGGAAAACGTATGCCGACGCTGCCATTGTATCCTGGAAGACCCTGTTATACTAGGGAAGGAATATTCTATTCCTAAAGAATATTCTATTCCTAAACAATCTTCTATTCTTAAAGAATTTTCCATCCCCAATATCCCTTTTTATCCGGGTATTATTTTGGAAACAAGCTTTCCCATGGATATTTACCTCACCCATGGCCATCAAACCGATTTATTTAACTCTACCTTTTGGCGGCTATCGCGTTTTCTCGTCCGTTATTTATGGAAACCGTTGGAGCATTTCGGCGTCCTGGACCCCACCAGCGCTGCTAAAAATTACACGAGGAAGCATAAAGCGGAAGAGCGGCTTCACCATTGGGCCAAGGAGGAGCAACACATCCTGATTACCGGCCATACCCACCGGCCTGCCCTATCATTCGAGGATAATTTATATTATAACAGCGGGAGCTGTGTACACCCCCGCTGCATTACATGTCTGGAAATTGAACATAACCGCATTTGCCTTGTAAAATGGACATTGGCCACCCGGAACGATATGAGCCTGTATGTGTCCAGGGAAATCCTGGCCGGGCCGATACCCCTGAACAGATAACCGGAAATGCTTTATCTTAATACAAATGCTTCATAGGGCTTCAAAACTACCCTTTTCTTGTCATATGCGTTTTCCCTGTTCGCTATCAGGCAGGCTTTCCCTACAAACTCATCCGGTATCTCAAATACGGTCTCCTTGTCCGAGAAGCTGCAAACTACCAGCAGTTTTTCCTCCTCCAGTGTCCTTGTATAAACAAATAACTCCTCGCTGTCTTCCAGCAGAAGTTCATATTTCCCGTATACCATTACCGGATTCTGCTTTCTCAGCGCAATCAGCTTTTTATAATAATGGAACACAGAGTTTTCATCCGCCGTTTCCGCCTTCGCATTGATTTCGGTGTAATTAGGGTTCACCCCTATCCAGGGCGTTCCGGTAGTAAATCCTGCATTCTCCGTGTCATCCCACTGCACCGGCGTCCTGGCATTATCCCTGCTTTTCTTCAAAAGGCAGGGCCAGAAATCTTCCATGGAAACTACGCCGCTGTCACACCACTCTTTAATCGCATTCACGCTTTCGATATCCCTGAATTCCTCCTGGCTGCGGAAAGGATAATTGGTCATTCCCAATTCTTCTCCCTGATAAATATAAGGGGAGCCCTGCATCATATGAAGGCAGGTAGCCAGCATTTTCGCCGAAACTTCCCTATATTCCGGGCTGTCATCCCCAAAGCGGGAAACTGCCCTGGGCTGGTCATGGTTATCCCAGAATAAACTGTTCCATGCCTTTCCATATAATTCTGTCTGCCATTTGGACATAATCTTTTTAAGTTGGATAAGGGGAACTTTTTTGTCCGTCCATTTCCCGTATTTTCCATCGCCTTCCACATGCTCGAACTGGAAAACCATATTCAGCTCATGGGTATCTTCACCGGCATACTGCTTTGCCAATTCCGTTGTTACTGCCGGGGTTTCCCCTACTGTCATAATATCGTATTTCGACAATACCTTTTCATTCATTTCCTGGAGATATTCATGCACTCTTGGCCCATTTATGCAATAAGGATTGGGATTTCCATAGATATCCTTTACCTCTCCGTCCGGCATTTCCGCCGTTTTCGATATCATACTGATGACATCCATGCGGAATCCGTCGATTCCCTTATCGCACCACCATGTCATCATATCGAATACTTCTTCGCGCACTTTCGGATTTTCCCAATTTAAATCCGGCTGTTTTTTGGTAAATAAATGGAGGTAATACATATCCGTTTCATCATCATGCTCCCAGGCAGAGCCTCCGAAACACGCCCCCCAGTTGTTGGGCGCGCTGCCGTCTTCCTTCCCTTCCCGCCAGATATAATAATCCCTGTAAGGATTATCCTTGGATTTCCTGCTTTCCATAAACCATTCATGCTCATCGGAAGTATGGTTTACCACCAAGTCCATGACAATCCGAATTCCCCTTTCATGGGCTTGTTCCAACATTTCATCGAAATCCTCCATCGTTCCGAATTCATCCATGATATTCCTGTAATCGCTGATATCATATCCATTATCGTCATTTGGCGACTGATATATCGGTGACAGCCAGATAACGTCTACCCCCAGGTACTTCAAATAATCCAGCCTGCTGGTAATCCCCTTTAAATCCCCGATTCCATCCCCGTTGCTGTCCATAAAACTTCTGGGATAAATCTGATAAATCACCGCTTCCTTCCACCACTTTTTAACCATGATGCAATACCTCCTGTTCTCTATTCCGCACTTGTATAATTTTTACTTCTTTTTCAATATTATAGCCGGAGGTATTGCATATATCTTACTCTTTTATGATTATTAATTGCACCATTTTGACTTTCTATTTCAATATTATCATATGCTAATCTATAAAAGATTTTCCCCGTTGGAAGCAATGACCTCTTTATACCATCCAAAGGATTTTTTCCGCAGCCGTTTCAGCGTTCCTTCCCCCGCATCATTTTTATCCACATAAATGAATCCATACCGTTTCGACATTTCCCCCGTAGTGGCACTTATCAAGTCCACACAGCCCCAAGATGTATAGCCTAACAGTTCCACACCATCTTCTTGTGCCGCAGCTATCATCGCCTTTATATGCGCCTTTAAATAATCAATGCGGTAATCGTCATTAATTGCTCCGCCTTCTTCCATGGTATTCACCATGGTATCCACTGCCCCAAGGCCATTTTCCACAACAAACAGCGGTTTATTATAACGGTCATAGAGGGCATTCAATGTGATACGGAAGCCCATAGGGTCAATAGGCCATCCCCATTCGCTGCATTCCAGATAAGGGTTTTTGGCCGAAGCAAATACATTCCCCCCGGAGGCTTCCCCCTGCCCGTCGGTGCGCACACAGCGGCTATTGTAATAGGAGAGGGAGATAAAATCAACCGTATTTTCTTTTAAAATTTCCAAATCCCCATCCTGCATACGAATCCGTATTTCCTGCTGTTCCAGAAATTTCTTCGCATATTCCGGATATTCCCCACGAACCTGCACATCTATGAAGAAATAATTCTCCCTGTCCTTTTTCATACTTTCCCATACATCTGCCGGATTACAACTGTACGGATATACGCTGCCTGCTGCCAGCATACAGCCTATCCGGGCATCCGGGCAGATTTCCCTGGCCAGCTTTACAGCTAATGCCGATGCTACCAGTTCATAATGAGCTGCCTGGTATTTCACCTGGAGCTCATCCTCCCCTTCCTCAAAGCGGATTCCGGCCCCCATAAACGGCAGATGCATCAGCATATTGATTTCGTTAAAAGTAATGAAATACCGTATCCTTCCCTTAAAATGGCGGAAAACCACATCACAATATTTTATAAAGCAATCTATCATCTTCCGGCTTTTCCAGGAGCCATATTTCTCCACCAGCTCCAGGGGAGCATCGAAATGGCAAAGCGTCACCACCGGCTCGATTCCGTATTTAATCAGCTCGTTTACCATATCATCGTAAAACCGCAGCCCCTCTTCATTAGGCTCCGTCTCCTCCCCGGTAGGAAAAATCCTCGACCAGGAAAAGGAAAACCGGTAACATTGAAATCCCATTTCCGCAAACAACGCAATATCTTCTTTATAATGGCCATACATATCGATAGCTTCCCGGCCAGGATAATAGGAATCTTCCGGCAAATCCCGGTAATCCATAATGCCTTTCATCACCGCCATACGGTTAACGCCATGGGGAATCACATCCACGATTGCCATACCCCTTCCGCCTTCCTGCCAGCCGCCTTCGCATTGTTTGCCGCCGTAGCGCCTCCCCATAAAAAGTCTTTTTGCATAACTTACTTCCTTTCTTTATCAACCCTGCTACAGGCAACGGGGCATCAATGCCCTGCCTCCATTAATTCATCTCCCGCATGTATCTGTATTCCACCATCCACAGGAACTACTTCCCCCATTTCTTCAGCATTTGTCACGAGTATAGGAGTAACCAGGGAATATCCCGCCTCCTGGATTATTTTCCTGTCAAATTCCAGCAATTTTTGTCCTTTTTTCACTTTATCGCCTTCTGCTGCAAATGGCTGGAAGCCCTTTCCATTCAACTGTACCGTATCCATTCCCACATGGATTAGCAATTCTGCTCCATCATCCATCGTAATGCCTATGGCGTGGCCAGTGGGAAAGAATGCGGATATTGTTCCGTCCGCCGGGGCATACAATATCCCATCTTCCGGCAGAATAGCAATTCCTTTTCCCAAAACCCCGGAGGAAAATGCTTCGTCCTCCACATCCTCCAGCTTGATTGTCTTTCCCGTTAAGGGGCTGTAGATTTTCACCTCTGTATTTCCCGCTTTTGCATCCCCTGTATCTTTTGTTTTTATCGTTTTATTATCTTCTTTATAGAAAAGCATGGTAAGGATAAAGCCTACCGCCATAGAAATGGCAATCCCTGCAAATGCTACCAGAATATTTCCCATACTTCCATCCGGGTTCATCATATTAGGCAGTTCAAAGATTCCCATACCGCCCAGGATAAACTTTCTGAAATTGAAGTATCCATAAAATGCCCCGCCGATACCGCCTGCAATACAACTGATAATAAACGGTTTTTTCTTCGGCAGCAAAATACCATATATGGCCGGCTCCGTCACACCGAAAATCCCTGAAATGAAATTAGGGATAGCCATCTCTTTCAGCTTTTTATCCTTTGTTTTGAAAAATATTGCCAGAACAACCGCCGATGTTGCAAAAGTGCAGGCGAAGAACGGCATCATCACATTATCATATCCAAGCGTCTGTACATTGTTGATGTAAACCGGGATAAATCCCCAATGCATACCGAAAATTACAAGTATCTGCCATGTCAGCCCTACGATTCCCCCTGCCAGCATCGGGCTAAAACTGCGGATTGCCAGAGTGAACTCCGAAATCAGTGTAGAGCCGAAGGTAGCCACAGGTCCGAGAAAGAGCATGGATACCGGAATTGTAACGAGTAATGTCAGCATGGGCACAAAGAAGAACTTTACCAAATCCGGAATAAATTTATTAAACAGCTTTTCACATTTGGAAGCAAACCACACTGCCAAAATGACCGGAATTACCGTTCCCGTGTAATCTACTGAAATAACCGGGATTCCAAAAAAATCAATATATACCGGAGAATGGAACATCGTTCCCTCCAGAATATGATACATTGGATTTGCCCCTGCAGATAATGCCCCGGCCTGTACCCCCGGATAGCACATGGCTGCCCCGATGGCAAGCCCCAGCATTGGTTTCAGTTTAAACTTCTGGGCTGCCGTATATCCTAAAAACAAAGGCAAAAAGGTAAATAAAGCATCCCCCGCCGCATTGATAATCAAATATCCTCCGCAGTCCCCACTATAAAGCCCAAGGGTTACAAACAATGTATTCAGCCCTTTAAGCATACCGCATGCCGCCATAATGCCCAAAATCGGCTGGAAAATTCCCGATACCATATCGATGGCCTTATCAAGGAATCTCCCCTTCTTTTTTTCTTCCGGCGCTGCAGCCCCCTCCTTTATATCCAGAAGTTGCATCACATCCTCGAATACTTCCGGCACATGGTTTCCAATTACAACCTGATACTGGCCTCCGCTTTTCATAACAGTTACCACACCTTCCATATCCTTCAATACCTGGTCTTTTGCTGCCCCTTCATCCTTCAACGTAAACCGCAGCCTTGTAATACAGTGGACCAATCCTTCGACATTGTCTTTGCCGCCGACATTTTTCACGATTTCTTTCGCCAGCGCTTCATATTTTCCCATCCGCTCTTCCTCCTTATTTCGTTATATTCCCTTTTGTTGCTCCAACTATAGCATGGGAACATTTTTGCCTCAATAGTTCCGAAACTAATAGATTCATCGTTACAAAAAAGGGCAAAAAAACACCGCTGTTTTTGTAACAGCGGTTCAAAACGGCAATTATTCTTCTTTTTCCCAGCCATTTACCGTCTTATCGAGGAGCAAATCGCTATGCAACAGCATTTCCAGCGAAGATTTGGCATGTTCATTGTAGCGTTCGGATAAAAGAAGCGAAAAGAGAATATCTATCACATAAGTGGCCGCGGAAAAGGAGGTAATCACATCCAGGCTTACCAGCGAATCCCGGTTGGGTATCTCCACAATCTCATGGCACACCTTCCTTATGACATCATTATGCGGCCCCATAATACCAACCACATAATTATTCGTAGCTTTCCGTAAATACCTGGCCACTCTAATCATTGTCCGGTTTGCACCGGTGAAGCTCATTAGAAAAGCAACCGTCTTTTTATTTTTCCTCGCTGCCAGATAGTGGCCGTTAATGCTCTCATAGGCCGAACACTCCATACCCAGCGTAGCAAATTTAAAAGCTGCCGACTGGGCCAGGATATAACTGATTCCGGTGCCATAAAAATCAATACACTCCGCCTTTTGCAGCATGTTATTAATTCTGTTCATGGAATTTTTATCCAAAGATAGCCTGGTATTGGTTATGGCCTTATCATAGAGGATGGGCAATGTATTGATAATATCCTTATATGTGCTTTTATCATGTATTGGCTCTCCCTTAAGCATCTGGGAAAGCCTGTTCTTTTGGTTCATCTCTTCCACCAGCTTTAGCCGGAATTCCTGATAGCCCGCAAGCCCCAGCTTCTGGCAAAGGCGCACTACCGTGGCTTTGCTGGTAAAAGAAGCCTGGGCAAGTTCCATGGATGACATCCCAGGAACTTTATCCGGATTCTCCAATATATACCTTGCCACATCTTTTTCATGATTGGTAAAATTTGCTCCTTCTTCCAGCTTTTCTATCAACATAGCGCCTTCTCCTGATTTCATTAGTTAGAATTTCTTCTCACACTACCGTTTCCATCCTCTCGAAATTTACCGCGGCAATAGCCATCATTCCCCCTGTCATTAAAATGACAATGCCCATTAAAAACAAAAGCCCCATTTCCACAGAATAAATCATTGTTCCGGCCGCCGCCCCCATGATTCCAATCATAATAACAATTCCCAGGAAAAACACTCTGGCATATTGTTTTCCCGCAGTTCCCAAAATATTTCCCAAAAATGCCTCCACCATCACTTCCGCATAAAGTTTACATGCCTGTATACAAACATAAACCCCTATTATCAACAAAATGCGAATAACAGAAATACCCAGCAAAACACCTGCCGGAAGCGCAATCAGGCATCCATCGACTAGTGCCCGGATATGTTCCATCAGTGTCGCATACCACAATTTACATAATGCAGTATCCGGAATCAAATACGTATATGGCTTTTTTAGCTCCTTCCCCCATTTCCCGGAATAACCTGAAAATAGAAAAGTGAGATAGGCCATTACGCCTAATATTATAAATTCCCCATATCCCCCGAATTTCTCTTTATATCCAAATACCCCTATCCCAATACCAACGCAAAGGCAAACCAATGTATAAAAACCAAAGATAAAAAACCGGTTTTTCTTATACTCCAACAACTGCCTGTAGAAAATCGCTTTCCCATAGCCCCCTTTATAAGCAACCTCTGCTTTCCCGTATTTTTTCTTCTTTCCGATAATGGCCACTTCTCCCGCTTTTCCCTTTTTTCTGGCCTCCTCATAATCCTCCGCAAATTTCATGGCATCTTCAAAATATTCCCCTGTGCATTTCATCCGCAATGCCGCAAAAAGCAATATTGCTACCGACCCGAAATATAATATGGAGCCTGTTATGCTTACTGTATCCGGACCCATAAATAAAAGGTGGAGAAATGCAATATTCCATCCGATTATAGGAACTAAACGGATAGCAGGGCTATGCAGATAATCCACTACTGCCCCAAAACTCGCACCCTCTTTCATATACACCAATATGCCAATCAAAACAAAAATGCCAATAAGCAGATACATCAAAAGCTGCACCCGCTTCATCTGCCCCTCATCCAGCCTTTCATTTCCATAGCATAAAACCATAAGACATGCTTCCAATATATTTTCCACAATAAAAGAATATATAAAATATACCGCAGCTTTCCAGACGGGCATATCAAACCAAGCTACAATGCCGATTGTCACTACAAGATTTAAAAACAATACCATCCACATTGTTTTCAAATGGGCATATAAAAGAATCCTTTTAGGTACAATCGGTGCAGAGAAAAGAAAATGGACATCCGGTTCCCGGAAAATGAGCCCTTTTCTTTTGCTATAAGAAATCATGTTGGACGGAACGATAACAAAGACCAGTACTGTCAGCAATGCTGTCAGTACTGAATTCTTTTCCATCTCAAATAATTGGATAACCTCGTCAAAATACCGGAATATAATATATAAATACCATATGACAAAAGCCATATAAATATATGTCACCGGTTTTTTTATAGCCCTTTTCACCCTATTTTTGAATGTCTTTCTATAGAGATAGAAAAACTCAGAATTTCCACCAATTACCTTCATATATTTTACACCTTTCATCCCGTATCCGTTCAGATTCCTTCAATTATTTATTTTCTTTCTCTTTATCCGTGATATGGAAGAATAAATCTTCCAAATCCTCTTCTTTTACATCGCTCTTTTTATAAGAAGCAACAATATTCCCTTTTTCCATCACAAACATCACATCCCAAAGCTCTTTTACCATTTCCAGCATATGGGTACTGATAAGTATTGTAGTTCCCGCTTCCTTCATTTCCAGGATTATCCGTTTTAATTCTTTAATCGCAGCAGGGTCTAAACCAACCATAGGTTCATCCAGCATAATGACCTTTGGCTTAACTATTAGGGCACAGCAGATACTTACTTTCTGCATCATCCCTTTGGACAGTTCATTGCCCAGTTTATCCTGTTTATCCAGAAGTTCAAACCGTTCAAACAGTTCCTCAATGTCTTTCTCCGCAACCGAAAGCTTATAGGCATTTATAATAAATTCTATGTGCTCCCTCACAGTCAGCGCTTCATACATAGCCGGAAGTTCAGGCACATAGGCAAAAATTTTTTTTGCTTCCAGGCTTTTGGCATCCATACCTTCTATCAGTACTTTTCCTTTATAGCGTAAAAGACCTGCAATACTTTTGATTACTGTAGATTTTCCGGCACCATTAGGCCCTAGAAGGATTCCTATTTCGCCGCTTTCAACAGTCAAATTTACATTATCTGCTGCCTTGTATTTTCCATATGTTTTTGTTAAATTTTCGGTCCGTAGCATTTTCTGATACTCCTTTTTTCATAGTTTTCATTAGATATTTGTAAAACTCAAACCAAAAAATATTTAATGCAAAAGGGCAGTTACCGCCATCAGTACCGGTACGGTAAATACACAAAGTATTGTGGTCAGGATAATTGCTGCACTGCATGTGGTTACATCCATTCCTTTTTCCGTTCCCAGGATAAGGGGCATATTGCCGATTGGCATTCCGAACATAACCATACATACAGGAATCAATTCCCTGCCAGGCATAATAAAGTATAGCGCAGGCAGCATAACAAGCGGCAATACCAACAGCTTAATTACCGAAAAAATGTAAAGCCTCATTTCCCCAAATATCTTCCTTAAATCTGTATGTGCCAGAGAAAAACCTACTGCCACCAAAGCCATAGGGGAGGCTACATTTCCAAGGTAAGTAACTGCAGTATTGATAAACCCCGGCATTTGTATATTAAAAATAATGATTAACAGGGAAGCTATGCTAAATATAGTACCGGGATTAATCATCGCTTTTAAAGATGACAGGGAAAATTTCCCCTCCATCAATGTTACGCCATATGTATAAAAAACAAAGGAATAAACGAGCATGAACTCTGTAACATACACAATAAATTCTTTTCCCAAAATGCTGGAAACAACGGGGATACCGATAAACCCTAAATTAGAAAATACAAACATCATCTGGAACATTTTCCGCTGCTCCCTGTCTTTATCAAAAAATGGAGACAAAAACATTCCTATTACAATAAAAAAAAGGAACATACAAACGGCAACTATCCCTACAATTCCCATCGTCTTTATGGAAACCAATCCCACAGAATTAACTGCACTGGAAAAAACAAGCAAAGGGTTGAACACATTTGAAATCATGGAAGACATATGACTGTTGGTATGTTCATCCAGCATATTCTTTTTGGTCATCCAATACCCTGCGCCAATCATGATAAGCAACGCAAGCATTTGAAAAAATATAGTTATAAGTATCATTTTCCCGTTTTCCTTTCTATTCCTCCAACAAAAGCGGCCTTAGCTATTTTGCCAATGCCGCTTTTATATCCGTTCACTGACGGATTTTTTTACTTTCCCATTTACATTTTCAGAGGCTCAGCGGAATGCTCCGCACAATGGAAGGCGCACAACTTTTTTGTGCAAATTGCCAGGCGTACTCCGCAGCCAAGGCTTTTGACACCCTAATCATATAAGATAAAACTTTATCCCACTGCTTCTTCTTCCAGAGTCAGATACTTCAACTCGCCCTTAACATCCGTTACCCCATAGTTTACGAGCAATCCGTCTATATATTCCCTTGCCCTTTCGCTGGAAATGGTATTTGAAATATTCTCATCGTCCGCTTCATCATAATAACGGCTCATAAACTTCACTACATAATATTGATTATTCGTTTCATCTTCCAAAACTGCCGTATCGCCTTCGGTTCTTCCATCCTCATAAAGCCAGTCAGCAACCACTGATGGTATACTGGAATAATAAGCCCCTTCCCTGAGTGAAGCATCAGTCTCTTCATCTTCATAAGTTGCCTTGTTCTCTTCCGAAGAATATTCAAGGCAAAGCTCCCTGAAATCTTTTCCATCCTCCAAAGCTTCTTTCATATCCTTTGCCTTATTTTCCGCATCCATGAAAGCCTTGTCCGTATCTTCTTCCGAAGCACCCTCTTCGGTCTGCGCTGCGATAGCAAAGCTATGGTAATCCACCCTGTCATAATCCCGGACATGTTCCCCGTAATAATCCTTAATTTCCTGGGTTTCCGGTGCATTCTGTTCAATCAGATGATTGTAATATTCATTGGCCAGAAGCCCGTCTTTGATAAAAGACTCCATATTTTTCTCCGTAGCATATTTCCCATACATTGCTTTATAATACTCTTTTACCGATGTTTGGGCCGCTTCTGCCCCAGACACTATACCGTTTGCTATTTCCTCATAATCCTCCGACACATCATAAACAAAACCATTTTTTGCAGCATCATCCACCAATGCTTTCGTTTCGCTAATCTGCTCAACTGTCATCTGGTCAAAATAATCTTTATATGTCATATTATCGCTATACTGCTGCCCTTCTATATCCTGCGTGGCATCCACACCCATATAGGAAAATAAAGAACCATAGCTGGATACATAATTATTCTTCAGCATAGAATAATAATAATCATATTCCAGCTTTGTTACCGAATGGCTGCCTATCGTCACATAAGTATCTTTTGTAGCTGTTTTCTTATTCCATACAGAAGCAAAAATAGAAATTGCAATTGCCGCTACAATGAGGGCGCATATAGCAATCGAGCTGATGCGCAAAATCTTGGCATCCCGTTTATCTTTCTCTTCCTGCTTCTTTCTCGCTTCCATCTTTTTATCATATTTTGTCTGAACTTTTTGTTCCTTATCCACTTGCGGTTTATTTCCCTTCGCCATTTATTAACTCCTCCTGATTATCTCTTTCTTTAGAATCCACTGTATTCATTTCTATGTTTTGCACTAAGTCATATTCTATCACATTTTAATATGTTATACTAGTACATCTATACTTTAAAATTAATTATCATTTTGTGCATATTTTGTTCAATATAAGATATGGCAATTCACGTTCCTGCTCCCTATAATGATATTATCAAAAAGGGCCCGAAACTTATCATCTGGAATTTATGGCAACGCTGCGCCTTCATATTCTTTTCCATATAAAAAGCAGCGCAGAAATGGAGTGAAACTATGATTGTCCCAAAATATTACGAAAATTTGAACGTGCTACATAAAAATACGATGCCCAACAGGGCTTATTACATTCCTGCTTCCGCAAAAATGGATAAGCCTGTGGAAAGAAGGGAGGAGTCTGACCGTTTTATGCTGCTTTCCGGCCAATGGAAGTTCCGTTATTTTGACAGCATTTATGAAATAAAAGAGGAATTTTACCAGGAAGGATATCCCACGGAAGGGTTTGATACGGTCACAGTACCCGGCGTTTGGCAAAACTATGGATATGACCGCCACCAATATACGAATACACGCTATCCCTTCCCCATGGACCCGCCTTTCGTGCCCCATGCCAATCCCTGCGGCGAATATGTTCGTACTTTTACATATCATAAAGATGAAAAAGCACCGAAAGCTTTTTTGAACTTTGAAGGGGTAGACTCCTGCTTTTATGTATGGATAAACGGGGTTTTTACAGGATACAGCCAAGTCTCCCATTCCACGAGTGAATTCGACGTTACTGACCTTTTAAAAGAAGGGGAAAATACTTTGGCAGTGCTTGTGCTCAAATGGTGCGACGGCAGTTATTTTGAAGACCAGGATAAATTCAGGATGAGCGGCATTTTCAGGGATGTATATCTTCTGAAACGGCCAAAAGAAGGCATTTATGACTATTTTGTCAAAGCCTTCCCTTCCCCGGATTATAAAAACGGAACTGTGGAAATCTCATTCCATTACCAGAACCAGCCTGTGGATACAAGCGTAACATTATTAGACCAGGGAGGGAAAGTGACTGCGGAGGGTCTTGTAAAGGATGGAAAAATATCCTTTTACATAGAGAAAGCCCATTTATGGAGCGCAGAAACCCCCTACTTATATACCCTGCTCCTGGAAACTGCGGACGAAGCCATTACCGATTATGTAGGAATCCGCGAAATCCACACAAAAGACAGCGTGTTATATATTAACGGTGTAAAAGTGAAATTCCGGGGAACGAATCGTCATGACAGCGACCCTGTCACAGGCTTTGCTATCAGTATGCCTCAAATTATGAAAGATTTAAAGCTGATGAAAGAACATAATATCAATGCTATCCGCACAAGCCATTACCCTAATGCGCCGATGTTTTACTACCTCTATGACCATCTGGGCTTTTATGTTATTGACGAAGCGGATAATGAAAGCCATGGAACGGTGGATATTTATTTCCCGGATACGGACTGGGAAAGGCGCAGAAGGCGCTGGAATGAGGCAATCTCAGATAATCCGGTATACACAGAAGCAACGCTGGACAGGACCAAGCGCTGTGTGGAAAGGGATAAAAACAGGCCAAGCGTGGTGATTTGGTCCATGGGCAACGAATGCGCCTATGGCTGTACTTTTGAGGAAGCATTGAAATGGACAAAAGAATTCGATTCCACCAGGCTGACTCATTTTGAAAGCGCCCTCCATACTTCCGAAAAACGCAAATACGATTTTAGCAATATTGATTTATACAGCCGTATGTACCCCTCTCTGGAGGAAATACATGATTATCTTAGGGAAGATGGCACCAAGCCTTTCGTAATGTGCGAATACTGCCATGCCATGGGAAATGGCCCTGGCGATTTGGAGGATTATTTCCGGCTCATCCAGCAGCATGATACAGTTTGCGGCGGTTTTATCTGGGAATGGTGCGACCATGCCATTGAAACCGGGAAAAGCATAAACGGAAAAAAGAAATATGCCTATGGGGGCGACCATAAAGAACATCCCCATGACGGCAATTTCTGTATGGATGGCCTTGTATATCCTGACAGAAGGCCGCATACAGGTTTGCTGGAATTTAAAAATGTACACCGCCCGGCCAGGGTAATCTCATTCCATCAGGATAAAAAGGAATTGGTATTAAAGAACCATATGGATTTTCTGAACCTGAAAGACTATATTACCATGGAGTATGAAGTGATTTGTGACGGTGCTGTTACGGAAAAAGGGAAGATTGAAAACCAGGAGCTTTTAAATATCCCTGCCCATGAGGAAAAGACAATTCCCCTTAATTTCCGGACTCCGGAAAAAGGGAAATGCTTCTTAAAGGTTTCCTATTATTTAAAACAGGAAACAGAAATCCTTCCCTCCGGTTTCATGCTGGGCTTTGAAGAAGTAGCCGTAGAAACCAATGAAAATATGAACCAAAAGATAAAACAAATCTTCTCCGGCGATTTTGGAGAGGCTATGGAAACATATGGAAATAGGGAGGATAATAAAAACCAGGAAATAAAAGTGGAAGAAGATGATTGCCGCCTGATAATTTCCACCCCTGCCTTTTCCTATACATATGATAAGCTGACTGGTGTATTCCTGGAAATGGTTTACAGAAACTATTCCCTTTTAGAACGTCCTATGGAATACAACATTTGGAGGGCACCTACGGACAATGACCGTATTATTAAACAAAATTGGATAGACGCCCAATATGACCGCACTATAGCAAGGGCTTATACAACAGATGTAACAGCTATAGAAAATAAAATAAAAATAGAAACGGTGCTGTCCATATCCGCCATATATATTCAAAGAATCCTGGATATCAAAGCATGTTGGACCATCGGAGCGGATGGCATAGTGGATGTGGAGCTGGATGTGAAAAAGAATCCTGAATTTCCGTTCCTGCCCAGATTCGGGCTTCGTATGTTTTTACCCAAATCTATGGAAAAAGTGACTTATTGCGGAATAGGGCCGACAGAAAGCTATATAGACAAAAAATGGGCCGGCTGGCACGGGATTTTCCATACAAACGTAAAAGCAATGCACGAAGACTACATCCGCCCTCAGGAAAACGGAAGCCATCATGACTGCGATTATGTATCGGTATATGGGGAAAAATCTGCATTATCCATAGCCGGTACGGAAACCTTTGCCTTTAATGCCTCCGTTTATACGCAGGAAGAATTGACTAAAAAAGGCCATAATTATGAACTGGAAGAATCTCCTTATACCGTACTCTGTGTGGATTACCGGCAAAGCGGGATTGGCTCTAATAGTTGCGGACCGCGGTTATTGGAAAAGTATCAATTAAATGATGAGATATTTCGATTTGGGTTTAAGATGCTACCGGCGGGCTTTCCATCCCTCCGGGAAGATTGAATAGTAATTAGGTAATTAATTCCTCCCACAAATCCAATGGCCTTGCCGGGCTTTTCCCCAGCAAGGCCATTTTCTTTCCTGTTAAAGAATATCCCCATCCATAGCTTTTACTACAGAAGCTGCCGCAGCCGCTTTTTCCATATCTTTATTTTCTTCCCTATCGCCCGTTGTAATGCTGATATTCCTGTTTACCTTGGCATCATAGGTACCCGCTTTTACAATATCCGCCAAATCAATGCCCACAGTATCTTTCATCGTTTCAAAAAGTTTGGCCATAACCGCCGGAACATTATCGGCTACAGAACTTACCCCATCCGACTGGCCGCCTCCACCGATTATAGTAATCTTATCAATCTGGGTCAAAGGTTCTGCAATCTTTCCGGCAATTTCAGGCAAAACTTTAATGAGCATTTCTGCCATAGCCGCATTGTTATACTTCTGGTATGCTTCCGCTTTCTTTTCCATGGCTTCCGCTTCCGCAATACCTTTCGCACGGATAGCTTCCGCTTCCGCTTCACCTACCATACGGATACCGGCCGCTTCCTGCTCCTTAGAAAACTTTTGCGCTTCCGCCTTCGCCTTCATGGCATCCGCTTCCCTTTCCTGCTCGAATTTCTCCGCTTCTGCCTTTCTCTGCCTTTCATATAATTCCGCATCGGATTGCTGCTGACGGGCAAATTTTTCCGCTTCCGCCTTCTTGCGCACTTCCGCATCCAACGCTTTTTCCCTTACTTCTGCCTCTTTCTGCTTTAATGTTACTTCTTTTTCCTGCTTTGCAATGCTGGCTTCCGCAGTGGCCACTTCAATCGTTTTCCTCTGTTCCTGCTCCTGAATCTTGTATGCCGCATCCGCTTCCGCTTTCTTTGTATCCTCCAGTTTCTTTAATTCCGACTTCTGAAGGGAAAGTTCATTATTTTTCTTAGCTATTTCCCTCTCTGCGTTAATACGGGCATCGTTTGCCTGACGGTCCGCTTCCGCTTTCGCCACAGCGATTTCCTTTTCCGCTTCCGCCTTTGCAATCGCCGCTTTTTTCTTAATCTGGGAAATATTATCAATACCTAAATCATCAATAACGCCGTTGCCATCCGCAAAATTCTGTACGTTAAAGCTGACAATATCCAACCCCATAGCCGCCAGGTCCGGTTCCGCATTCTCCTTTACAAGATTGGCAAATTTCTGCCTGTCGCTGACCATCTCTTCCAATCGCATACGACCTACGATTTCCCTCATATTTCCTTCCAGCACTTCCCTGGCAATACCGGCTATGTACTGGGTATTCTGATTCAGGAAATTCTCCGCCGCCAAAGCCAATTTCTGCGGCTCACTGCTTATTTTTACATTAACCGCAGCATCCACCTGAATATTAATATAATCCGCCGTAGGTACTGCATTGGATGTCTTTACATCAATGGCAATCAATTTCAGGCTCAGTCTGTCCATCCGTTCAAAAAAAGGTATCTTCACACTGGCCTTACCGATAATTATTTTTTTGCGCAAACCCGAAATAATAAATGCCGTATCTGGCGGCGCCTTCTTATATCCCGTAACCAGAATAACAACAACAAGTACTACAATTGCAAATCCAATCAAAAATCCTATCATACTCTCCCTCCGTTTCTTCTCTTTGCTTTTTTGTACTTTTTGTACTTCTAGAACCTATTTCTTTGTACATTTTCACTGAATTTATATATAATATTAAACATTTTTTCTGTAAATGTCAATTAATTGATATAATAAATGCATATGTATCATGAAGCAGATAAACAGCTCATGGATAATGGAAGGAGAACTTATTATGAACCAGACTATTCAGGATATTTTCAACAGAAAGTCCACCCGGGTTTTTACTGACGAACCGATTACGGCAGAAGAAAAGAAAATCATACTGGAATCCGCCCTCCAGGCACCCACGGCGGGAAATATGGCACTTTACTCCATTCTGGATATACAGGAACAGTATTTAAAAGAAGAACTGGCAAAAAGATGCGACAATCAGCCTTTTATCGCCAAAGCACCCTTAGTGCTCATCTTTCTGGCCGATTTTCAGAAATGGTATGATATTTTCAATGCTTATTGTGAAGAAACCCCTGTAATAGGGGAAGCAGATTTATTCCTGGCTTCCCAGGATTGTGTAATCGCTGCACAAAATGCCGTTGTTGCCGCCCAGTCTATGGGAATCGGCTCCTGCTATATCGGGGATATCATGGAAAATTTTGAAATCAACCGGGAACTCTTTCATCTTCCCACCTATGCCCTTCCCTATTCCATGGTAGTATTCGGAAAGCCTACACAACAGCAAAAAGACAGGCAAAAGCCAAAACGCTTTGAACTGGAAGATATCGTTCATACAAATATTTACCAGCAGAAATCTTTAGAAGAAACCCAAGCCATGTTTGAAAAACAGTCCGAAAAATCGGGGGAGGAATTTAAAACTTTTATTACCGCCTTTGCCAACAGGAAATTCTATGTGGACTTCAGGAAAGAAATGAACCGTTCCGCCAGGGCTATGTTAAAGCAGTGGACGGAAAACTAGAATAAAAAGAGTTGGCCCGGCGGCCAACTCCAAAGAATGCTTCGCATTCTTTCCTGGCGACTTACAATACTGTGGCGTAATTTCCTATTATATAAATAAGAGTTGGCCTGGCGGCCAACTCCAAAGAATGCTTCGCATTCTTTCCTGGCGACTTACAATACTGTGGCGTAATTTCCTATTATATAAATAAGAGTTGGCCTGGCGGCCAACTCCAAAGAATGCTTCGCATTCTTTCCTGGCGACTTACAATACTGTGGCGTAATTTCCTATTATATAAATAAGAGTTGGCCTGGCGGCCAACTCCAAAGAATGCTTCGCATTCTTTCCTGGCGACTTACAATACTGTGGCGTAATTTCCTATTATATAAATAAGCCGTCACTATCCAATAGTGACGGCTAAATGCAAGTGCCGAAAACAAATTTACTTCACAGCTTCTATCAACAGCTTCAAACATAAATCAATCGAAAGTTTTCCGCTGTCCATATATAATTCATGGCGTTTTGGGTCTCCCCATTCATGACTGGTAACGGAACGGTAAAACCCGCTTCGCCTCTTATCATTTTTCCTTACCGCATTTTCTGCTTCCTGCTCGCTATACCCTTCCTTTTCAATCGCCCTCTTTATTCTTTTTTCATCTTCGGCGTGGATAAATACTTTCAGGCAGTCTTCCCTTTCCCGTAAAATGTACCCTGCAGCTCTTCCCACTATTACACATTTACCTTCTTTGGCCGCTTCCTCTATAATACGTTTTTCCTCAAGAAACAACTTATCCGCCAAAGGCAAATCTTTATTTTTCGATATTCCCCCAATAGGAGTCTTGGAAAGATTAAATAACAGGCTTCCTGCACTGGCCTCTTCCAGCTCTTCAATCTGTACAAAGGGAATCTTTAAATTCTTCGCCGCTTCCAAAAGAATATTTCTGTCATAAAGCTTATACCCCAAAGCTTCTGCCAATCTCTTCCCAATCTCATTTCCGCCACTGGCAAACTTTCTTTCGATTGTTACGATATTATACATACTTACCCCTCCTTTACATATGATATAATTTATTGCTATTTAAAAGCTAATCATTTTATAGTTTCAGGTTCTTCAATAAATCACCCAAAGAAGTTCCGATATTTTCCTTGGAACTATATTTTGCCGTTTCTACTTTCTCCATTTCATCGGCCTGTGAATTTTCTTCCACAGCTTTCATACTAAGGCTTATCTTCCCATCATTGGTATTCAACACTTTTACCTTTACCTTATCCCCTACGTTTAAAACCTCGGAAGGCTTCTTAATCCTCTTCTGGCTAATCTGGGATATATGAACCAATCCGCTAAGCCCATCCTGAAGAGCGATAAACGCCCCATAAGGCATCAAAGATTCCACAGCCCCTTCCAAAATTGTTCCGGGAACCATCATGGAAATCTTATGGTTGATTTCTTCCTCCGCTTTCTTCTTTTCCACCACTTTTGCAGACATTACAAGCTTTTTCTTGCTTTCATCCACAGTAATAACCTGAACCGTAAGCTTTTTATTCACCCATTCTTCCAGATTCTCCACATAATTGAGGGAAAGGTGGGATGCCGGGATAAATCCACGGATACCTTCCGCATAAGCAATTACGCCCCCATTTACCACTTCGCTTACTTTTACTTCAATTTCTTTTGCTTCATCCATATCCTGCTTTAAAACATCCCATGAAAGGACATCTTTTGCTTCTTTGCAGGATAATTGAATGCTTCCCGTACCATCGTCCGTCTTTACAACAGTAGCTTTTATGGTATCCCCTATTTTTACTTCTTCCAGAACATTGTACTTAGGGTCATTGCTCATATCTTCCGCTTTAATAATACCTTGTGCAAACGAATTGAAATCCAGAACCACTTCCTCTTCATTTACGGAAATTACCGTTCCTGAAACAATATCACCTTCGTTAATCGGTTGAAACGATGCCTCCAGCTCCTTACTATAATCTTCCATCGTTTCCTGTCTTACTTCTTCTGCCATAACTTTTTCCTCCATTGATTAAATATTAATAAATTACTGTTTCATTATTTTCCCATTTTACATATGTCCACAATATTTTTATTTTACTATCATAACACATACGGAACGAGGCGGCATTTTTACCCATCCCCTTTCCAGTAGAGGCATTTTTTCCCCTTCCGAAGGAAATACGCCCGGAAGATAGCCCATTCCTGTATCCGCCGCCATATACCAGCCCATGTCATGATGTAAAGCCGGAAGGCAAAATTCCTGGTTCTCCCAGAATACATTTACTGCTAGACAGATAATATCATCTTTTGTATCATCCTTATTTCTTCCTGCGTAAATAATGCGCAGCACTTTGCAGGAATCATTAGCTTCCATAATCTGTATTTCAGGAAATCCTAAAGAACAACTGCCGGTATGTTTCTTTATTATATCATGTTCTTTCCTAAACTGTATCATATATCGGAAAAATTCAAAAACATCTTTATTTTTCCCTAAAAGATTCCAGTCCAGCCAAGAGATTTCATTATCCTGACAATAAGCGTTATTATTCCCGAACTGGGTATTGCAGAATTCATCGCCTGCAAGAAACATAGGAGTTCCCCGGCTCATCATTAATACTGCCACCGCATTTTTTATAAGACGGTAGCGAAGGGAAAGGACTTCTTTATTATCTGTCTCCCCTTCTACCCCACAATTCCAGCTACGGTTATCATTGCTTCCATCCGTATTATTCCAGCCGTTTGCCTCATTATGCTTCCAATTATAAGAATACAAATCCCATAAAGTAAACCCGTCATGGCAGGTTATAAAATTTACCGACGCATTATTTCCTCTATATTGTGGGTCATATAAATCTTTAGAGCCTGTAATCCTTTTTGCTGCCAAACCCGAATTTCCATAATCCCCTTTCAGGAAATCCCTAATATCATCCCTGTATCTCCCATTCCATTCCGACCATCTGTTCCATGAAGGGAAGCTTCCTACCTGGTACAAGCCACCCGCATCCCAGGCTTCCGCAATCAGCTTCACATTTCCAAGAATCGGGTCGAAAGCCAGGCTCTTTAATAACGGGGGATTATTCATAGGCGAACCGTCTTCATTCCGTCCAAGAATTGTTGCCAAATCGAACCGGAATCCATCAATATGGTAAACCGTTGTCCAATACCTCAGACATTCCAAAATCATTTGTTGTACAATAGGATGATTACAGTTTAACGTATTCCCGCACCCGCTGAAATTATAGTAATACCCATCGGGCGTAAGCATATAATAAATATTATTGTCAAAGCCCTTAAAAGAAAAACACGGGCCCATTTCATTCCCTTCCGCCGTATGGTTAAAAACTACATCTAAAAAGCACTCAATGCCATTTTTATGCAACTCATTAATTAATTTCTTTAATTCCGTCCCTTCATGATTATACTCCACATCCGCCGTATAGCTTGTATTCGGGGCAAAAAAGCTGACCGTATTATACCCCCAGTAATCCAGAAGCTGCCTGCCGTCAACTTCCCTGTAATCCTTCATTTCATCGAATTCAAAAATTGGCATTAACTCTACAGCATTGATTCCCAAATCCTTTAAATAATCAATTTTCTCAGAAAGCCCTTTAAAAGTTCCAGGATATTCTACCCCGGATGATTCATGTTTTGTAAAACCGCGCACATGCATTTCATAAATAACGAGGTCTTCCATAGGAATCAAAAGCTGCCTGCTGTTCATCCAGTCAAAATCATCCCTTACTACCCTGGCTTTATAGCTTACTTCATCTTTTTTCTTAATACCCCATATTCTTTGCCCGCTTACCGCTTTGGCATATATATCAAGAAGCACTTTATTTTTATTAAACAACAACCCTTTTCTCACATCATATGGGCCATCCAGACGGTAAGCATATTCAAAATCCTCAATATGAAGCCCGAATACTATCATAGAGTATACATTCCCAATCCTGTAATTCTCAGGAAAAGGAATCACTGCATAAGGTTCGTCTTCCATCCTATGGAAAAGAAGCAGTTCACAGGATGTGGCATGCAAGGAATGAACTGTAAAATTAACGCCGCAGGGAATTGCCGTAGCCCCGTTAATTTCATACATTCCAGGACGTACTTCAAAACCGCAGACCTCCTCCATCGGAACCATATGAATACTTCTCATCTGGGAAATTACCTTATTATCATCTTCTAAATCCCTTAATTTTTCTTTCATACCTTCTTTCCCTCTCTTTTATATTTAACTAGCGGATTTTTCTATGAAATAAAAACCCATATATAATTTATTGCAATCATATATGGGTTTACTATATTCCTTATTTCTTGAATTTTTTTATAAATTCCTTCACTTCCTCTTTTGACGGCATTACGCGCAATGCGCCCTTTTTCGTAGTAATTAAGGAAGCAGCACCATTTGCAAATGTAAGCATTTTCTCCAACTTTTCTTTATCCATGTTCTCAAGGCCGTATTTTAGTATAAAATGCAGGCAGCATCCGCCAAACGTATCTCCGGCTCCTGTAGTTTCAATGGTATTTTTCTGTATAAATGCCGGTTTTTCCACCTTTAAACCTTTGAAATAAGCCCGGCTTCCATCTTTGCCCAAAGACAATACGATAAGAGGGATTTTATATTCTTCCTGCAATTTCTTAATCCCCTTATCAAAATCTTTTTCCCCTGTAAACCACTGGATTTCGTTATCCGAAATTTTCAGGATATCGCACTGTCCAAGTCCATAAGCCACTTGTTCCTTGGCATCGTCCAGAGATTTCCAAAGAGGCGGGCGCAAATTAGGGTCAAAAGAAATCAAAGCCCCGCTTTCTTTTGCTTTTTTAATTGCCTTTTTCGTAGCTTTCCTCACTTCTTTGTGGGTCATGGAAAGAGTTCCAAAATGGAATATAGCGCAGTTCTTAATAAGTTTATTATTTACTTCATTCGCACAGAGCATCATATCCGCCCCTGGATTACGATAAAAAGAAAAATCCCTGTCCCCTCCTTTTAATGTCTGCACAAAAGCGAGAGTAGTCCTGACATCTTTGTCCATTATAAGCCCAGATGTATCAATCCCTACTTCCTTTAATACGCTTTTTAATTTTGTACCAAAAATATCTTCCCCTACTTTTCCAATAAATGCAGTTTTATTCCCCAGCTTCTGCAGCATGGCGAGCACATTACAAGGAGCTCCCCCCGGATTGGCTTCAAACAATGTATTCCCCTGTTTGCTTACCCCATTATCCGTAAAATCAATCAATAACTCTCCTAAAGCTACTACATCATATTTCTTTTTCATTCTTTCCCTCATTTCTGCGCTGCCCTTGCGCATATTATTTTTCTTTTAATTTCCGTCCATTTCCGTCTTCTTTTCTTTTATTATATAACGAGATAAAAAATATTTAAATTGTTTTTTATTAATTTCAAAAAAATAGTTGCCAGACTTCGCCAGCCGCCCATATATCAGTTAAAAGAAAATAAGTTTCCCATAATAAGCAAACAGCATACATAATAAAATACCTCCATGGATGCGGTTTAATTCCTTTTTCTTTAATACACAAAGAAACAGGACTATGGAAGTAGCAATACAAATAATACTATCAAAATTAAATGAATAATTATATGGTACATCGGTAATTAGAGATGTAGTGCCTATTACAAACAATATATTAAAAATATTGCTGCCCACAATATTCCCTACAGCAATATCCGCCTTTTTCTTCATCGCAGCAGTGATAGAAGTAATCAATTCCGGAAGTGATGTTCCAAAGGCCACAATAGTCAGCCCTATCAGACGTTCATTCATCCCAAATATCCTAGCCAGGGCTGTAGCCGCATCCACCGCAATATTGCTCCCGGCTACAATAGATACAATACCTATTAACAGAAGAAATAAAAGCATAAACATATTTTCATTTACTTTTATTTCCCCTTCTTCTACCCCTACGCTAATCTGCCCTTTCCTGGCCATCACAATCAGATAAACGAAATAAAGAATCATAAAAAACCATAGAAGAATTCCATCTATCCTTCCAAGATGGCCTTTCAAATACCCTATCCCGGCCAAGAGGCAAGTAATGATTATCATAAAAGGAATTTCATATTTTACCGTTGATAGCTGCACTGGAATCGTAACAATGACTGCAGTAATACCAAGAATCAACAATACATTCAAAATATTGCTTCCGAGAATATTTCCGATGGCAATTGCTGCGCTGTTATTTTCCGCTGTATTCTTTACTGCTGCCGATATACTCACAGCAGCTTCCGGGGCACTTGTTCCCATTGCGACTATCGTCAATCCTATAATCAACTGGGGAATCCCAAACCTGTCCGCAATTTTTGAAGCACCTCCTACAAACCAGTCTGCGCCTTTTATCAATAATAAAAAACCAATCACCAATAATCCAAATTGAACTAATACTTCCATTTTATCCCCATTTCTGCGCAGCTTTTCTGTGCTTCTTTCACTCAAATTTGTATCTTCATAATTTCTGCGGGTATTGACCTTTTTCTTTACACATTTTTATTCTTGGATTATTGTAGCCTATTATAAAGAAAAATAAAAGGTTATTTTTCATTTTTCCTAATTTTCAGGAAATATATGATATAATAAATAATCAGCTCTCTTTCGGCAATATAGGCATCAAAGTCCAAATATAAGGATGGAGGATAATTTATGAAAAAGGAAACGGTAAAACATATAATTTCAATACTTCTTATAATATGTATACTTAACGGATGCGGCCTTTCATATTTAAGCAACCCCTCCTATACAAACGAAGACTCCCAAACACTTTCTGCGGACGAAAATGAGATATCTTCCGAAAATAAAAATGATATTCCAATAGCTGCTTCTATTAATGATGAAGACAACAGACCTTTTTTATTGAATTTAAGCGATATAAAGGAGGAAGAAATTCCCACACCATGTATTGAGCCCTATACGATTGAGCCCGATTTAAGCAATATTGATAATCTATGGCAGTTTTACATGGAAGATGGGATGAAAGAAAAATTTATAAAAAACGGATTTGTTGTAGATGAACTTTCAGGCAGTGAATTTTTTCAGGTATATGAATGGAATAATTACAAATTAATTCCCAATTTTATAACAGTGGATTCCCTGATGCATACCTACCATCTATATTTTAGCCATTTGATGAAAAATATTGAAAAAAATTATTTGTCAGATAATCTTTTATCGTTGAGTATAAAAATGACGGAAAACAGCGCTAAACAATATGAAATATTAAAAGGAAGCGAATGGGAAGATGCTGCTGCCCGTAATGTTTCATTCTTTGCCATAGGAGCAAAGCTTTTAAATGCTGAAATATCTGATTATGGTTACATAGAACAGAAAATATGCCAGGAATTGGAAAAAATTAATTCGGCAGCCGGGATATCAAATTCCACAATAACGGAAGATGAAGAAGATTACAGCCAGTATATCCCCAGAGGGTATTATGAGGGCGATGAACAGTTGGAATCCTATTTCAAGGCGATGATGTGGTATGGGAGAATCCATTTTCGACAGGATAAAGAAGAACTGGATAGAAGCGCCCTTTTAATTACTATGGCTTTAGCGGAAGATGCTGAAAGTTATGAATTATGGAAAGGTATTTATGCCGTCACATCTTTTTTTGCAGGGGCAAGCGACGATTCCGGCGTTTTTGAATATTGGCCTCTGATAAAAGCCGCTTATGGCGAAAATGTATCAGTCAATGATTTGGCTAATAACCAGGAAAAATTTAATAAATTCCATGAAATGACAGCAAACCTTGAACCTCCTAAGATAAATTCTATTCCTCTTATGGAATGGGAAGGCAATGTAATACCGGGATTCCGTTTTATGGGGCAACGTTTTACCATAGATGCAGCAATTATGCAGCAGCTCATTTATGACAATGTAAAAAATAACAATTCCGGGGATTATCGTATGCTGCCTGATGTATTGGATATTCCCGCAGCCCTCGGTTCCGATATGGCGCTTAAAATTTTGGACGAACAGGGCGATACTGAATATGAAAACTATTCGGAAAACATGGAAAAGATTAAAGAGGGATTATCAAATTCCAACCAGAAATTATGGATGTCCAGCCTTTATGCCAACTGGCTGAATACCCTCCGCCCCCTTCTGGAAGAAAAGGGGGAGGGCTACCCTTTCTTCATGCAAAATGCAGAATGGACAAAAAAGAATCTGGAATGTTTTTCCGGCAGTTTTGCGGAACTAAAACATGATACAGTTCTTTATACAAAACAGATTTTAGCGGAAATGGGATGGGATATGGAACAAGAACCGGATGACAGAGGATACGTGGAGCCGGAACCTCTCATATATTCAAGATTTGCCCACCTTGCCAGCCTGACCGCAGAAGGGTTAAACAAATATGGGATGCTGGATAAAATAGATGAAGAAAACCTGATGAGGTTAAAAGAAATGGCAGAAAAATTCTTTGTTATTTCTAAAAAAGAGTTGCAGGATGAAGTTCTGACCGATGAAGAATACGAATTTATTAGAACTTATGGAGGAAACCTGGAACATTTCTGGATAGATACCTTACCAAAAAAGACCGATGGAATAGATACCCAGGAACTTCCGGCCTCTATTGTAGTGGATATTGCCACAGACCCAAATGGGCAAGTACTGGAAATTGCAACAGGAAATCCTTCTACCATCTATGTAGCAGTCAAAGTGGACGGAAAAGTAAAAATAGCAAAAGGAAGCGTTTATTCTTTTTATCAGTTCCCCTGGCCTCTTGAAGACCGACTTACGGATTCAAAATGGCGCTATATGATGGGTTATCAGGCAGACGAGGACGGAAACTGGAATTTCGATGAAAAACCTATAGAACATCCTCAATGGACACAGAATTATAGATATTTGAACGATTAGAAAAAAACTTACATACATGAAATTAAAAAATATATCAATTTTACTTGTTCTAATTGGCATAATTTTATATATTCTTTGGAGTTATGGTACATTTTGCCCCGGATGGGTTGAATGGGAAGATAATTATATAACCGGTACATCGGGAAGTTTTAGTATTTCCCTGAAAAATAAAACTGTCCATGTTATAAATGAAAACCGGGAAATATGGAAATCCCCCAAAGAAGTAAAAGTACAGCAGATACTTTCTGCTGATATCGACCATGATGGTATGGATGAATTGATACTTCTATGCTGGAAAAAGGGAATATTCGGAAAATATAAACCATTTTGGATAAAAAAAGATGAAAAGAAATGGTTTCAACATATCTTTGTTTATGAATATGCAGAAAATGAAATCCTGCCCAAATGGATGTCCTCCTATATCGGCCAGGATGTGGAAAAAATTTCTTCCGGCGGAAAAAAGAAATATGGTGAATACCTGTTATTGACTGACCCTATGGGGGAAATTAGTTACTGGAAATGGGATGACTGGGGATTTACAAAGGAAGATGCAGAAGTTTCATTTACAATATTCGGGGATAACCTGATTCACCAGCCTATTTATACTTATGGATTAAATCATGACGGAAATTTCAATTTTCTATATGAAGGAATAAAAGAAGCCATTGACAAAAATGACATTGCCATTATCAATCAGGAAACGCCTTTTGTAACGGATTCTTACAAATACAGCGACTATCCAAGGTTCGGAACGCCCATTCAAGTAGGGGAAGCCATCGTGGATGCAGGGTTCGATGTGGCCACTTGCTCTACAAACCATGCGCTTGACCAGGGAATAGAAGGAATCCAAACCACAAAAAATTTCTTTACTGAAAACAAAATGTTATGCCTTGGCATACAAACAACGGAAGAACAGGAAAATAAGCCTTATGAAATTATCATGAAGAAAAATATAAAATTTGCCCTGTTCAACTATACCTATGGCACAAACGGTATTCCTTTACCGGATGGATACCCGTATATGGTCCATCTTCTGGAAGACGAAGGCCAAATACAAAAGGATATTGAAAAAGCCCGGCAAGAAGCAGATTTTATTATTATATTTGTACATTGGGGAACGGAAAATATGGAAGAAATAGATGATTTTCAGAAAAAATGGGCTTCCTTTTTCCTTGAAAATAAGGTAAATGCAGTAATAGGAACACATCCTCATCTATTACAGCCTTATGAGATGTTGGAAGGTACGGATGGACACAAAATGCTGATATACTATTCCATCGGAAATTTTGTCAGCGCCCAGCCGGAAATATCCTGTATCAAAGGCGGAATGGCCCATTTTACCATAGCGCCTGTACCTGGCGGTTATGAAATAAAAAATTATAATCTGACTCCTCTTACTATCCTTTGGAAGAAAGGTGGCGGATATTCCCCTATCTTAACCCATCTTCCTTAAAAATATTGTTATTACTAAAGAGACTGCTGCAAAATTCGATATTTACGCGATATATGGTTACATCGCACAAATCCGATTTATTGCAACAGTCCTTTTCATAGAATTACAAATATTTTAAATTTTATTTAAATATCATTCATCCTCTTCCTTTGGCAATGTCACTTCTTCTTCGCTATCAGAAATTACAGGATGTTTTTCACTTTCCGGTATATCCTCCAGTGCATCTTCAAAATTATCGAATTCGTGGTCTCCATCCGATACCTTTTCCCTTACTTTTGCGATTTTAGCTACTTTGGAGCCTTCATCCAGATTTATCATTTTCACACCGGATGTAACTCTCCCAAGAGTGGATATATCTTCCATCCTTAATTGGATAACAGTGCCTAAATTAGTAATCATCATGATTTCATGGTCATCATTAACTCCCTTTACTCCCACTACATATCCCGTCTTCTCCGTAATCTTATAGCATTTAACGCCTTTTCCTCCCCTTTTTTGAACCGAAAACTCTTCCAGATAGGTTCTCTTGCCCATACCGTTTTCCGATACAATAAGGAGGGAATCCCCCTGATGGTCTAACTGCATACCTACTACTTCATCCCCATCATTTAGGTTCATTCCTATTACGCCCATGGACATCCTTCCCGTAGACCTGACATCCGTCTCTTTAAAACGGATACATACACCTTGCTTAGTCACGAGGAAAACATCCGTATCTTTATCTGTTATTTTAACTTCAATTAATTCATCATCTTCACGGAGATTAATAGCAGCCAGCCCATTTTTCCTTACATTGCTATATTCAATTATATGGGTCTTCTTTACAATACCTTTTTTTGTAGCCATAAAGAGATTCTTATCGTTTTCATAATCCTTTATAGGGATAATGGCGGATATCTTTTCTCCGGGATTGAGCTGCAGCAAATTAATAATGGCTGTTCCCCTGGCAGTCCTGCTGGCTTCCGGTACTTCATAGGCTTTCAGCCTATATACCCTTCCATAATTTGTAAAGAACATAATATAGTGATGAGTAGTTGTCATAAGCAAGTCTTCAATATAATCTTCCTCTATGGTCTGCATCCCCTTTATGCCTTTACCGCCCCTATTCTGGCTCTTAAAATTGTCAATGGTCATTCTCTTTATATATCCGAGGCTGGTCATGGCAATGATAGTATTATCTTTCGGTATTAAATCTTCCATTGATATGTCATAGGCATCAAAACCTATCGTGCTTTTTCTGTCATCGCCGTATTTATCCGAAATAATGGATATTTCATCCCTTATTACTCCAAGAAGCAATTTTCTGTCGGCCAAAATTGCCTTCAACTCCGCAATTTTAGCTAACAGCTCTTTATGCTCATTCTCAATTTTATCCCTTTCCAATCCGGTAAGGGTACGCAGCCTCATATCTACAATAGCCTGTGCCTGCGCATCGCTGAAGCCGAAACGTTCAATCAGCCTTTCCTTTGCCTTTTGTACGTTTTCGCTGCTTCTAATAATCTGGATTACTTCGTCGATATGGTCAAGGGCAATCAATAACCCCTGTAAAATATGGTCTCTTTCTTCCGCTTTATTTAAATCATATTTTGTCCTTCTCGTTACTACCTCTTCCTGATGGGCAAGATAATTCGTAAGCATATCGAGAAGATTCATAACCTTCGGTTCATTATTTACCAGAGCAAGCATAATAATGCCAAAGGTATCCTGCATCTGGGTATGTTTATAAAGCTGGTTTATAATTACATTGGCATTGGCATCCCGCCTGAGTTCTATAACAATCCGCATACCTTCCCTGTCGGATTCATCCCGTAGGTCAGTAATGCCGTCTATTTTCTTTAATTTAACCAATTCAGCAATTTTAAGTATAAGGTTAGCCTTATTTACCATATAGGGAAGTTCTGTTACTATAATGCGGCTTTTTCCATTAGGCATAGTTTCAATATCCGTTACGGCCCGTACCCTTACCTTTCCCCTTCCGGTACGGTATGCCTCTTCACTGCCCCTCGTTCCTAATATAATTCCTCCGGTAGGGAAATCAGGCGCTTTTACGATAGGAAGGATTTCTTCCATTTCCGTATCCCTGTCCTCTTCTATCCGGTTATCTATAATTTTAACAACAGCACTTATAACTTCCCTTAAATTATGGGGAGGTATATTCGTAGCCATTCCAACGGCAATTCCCGTAGTACCGTTTACAAGAAGGTTCGGAAAACGGCTGGGAAGAACGGAAGGCTCTTTTTCTGTTTCATCGAAGTTAGGTACAAAATCCACCGTATCTTTATTGATATCGGCAAGCATTTCCATGGAAATTTTCGACAATCTTGCTTCCGTATAACGCATAGCAGCCGCCCCGTCTCCATCCACAGAACCAAAGTTCCCATGGCCATCCACCAAAGGATAATGGGTGGACCAGGGCTGTGCCATATTAACAAGTGCGCCATAAATAGAGCTATCCCCATGAGGATGATATTTACCCATCGTATCACCTACGATACGGGCGCATTTCCTGTGCGGCTTATCAGGGCCATTGTTCAATTCTATCATTGAATACAGTACTCTTCTCTGTACTGGCTTTAAACCATCCCTCACATCCGGCAATGCCCTGGAAGCAATAACGCTCATAGCATAGTCTATATAGGAATTTTCCATTGTCTTCTTTAAATCCACATCATGGATTTTATCAAAAATATTATCTTCCATTCATTACTCCACTTCTGTGCAGTTTTTATGCATCCTTAATTTATCATTTATCAACTACTTAAATATCCAAATTCTTCACAAACCGGGCATTTTCTTCGATAAATTCCCGCCTCGGTTCCACCTTATCCCCCATCAACGTAGTAAACGTCAAATCAATTTCCGATTCCGCTTCTTCATCCATAGTAACCCTCAGCAAAATCCTTTTTTCAGGGTCCATAGTTGTCTCCCAAAGCTGTTCCGGGTCCATTTCCCCCAATCCCTTATATCTTTGTATTTTATTATTCTGGTCCCTGCCCACTTCCTTTAAAATATTGTCAAGCTCTTCATCGCTGTAGGCATACCACACTTTCTTATTTTTCTCAAGCTTATAAAGGGGCGGCTGAGCCAGATAAACATATCCTTCTTTAATTAAGTCAGGCATAAAGCGGTAAAGGAAAGTGAGGAGCAATGTGGCAATATGGGAACCATCCACATCGGCATCCGTCATAATAATGATTTTATGATATCTTAATTTACTGATATCAAAGTCTTCATGGATTCCTGTACCAAAAGCTGTAATCATCGCTTTTATTTCCGCATTTGAATATATTTTATCCAGCCTTGCTTTTTCCACATTCAATATCTTTCCCCTAAGAGGAAGGATAGCCTGGGTTGCACGGCTTCTGGCCGTTTTTGCACTTCCTCCGGCGGAATCCCCTTCCACAATATATATCTCACAGTTTGCCGGGTCTTTATCCGAACAATCCGCAAGCTTTCCCGGAAGGCTCATTCCTTCCAATGCCGTCTTTCTCCTGGTCAGTTCCCTGGCTTTTCTGGCCGCATCCCTGGCCCGTTGGGCCAAAATTGATTTTTCACAAATAATTTTTGCCACTACCGGATTCTGCTCCAGGAAATAGGTAAGCTGTTCGCTGACTATACTGTCCACCGCACCTCTCGCTTCCGAATTTCCAAGCTTTTGTTTCGTCTGTCCTTCAAATTGGGGGTCTTCTATCTTTACGCTAATAATGACTGTAAGCCCTTCCCTTATATCTTCACCGGAAAGATTTGCTTCATTTTCCTTTAAAAGTTTATTATTTCTCGCATAATCGTTAAATGTCTTTGTGAGTGCATTACGGAAACCAATCAGATGAGTTCCCCCTTCCGGGGTATTAATATTATTTACAAAGCTATAAGAACTCTCCGTATAAGAATCGTTATGCTGCATGGCAACTTCCACATAGACATTATTTTTAGACCCTTCAAAATACATTATGTTTTCATAAAGAGGGGTCTTGCTTTTATTTAAATAGGACACAAATTCCTTAATACCGCCTTCATAGTGGAACTGCCTTTCTATCGGCTTATTCCCTTCTTCCACTCTCTCATCCCTTAATACTATTTTCAGGTTTTTGGTAAGGAATGCCATCTCCCTGAGACGTTGTTTTAAAATATCAAAATCATAAACTGTTGTTTCCTGGAAAATTGTTCCATCCGGTTTAAAACTTACTTTCGTACCTGTTTTATCCGCAGGGCATTCGCCTACTTCTTTTAATGCATAGCTAACCTGCCCTTTTTCATATCTCTGCCTGTAAATTTTTCCTTCCTGGCAAATTTCTACCTCCAGCCAGTCAGAAAGGGCATTTACTACGGAAGCACCTACCCCATGAAGCCCACCGGATACCTTATACCCTCCTCCGCCAAATTTACCGCCTGCATGAAGAATCGTAAATACCACTTCTACAGCCGGGATTCCCGATTTATGGTTAATTCCCACAGGAATACCACGTCCATTATCGGTAACCGTTATAGAATTATCCTTATTGATAGCAACTTCTATTTTATCGCAATAACCAGCCAAAGCTTCATCTACAGAATTATCCACAATTTCATATACCAAATGATGAAGTCCCCTGGAAGAAGTGCTTCCTATATACATACCGGGCCTTTTTCTTACCGCTTCAAGTCCTTCCAATATCTGTATCTGGTCCGCCCCGTATTCATTAATATTTTCCATTCTTACCTCACATTCTGCCGTAACTACGGTCTTATTATATACTAAGGGTATTTGGCCATAAATGCCATTTTACTCCTGTATCGTTCCTTCTACCACTTTAAATATTTTATTTATTTCAAACCGGTTATTGACGAATTCATCCAAACCGGTACAAGTTATAATTGTCTGTATATCCCCTATACTATTTAAAAGATAATTCTGCCTGCTGCTGTCTAATTCCGACAAAACATCATCCAGCAATAATACCGGGGTATCCTTTGTTATTTTTTTCACCAGTTCTATTTCCGAAAGCTTTAAAGATAAAGCAGCGGTTCTTTGCTGCCCCTGGGAACCAAATTTACGGATATCTATATTTTCAGATAGAAAAGAAAAGTCATCCCTATGGGGGCCTACATGGGTCTGTTTCAGCCTCATATCCTTCTCCTGGCTATTTTTCAAGGCATCCTCAAAATTTTCAATCTCCACATCCGGCTCATAGTGAATCACAAGTTCTTCTTTATCCCCCGATAATTTTTTATGTATCCCATAAATAATTTCATTGAGCTGTTTTATAAAAACACGCCGTCTTTCTATAATTTTGCTGCCAAAAGAAACTAATTGGGAATCCCATATATTAAGGGTATCTTTCAGTTGGGGATTGAAATATATATCTTTTAAAAGTTTATTTCTCTGATTGACGATTTTATTATAATGATTCAGATTATACAGATAAAAATTATCCAACTGGCAAAGTTCCATATCCACAAATCTTCTTCTCTCAGCAGGACCATTTTTTATTATACTCAAATCTTCAGGAGAAAAAAAGACAACATTCAATAAGCCTAAAAGTTCTGCCGCTTTCTTTAATTTCTGTCCGTCAACAGCAACTCCTTTAGACTTATTTTTACGAAGATGCATGTCTATTTTATATTGATTTCCTTCTTTTTCAAGATAAGCCCTTATATGGGCTTCCTCTTTTCCGAAACTTACAATATCCTTATCTTTGCTTCCTTTATGTGATTTAGTAGTAGCAGACAGATAAATCGCTTCCAATACATTGGTCTTTCCCTGCGCATTATCACCATACAGAATATTGGTTCCTTCACTGAACTTTAAATCCAGGAATTCATAATTCCTGAAATTCATCAGTTCCAACGATTTTATAATCATATATTACACCTTTTGCCCAATTGGAATTAATTTTCCACTTTCAATGACTTTCCATCGAATTCCACAATATCCCCATGATATATTTTTTTACCCCTCTGCAGTACACATTCCCCATTTACTTTCACAAGCCCATCTAAAATTACCATTTTAGCATCCACGCCGCTTCCGACCCATCCTGCTAATTTCAGAACCTGGCCAAGTTTTATAAATTCATCTTTAATTTTTATTATTTCCATATTTTCCCTTATTATTCTTTCATCCAATATTCATTATTGTACTAATCACACATTTAGTTTACAGTAGTAAAGTTCACTGGCAGAATCAAATAAATATATTTTTCATCGGAATCCCTGATAAAACAAGGTGCTTTAGGATTTACCAGATATATATCCACTTCTTCGTCATCAATTACCCTCAGGGCATCAATAAGGAATTTGGGATTGAAACCAATCATAATATCTTTCCCTTTTTTATCTATATCAATTTCCTCATTCATGCTGCCCACGGCGGAGTTGATTTTAAGTTCCATCATACCATCGGTAATATTAATAATAATAGGCTTTTTATCCCCTTCTTTTACAAGCAAAGTTGCCCTGTCAATACAGTTTAGGAATTCTTTTTTATTTATTCTTACCTTTGTTTCATAATCGCTGGATAACATCTGGTCGATTTTAAAATAATCGCCTTCTATAAGCCTGGAAACTACTGTTGTATTATCGAACTCAAAAACAATATGCTTATCGGTAAAGAAAATATGTACATCCTTATCCATATCGCCGGATAAAATCTTGCTTATTTCATTCAATGTTTTTCCAGGCACTACTACTTTCTTTGGCATATAAAAATTTTTCAGCCTTATCTTGCGGATAGATATCCTATGTCCGTCCAAAGATACCACTTTTAAAATATCTTCGTTAATTTCAAATAGTTCCCCTGTCATCAATTTATTATTATCATTGTCAGATATGGAAAAGATAGTCTGCCTTACCACTTCCTTCAAAGTAAACTGGGAAACAATAATGGAATCTATTTTTTCAATGACCGGTAAATAAGAAAAATCTTCCCCTGATTTGCCAATTATATTAAACTTCGATTTTTCACAGGTAATTGTAGTTTTATAATTGTCATCGGTAACAATAGTAATATCATTATCCGGAAGCTTTCTCACAATTTCAAGAAAAATTTTAGCATCCAGGGCTATAATGCCTTTATCCTCAATCTTTCCTTCAATCATTGTCTCTATCCCCAATTCCATATCATTGGCTATTAATTTAATGTCTGTACCCCGTGCATCCACCAAGATGCATTCCAAGATAGACATTGTTGTTTTATTTGGAACGGCTTTCGATACAATTTGTACCCCGTTTAACAAGTTAGATTTCGATACAATCAATTTCATAGTTTTTGTGCTCCCTTCCCGAAAGGCTAAAAATAAATTAAGAAAGAATTTATTAATATATATATTAAAGGCTGTTGATATGTGTATAACATTAATATTATACTATTTTTCAAGGAAAAAAGGAATCATTATCTATGTGAAAAACTAAATATAACTTCTGTTTTTTCTATAAGTTATTCACATATCACAAATTATCAGGCATTAATTCTTTCATTTACGATGGGCTTATTTTCTTTTTTATGATTTCAATTTTGTTTTTCAGGTCATCATTGGTTTTAAGTTCTTCGGTTATTTTGTTAACTCCGTGGATAATTGTGGTATGGTCTTTCTTTCCAAGGATTCTCCCTATGCTTTGATAGGAAGTATCTGTCATGGAACGGCAAAGGTACATGACAACCTGCCTCGGCTCTACAAATTCAGAGTTGCGCTTTTTGGAAGTGATATCTTCTGGCCTGACCCCAAAATGCTCTGCCACTACATTAATAATGATAGAAGGGCTTATTTCCTTTGGCTTGTCCGGGTAAATAATATCTTTTAGAGCTTCCTGTGCCATTTCAAGGTCTATTTCTATATTATTTAATTTAGAATAGGCGATGATTTTATTGAATGCACCTTCCAGTTCCCTGATATTTGATTTAATATTAGAAGCCACATAACTGAAAACCTGGTCATCGATTTTTTTGCTGAAGTTTTCCGCATTTTTTTGAAGGATAGCCATCCTCGTCTCATAATCCGGCGGCTGTATATCGGCAATAAGCCCCCATTCAAATCTGGAGCGGAAACGTTCTTCCAATGTTTCCATTTCTTTTGGAGGTTTATCCGAAGATATAATAATCTGTTTTTCTGAAGCATGCAGCACATTGAAGGTATGGAAAAATTCTTCCTGTGTGCTTTCTTTTCCTATAATAAACTGGATATCATCGATTAACAGTACATCCACTGTCCTGTATTTTTCCCTTAACTTTGTCATATCCGCCGCGTTACCGCTGCGGATAGAGCTGATAACTTCGTTGGTGAATTGCTCGGAGGTAACATAGAGGACCTTTTTGTTGGGGGTCTGTTTCAAAATAAAATGTCCGATAGAGTGCATAAGGTGGGTTTTCCCCAATCCTGCTCCTCCATATAAATAAAGGGGGTTATAAGTATTTCCGGGGGATTCCGCCACGGCCAGGGAAGCAGAATGTGCAAATTTATTGTTGCTCCCTACCACAAAAGTGTCAAACCTGTATTTAGGGTTTAGATTTGCTTTTTCATAATTAATATTATAGTAGGGCTTTAAAGCCATGGAATCTTCATTATCAGCAATGTCTTTTTCCAATATAAAATTAATTTCGTAATCATGTTCCATCATTTCGGAAATGGTAACTTTGAAATAGCTGTTATATTTATTGGCAATATAACTTAAGGCATGCGCTTGTTCGGAAGGTATGGTGATAGTGATAATTCATTTTCACAGCTATGGAATTTCAGCTTTGCAATCCATGTGTTATAAGATATGTTAGATAAGTCATATTCTTTTTTAATGGTCTGTTTAATCAATTCCCAATTTTTTTCAATAAAATCCATATAGTAAACCGTTCCCTTTCCATACCGAATATATTTATCTTAATATAAATGGAATGAAATTTCAAATAATTAATTTTATAAACATAATTATGCACATTTTGTGGATAATGGTGTGAACAGGCTAATAATCGATGTTAAGTTAAAGGAAAATATGTGTATAATCATAAAAAGATATGAACAGGGATAAATTTGATAAAAAGGAAGTTTTGGAAACGAAAATATTTTATTTTCACATGATATAATTGATTTATCCACAAATTATACACATATTGTGTATAATTTTTATAGAATAAAAGAACGGAAAAGTATATTGTGGATAACTTTTTTATATCTATATTTTGTGGTTTTATGCTTATGCTTATATCTATATATTGGGTTAGTAAAAATCACGATTTTTCCGGCTTTTTTTAGGTATTTTTATTTCATGGAAATTGGCTTTATTTACTTGACGGAACGCTTTTTATCCATTATAATTGTAACGATATTTTTCAATACATTTGCTTAAATATAATTGCTTTTCACATATTATATAGATGAAAGGCTGGAAAAGGAGGTGCATCGATTATGAAAATGACATTTCAGCCAAATAAAAGGAAGAGAAAAAAAGTTCATGGCTTTAGGGCTAGAATGAGTACTAAAGGCGGAAGAAGAGTTTTAGCTGCCAGAAGAGCAAAAGGAAGAAAGAGATTATCAGCATAGGCCGCAGTATTGTGGCCTTTTTTACCTTATAGGATTAGCGTATCAAAATCCTTGCCCGTAGAAGGCAAGAATTTTGATATCGAAGCCTTAAAAGAAAAAAGGGGCATTATAATAATGAAATTCTCAGATTCCTTAAAAAAGAATGATGATTTCAGGAATGTTTATAAAAAGGGAAAGTCTTACGCCAATAAATATCTTGTAATGTATGTATTGAAAAATAGCATGGGGATAAACAGGATTGGAATATCAGTGAGTAAAAAGGTAGGAAACAGCGTTGTACGCCATAGGGTGAAAAGGCTGGTGAGAGAGAGCTACAGGCTACATGAAAATATATTTAATAGTGGTTTAGATATAGTAGTCGTTGCAAGGAACAATGCGAATTCGGCGGGGTATGCCGAAATAGAAAGCGCATTATTACATCTTGGAAAACTTCATCATATTATTAAGATATTTTTTTATGAAGTTTGATTTGAAAATAGCTATGAAAAAATTATTTATTTACATGATTAAATTCTATAGAAAGTATATATCTCCTATGAAATCGACAAAATGCCCATATATACCTACCTGTTCAACATATGGCCTGGAAGCGGTGACTAAATATGGGGCTTTTAAGGGTGGGCTTTTGACGGTATGGAGAATATTAAGGTGTAATCCTTTTTCAAAGGGAGGATATGACCCTGTTCCATAGAATCAAAACTAGGAGGAAAGAAATTGCCGGGTATAATTTTAACGCAGAATCAGACTTTTTTAATAGGGCCGGTTGCAAAGCTTCTCGGCTATATTATGGAAGGAATCTTTTTCTGTTTGGACAAGATTGGTATTCCTAATATAGGTTTATCCATTATTTTATTTACAATTGTAATTTATCTTCTTATGATGCCGCTTACCATTAAGCAACAGAAATTCTCAAAGCTTTCAGCGAAGATGAATCCTGAGCTTCAGGCGATTCAGGCAAGATATAAGAATAAAAAAGATAATGAATCCATGATGAGGATGAACGAAGAAACTCAGGCAGTATATGCTAAATATGGAGTTTCCCCTACAGGAAGCTGTGTACAGCTTTTAATTCAAATGCCGATTTTATTTGCCCTTTACCGGGTTATTTATTCTATGCCCGCTTATGTAGGGAAAATTAAAGAAGCGTTTTTCCCATTGGTGGACAAGCTGATTTCCCAGACAGGGAGCGCTGATTTTATCCAGACTTTTAAGGATGCGGGGATGTTTGCAAAGCAGTTTGCCAATGAAGCCTTTACAGGCGGCAATATGGAGTATATCCAGAATACTTATATTGATGTGCTGAACCGGGCATCCACATTGGAATGGCACAGCATATCAGAAAAATTCCCTTCTCTGTCCACCGATGTAGCTAATACAGTGGAGACATTGGAAAAGTATAATAACTTTTTAGGATTGAATATAGGGAATTCCCCTTCTTTTATAGTAAAGGAATCCCTTGCATCTGGGGCTTACCTGATGGTTGCGGCGGCTATCGCTGTTCCTTTTCTGGCAGCAGTGACCCAATGGATTAACACGAAGCTGATGCCTCAGCCGGAAAATAATAATTCACAGGAAAATGCAATGGCTTCTTCTATGAAGACAATGAATTATATGATGCCTATTATGTCGGCTGTTTTCTGTTATACACTTCCGGCAGGTATGGGACTTTACTGGGTAGCAGGTGCTGTAGTGAGAAGTATTCAGCAGGTTGTTATCAATAAGCATATTGATAAAATGGATTTGGACGAAGTTATTAAGAAAAATGTGGATAAAAGAAACAAAAAGCTTGCAAAAGCCGGTATTGACCCGAATAAAATTAACAGCTATGCCAATATGAGTACGAGAAATATTGCTTCTAAAGCTAATTCTTCTACATCACAGATGTCTCAGGCTCAAAAAGATGCGGCAGTAAAAAATGCTACAGAATATTATAATAAAAATTCAAAACCGGGAAGCCTTTCATCTAAAGCTAATATGGTGAAACAGTATAACGAAAAAAATAATAGAAAATAAAGGGAGGGCACTGTAATGGAATATATGGAAATATCAGCAAAAACAGTTAACGATGCGATTACGGAAGCATGTCAGAAGCTTCTCGTAACAAGTGATAAATTAGAATATACCGTTGTAGAAGAAGGTTCTTCAGGCTTTCTCGGAATCGGTTCTAAACCGGCTATTATTAAGGCAAGGGTAAAGTCTTCCGTCACAGATAATGCTAAGGAATTTTTGGATAAAGTATTTGAGGCTATGAATCTTGTTGTTGTAGTTGATATCAAATATGATGAGCTTGACAATTACATGAATATTGATTTAAGCGGGGATGAAATGGGTGTCTTAATTGGTAAAAGAGGACAGACATTGGATTCTTTGCAGTACTTAGTATCCTTAGTAGTAAATAAAGAATCTGAAAATTATATCAGGGTAAAGGTAGATACGGAAAACTACCGTCAGAGAAGAAAAGAGACTCTTGAAAACCTTGCAAAAAATATCGCTTATAAAGTAAAAAGGACAAAACGGCCGGTTTCCCTTGAGCCTATGAACCCTTATGAAAGAAGGATTATCCATTCAGCGTTGCAGGGGGATAAATACGTTACTACCCACAGTGAAGGGGAAGAGCCTTTCCGGAGAGTAGTTGTTACTTTGAAGAAATAGATAAAGTAAATTTTTAAAGTGGCTGTTGCAGAATGATTGTTGACTTTGCAGCAGCTCTTTTTATAGGAAAGTGTGATTTTAATATGAAAAGCGATACGATTGTAGCTGTGGCTACTGGGATGACGGATTCCGGTATTGGTATTGTAAGGATAAGCGGCGATGAGTCTATAAATATTGTGGATAAGATTTACCGTTCAAAATCGGGAAAATATAATTTCCGTGATTTTAAGTCCCACACAATACATTATGGATATATTGTGGAAAATAAAGAAGGGAAATGCACCGGAGAAGGAATAGCATTGGATGAGCCTGATATTGTGGATGAAGTGATGGTAAGCCTTATGAAAGCTCCCAATAGCTATACTGCGGAGGATACGGTAGAGATTAATTGCCATGGCGGTATTTTCATGGTCAATAAGGTATTGGAGACTGTTATCCGGAATGGTGCCAGGCTGGCGGAGCCGGGAGAATTTACGAAAAGGGCTTTTTTGAATGGAAGGATAGATTTATCCAAGGCGGAGGCTGTTATGGATATTATCCATTCAAAAAATAAATTTGCCTTGAAAAATTCTGTCAGACAGTTAAGAGGCTCTGTTTTTGATGAAATTAGGAAACTGAGAGATGAAATTATTTACGAAATTGCTTTTATTGAATCGGCTTTGGATGACCCGGAACACATTAGCCTGGATGGATATGGAGAAGGGCTTTCAAAAAAGACAGATGATATTTTATTTCATTTGAAGAAAATGATGGATTCTGCGGAGAATGGTAAGATATTAAAGGAAGGCATTCATACAGTGATTGTTGGAAAACCCAATGCTGGAAAATCTTCTTTTTTAAATTTACTGGTAGGGGAAGAGAAGGCGATTGTTACCGATATCGCAGGAACTACCAGGGATGCTTTGGAAGAAAGCATTAATTTAAATGGAATATGCCTTAATGTAATAGATACTGCGGGCATTCGGTTTACAGAAGATATGGTGGAAAAAATAGGGGTGGAAAGGGCAAAAAAATATGCATATGAGGCGGATTTGATTGTTTATGTCATAGACGCTTCTGTACCTTTGGATGAAAATGATGATGAAATAATTGATATGATAGCTGGAAAAAAGACGATTATACTTTTGAATAAAACGGATTTGGATGCTTTTGTAACGGAGGATATGGTATGTAATAAAATGAGCAGCCGTTGGGAAAAGGATTCCCTTCCCGATGTGAATATTATAAAAGCTTCCATGAAGGAAAATATAGGGATAAATATCTTTGAAGATACAATAAAAGATATGTTTTTCCAGAGGAAAATATCCTTTGATAATGAAGTGGTTATTACAAATATGAGGCATAAGGAAGCTCTTATGGATGCCTATGAAAGTATGCTTCAAGTGAAGAAAAGCCTTGAAAATCATATGCCTGAGGATTTTTATTCTATTGATTTAATGAGCAGCTATGCATCTTTGGGAAAAATTATAGGGGAAGAAGTGGAGGAAGATTTGATAAATGAAATTTTCTCCAAGTTTTGTATGGGAAAATGATATATGTTTTTAAATTATTTTTAGATTTTATTCCCGCGAACAACAAGTAAAGTGGCTGCTTGCAGCGGGGTCTTTGATTATTATATAGTTTTAAATATAGGAAGGAAAATAAATAGATGCCGGAATTAGGGATAAAGGAAAAGGTGGATGTCTGTGTAATAGGGGCAGGGCATGCCGGTTGTGAGGCGGCGTTGGCCTGTGCCAGGCTGGGAATGGAAACTGTTATTTTTACTGTCAGTGTGGATAGTATTGCATTGATGCCCTGTAACCCAAATATAGGAGGTTCTTCCAAAGGCCATCTTGTAAGGGAGGTGGATGCCCTTGGTGGGGAGATGGGGAAAGTGATAGACAGGACTTTTATTCAGTCTAAAATGTTAAACCAGTCCAAAGGGCCTGCTGTGCATTCTCTTCGTGCACAGGCCGATAAAGCGGAATATTCAAGGGCTATGAGAAAAGTCCTTGAAAACCAGGATGGGCTTACTATAAAACAGGCGGAGGTCTGTGAATGTTTGGTGGAAGGGAATCGGATAGTAGGTGTAAAAACATTTACCGGTACTGTTTATGAATGTAAAGCGGTGATTCTTTGTACTGGAACGTATTTAAAGGCCAGATGCCTTTGTGGGGAAGCCATTACTTATACGGGGCCAAATGGATTGCAGGCGGCAAACCATTTGACGGATTCCTTAAAGGGCCTTGGAATTGAGATGAGAAGGTTTAAAACAGGAACTCCTGCCAGAATGGATAAGAGAAGCATTGATTTCTCTAAAATGGAAGAACAGTTCGGGGATGAAAGAATAGTTCCTTTTTCTTTCTCCACCAATCCGGAGGATGTACAAATAGACCAGGCTTCCTGCTGGTTAACTTATACCAATGAAAAAACCCATAATATTATAAGGGAAAATTTAGACCGTTCGCCTATATATGCAGGGGTGATTGAAGGAACAGGACCCAGGTATTGCCCGTCTATAGAAGATAAAGTGGTTAAATTTGCGGATAAGGAAAGGCATCAGGTATTTATTGAGCCGGAGGGTTTACATACCAATGAAATGTATGTAGGAGGTATGTCTTCATCCCTTCCGGAAGATGTGCAGCTTGCCATGTACAGGACAGTACCTGGATTGGAACATTGTAAAATAGTCAGGAATGCTTATGCCATCGAATATGATTGTATTAATCCGAAGCAATTGTATCCTACTTTGGAATTTAAAAGGATAAAAGGGCTTTTCAGTGGCGGGCAGTTTAACGGAAGCAGCGGATATGAGGAAGCAGCGGCTCAGGGATTGATAGCAGGCATAAATGCCTCCCTTTCCATTCAGGGAAAGGAGCAGATTACTTTAGACCGTTCGGAAGCTTATATAGGCGTGTTGATTGACGATTTGGTTACTAAGGATAATTTTGAGCCTTACAGGATGATGACTTCGAGGGCAGAATACCGGCTTTTGCTTCGTCAGGACAATGCGGATTTGCGTTTGAGGGAGAAAGGGTATCGTGCGGGGCTTGTATCCGAAGAAGTTTACCAGGCCACTTTGTTAAAAAAGAAGATGATAGAAGAAGAAGTGGAGCGTTTGAAAAATCTTCCTGTGGGAGGGGCAAAAAAAATACAGGAGTTTCTTATTTCTAAAGGAAGTACAGAATTAAAAACCGGTACGAATATGGCGGAGCTTATGTGCCGCCCTGAATTATCCTATGAGATACTTTCAGAAATTGATGAGGGAAGGAAGCCTTTGCCGAAAGATGTGATAGAACAGGTGGAAATCGAAATAAAATATGAGGGTTATATAACAAGGCAGTTAAGGCAGGTTATCCAGTTTAAAAAAATGGAAAAGAAGAGAATCCCCGAGAATCTGGATTATAATGACATTGGAAGCCTCCGGCTGGAGGCAAGGCAGAAATTAATTGATTTTAAGCCAGTGTCGGTGGGTCAGGCTTCCCGGATTTCCGGTGTTTCCCCCGCTGATATTTCTGTCTTGCTGATTTATTTGGAGCAATATAACAGGAAGTAAAAGTCTGTGAAAAAATTGTATTTAAATCATATGGCCGAAATTTTTACCTAATACTTTACTGGCTTCTTCTACAATAATAAGGGCTTTGTCATCTGTCTGTATTATTTTTTTCTGGATGCGTATACAGTCGCCTTTATTGACAGCACTCATAATAACCCTTTGGGTTTCGCTGGTATATCCGCCTTCGCCTTTTAATAAAGTAAGCCCTTTTTCTTCATTTAAGAAAATACAGCGTACTTTATCAGTGCATTCGGACATAACAATCATAAGATTTTTAGCATTGGCATTATTTACGATTCTGTCCATAAAAAGACCTGATACGTATACTGTTACAATAGCATACAAAATGTTTTCCATATTTTTATAGACGATTCCGGAGGTTAGGACAATGATAAAATTTAAAAGGGAAATCATAGTTCCAACCTGGAACTGAGGATATCTTTTTTGTATAATCAAACCTATTAAAGTGATACCTCCGGTATCAGAATTTCCAAGGTAGACAAGTGCCAGCCCGCTGCCCATAAAAGTGCCGGCAAAGATGGCCGCCAATAGAAAATCCCCTTTGTAAACAGGAAGCATTGGGCCGATAATATCGGTCATGAAAGAAAGTAAAAGAATGCTTCCTACGGTTTTCCAGAAAAAAAACAGAGGAAATATTTTTTTCCATAAAATAATGATTAATAAAGGGATTCTGAACAGGGAACAGAATAATCCAATGGGAAACCCTGTTAAATAATTTATCAATACCGCAATGCCGCTGGCACCGCCCGGAGCGATTCTGGCCGGTGCCGCGAATACTTTAATTCCAACCATGTATAAAAAAGTGCCAAATATATTAAGAAGAATGGTTATATGTATAGATTTTTGTTTCATTTTTTTGCTGCTTTCTATAAATTTCAATTCTATTCCTGTGAGGTATTCGGTTTTCATATGAACTTTCTATACGGACTTTCTTTGTGCAAGTTGCCGGGAATATTCCGCAGTTAGGGCTTTTGATATCCGAAAATCATAAACTAATTATTTTGCAAATTAAATTTACGCTTCCTACGTTATAGCCGCTGCATCCATATATCCCTGTCATCCCTTCTTTTGATGCTACAAGAAGGGGAAGCTTTTCCGGGTCCACATACATGCTTCTTGCAATAGGTTCTCTATTGTTAAAATCTTTATCAAAGAATACATGGATATTCGGGAATTCCTTTAATACTGCTTTTAATGTAGTATTTTCAATATCTTCGATTTCCCGGAGGATAAACAGGATTTTGGCAGAAATATTTTTTAAAATGTCTTTCTGACTTAACATTTCATTTAATACATGTTCGGTTGGTTCCTGCCCTACTTCCAAAAAAGCCAGGATATTATTTTCATCATTCATTTCTTCCGACAGTTGATGTGCATTTCCTGTCAATGTGGTGATTTCAAAATCAGGCAGTTTATGGTTGCATAATAAATCTTCCGTTTTTGTTTCGGACATGGATAGGAAGAGTTGCTTCTTGGCGTCTTCTTTGATTGTAAATCGATAAAATAAAGCATGTTGGTTTCCATTTGGAACACGGTTTGTTGTTATTATTTGGTAGTTGCCTTCCTCCAATTCCAGAGATAATTTATTATTTTCAAAAAAAATACCGTCATAATTTAAAGTTTCCAATTGGATGCCATGAAATTTACCAATAGTCCATGTCTGGTGATAAATCCATTTGCTTCCTTCTTGTACGGATAAAAGCAAAGTGCCTTTCTTTTTGGATATCTTTTTTTTCCAGGATGGCTTCCCTTGTATTTCTTCTATATATACTTCCAATTCCATATTTTCCGGGCATAATCTGGCAGGAATTCCGATACTTCTTAAAATGGCTGTAAAAAGGATTTTTTTGCTTATTAGATTGCCTTTTTTTATTTTTAGACAACCTATTGGGGTACTATAAATCATTCCATAAGTTTCTCCGGGTATATCTTCAATATTTTTTTCAATATAATCCCATACGCTAAACGGGTTTTTCCGAAAAGCCTCCAGTTGTTTTTCCGAAAAATAGCTGTGGATAAAGGGTGGATAAGGGGATAGCTCTTCGTTATAAATCCTGGGGCATAAGATATAGTCGATATAAATATTTTTTCCTATATGGGATAGGTTTTCATTGTTTATATAAGGATTATTTAAAAATGCTTCCAGTACTAGTGCTGTTACATCTTTATAATCCTTTTTGGAAAGGCTGTGAAGTATATTTTTTCTATCCGGGTTGGAATCGGCGGATAAAAATTGAAAAATTTCGTGGAAATTTCCTTTTGAGGTTTCAAATATTTCCTTTTCTTCTGGAAATTTTGATGCTTTTTCTTCATCAAAATAGTGTATTATTTTTTTTGCTCTTTTTTCTGCTGCTTCCTTCCTCTTTTTTCTTCCGTTTTCCTGCTGGGTTTTACTTAAAACTACTTTATTTTTATTGGAATCGGTAGGTGCATTTATGGTTTCCTGATATTTAGAATCATAAGATGCATGATTATCTGTAATTTTTTGGAAGTATGGAGTTGTATTCCAAATTAGTTGAATACATATCCTGTCCTGTTCTTTTACAGAGAAGTTTATTTCTCCCATCCATCCATTTTTATATGCCTGGATACGGATATCTCCGAAACCAATCGTAATAGAAGCCAAGCCATCTTCATTTGTTGTAAGCTTTGCCAGTTTTTTATATTCTGCCATATTCATTACTTGTAGGATTACTTCTGCATTGTCCTGGGGAATTCCATCTTTGTTTACAACTTGAATATGAAGGCGGCGTGTTTTTGCATATAAAGTTGTGCTGTTATAATAGTAAACGTTTCCTTCTTTTCCTATATAATCTGTTTGCAGCATATTTTTCGACTCCGGCATCCAATAATCAAAAAAAGTCCTGCTGCTTATAAGAAGGGCTCTGGAAGCGGCTCCTAAAAACCATCCTTTGTTGAGTACTTCTTCCGGTTCACATGCCCCTAAAAATTGCCAATTGCCATTTATATATGTTTCTACCCATGCATGGTTATCATCGCAGTGTGCCCACCAAGGTGCATAGACTTGCCTTGCGGGAATTCCTACGCTGCGGAGGGCGGATACTGTGAAAGTAGACTCTTCCCCGCAGCGCCCTGTACCTGAAAAGTAAACGCCCATGGGGGAAAGTGTCCTTTCGTCCGAAGCAGCATAGCTGGCCTGTTCAGCGCACCAGTAATTTATTTCCAGAACCGCTTCTTCCATTGTTTTTCCAAAAATACGGTCTTTGAGCTGTTGGTAAAAAAATGTACGGCAGGGATTAATGTTTTCCGTATTGATGCGGTAATATAATACATAATGTAAGAATAAATCTTCAGGAAGTTCCTGACACCAGGGCATCTCTTTCCTAAGCTTAAGAGCATGGTCCACATAAGTTAGAAAGACAGAAAAATCATATTCCCCTGCATCTCTAAGGGGCATCGTGCCATATAGGAATTTCATTAATAAAGCCCTTTCCTTTTTGCATTCTGATAATTCCTGCATTTTTTTTGTTATTTCTTTATTTAAATCTCCGAAAAGATAAAGTCTTGCATTATATTTTTCTTCTGCGTATTTTTTGAATTCTTGAGAAAACATAATCCCTCCTAATAGTTGGGAACTGTCTCAAAATAACTTACCATATTTTGTGGGCTATAGGTAAGTTATTTCGCGATAGTTTCTTAATCTAGTTTCTTAATCTTCCATTTCCACTGCTAACACATAATCAATGTTATCCGGCAAAATAGGGTTTGGCCCTAAATCTGCAAATACAATATCGGGGTAATCGCTGTGTACCCAGTTTGTGGATATGGGGATTTCATATCCTGAGGCCAGTGCCCGTATTTTCTTTACCTTAGATTTATCAAGACCTATAAGCGGTACTGGGCCGATGGTATTTTCATACATATGAAAATAGTAAGTATTCCCTTTTTTTGTTACGCGGCCATAATCGGGCTTGGGTACGTCGGCGATACCGCATCCGTAAATACTTTCATAGTTTTTGTCCATCCATTTTCCTATTTCCTTTAAAATAGCAGTGGATTCCGGCGGGAAATTTCCGTAAGCATCCGGCCCTACATTGAGCAGAAGATTTCCTCCTTTTGAAACACATTCCACCAGCTTTTTAATTAGCATAGGGGCTGGTTTAAAGAATTTATCCGTTCCATGATAACCCCAGTTATTGTTCATTGTTACACAAGCTTCCCAAGCCAGGGGATTTCCTTCGACGTCTTTAAGCCCTTCGGGTGGAATAATCTGTTCCGGGCTAACGAAATCTCCATGATAAGGGGAAGGATTGCATTCTGCCAAAGAACCTCTCCCTTCACCGCTTACTTCAAGCCTGTTGTCAATAATAACTTCAGGCTGGAGCTTTCTGACCATATTGATGAGTTTGGTCGCTTCCCATTTTTCACCCCGCATATCGTCATAAGAGAAATCAAACCAAAGTAAATCCAGTTTTCCGTAGTTGGTGCAGATTTCTTCTACCTGTTTATGGAAATAATCTACATATTTGCTAAAATCCCGGTTTTCGTTGCTATATTCGGGATGATTGCGCATAGGATGGTTTCTGTCTTTGTAGTGGGGATAGTTTTCGTCATACCAATCGAGTAAGGTAAAATATAAACCTACCTTTAACCCTTCGGCACGGACTGCTTCCACATATTCTGCAACCAAATCTCTTTTGCATTTTGTATTGGTGGATTTAAAATCCGTGTACTTACTGTCAAAAAGACAAAATCCATCGTGGTGTTTTGCGGTAAATACCATATATTTCATGCCGGCTTCTTTTGCTGCCCTGGCCCACTTTTTCGGGTAATAATCCCTGGCATCGAATTCGTAAAAATATTTCATATAATCTTCTTTTGTCATTTCTTCAGTACTGCGAATCCATTCTCCCCTGGCTGGAATGGAATATAATCCCCAATGGATGAACATGCCAAATCTGGCGTCTTGATACCATTCCATCCGTTTATTGTATTCTTCCCGATTAAATTGATACATGGCTCTTAATCCTCCTCTTCTACCCATTTAATAGTTTCCCAAATGGCTTGCCCGTTATTTTTTTGCACTGGCCCTGGTGTGCTTCTTCCCATGAAAATGTGATTTTTGAGTATTATTTTTAATTCGGAAGCTTTTTCGGGATATTGGTTGATGATATTATTTGTTTCACCAATATCTGTGGATAAGTCATATAACTGAAATCTGGGGGATGCAGGGTCTTCTTCGCCTGGTTTTGGGTCTGACCAGCCGCCGGAGCCGGGGCACATTTCAAGTTTCCATTTTCCTTTTCTAATGGATAGGGAACCGTCAATGCTTTGATGAATCAAATCTTCCCTGACTTCTTCCCCTTCGGGGTCTTTCCACAAAGGGAGATTGCTGATACTGTCCACCCCATCGCTTTCCCCCATATTGATTCCAAGTATATCGCACATAGTGGCCATAATGTCACTTAAGCATACTATTTTTTTACATATAGTGCCAGCAGGTATTTCCCTGGGCCACTGGACGATGAAAGGTATTCTATGTCCTCCTTCATAAATATCCGCCTTGGTGCCTCTGAAAATATAGCTGGGGTTGTGTCCTTTTTGTAATAATTTAGGGTAGTCGGCCATAGGAGAACAGCCATTATCCGAAGTATATACTACGATGGTGTTTTCAAGCAAACCTTCTTCTTTTAATTTTTGGTTTATCTGCCCTACCACATGGTCTACATGAAGTACAAAATCCCCGTATTCATTTGTTCCCGATTTTCCCTGGAATTGTTTGGAGGGGAGAATCGGGGTATGGGGTGCGGGCATTGGAAAATAAATGAAGAAAGGATTTTCTTTCTTTTTTTCGATTTGTTCTAATACTTTATCCGTTAACTCATCAAGTACATTTTCGTGGACAAAACCAGGGGCAGTAGGGCCTTCCCTAAAAAATCCTTTTCCCGTTCCTTTTGTTGTATGGTCCGGCAGTGCTGTGAAATGGTCATTTTCAATATAAATATAAGGCGGCATATCCAGGGAGCCGCTGATACCATAAAAATAATCAAAGCCGTTGGAAATTGGGGAACGTTGGATTTTTCCGCTGTAATCCACATGACTGCAAGCGGCAAAATCAGGCTGTTCTTCAAATCCAGGCTTTTTTGAAAAATTCATGCCCAGATGCCATTTTCCAATCATAGCCGTGTAATATCCATCTGCTTTTAATAAATCGGCTATGGTTTTTCTTCCTTCTTCAATCAGTGCTTCCGAGTAGCCTCCCATAACATAGGATTTTAAACGGGAACGCCAGTTATAACGCCCTGTTAGGATTCCATACCTGGATGGAGTACAAACTGCAGAAGTGGAATGAGCGTCTGTAAAATACATTCCCTGTTCGGCCATCTTATCCAGATTTGGCGTTTTAAATCCGCAGTTTTCATTCAATGCGGAAATATCCCCATATCCCATATCATCTGCCAGAATATAAATTAAATTTGGTTTATTCATTTTTTCCTCCATTTTTATAATACGGCGGCCAATTTGACCGCCGTACTATATCATTCCGGTATTTCAAATATAAGAATAATGATTATAAGCCGTAGTTATTTTCTGCATTCCAATCATTTTCGATTTTGATTTTGTCAAGAACAGTTGCAAAAGATTCCTGTACATATTGTGCAAATTCATCTGTGCTGTAGCTTCCTTCCAGGTAAAGCTGGCCGCCGCGGCAGAAGAAGTCACGGAGTTCTCCATTGATACCTGTATAATAAGGAACTCTTAATGCATCTTCCGTAATAATAAATCCTGACAGACGTTCCGGAAGTTCTGTGCTTGTTGCTAACGGAATACGGTTGATAGCTTCCATATATTTGGTTTGTACTTCAGGAGAGGACATATACTGTACGAAATCAATAGCGGCTGCTAACTTATCGGGGTCAGATTCCAAAGCTTTGTTTACACCGTAAATAATATCCGGCTGGCCGCCTAATATAACGGACTGGCCCATTGCATATTCGGATGTTTCATCGGTGATAACCGGAATAGGGATTACACCATATTCAAAAGAATCTCCTACATTAGCCGCAATGCTCGTAAGGTTGGTGGACATAGCCTGCACCATGGCAACTTCCCCGCGGATGAACATATCAATGGCGGATGCCTGGTCTAAGCCATTGTAATCAGAAGTCCAATATTGGGAAAATTCTTTCATCAATTCATAAGCCTGCTTCATCTGGTCGGAAGTAAAATCTAATGTTCCATCATCAAAGCCTTTTACAATTTCATTTAATTCTGCATATCCATTGCCGGATACATCCAGGTTTTTGGTCATATCTTTGTTTAACTGGCTGCAAATAGAATTGTTAAACCATAACCAGGAAAGGTCATCTTTGGAAGCGTTAGGGAATCCAAAAGGTGTGGTTCCTGCTTCTTTCAGTTTTGAACAGGCATCCATAAACTCAACCCATGTAGTGGGAACGGCTGCACCTGCTGCATCAAATAAACTTTTGTTGTAGAAAATACGTACTACCGATGTGGATGATGGATAACCTGGCACATCGCTGTCGGTAAGGTACATTCTTTCGGAAATGGATTCCGGTAAAGTATCTTTCCAAGGTTTTCCTGCGTCATAAGCACTTTCCTGCTGATAAAGTTCTGCAAAATTATACAGATATCCTGCCTCATAATCGCTGGTCATATCATAAAGAATGCCGCTGTATACATCAGGCCCCTGTTTTGCCGTAAACTGGGTAGTTAACCATGTTCTGTAGTCCGTAGGCTGGTTTTCAAACTGGATGGTTATGCCTGTTTTTTCCTGATAGGTTTGTAGGATTTCGTTAGTTATGCTATTGGCTGTTTCATCAATCCCAAGGTCCTGCGCGAAGACAAGGGTAATGTCAGAATTTTGAGGTTCTTCTGCTGTTTCTTTATTTTCGTTTGTTTCCTCAGGCTTATTTGTTTCTTCGGTCTGGGTATTGTCCTGTGCGTTGTTTCCCCCATTCCCATTTCCACACCCGGTGAGCAGCATAGATGCTGCGATGGTGGCACATAATAGTGCGTTTAACATTTTTCTTTTCATAGTAATTTTTCCTCCTTAATTTTATTTAGATTCATGGAATCTTTCATATGGTTTATTGTAATTTAACTTTTGCTTTTATTTCCGCGAGGGTGAATTCCCGTTGTTTGCAGTGTAGTAGTTGATTAATTGACCGTTATACTAACCTTTTACTGCGCCAGATGTCAGTCCTTCCACAAAATACTTGCTGGCAAAGCAGAACAATATAATTAACGGTAAAGATGCGATGATATAAGCTGCAAATTTAACGCCTTGCCCATCGGATACTGAAACAATAATTTTGGTTAGAGCCACTGCAATTTGCTGGGTTTTCTCTCCTGAGGTGGATACCAAAGGCCAGATGTAGTTATTCCAGGCATTCAGTCCGGTCATAATGGTTACTGTGGAAAGGATAGGCTTGGATAAAGGAAGCACTACCTTTACCAGTATATCCATATCGTTGGCTCCTTCAATCTCCGCTGCTTCAAAAAGGCTTTTGGAAATAGCCTCCATGGAAGCTCTGGTTAAAAAAGTTCCCATGGCTACCTGGTATGCAGCCGGAGGCAGAATCAATCCTAAAAAGGTATTGTACATTCCAAGGTTGGTAATCTGTACAAATTGAGGGATGAGCATTACAAATCCCGGTATCATTAAAAGGGCAATGATTCCAAAATATAATATTTCTTTTCCAAAAAATCTATCATACCGGACAAATGCATAGCTGGCTAATAATGAAACTATAATGGTTATTATGATAATGGCTGTCGTTACAAAAAGTGTATTGGCCATAGGGCGTAATATTTGTGGAGCTGCTTTTGTAAAATTCTGGAATTGCCAGGTGTCCGCCCATTGGAATGGATTTAATATTATTTCACTTTGGCTTTTAAATGCATTGATGACTAACAGATAAAAGGGCAGTAAAGTGAGAATTAACAGGATTCCTAATAATATCCGGCTTAAAAAACTAATTATTTTACTCATGAAATCCTCCTTCTAATCCATTTTTTCCGTATTCTTCATTATCATTTGGTTTATAATAGTAAGAACCATAATAATTGCGAACATGATAACGCCGATAGCGGATGAATATCCCATTTTTTTGTAGGTAAAGCCTTGCTCGTACAGGACTACGGAAGGTGTAATGGTGGCTGTACCAGGCCCACCTTTGGTGAGGATATATACCGAATCGAAAACCTGTACTGCATTAATGATTGCTAAGGTGACAGTAAGCTTCATCTGGCTGGCAAGCATGGGAATATCTATTTTAAAAAACCGCTGTAAAATATTTGCTCCGTCAATTTCTGCGGCTTCAAACATATCCTGTGAAGTGCCTTGTAATGCCCCGTAATAAAGAAGGAATTGAAGTCCTCCCAGGGATGCGCTTCCAAGCCACGGAAATCCTATGGCAATAATGGCTCCAAGGGCTGTTTTCGTACTTCCAAGCCATGGTGCAGCTAAACTTTCCAACCCCATATTGGTCAGGACATTATTTAATACACCGTTGTCTCCGGCAAGTATCCATTTCCATAAAAGTATGATAACTACAGCGGGTACAACCATTGGAAAGGTAAATGCAGTCCGTATTACGTATTGTTTTTTTCTTGAATGAACCGCATAAAGCAGTTCTGCTGCTAAAAGCGGCATAGTCAAAACAATTAGGATATATGCAATGGAAATTACACCTACGTTTTTTAACCCAATAATGAAAGTTGGGTCTTTAAATGCCTGAATATAATTGTTAATTCCAATGAATTGGTTAACATTAGCCCCATTCCAGTTAAAAAATGATTTTTCAATTGCTATTCCAAAGGGAATATATTTAAAGACTATCATTAAAAGATAGATTGGCAGTAAAAAAAGATAGGGTTTCATGTACTGCCATGGCGTTCTTTTTTTACGCATATTACACCTCATTTCTGCGCAGTTTCTATCTTCTTATTTTGTTAAATTTGCGCATTTTTTATTTATATTTTTTAATATTTATCTATTTATTATTAATATAGTGGATTATCATGTAAAAAACAGTGTACTATTTTAATAAAAGTAGTGTATAATTTTAACTTTATTTATAGAATTTTTATAGTATTTTACAAAAATAAACCCCTTTTGCCAGGGATTGATTTTGCCTGACAAAAGGGGTTTGATTTATTTTTTTCTATTTATGCAGTTTCATCTTTACAATAACTTGGCAGCCTCCTTCATCCCTTGGATATAGGCGGACTCCATAGCTTTCCCCATCTTCAAGCATAATCCGGTTATTTACATTCTTAAGGGCGATGCCTGAGCCGGTGCTGTAAGTGTTTGTATCATCATAGTTTATCTGCTCTAAGCTTTTATTAATTTCCTGGCTTTTCTCCAAAGAAATGCCGATTCCATCATCCAATACTTGTATAATACAAGTATCTTCCTGAACCGATATATGAAATTGAATGGTTCCATGGTGGCCTTTTTTTGGAAGAATACCATGATTCCATGCATTTTCTGCCAGAGGCTGCATGGATAATTTAGGGATTTCAATATCCCATGCATCTTCTACTTGAAAATCTAAAAGGATGGAATCGTCAAAACGGACATTAAGGATGTTAATATAGCTTTTTACATGCTCTAATTCTTTGGCTAACGGTACGTAATGGTTTTTCATACTCATACTGTAGCGCATCATTTTAGATAGATTGTCCGTCAGGCTGATAATATGTTCGCTTCCTTCCACCTGGGCAATACAATAGATATTGTCCAAAGTATTATAAAGAAAATGGGGATTGATTTGAGCCTGCAAGGCGCTTAACTGGGCTTCTTTTTCCTGCATTTTGCTCATATACATCTTTTCAGCCATATCCTGCATGCGCCTTTTCATCTGATTGAAGCGTTCTCCAATCTGGCCCAGTTCATCCTTGGTCTGAATATCCAGAAATACGTCTTTTTCTTCTATTTTATTTATCATCTGATTTAAAATGGTTAAAGGCATAATAATTTTTCTTGTGAGGTATAAAGCCAGCAAAATAGCAGCACCTCCTGCAGATAAAATAATCAGATATATATTTCTAATCAGTCGGTTCATATCCCGGAAAGCATCTCTTGTAGATTCTGCGGAATAAATATTCCATCCAAGATTGTTGTTGAAGGTTCGGGTAATAGACCATGTTTTATTAAAATATGTTTCCCGTTCTTTTGAATTTATCATATGTTCTTCTATAATGCTTATGATTTGCTCTTCCTCCTCTTTACCCATATTCACTGTAAACAGGGGTTGGTGAGAGGAGTCGGTAACCAAAACTACTTTTGTATTGCCTGAATATTTTTTAAATATATCTGTAAATATGGAAGCATTGATATTGAAAAGAATAAAAGGGTATTCGCTTCGGGAAATACCGCTGCTTACAGGAATGTGCCAGCTTCGGATAAAATATATTACATTATTTTTTTTGCTGTTTTCTGATTTAAGGTCTTCACTGAATGGACCATAGAGCAGCCGGCCGGTTTGTGATTCAACAAATTTTTTGTACCAGTCGGTTTTTTCAATTTGAAAATTTGGATTTATAGCGCCCGTTCCTATATAGCTATTGGTATCTTGATTGGCATAGAGGAGGATACCGGAAATATGTTCCTGTAGATTGTTGGCATTAATGATATTTTTTATAAGGCTTTCGTATTGCAGTTCCTTATATACATTTTCAAAATTAGAGTTGTTATCTTCATTTAAAAATATCTTATATAAGTCCTGATTATTGAACGTAGTGTATAATTGATTGATTTGGGCATAAATGCTGTCAAGTTCAGCATTCATTTCTTTCATAATTTGTTTATTGCTTTCTTCCGTCATATCGCCGATAAACCGTTGGTTGTAATAGTTAATGGCGAAAGTAACCCCTGCTGCAATAACAAAGAGCAGTAAGAAAAAAGTGAGAAGAAGTTTATATCGGATAGAAAGGTTTTTAAAGAAATTTATAGTTTTTTCAATCATTCTCAAATTCCTTCCGTATGGTTTCTTTGTATTCTCCGGGTGTCTTGCCAATTTCTTTTTTGAATACTTTTGTAAAATACTGATAATCGGAATAACCTACCTGCTTGGCGATTTTAACCATCCTCCAGTTGGTGGAGCTTATAAGTTCACATGCTTTCTCAATCCTTATATGGGCGAGGTAATTCATAGGAGACATGCTGGACACTTTTTTGAACAGACTGGAGAAATATACTTCAGAAAGGCAGCATTCTGCCGCAAGTTCTGTAAGCGTATACTTTTCCGTTAAATTGGATTTCATTCGCTTCATAATAGTTTCTATTTGTTCTTCAGATGTTTTCTCCGTTTCCATTTGATTTTCTTTTTTATCATCTGATTCTTGTGATTCTGTTTTTAGAAATTGGGAAAAGGCATTTTTATCTTTTATTCCCTGTTTTTTTATTTGTTCTATACATTGGCAAATTACCTGGTTAAGCTGTTCTTTGCTGACAGGTTTTAGCAGATAGTCCACAGCCTGGTATTTAATGCTTCTCCTGGCAAATTCAAAATTATCAAAGGCTGAAATCATAACGATTCTGGTTTCCGGTTTTATTGAAAAAACCTGTTCACAAAAATCACAGCCGTTTTCTGCCGGAAATATTACATCTGACAGGATGATATCCGGTTTATGAAGCTGGAATTCGTGGAGAGCTGCTGTGATGCTGTCGGCTTCATAAATTTCTTTTATTTTCAGATTTTCGGCATCAATCATTTTTATAATTCCTTTTCTAATCCATCGTTCATCATCTGCCACCAAGATACTATACATTCCCCGCCTCCCATTTTATATTGAGGTATAAATTTTATAACCTGTTATTTTTAAAGGCTTTTCTATTTCTTTTGGAATATCATATTCTATTGAGATAAAGCTAGTCAAGTTATTTTTGTGACGTTGGGGAAATCAATTTTCATGGGTTAAAAGCCCGGCCCATTGCGCCTCCCATGAAAATTGATTTTCGTGCTGTAATGTTTACTCTTGTTGATTTTTCTTGAGTAGGGTATTATACTTTTATCAAAATTAAGATAATATAGTAGAAACTATTGTTGTTTCATTTTTTATCTCCATCTCTGTGCAGCTTTTTGTGCCTGTCAAGTTTGTTTTTAAATTAGAGTTGTTATATTGCTGAAGCCATATGGCAGGAAGGTTGAAAGATATGAATACTTATGATTTGCATCAATTTAAAAGTGATTTGCATGAATTGAATATTATTTTGGATGAAAAACAGATATCACAGTTTATAAAGTATTATGAATTGCTGGTTGAATGGAATTCTTTTATGAACCTAACGGCTATTACTGATTATGAGGAAATTTTAAAAAAGCATTTTATAGATAGTTTATGTTTTGTAAAAGCTTATAGCTTAGAGGGTAATGGCAAGGCTTATCATGCAACTTCTGAAAATGCTTCTGGAAAGCAAATTGAAAAGGAATGGGATTCTCCGGAAACAGAAGGGATTAAATTAATAGATATTGGAACGGGGGCGGGATTTCCAGGAATTCCTTTGAAAATTGCATTTCCTCATTTAAAAATTACTTTACTTGATTCTTTGCAAAAAAGAGTAAAATTTTTGGATGAGGTAATAACAAAGTTGGGGCTTCATGGGATAGAAGCGGTTCATGGAAGGGCGGAAGATTATGCGAAATCGGATAAATTGAGGGAGAAATATGATTTGGCTGTTTCCAGGGCTGTGGCTAATTTATCCACACTTTCCGAATATTGTATTCCTTTTGTTAAAAAGGATGGTAAATTTATTTGTTATAAATCGGATAAGGTTTCGGAAGAATTAGTAAAAGCGGAAAAAGCTATCGCTATTTTAGGCGGGAAGATAGAAGGAAAAGTTGATTATACTTTGCCATTTTCTGATATTTATAGGAATTTAATTATAATACATAAGGTAAAGGCTACTCCTGTGCGCTTTCCCAGAAAGGCTGGAATTCCTTCTAAAGAGCCTATTTTATAAAGGTTCACCTTTTCGTTTATATTACATGGAAAAGCTGAGGAATATCCAGCGCTTTCATTCTGTTGCCTTGTGTTTTTAAACTAAATATTATTCATCAATAAATAGTTTTATATATTCAATTGTTTTGTCCCCCATTTCCATATGAGGTAAATGTTTTGCATATTTTATAAATGCGGTTTCAATTGAACTATTATAATAATTATAATTATCAATGGTATTATGAATATTTTTTTCTTCTTCCCCTGCGATGATGGCGATACTATGGTTGATTTCTTTTAATGGATGGACAATATTTGCATTCATATATTTTCCTATATAGCTGGAAAATGCATATTTCGAGCTATAATCCGGGAAATGGGCAGCTTTCATATAGGACAAAATATCCTTCTCATCAATTTTATTGGAATTATAGAAATATTTATTTTCAAAAGTTTTTTCTATTAATTCTTTTTTGCTTAATAAATTATAGATAAAAGTACCTAGTATAGGTGTATCCAATAATATTTTAAATAGTTTGGTCTGCTTTGATGGTATTTTATTTGATTCGTATATATTTTGTGGATTGATAAAAATCATATGTTTAATGACTTCAGGGTCATTATGACAAGCCATAACTGCCATTTGGACAGAATCTCCCGTAGCGATAATATCTGCCCTTTTTTCGATTACATTTTTTATGAAATCAATAATGAGCTGTACATAAAGAAAATTTGTATAAGTAATATTAGGTTTATCCGACAGACCATAGCCTAATAAATCAATTGCATATACTTCATGGCTTTCGGATAGCTTATCAATAATATAATGAAATTCATAAATAGAACTTCCTAATGATAAATCGTGAATTAGAAGAATTGGTGTGCCAGTTCCTTTTTTTATATACCTTATTTTCCCAAATCGCCATTCGTAATAATTATTTTCAGAATATAGAAGATATTTATTTGAAGTGTATAGTGAATTTTCAATTCTATTTATAGTATGAATAATTGCGGCTGTAAATCCTGAGAAAATAACTAATGACTGTAATTTATGTTTCATGTTAACCTCATTTCTGCACTTAAAAGAATGGGAGCTTTTGACTTTATAATAATAGTTCCAAATAGCTTTTGACTTTATAGTTTTTAATGTTTTTTGTTTTTATTTATTATAGCATATAATTTACAAGATAGTGTTAACTTATTATAAATTATCATTATATGAAATTAATTTTTTGTTTTCCTATTAGAAGTGGTCTAAGATATTGTATATATTTCAATTTTTTTTTGAATTATTTTTGATTATATGCTATAATTATATTATCTATCAAATTTTTTATATTTGTTAGTCAGGGGTGTTGAGGGTGCATTAGGGGTTTTATTTTTATGGGGTTATTTCATGTTAAATGAATTATATGAAAGTTTAAGGGAAATATATAAGAGCTACTTTACCGAAAAAGAAAATATAAGGGAAAAATTAGAAAGAATGAATATCCAATATGATTATCAATTTTATATTGATTATATTGGTCTTCTTGATTTGAGAATAGATACTCTAAGTGGTGTCTTAAAAGTGTTTGAAAATTTTTTTTTATCGGAGAATGAAGTTAATTCTTGTGGTAAAATAAATGATTCAGAAAAAATAAATGAAAAGGAGGTAATAAATCAGCGTCTACAAATTTTAGATATTCAAGAAAAGGAACGTCAACGTATAGCAAGAAATCTTCATGATTCTTCTTTACAGAGTCTATCGCATTTGCTTCATAATGTAGAATTAAGTTCATTATATGTTGATGAGGACCCTGTTAAGGCAAAACTTGAATTAGCAGTAGTAAATAGTAGATTAAAAACTATTATTCAAGAAATAAGGGATACTATCTTCGATTTACGTCCTATGACTTTTGATGATTTGGGATTAAAAGAAGCTTTTGAAAGGTTGGTATATAAGTTAAGGGAATCTTCTAAGTTAAATATAACGTATCACATTGAAGATATTGATTGTAGTAATTCTTTAATTTTAATGACAATATTCAGAATTATAGAGGAGTGTTTAGATAATGCTATTAAACATTCAAGGGGAAGTAATATATATTTTGAATTGAAAAAAAATACCTATGATGATTGTTTAATCATGGTTTCAGATGATGGCATTAGTTTTAATTGTGATGATGTCCTTTTTTCTGAAGATAGGCATTTTGGATTATGTATATTAAAAGAAAGGGTTGAACTTTTATCGGGTACCATGGAAATCAATTCTAAGCCTGAATTTGGAACTATTATTAATATTGTAGTTCCTTTACTAGAATAAGGGAGAAATTAACATGAGTATTAAGGTAATGATAGCGGATGACCATGTTTTGATGAGAGAAGGGGTAAGGCAGCTTTTAGAATATGACGGAACTATTAAAGTTATTTCTGAGGCTGCAGATGGAGTAGAGTGTTTAAAAAATTTAGAAACTGTACGGCCTGACATTTTATTATTAGATATTAATATGCCAAATAAAAACGGTTTGGAAGTATTGGAGGAAATAAAAAGCAGTAATACTGATATTAAAATTTTAATATTGACAGTTCATAATGAAATTGAATATTTGTTAAAAGCGGTTGATATTGGTGTTGATGGCTACATCTTAAAAGATAGTGAATCTTCGGAATTAAAAAAAGCAATTAATTATATTTATAATGGAGAAAATTATATTCAGCCAAGTTTAATTCCTATTCTAAATTCTAGATTGATGTATAGAAATACTGATAAGGAAAAGATTGGCTCTTTAACAAAACGAGAATTGGAAGTTTTAATACAGGTTGCTTATGGTATGTTTAATAAAGAAATTGCAAACACTTTAAGTATAAGTGAGAGAACTGTTAAAAATCATATTTCAAATATTTTTAAAAAAATAGATGTTAATGATAGGACACAGGCAGCTATTTTTGCTATAAAAAATAATCTGGTTAAATTATACTAAGTTTATTGCTTTTTTATTACTTTAAGGCTGTTATAATGGTAGGTGATATCTTTTTAAATGAAATAATATTGTGTATTTTATTACAATTCCATGTTTCACGTGAAACATGGAATTGTTTTTAAATAAAGATACTAGATAGTGTTTCACGTGAAACATAGCAACCCTAGATATTGTAATCAATTGCGTGAAACATTTTTTTGTATATTTTTTTAGTGTGAAACCATATTATTTTGACTAAAAACACAATGGATTATGGATATATTTAATGTTATAATTTTATAGATACAAAAAATTATAAGATAAAATAAGCCTAAAAACTTATAATGAAACTGAAAATAGAATTAGTAATTTATGGAGGACGTTTATGGGAAAAGTAATTGCAATAGCAAATCAAAAGGGAGGGGTAGGAAAAACCACTACTTCAATTAATTTGTCTGCTGCATTAGCAGCTAACAATAAAAATATTTTAGTTATTGATACTGACCCTCAAGGAAATACTACTAGCGGATTTGGTGTGGATAAAAATAACCTGGATAATACAATATACGAATTATTTCTTGGGGAATGCTCTATAGAAGAATGTGTTATTAAAAATGTGATAAAGGGTGTTTCATTAATACCTTCCAACGTTAATCTGGCAGCTACGGAAATAGAGTTAATAGGAGTAGATAAAAAAGAATTCATATTGAGAAATGAAGTGGATTGGATTAAGGAGCAATATGATTATATTATCATAGATTGTCCTCCATCATTAAATATGCTGACAATAAATTCTATGACTACGGCCGATTCAGTGTTGGTACCAATTCAATGTGAGTACTATGCTTTGGAAGGATTGAGCCAATTAATACATACAGTAAATTTAGTAAAAGAGAGGTTAAATCCGGAGTTGGATATGGAGGGAATTGTTTTTACAATGTATGATTCCAGAACAAATTTATCTGCACAAGTTGTAGAAAATGTAAAAAGTCATTTAAACCAGAAAATATATAATACAGTTATCCCTAGAAATATACGATTAGCGGAAGCGCCCAGTTATGGATTGCCAATAAATATGTATGATTCAAAATCGGCTGGATCCGAAGCATATATGGCGTTGGCAGAAGAAATTATCAGGAAGTAATAATTGGATATAAACTGTAAAAAATATTGTGATAGACTAATTATAACAATAGTAGTAAAACAGAAAGGATAATATAAAATGGCAGTTAGAGGACTGGGAAAAGGACTTGACGCATTAATACCAAATACCATTGAAAAAACGAATTCTAAATCCAAAGAAGATAAAAGCAATGAAAAAAATCCAGGTGATAAATTGGTAAAAATCACAATGATAGAGCCTAACAGAGAACAGCCAAGGAAAAATTTTGATGAAGATTCTTTGCTGGAATTAGCAGAATCTATTAAACAATTTGGATTGTTACAGCCTATTTTGGTTCAGGATAAAGGTACATATTATGAAATTATCGCAGGAGAGAGAAGATGGCGTGCGGCAAAATTAGCAGGCATAAAAGAAGTTCCTGTAATCATAAGAAATTTAACAGAACAGGAAATAGTTGAAATCTCTTTAATAGAAAATATTCAAAGGGAAGATTTAAATCCCATTGAAGAAGCGATGGCATATAAAAGGCTTCTGACAGAATTTAATTTAAAACAGGATGAAGTTGCTGAAAGAGTATCTAAGAGCAGGACAGCGGTAACAAATTCAATCCGTCTGTTGAAACTTTGTGATGAAGTACAGCAGATGATAATAGATGATATGATTACTACAGGACATGCCAGAGCACTAATATCCATTGAAGATTCAGAAAAACAATACATGATTGCACAGAAAATATTTGATGAAAAGTTAAGTGTAAGAGATGTAGAAAAATTGATGAAGGAGCTGAATAAACCGGTAAAGGAAAGTAAAGAACCTAAAAAGAATGAAAAATTAGAAATTATTTATGATGAAATAGAAGAAAAAATAAAACAGTCATTGGGTACAAAAGTAGTTATTTCATCAAAAGGAAATGGTGCTGGAAAAGTAGAAATAGAGTTTTATAGCCATGACGATTTAGAAAAAATTACTGATAAACTTACACACTAAAATCAAATATTTAAATGATATCATTTTATTATTGAGCATTTATATATTTTGTTATATAGTTAATTTACGTTGGGAGAAAAATTTAAAAATGAATAGTCAAATATTAAATTACATTGGATTAGGCAACATTGATATTGGATATATTTTAATAGGCATGGCAGCTCTAATGCTGATTTTTTGTATATTGATGATTATACAAATGGTGAAAATTTCAAAGTTGAAAAAGAAATATACTATATTTATGCAAGGAAAAGATGCAAAAAGTATGGAACAGGATGTGATAGGTTTATATGAAGATAATAAGTTTATAAAGGTATCTGTAGAAAAAAACAGAAAGGATATCAATGAATTATATAAAAAATTGGAATCTTCTTTTCAAAAATTGGGAATTGTCAAATATGATGCATTTAAGCAGATGGGAGGACAGTTAAGTTTTAGTTTGGCACTTTTAGATGAGAATGACAGTGGATTTATTATTAACTCTGTTCATAGTACAGATGGATGCTATTCCTATTCAAAAGAAATAAAAAATGGACAATGTAGTATATTATTAGGGGAGGAAGAAAAACAGGCATTGGATATGGCAATGGCAATAGGAGACTAATTATCTCTTCGTAGGAAGTAGGGGAAGTATTATATGAATATAAGAAAAATTTCCGACTTGATTGGAGGGGAAATACTTGCCAGAACTGTTATGACTTCTGATTATAAAATATTATTATCTAAAGGAACTGTGCTAAGTAAAGAATATATTGAAAAATTAGGAGAACTTGATATTAAGGAAGTATTTGTCGAAGAAGAAATCTACACTGAAGAAGTTGAAATTGTAAAAGATGAAATTGGAATAGATTTCAAAAATAAGATAAAAAGAATTATTGAAAAGCATACTTTTGGCCATAGCAAAGAATTAGTAGAACTTAGCAGGACGGCAGATAATATCATTAATAATCTTCTGGAGAAAGAAGGGGTACTTGAAAAAATATATGATATAAAAGAAAGGAGTTCCGATATATATGAGCATTCTATCAGTGTTTGCTATTTAGCAATATTGGTAGGTCTGAAAATGAAAATCCCTATGGAAAAAATTCACGATATAGGGGTTGCATGTTTACTTCACGATTTAGGACTTAGGTATATTATGGTAAATTATACTGGCAGAAATATGGAGGAATTTTCTAAGGAGGAACTGACGGAATATAAGAAGCATCCTATATATGGATATTCAGCATTAGAAAATGAATCGTGGATGTCAAGCTTAAGTAAAGATATTATTTTATATCATCATGAACATATGAATGGATCGGGTTATCCGCTTAAGATTACCAGTTTGCCATTTGAAGTGAAGATAGTCAATATATGTGAACAGTTTGATGAAATGATATGTGGAATTGGACATAAGAGGTTAAAAGTATATGATGCAATCCAGCATTTGAAGAAATATAGGAATATATATTATGATGGAACAATTTTAGATGTATTTTTAGATTTTGCTGCTGTTTATCCTGCAGGGTCATATGTACTTACAAACGAAAATGAAATAGGTATTGTTCTCAAACAAAATAAAAATCATTCTGATAGGCCAGTGATTAAAATAATATATGATAAATATGGTGAAAAAATTCAACATGATTTAATCAAAAACCTATTGACAGAAGACAAAATTTTTATTAAAAAGGTTATTGAAAATATTTAACAGTATTGATAAAATTTAGTATTGCAATATTTAATGAAGATAAGAGGAAAGGATAAAATTATGATTGACATTAAATTTTTAAGAGAAAATCCAGAAGCGGTAAAAGAAAATATTAGAAAAAAATTTCAGGAAAATAAATTAGGTTTAGTAGATGAAGTAATTGCATTGGATTTGGAAAGCAGAAAAGCTAAGCAGGAGGCAGATGACTTACGTGCTAATAGAAATAAAATCTCTAAGGAAATTGGCGGATTAATGGCTCAGGGAAAGAGAGAAGAAGCAGAAGCAAAAAAAGCGGAAGTAGCTGCAGGGGCAAAACGTTTGGCTGAGCTGGAAGAAAAGGAAAAGCAACTGGAAGAAGATATTAATAAAAAAATGATGGTAATACCGAATATTATCGACCCAAGCGTGCCCATTGGGAAAGATGATACGGAAAACGTGGAAATCAAAAAATATGGGGAATCCATTGTTCCAGATTTTGAAGTACCTTACCATACGGATATTATGGAAAGGCTAAAAGGTATTGATTTGGACAGTGCAAGAAAAGTGGCAGGAAACGGTTTTTATTATTTAATAGGAGATATTGCCAGATTACATTCTGCTGTAATCTCTTATGCGAGAGATTTTATGATAAACAGAGGTTTTACTTATTGTGTACCTCCATTTATGATTAGAAGCAATGTGGTTACCGGTGTTATGAGTTTTGCGGAAATGGATGCTATGATGTATAAGATTGAAGGGGAAGATTTGTATTTAATTGGCACATCTGAGCATTCTATGATAGGGAAATTTATTGATACAATTATCCATGAAGAAGAACTTCCGAAGACGTTAACAAGCTATTCTCCATGTTTTAGGAAAGAAAAAGGCGCCCATGGATTGGAAGAAAGAGGAGTTTACCGTATCCATCAGTTTGAAAAGCAGGAAATGATTGTTGTTTGTAAGCCAGAGGAATCCCCTATGTGGTTTGATAAGTTGTGGCAGAATACGGTTGATTTATTCAGGTCATTGGATATTCCTGTCCGTACAATCGAATGTTGTTCTGGGGATTTGGCAGACTTAAAAGTAAAATCCTATGATGTAGAAGCCTGGTCTCCAAGGCAGAAAAAATATTTTGAAGTAGGTAGCTGCTCTAATCTAGGTGATGCACAGGCCAGAAGGTTAAAAATTAGAGTAAATGGGGAGAAAGGAAAATATTTTGCGCATACATTAAATAATACGGTAGTAGCACCTCCAAGGATGCTCATTGCATTTTTGGAAAATAATCTTCAAGAGGATGGAACAGTAAGAATTCCTGAATCGCTTCGGCCTTATATGGGAGGGCAGGAAGTAATTAAATAAACTATTTTTAGGATTCGGATGTCAAAAGCCTATCTATGAGCTATTGGCATTTGAATCCTTTTGGAAAGCCGAAAGAAATGAAAAGAGGTGAAATCTTTGCATAAATATATGAGGGCAATTGGCTTTAGTAAATTAAAAAAAAGAAATGAATTGCAGAAAATCATCGTAGATTCTATTGTAAATGCGGATGAGAGGGCATATGTTTCAAATGATGATGATATTATATTGGCAGAGTTTTGTAAAGATTTTGCCGAAAATATTGGGATAGCTGTTTGTGGGGAATTTGATTCAGAAGATAAATTTTCTTTTGATTATTATTATCCATATTTAAGAGGAACGGGAATCAGTTCTGAGGAGGATGTATCTGTAGAACGCCATGCAGGAACAGAATCCTTTGCAGGGGTGTGCGATGATATAAAAGTTGGTGTATCACTTATTTTCTATTTACAGAATAGAATTCCGTATATAAAAGCACGTGATAACAAGAAACTTCCTGTAAGGGGAACTACTCTCACTTTATCTGCCCTTTCTTTGCAGGGAAAAGTCATGATGCCTATTATAAAGAATGAAAAAGATAAAAAAAAGATAAATAAAGTTTCTAAAAACAGAAATACATTAATTGATGCGGCACGAAGGGGCGATGAGGATGCGATTGAAAGCTTGACTTTGGAAGATATGGATACTTATACCGCTATTTCTAAAAAAATCCAGAAGGAGGATGTTTTTACTCTTGTGGATACTTATTTTATGCCTTATGGGGTAGAATGTGACCATTATTCTATATTGGGGGAAATTCTGGATTGCAATAAAGTTACTAACCGTATAACTAACGAAGAGATATATCAGATGACAATTAGTTGTAATGACTTAGTTTTTGACGTATGTATCAATGCAGAAGATTTATATGGGGAGCCTCAAGTAGGAAGACGTTTTAAGGGGTCTATATGGATGCAAGGATATATTAATTTTCCTGATGGAAATTAATTAAATATTTTGTTGATATTATTTTGAATTTGTGATAAAATAATTTGCGGTGATAGATATATAATGAAAGATGTGTTTCCGTAGCTCAGATGGATAGAGCGACCGCCTCCTAAGTGGTAGGTGTTCGATTGCCAGAGCAACGTAAAATCAACAATTTCATAGCTGAATGACTTGCCAATTAGCAGGTTTTTCATACAAGTCCTCGTAGCTCAGTTGGATAGAGCGATCGCCTCCTAAGCGATAGGTCGGACGTTCAAGTCGTCTCGGGGACGCTGGAAAGCATTGAAAACACTGGATTTTTCAATGCTTTTCTTTTTTTGTCTCAAGAGAAAACCAAAAGTCAGAGGACTCGTTTTTTTGGATATTTGTTATCAGCCATGCTGCTAAGAGGGAATCGAACACGAAACTGCACTTTCAGAGCTGTTGCTAATAATCTGCTAATTGCAGAATTAGCAGGTTTTAGCTGCTAATAGCATTTCCTTTCAGTGCTTTTGTCAGCATGGCAACCAGTTCCGGAGACTGTTCCAGTGCTGCGATTAAATTTGTCAGGTCAGTGCCGGTTTCTTCAGGCGGCTTTACATCCTTCAAAGGATTAACAGGATTTTTGGCATAAAACGTGGCCTCAAATTTCTGGGCGTTCACTTTCCTGTCCTCATCCAGGATATGTGCATAAACGTCGGTAATCATATCAATCTGCGCATGACCGGTATCCCCTTGTGTTGCCTTCAGGTCCCCATGGTTGAGCTTCAGCTTATAAGTTGTGCTGGAGTGGCGCAGGGAATGGAATACAACATAAGGCAGTCCTGCTTTCTCCCTCAGTTTTGAGAACTCTTTTTCCATGATACGGTTTTCCACAGGTCTTCCGTTTGGAAGTGTCAGTACAAGATTGTAATCAGAATAATCCTGGGCCAGATATTCTTTATACTGATCCTGGATTTGTCTCCATTCCCGCAGGATGTAGGCAACCGTTTTTGGAATCCATACTTTTCTGATGCTGGATTCGGTCTTTGGCTTTTTTAAAACAAGGTTGGTATGCGTATTCGACATGACGGAAGGGAATATAAACATAATGTCCTTATCGTCCAACTGCTGTCGTGCCTCCCTTGACACACGGGCAAGCTCCTGTTCGATCCACAGGTGGGAATCATCATTCGCAATGTCTTCATCTGAAATATGAACTTTATCCCATGTCAAACCGCAGATTTCGCCATAACGCATGGAACAGGCAAAGGCCAGGTTCATTGCGACATAAAGTTTCATGTCATCACACTCGTCCAAAGCCTTCCTGATCATGTCCGCCGTCCAGATGTCACGTTTCTTGTAATTGGTCTTTGGCTTATTCGCATGGGGGAACGGGTTTCGTGCGATAATCTCCCATTTCACCGCCTGCTCGAAGGCGCACCGCAGTATCTTATGAATACTGTGGATGGTACCTGGAGTAAGATAATCGCTTTTAGGCCGTTTGTTCTTTTTGGCTACAGGCTTTGTCTTCTGCAGCCGTACATAGAACTCATCCACAAACTTGGGTGTGACGTCTTGGACTGCCACATCGCCAATGACCGGGTTGATATAGTTTGCAATCAGGGCACAGTTGGACTCGTATGTTGACAAAGCCCAGTGGGATGTGCCGTAAATCTTAACAAAATCCCGTAGGAACTCCTTTACAGTCAGTTCCTGTGGAGGGATAAAGGTGCCGTTGCCCTGCTGGTTCTCAATTTCCGCTTTCCTGCGTTTTGCTTCGGCATGGTCCTGACAGGTTTCCCATTTCTGGTGCTTCACCCCTTTCTCATCCGTATAATAATAAACTACTGAGTATTTGCTTTTCCTCTTGATAATAGATGCCATTCTTCTCTCCTTACTACTCCTACAACAGGTTGTTCAACCAGTCATCAAAAGATGCTTTAGAGATCCGGATCGTTCGTCCGAGACGTACCACCTTGAAATCAGGCTGGCGGCACAGTTCATAAGCCTTGCTCCTGCTGATCTGCAGTATCTGTGCTATCTCATGGACGGAATAGGTTTTCTTATCTTTGACTTCCTGGCTGGAACCGCTCCCTGTTTCGGAGATTCTGTATCCATCGACTGCCATAGGGACTCCTTTCCTTGTGCAGTCCTGCCAAGAATCCAGCAAATAGCTCTCTGTTAAAGGGAATTATACAGTAGAAAGCGGTGCTGCACAATACAAAAAATTTATTGGGGTATCTTAAAACAATATAAAATATGTCAGTAAATTATCTACACATACCTCCCATCACCGTCTCCTGCGCCCTCCCCGGCCGCGTTGCCTGGCTGCACTATGTGCAATTCAATCCGGACGGATGGCATACCGAAAGCAGGGAGCCACCCACCAGAACCCATATACATGATGGTGTATGTTCTTCAGTTGTCAAAGAACAAATGACCAGCCACGATAAAAAGCTGATCTATAAAGTAAATATCCGGGAGGGGATAAAAACTTGAAAAATTTTGAAAAAAATTTGAAAAGATGAAAATAGCAGCAAAAGGATATGGAATATATAGTATATTCAAGTTGACATGATACAAGATATTGTGTTAATATAAACCCGTAATTGATTTTTATGCTTACCTGCAGACGGGGAACGGGGACAGGCTGGATATACCCGATATATCCGCACCTCCGAGGAAACCGGCAGGTTCCGGCTCCTTTCCGGGAGAACCGGGGCATACGCTGTTTAAGATTGTAAGTAGTGTCAGAGGATGCCATGTATAA
>QXWV01000027.1 GCA_009911195.1 Lachnospiraceae bacterium | reverse complement strand
CCGCAGGATGTGTATAACTGTAAGGGACAAAAACAGATTTGTGGATCACCACACGCAGTATGGAATGGAAACCGTCAAGGGCCATTCCTTTTTTGTTGCCAGAAATGCCCATGAGGGCTTTAACCGCATAAGCGGCTGGATAAAAATAACCTCCGCAAACGGAGAGAAAAGAAAGGTGGAACGAAAATGAATGAGACAAGAGTATTTGCCGACGGATACCGCGGCGTATTCCAGAAGCAGGAGGATTTCCTTGAGTGCCTGAAAAGCATCGGCAGGAATTCGTTCTGGGAAAGGAGGAACTCCAAAAACCTGCGCCTGGTGGCGATCACCAGCGGGAGCAAAGTGGAGGAGGAACTGAAGGAGAAGTATGCAGACGAGGGGCTGGATGAGGACATCATCACGGACACCATCATCAACACGGGACTGCTCCTGAAGGTAAGGAACCAGTATTACCCGGTAAGGAGCTGCGCGATCAAGAGCATCCTTGACCGCGCTGGGATCTCCGGCGCGGGGCTGCGCAGGGTGGAAAAGAGCGTGTATGCACGAATCCTGAACGACTGCCTGAAGGTGGCAAAGGGCGAGGCGCTGCTGCGCATCTCGGAAGGGAAAGTATCT
>QXWV01000026.1 GCA_009911195.1 Lachnospiraceae bacterium | reverse complement strand
GACTGCCACGATTATGCGGTGCTTGACATGGAGCAGGTCTTCCTGCATTCCGTGGACTACCTGACAGGGAACTTCAAAGGCTGCAGCTACCTTGCCGGCTTCTATGAGCATGACATGGCATCCGCCCTCTGGGAGCTTTCCGAAGAGGACGGACTGCTGGATGCCTATAAGAAGGAACTGGCCCTGCACGGGAAGACACCCGATGAGATGAAGCCCGTGGTAAGGATCACA
>QXWV01000025.1 GCA_009911195.1 Lachnospiraceae bacterium | reverse complement strand
CCCATGCTGGTATCCGGAAAGGAGAACACCACCATCAGCCTGGGCAGCCCGCTGAGGCTGGGGCACAGGAACGGCACGAAGCTCAGTGAGTTCGACGACCAGTTAAAGCTCCTGTACGGGAAGTACCAGCTTGCCGCCGGGAACCTTGTGAAGCTGTTAAAGATCGAGGTCATGAACCCTGTCAACTGCATGAAGGGCGTCATGGACAAGCTGGGCATTGCACGGAAATATGCAGCGGAAGCGGTGGACCTGTTCGTGGCACAGTACGGGGAAGGCCCCTGTACGGCACATGACATCTATTTCGGCATTTCCGAGATCCTCTACATGCTTGCCTGAATATTCTAACGCTTCGGAACCACCGTTTTATCACTTGAGAGCCATTTGATTTTGGTATTCTAATGCTTGAGAGC
>QXWV01000226.1 GCA_009911195.1 Lachnospiraceae bacterium | reverse complement strand
GAAGCTCTCGGCGGTGAAGCCGGAGGACTACCCGGCGCTGATGCAGGAAGCGCAGGTGCTGTGATGGGGAAACACGCGCTTCTTTCCGCATCTTCCTCCAAGCGGTGGCTCTCCTGCACGCCCTCCGCAAGGCTGGAGGAGCAGTTCAGGGAGGAGTCCGGCGGCAGCGTCTATGCCGAGGAAGGCACCGCCGCCCACGCCCTTGCGGAGCATAAGCTGAAAAAGGCACTGAAGCGAAGGTCAAAGCGCCCGGTGTCTGATTACCACTGTGACGAGATGGAGGAATGCACGGACGGGTATGTGGCCTATGCGATGGAGCAGGTGGAGCTCGCAAGGCAGGAGTGCAGTGACCCTGTCGTCCTGATCGAGCAGCGGCTGGACTACTCCGCCTATGTGCCGGAGGGGTTCGGCACCGGGGATTTGCTGATTGTCGCTGACAAGGTGCTGACCGTCATTGATTTAAAGTACGGGAAAGGCGTGGCGGTGGATGCGGAATGGAACCCGCAGATGATGTTATACGGGCTTGGCGCACTGGAATTATTTGATGCCCTCTATGACATTGAAATGATCCGTATGACAATCTACCAGCCGAGGCTCGAATCCGTCAGCACATGGGAGA
>QXWV01000225.1 GCA_009911195.1 Lachnospiraceae bacterium | reverse complement strand
AAAGGACCTGATGGAATGGGTGGAGATGGAGTTAAAGCCAAAGGCCGTGCTTGCCATCAAGGGAGAGGGCGAGTACCGCTCCGGCGACTGGTGCCGTTTCTGTAAGGCGAAGAACACCTGCAGGGCGAGGGCGGAGGAATATTTAAGGCTGGCGCAGATGGAATTTAAGGCTCCGCCGCTACTATCGGATGAGGAGATAGCGGAAGTGTTGAAAGTGGCGGACGAGCTTGCCAAATGGTCAGCGGACGTCTACGCCTATGTACAGGACGAGGCGGTCACGAAGGGGAAGAAGTGGGCCGGATTTAAGTTAGTCGAGGGCAGGAGCAACAGGAAATACACGGATGAGGAGGAAGTGGCGCAGGCGGCAGTAGCAGCCGGGTACACGGATATCTACAAAAAGACGCTCATCGGCATTACGGAGATGGAGCGGCTGCTTGGGAAGAAGAAATTTGCAGAGGTGCTTGGGAAGCTGGTCTACAAGCCACAGGGCAAGGTGACCTTAGTGCCGGAATCGGATAAAAGGCAGGAGATTGCCGCAGCAACCGCGGAGGCGGATTTTAAGGAGGAATGAATACCATGAGCAATGAAAATGCAAACCTTACAAAAGTGATCGTACCGTGCAGGTTTTCCTACCTGCACTGCTGGGAGCCCAATGCCGTGAGCGATGGCGACCCCAAGTATTCCGTATCGGCCATCATACCGAAATCGGACACGGAGACTATAGAGAAAATAAAGAAAGCCATTGAGCAGGCGAAGAAAGATTCCGTCTCCAAGTGGAGCGGCAAGGTCCCGGCGAACCTGAAACTGCCC
>QXWV01000224.1 GCA_009911195.1 Lachnospiraceae bacterium | reverse complement strand
AGGGACGGCGACATTGACCGCCCGGAGGATGAGGCGTATGCGGACAGCTACTTCTTCAACGCCAACAGCAAGCAGGCACCGCAGGTGGTTGATAAAAACGTACAGCCCATCCTTGACCAGTCGGAGGTATATTCCGGGTGCTATGGCAGGATCAGCGTGAACTTCTACGGATTTTCCACCAACGGCAATAAGGGCATTGCCGCAGGTCTTGGCAATATACAGAAACTCCGTGACGGGGAGTCGCTGGGAGGCAGGACGAATGCGGAGGATGACTTCGATGCGGTGGAAGTGGATGACGAGGAAGATTTTCTTGGATAGGCATACCGGGGCGGCGGGTGACTGCCGCCCGTCATACAAAGTACGGAAGGAGGGAGCCGGGAAATGGGACGAATCTTGGCAGCCGACATAGAGTCGTTTTCAGATGTGGATTTGATCAAATGCGGGGTATACGCCTATGCGGACAGCCCTGCTTTTGAGATTCTGCTGTTTGCCTATTCCTTTGACGGAGGGGAAACACAGATCATAGACCTTGCGCAGGGGGAGAAGCTCCCGGCAGAGGTGGAGGATGCCATCTTTGATGTGTCAGTGACCAAGACCGCATACAACGCCAACTTTGAGCGCACCTGTTTATCAAAGCATTTCGGGAGA
>QXWV01000223.1 GCA_009911195.1 Lachnospiraceae bacterium | reverse complement strand
TCCTGGCATTGCAGCGCGGTACAGGCGGCCATGCTCGCCCTGCCACGGTCTTTAGAGGATGTGGGCAGGGTGCTTGGACTGGACGAGCAGAAAATGAAGGAGGGCAAGGAACTGATCCGGTATTTCTGCGTCCCCTGCAAGCCAACGAAAACAAACGGCGGAAGGACAAGGAACCTCCCCTGCCATGCGCCGGAGAAATGGGAGCTTTTCAAGACTTACTGTAAAAGGGATGTGGACGTGGAGAAGTCCATCCGCAGGAAACTGCATAATTTCCCCATCCCGGAAAGCGAGATGGAGCTGTACCGATTAGACCAGCGCATCAATGACCGGGGCGTATTGGTGGATATGGAGTTGGTAAGGAATGCGGTTTCCTGTGAGCGGCTCCATAAGGAAGTGGTGACAAAACGCGCCTATGAACTGACGGGACTGGAGAACCCCAATTCCGTGGTACAGCTTAAAGGCTGGCTTGGGGACATGGGGATGGAGGCGGAGAGCCTTTCCAAAAAAGCGGTGGCGGAGATGATAGCGGAGACGGACGGGGAAGTGGAGGAACTGCTCAGACTCCGGCTTATGCTGGCAAAGACTTCTGTGAAAAAGTATGAAGCCATAGAGCGGTCTGCCTGTTCGGACGGGCGGGTACACGGGATGCTGATGTTTTATGGCGCAAATCGGTCAGGCCGATGGAGCGGCAAGAACGTGCAATTGCACAATCTACCGAAAAACTATCTCCCCGATCTGGAACTGGCAAGAAACCTTGTAAAGCAGGGCAGATTTGAGGATATCGAACTTTTGTATGATTCCACACCGAATGTTTTATCAGAATTAATCCGCACAGCCTTTATTCCGAAGCCGGGGTGCCGCTTTGTGGTGGCTGACTTCTCTGCTATTGAAGCCCGTGTCATGGGGTGGCTCTCCGGCGAAGAATGGGTGCTGGACGTTTTCCGTGGTGACGGGAAACTGTATGAGATGACGGCATCAAGGATGTTCGGCATCCCGATGGAGGAGATAGGTAAAGGCAGCCCGGAGCGGGCGAAAGGTAAGGTAGCAAGTTTATCTTGCCAATATGGGGGCTCCAAAAATGGGCTCATCTCAATGGGGGCTTTGGATATGGGGCTGACAGAAGAGGAACTTCCCCCGCTCGTAGCTGCGTGGCGGAAAGCCAATCCGCACATGGTGCAGTTTTGGTGGGACGTGGATGCGGCGGCAATAAAGGCAGTCACCGAGAAGCAGAAAACCAAAGTTGGAAAAATCATTTTTGAATATAAGAGCGGCATCTTATTTATCACGCTCCCGTCTGGGCGGAAGCTGTCCTATGTGAAGCCGAGGATGGCTGTGAACCGATTCGGCAGGGACGGACTGACTTATGAAGGTATCAGC
>QXWV01000222.1 GCA_009911195.1 Lachnospiraceae bacterium | reverse complement strand
AGCCGGATAGAGACCTACGGCCCCAAGCTGGTGGAGAACATCGTGCAGGGGACGGCGAGGGATTTACTGGCGGAGGCGATGCTCCGGGTGGAGAAGAAGGGATACCCCATCGTGATGCACTGCCATGATGAGATCATAGCGGAAGTGCCGGAGGGCAGCGGCTCCGTGGATGAGATGTGTGAGATCATGGCGGTGCAGCCCAAGTGGGCGGAGGGACTGCCGCTCCGGGCGGATGGCTTTGAATGCAGATTTTACAAAAAGTGAGGGAGAAAGATATGGAGAGAAGGAATGCGGAAGGATACCATGACCCGACTGCCTACGGCGGGATGCGCATGGCGGAGCAGAAAGCGGAAAAGGAAACGGTGAAGATGGTTTATAAGAACGGGAGGATGGAGCTTTATATCCATGAGTTCTTTCCATGCACA
>QXWV01000221.1 GCA_009911195.1 Lachnospiraceae bacterium | reverse complement strand
CTGTATATTTCAACAGGCAATTCAAGGATGGAGAAACGCTGGAACAACGTGGAGATGGAGCTGGATGAATTCATAGAGCGCATTTCCCACACCATCCGCACGGCGGAGACCGTGGAGCAGTATATGAAAATGACGAAAGCCAAGCAGGACGCCATTAAGGACGTGGGCGGCTTTGTGGGCGGCAGGCTGAAAGGCGGAAGGAGGAAAAAAGACTGTGTGGAATACCGCACCATCATAACGCTGGATATCGACCATGCAGTTCCGGGAGTGATTGAGCAGATAGAGATGCTGTATAATTACCGCTGTTTCATTTATTCCACCCACAAGCACACGCCGGAGAATCCGAGGCTGCGCCTTGTGATCATCTTATCCCGCCCG
>QXWV01000220.1 GCA_009911195.1 Lachnospiraceae bacterium | reverse complement strand
GACGAGGTGCTTTCACGGTATCAGGACTGGCGGGATTCCTCCGAGTGGCCGGTGAGCAGCCGCCAGCAGAACATCGTACAGAGGGAGATGCGGAAACAGGCAGACCCGCTTTCCAAAGACGGCGTCATCGGCGCATTCTGCCGGACGTATTCCATCGAGGAGGCAATTTCAAACTTCCTCCCGGACGTCTACCAGCCAAGCGCCATGCCGGGGCGGTATGACTATATCCCGGCTGACTCACAGGCGGGCGTGGTCATTTATGAAGGGAAGTTCGCTTACTCCCACCATGCCACCGACCCCGCCTGCGGGAAGCTGATGAACGCCTTTGACATGGTGCGGATACACAGGTATGGAGATTTGGATGAAAAGATATCCGAGGACACGGAGCCTGCCAAGATGCCGTCCTTTACCGCCATGAGCGAGTTTGCGGTCAGCGATGAGAACGTGAAAGCCACGCTTGCACAGGAGCGGCAGAAAGCGGCGGGGGAGGAATTCGCCCCGTCCGATGACTGGCAGAAGTCCTTGGAGCTTGACAGGCAGGGCGCAGTGAAGCCCACGCTGGATAACCTTGTGCTGGTCATGCGAAGCGATGAGCGCCTGCGTTCCATCGCATTCAACCTCCACCGGGACGGGATAGACGCCGGGGAGGGTTTGCCGTGGAAACAGATCAAGCCGGGATGGAATGATGCCGACTTCGCATCCCTGAAAGTATATCTGAGCAATGTGTACGGCGTGTACTCCCCGACCAGGACGAAGGACGCGGTGCTTGCGGTGGCGGCGAAGCGGGCATACCACCCGGTGCGTGAATATCTGGAGAGCCTGCCGGAATGGGACGGCACGGGAAGGGTGGAGACTTTGCTGGTGGATTACTTCGCCGCGGAGGATACCAGCTACACGCGGGCGGTCACCCGTAAGACGATGGCGGCGGCCGTGGCGCGGATATACCAGCCGGGGATCAAGTTCGACTCCGTCCTCATCCTGAACGGGCCGCAGGGCATCGGGAAGTCCACGCTCTTTGCAAAGCTGGGCGGCGCGTGGTTCTCCGACAGCCTGACCCTCACC
>QXWV01000219.1 GCA_009911195.1 Lachnospiraceae bacterium | reverse complement strand
CGCGACAAGTCCGGCCCGGAGAAACTGCAGGGCTACTGGATACTGGAGCTGGGCGAGCTTGCCGGGATGCGCAAGACGGATGTGGAGACCGTGAAGTCCTTCCTCTCCCGCGTGGATGACAAGTACCGTGCAAGCTACGGCATGAACGTGGAGAGCCACCCGCGCCAGTGCATCATTGTGGGAAGCACCAACTCAGAGAACGGCTTCCTGCGGGATGTGACGGGCAACCGCCGCTTCTGGCCTGTCCGGGTGGGCAGGGAGAGCCGGAAGAAGCCGTGGGAGATCACCGGGGAA
>QXWV01000229.1 GCA_009911195.1 Lachnospiraceae bacterium | reverse complement strand
ATACTATCAGGCAAAAGTATACTTTCACGCAAAAGTCGGGGGTTTCCGTGATAGTATAAAACGGAAAGGTAAAAAGGGGTAGGATATTGGCGGTTTGTGTGGAAAAGGTTATCAGTTTGGCTGAAAATGCTGTCGATAAACGGGAGATATAATACAAACACGGAAACTGCATGGAGTTTCCGTGTTTGTATATGAGTTTCGCCTGTTTGTAGAAAAATAGGGTGGGTGAAATGGAGTTTAATGTTAAAACAGAATACTGATTGGGGATTGCGTTTTCTTATTAGGTTTATATGTAAAATTATGTAAATTTTTTGCAATGAATACTTGTAATGTTAGAAAATCTGTGATATGTTATTGTTAGCACTCGACATTAACGAGTGCTAACAATGCGGATTATGATTCATATAGGGAGGATAGAAAATTATGAGCAAACAAGTCTATATCAGTGCTGACTATGACCAGCTTTATGGTGATCGTAATGTTGTTGAAGAACTAAATAAATGGGGAAGTGATAGTCTCCATAAAGTAGATTTCATTGATATGTCGAAAGTTTCATCTGGAACCGTGGCAAACGGCGATGATTGTCGAATTTGTGATTTAAAGGCGGAATTTAATAGACAGATTAATGCTTCATCGGCTGTGATTTTTGTTGTAGGTAATCAGACAGGTTCTCGTACAGCAGGTAGCAGCTGTGAGCGTATGTCTAAAGAACAATGGCAATGCTACTGCACACCTTATAAACAAAATGCCAATGGTATTAAGCTATGCAAGATTCCCAGTGTTTCAACACCTGGCGAGAATGATGATTATGGAAACATAAATAAATGTTCATATCTTCGCCATGAATTTGAACAAGCCAAAAAGAAGAAAAATACAATCATAATTGTTTATAATTCCACACGTAAGGAATCAAGCTGGCTTCCTTCATATATGAATGGTTACGAAGACCTTGCGAGACCATTTTGGAAAATTGATGATAATGGAAAGAAAGTTGGAGATTACGCATACATAAAGGAGGCACTTGGATTTTGATTGGCTTTATCCTAAAAAGCGTAGCGATGGCATTTGGTATCGCCACAGGTATATTTACTTTTGTGCCAGAGGCTTTTTTTGGAAAATACGAATGGGTAACGCAGACGACTCTTGAACAATATAAATGGTTTGCTTTTTGCGATGCTCAAGATATTAACATAATAATTTCACGTCTTGTATGCTTTCTGCTTGTGTGGATTGGAACATCGTTGTTATATGGAGCATTCCTGAAATTTCGAAGATGGACTACTATTAAAGGCCAGAATTATTCAATCAAAGTTGAGTATGGGAATATACTTAAAAAGAGGAAGTGCAAGAGAGTAATTAGTTTTGATGAGTGTTTTACAACACAAGTAGGAAATGCAACGGCAGATATTAATCCAAAGTCAATATGTGGACAGTATTTATCCTTACATCCGAATTTAGATGTCCAACAGTTGATTGAAACAGCTCAAATAACACCGGCACGGAGTAAATCAAAGTATCAGCATAAGACTCGGTATGACTCGGGAACGATAGTTCCGAATGGCGATGACTTATTGATGGCATTTGCCAAATTAGATGAAAGGGGTAAGGGGCGATTCTTTTCTCGAGATGAGTATATCAAGTGCTTGGATTTACTGTGGAAGGAATTAGAGAATTACTATTCTGAAAAAGATGTATGCGTATCAATATTAGGAGCCGGAACAACATCATTTGATGGCGGGAGCGGAGCCTCCATTTCACAGCAAGATTTACTTAACATGATGATTTGGTCATATAAATTAAGTTCTCATAAAATAAAGGCTCCATATAAATTGCGTATTGTTTGTAAAAAGAATAGTGATTTTTCCATCAATAATATAGATGGGTAGTTACAGGAATTATAAAAGAAATTTATGAAAAAGAAGGATATGATAATAGTACAGTAAATTTGGGGGTTGCGTATTACTATTTGATGCAAATGACTCAGGTTAAGCGATTGGAATTTATCCTGATTTGAGAGCAATAACTCTAGCTTCCAACGGTGTCTTAGTTTCCGGCAGATACGGACACGGAAAGCCGACAAAGCCCGTAAATCCGCCACTTTCGGCACTACATAGGTTCCAAAGTTACATTATTTCCGTGTGCTTTTAAGGGTATTTTTACATTGACGAGAGTACGAACTTTTGTTCTGGGGTTGTTTTGCCTGATAGTATATACTCGTAGGCAAAAGTCGGTTATTATCACGGAAACTCGGATACTATCAGGCAAAACTCTATACTATCACGCAAAAGTCGATACTCGCAGGCAAAACCCATATACGAACACGGAAACTGCCTATGAGTTTTCGTGATAATATAAGGGTTTCCGTGATTGTATACAGAGTTTCCGTGATGGTACACATAAAAATGATAAAAATATCTTGCAAAACTGTTTTTTTTTAAAACGTTTTTATTCAGCGCAAAGCTCTACCAATACAATCTCCGGACGGTTATTGAAGCGGAACGGTATGATGCTGTTGCCAATGCCGCGGCTGACGACCATGTCCGTGCTGCCATCCGTATACAGCCCTGCATCAAATTTGGGGAACAGTCCCTGATTGATGTCCCCAAGCCTCCGCCTCAGTTCCCCGAACCTCTGCACTTCATATTCCGCAATGTACCATAATATCGTTATCTTCCATTTCCCGCTCAGGATGTTCTGTACCCTGACCATAGCCGCACATTGGGGCAGCGGCGCTTTCATATTGCTCATGTGGTTCCCTCCTTTTGCCAGCATTATACTATATCCGCTCTTTCAGTTCAAGGTACTATGCTTTTTGATACCGGTATCATTTTTCGCACTATAAACGAAAAAAGACAGTACTTTTCTTTTTCCTGCCAGTTGTTATAATGTGATTCAAGAAAGGAGGCGGACGGGATAAACACATCAGTGGATATAGCGGGCATCACATTGAAGAACCCGGTGATGCCTGCGTCCGGGACATTCGGCTCCGGGCAGGAATACAGCGGGTTTATAGACCTGAACCAGTTAGGGGCAGTGGTCACAAAAGGCGTGTCCCTTGTCCCGTGGGAGGGGAACCCCACACCAAGGATCATGGAAACTGCCAGCGGCATGATAAACGCGGTGGGGCTGCAGAATCCGGGGATTGAAGTCTTTATCAGGAGGGATCTCCCTTTCCTCAGACAGTTTGACACGAAAGTCATTGTCAATGTCTGCGGCAGCACCGTGGCGGATTATCTGGGAGCCGTGGAACGGCTGTCCGTGCAGGGGATAGATATGCTGGAGATCAATATTTCCTGTCCGAACGTGGAGCATGGCGGGATCGCTTTTGGGCAGGAGCCGCGCATGGTGGAGTACATCACGAAGGAGATAAAAAAGAAAGCGGCGCAGCCCGTTTCCATGAAGCTGACGCCGAATGTCACGGACATAACGGAGATTGCGAAAGCAGCAGAGGCAGGGGGAGCGGATGCGCTCTCGCTGATCAATACCATCACGGGCATGAGGATTGACGTGAAAAAAAGGACGTTCAGCGTGGCGAATAAGACGGGCGGGCTGTCCGGACCCGCAATAAAGCCGGTTGCGCTGCGGATGGTATGGCAGACCTGCCGGACAGTAAGCATCCCGGTCATCGGGATGGGAGGAATCCAGTCGGCGGAGGACGCCCTGGAGTTCATCATGGCCGGAGCCGCAGCGGTGGCAGTCGGTACGGCAAATTTCAGAAACCCCTGCGCCATGCCGGAGATCGTCGGCGGGCTGGAAAAGTACATGGAGGAAAACGGTATCCGGGACTTAAAGGAGATCAGGGGTATCGTCAGTTAGATTTTTACAGACAGGAAGGAGAGATGTTTTATGCATTACACGGGAACGATATGGAGGCCGCCTTATGAGGCTGGGAGCGCACTGGTACAGGTGACGGCGGGCTGTACACACCACAAATGCAAGTTCTGCACGCTTTACGAGGACGTGCCGTTTAAGTTCCGGATGTCGCCTTTATCCGAGGTGGAGGCGGACTTGAAGGAGATCAGCCGCTACTACCGGAACGCAAAGAGGGTATTCTTCACCGGGGCGAACCCGTTCGTCTTAAGTTTTGACAAGCTGAAAACGCTGGCGGAACTGGTGCGGAAATATTATCCAAAAGTGCAGTCCATCGGCTGCTTTGCCCGCATCACCGATATCACGCCGAAGACCACGGAGCAGCTACGGGAGCTGCGGAGGCTTGGCTACAACAGCCTTACCATCGGCGTGGAGGCGGGGGATGAGGAATCCCTGTCCTTCATGCATAAAGGGTTCGGCACGAAGGAGATCATAGAAGAATGCAAAAGGCTGGAGGAAGCAGGGATGGATTATAACTTCTTCTACCTTGCCGGGATATACGGCTCCGGGCATATGGAGGAAGGGGTGAAGAACACGGCTGAGGTGTTCAACCAGCTCCACCCGAAGGTCATTGTTTCCTCCATGCTGACGGTCTACCCGACCTCGGAGCTGTACCAGGAAATCCAGGCTGGCAACTGGACGGAGGAAACGGAGATAGAAAAGCTGTATGAACTGAGGACGTTGGTCGGCAGCCTTGACATAGACACTTATTTTGCAACGATGGGCGCATCGAACTGCATCAACGTGGAAGGGCATCTGCCGAAGGACAGGGAACGGATGGTAAAGTGGCTGGATGAGGTCATCGGCGCTGTGGATGAAAAGGAGCTGCGCAGATACCGTGAGAACCTGCGGCATCTGTAAAGGGGGCAGGGATGATACAGGATATCTCACCCTGCAGGCTGGATAACGCATACCGTGAAACTGTCCCGGCCTTGGATGACTGCGTTTTTTCCTTCAGGGGAGATAAGGTACTTTTACGGGAAGGGGAGGATGGGTGCAGGAGCCTGCCATCCTTCCGGGATTTACAGTATCCGGCGGAGGAAATGCCCCGCCAGGCTGTATTCCTGTTCCGGGTGGATAAGGAACCTATTTTCCTGCTGGACGGGACAGCGCCCGGAGGCCGGGGGCTGCGGTATTTCCCGGTCTGCGGGTTAAAAGGCATTTTGCCGGGATGGGCTTTCTTTGCGGGAGTTACAGCCGTGCATTTAAACCACTGGTATGAAAGGAACAGGTATTGCGGCAGATGCGGAAGCGTGATGGAAAAGAAAATGGGGCAGAGGGCGCTTGTCTGCCCGGACTGCGGGAACACAGTATATCCCTGCATCGCCCCGGTGGTAATGGTGGCGGTCATCAACGGCGATAAGCTGCTTATGACTAAATATGCAGGCCGTTCCCTGCCACAGTGGGTACTGATATCCGGCTTCGTGGAGGCAGGGGAGACGCTGGAGGAAGCGGCGGAAAGGGAGGTCTTTGAAGAGACAGGCATCCGCATCAGGGATCTGCAGTATTTTGGCAGCCAGCCGTGGGGATTTTCCGATTCCGTGATCGCAGGCTATACCGCAAGGCTGGACGGTCCTGATGAAATTCGCCTTGACAGGAAAGAGCTGGCGGAGGCAGAGTGGCACCTGCGCTCCAGACTTCCGGATGAATTGACGGATATCAGTATTGCCCATGAGATGATTGAATCATTGAGGCTTTAGAGGAAAGGCTGGATAAAGATAGTTTGCTGTACTAAGGATAAAGAGGAAAAGGGCTCACAGGCCCTTTTTCCAATTCTGGCGGTCTGCCATTTCCGCAGGCAGGCAGGCCGGGCGGCCTGATAAGGGAAATTGCTTGGAAAGCGGGGGAAGCAGAGGTGATATGCTTACACGGCGGTTTGCGTTTCCCTTATATCGGACGAATAGGTAAATAGCATTTGCCGTTTTGGTGTGATGGGAGGAAAAGAATTCACGCTGTCAAATCCGCTATTCACGCTATCGGCGTTAGACAATATGCCATTTTTTACGATATAAAAAGTGAGAGCCGGAGGAGGTGGATTTTATAAAAATTGCGATCTGTGATGATGAAAAGAATATAAGGGCTTACTTATCCTCTCTGGTCAGGAAACAGGGGGCGGAGTATGAAATTGCAGAGTATGCGTCTGCGGACGAATATTTGCTGGAACAAACGGAGTATGACCTGCTGTTCTTAGATATAGAGCTGGATGGAGCGGCATCCAGTATGGACGGGATGGAACTGGCAAGGCGGATAAGAGGCATGGAACTGGAGAGGCAGCCGGTCATTATTTTTGTTACGGGATACGAAAAGTATGTGTATGACGCTTTTGACGTGGGGGCATTCCAATATCTCCTGAAACCTATTGACGAACAGAGATTTGCCGAGGTTTTTGGCCGGGCGGCGGCGCAGATCATACTTGAGGCGGAACAGAAAAAGAAAACGCTGGTCATCCAGTATGGGTGTGAAAGCAGGGCTGTACCGATCCATAGCATTTATTATATTGAGAGCCGTAACCATAAGGTGGTGCTGTACCTCAAAGATGGGGAACTGGAATATTATGAGAAGATCGGCAGGCTGGAGGAAGAACTGCAGGGGCAGTTTTTTCGGATACACAGGGGGTATCTCGTCAACCTCGCCTATGTCGAGGGGTATGACAAAACAGAGGTGACGCTGACGGGTGGCATCAGGCTGCCCCTTTCAAAAAGATATGAGGACTTTGCGGCGGCATACCTTCAATTTGTGCAGTAAGGGGGGAGAAGGAAATTTGAGCGAAATGGGTTTTATGCTGTTTCAGCATATAGCGTCAGGGGTTGAAACGGTTTTATGTGCGTTCTGTATGGCTGTCTTTTTCCGCCCATACACATATACAGCAGGACGCAAAAATAGGATGCAAAAAAATATTGCAGTTTTTCTGGCCTATGGGATGGTGTATTTGATGGGGGAAGCGTTTTCTGTTTCAGGCTGGCTGTGCATGGTGATTGTGATCTTCCTGTTGATGGCAGGAGGCAGATGGCTGTGCATGGAAAGGAAACAGTTTTTTTTGTATGGCATACTGTTCTTTTGCACCAGGGATATGGGCAGGCTGATAACGGAAAGCCTGTATTATCTCTTCAATGGAAAAATCGTGCAGGGGCTGGATAATGAAAATATAATATACCGTAATGTCGCGGCAGGGTATTCTGCATTCATGGTATTGAGGATCATACTGCTGCTTGCCATGCTGCTGTTCTTAAGTAAAAAACTGGAGAAGGAGCCGCCGGAACTGCATAAAAAAGAACTATGCTATCTATGCCTGACGCCAGTTGTGGGCATCCTGTTTGGGAATATCATTTTCTGCCTGCTCTTTACTGTTAAGGAAAATGTGTTTTTCTCGCTTTATGGCCAGTACCCTGCATTTATCGGGCTGGTGCCGCTGATAGCAGTCCTGTTTTATGCAGGCATGGTGGTCACGGTGGCATCATGGCAGGAGATGGTGGGGCTGCAGGAGGAGAAAAAGAAGTATTTCGTGGAACAGCAGCAGCTTGCGGCCATAAGGGAACGGATAGGGGAAGTGGAGCAGTTTTATGACGGGATACGCCGGATGAAGCATGAGATGAAAAACCATCTCACAAACATAAAGGGGCTGGCAGGGAGCGGCAGTTATGAGGAAATGGAACAGTATATTGCCAGGATGGACGAGAGCATGGATGCGTTTGAGATGTCTGTCAGGACAGGGAACGCTGTTACAGATGTAATCGTGAATGACAAGCAGAAAGCCGCGGAAAAGATGGGCATACGGTTCAGGTCTGATTTTGTGTACCCGGCATCGGACAGGTATAATGCGTATGACATTGCAATCATTGTAAACAACCTGCTGCAGAATGCGCTGGAAGCCTGTGGGAGGATGACGTCGGGGGAAAGATATATCTCCCTTTCCGGCAGCAGGAAAAACAGATTTTTTCTCATATCTGTAAAGAATTCCTTTGAGGGGGAGGTGGTATTTGATAAAAGCACGAATCTTCCGGTTTCCACGAAAGCGCCGGATGTACCGGGAGGCCCGGCCCCGCTGCATGGCATAGGTTTATCGAATGTCAGGCGTGAGGCGGCGAAATACCTGGGAAATGTGGACATTAAAGTCAGGAAAAATGAGTTCAGCGTAACAGTGCTGTTACAGGAAAGGAGCAACCATGAATAACACGATCAATGTAAACTACATGACAAGAACGTACAGCAATTTCTTGAAAAACAATGAAGCAAAGGGCGGCAAGGCTGAAAGCCCGTCTTTTTGTGACAGGGTGGCGGAAAAGAGCCAGAATGTATCAGAAACGGGAAAGGCGGGGGCTGTTTCAACAAAGGACATGACAATGGATGAGTATAAGCAGTATATCCATGAAAAGATTTCACAGATCCCCATGCACCCGACCCGTATGTCGGAGAATATTTCCATCCATATTTCAGAAGCGGGGTTTGAAGCGATGAAAAATGACCCGGAGTATGAGGCGTGGGTGCTGAATGACCTGCGGACAGGGTGGGCGCAGCCGGACAGATGGTCAGGCGTCTGTGGAGGGGCTTATTCCACCATCTATTACGGGGCAACAAAAGAGGAGTGCCATGCGGAGATGTGGAGCGCAGGATACCAGAACGGAAGCGGGAAAAGCCTGTTTGACGGCAGGGCAAAAGACAGCTTTTGGGAGCGCAGGACAGAGCAGAAAAAAAGGACGGAGGCGCAGATAAAAAAGGAGCAGGAGAAGAAAAGGATGCAGGAAGAAATCAATGCGAAGGCGGCGATGGAAAAAAGCGATGCGCACAGGCAGCTGATGTCACAGTGGGCAAAAGAGGCCGTATATTCCGATTCCGTTCTGGCAAGATCGGGGACTGCGGCAACAGCAAATGCTGCTTATGAAGCAAATTTCGTCATGGCAGATAATTCATTCATTTGATCTGAGACTGCCAGGATATACAGGAAGTTGTGGATGTGCCATATGAGGCGGCGGGCATTTTGAAGTAAGGAAGATCATGCCCGGACTTGCCACAAGGGGGCATGGGCGGCCCTGAATGACAGAGGGGCCGCAGGTAAGCTTTTTTGAAGGAGGATGAGAATTATGTCAATGGAGATCAGTAACAATTATAGCAATTATGCGAAAAGCAGCACAAGTACCGCAAAGGAAGACAATGTAACAACAAGCACGGTGGAATTGAAAACATCAACCGGGGGAACAAAGACGGAGCAGATCAAGACGGGGTACAGCAATGTCAATGATTATTCCAAATATCTGCAGGGCAAGTACAGTTATATGAATACGGGTACAACTTCCATGCAGGGCGTTACGACAACGGTATCCGTATCGGGCGCTTTCCTGAAGAAATGTATGAACGACCCGGAAAAAGCAAAGTATCTGGAAGAAAATCTGGCGGCATTGCCGGACTGTGCCTCTTACGCGGTATCCCATGCGCAGGGAACACTGACGAGTATTTCCTATGAGATTGACGCAAATGGAAATATAACGGGAATCTCTTCCGGCACAAATGACCCCGATGGAAAAATAGCCAAAGAAAATGCGGAACGGCGGGCAAAAGAGAAGAAAGCCGCCGAGGAAAAGGCTGCCGAGAGGCGCAAGGAGAAAAAGGCAGCGGAAGAAAAGGCAGCGGAACGGCGGGCAGAGAGAAAAGAACGGATGGAAGGCACGTTCACGGTATCTGCCACCGGAACAGATATAAAAAGCGTTACACAGAATATTGTTGCGGCGGCATCTGGCACATCATCACCCACAGGGGGCAGTTTTGATATAAAGGCATGAAGATATAATCTTTACACCCCATTCCACAGAGGCGCAAAAACCATGCGCCCCTGCCGGGGATTATTTGGAAGGAGGTGAAGGTCGGTATGGAATTTGACAGGGGAAGTTAGGTGGGTATGTTTGCATGGAGGTATAAACTGCTCGGACTTATTACATGGGAGCAGGGGCGGCTCTGAACGACAGAGGGGCTGCCATTAAAATAATTGATGACAATGGAGGATTTGAAAAATGAACGTAAATGGAATAGGAACAGCGGGATATCCGGCATGGCAGGGAGCAAGAAAGGCACAGCAGAATGCGGCAGGAAGGAGTTTTGCGGAGCAGGTAAACAATGTGGCAGGCGCAAAGCCACATACATCTATTGTCTATATGAAAACGGATGATATGCTGTACTCTGGCGGTAACGGGACAGGGCTGTCTTTCTACATCAAATATGCGGAAGGCTCAACAGAGGATGATCCGACTGTGATTGCAAAAGGTGTTGATGAGAATGGGAATGAATTTGAGCAGACCATACATATCAACAAGATAAATCCCCGGAATGCTTCATTAGTGGAAATGACAGCATTGGAATCCTATATGGGTGTAGATAAGAATGGAGGGCTTACATCATTACCGCCTGAAACGGGAATGATGGGATTGCACGATAGGACCAATTTCATGGATATGTTCCAAAAGCAGATTAGCGATATGAAACTGTTGAGCCAGAAAAAAGCGGCGGCATACTATCAGTACAGTATGCAGGCATATTGGGATTTTATGAACAAGAAATAGAATCCAATAGACGCATATCCCCAATAAGCCACAGCCTGACAAGGCAGGGCAGGCATCCCCGGCTTTCCGGCAGATTGGGGAATCGGGGAGCCAGGGAGAGGAGGTGAAGGTCGGTATGGAATTTGGCTGGGGAACATAGGCAAAATGTAATTTTGAGGCAATGAACTGCTCGGACTTATTACGAGGGAGCAAGGGCGGATCTGACCGACAGAGGAGCCGCAATATTAAAAATAATGGAGGATGAAAGGAAATGAATGTTAATGGAATAGGAGCAGCAGGATACCCGGCAACAGGGTATGAGACAAGAAGGACGGGAAGGAATGTAGCAGGAGGGAGATTTGCAGAACAGGCGGCGGAAGCGGCACAGGCAACAGCTACCCTGCATGGTGCGGATGAAGGTTCAGGAGATATTGCAATCAGCTCATGGGCGGATGTTGTGAGCGGCTCATCCATTTCTGTCTATAAGACGCAGGACTTTGATGCGGCAAATCCCGTGTATAAGGTCAAGACATGGGATAAGTCGGGGAACGTGACGGAGCAGATGGTGGACGTGTCAAAGGTAGACCCAAAGAACTGTGATACGGCTGAGATGTATGCGTACACTGCAAATCTGAAAGAAAGCGGGAAAGGCAGTTTTGAGGATACGGTTCTGAAAGCGGCAGTCGCTAAAGCTGTGAAAAATGCGGAGCAGAGAAGCGCGGGCTCATGGAGCTTTTCGGAAAAGACGGATTGGGTGAAAATTGTAAATGATATCATGCAATCAGAGTACCGCTACGGAGATTTGAAAGGCTACATGGAGTGGAAGAAGTTCTTGGGATTTTTAGATAAGTAGACCGTTCAGATTTATTACATAAAGCACAAAGGATAAAAGGGAACCAAGCAGGAACACTTCATGTTTGGTTCCCTTGTTCCATATCAGTGCGGGGAGGCGGTTGTCAGTGGAGAGGATCAGATGCCCGAACCCGAAGTGCGGGCGGCACATCCTTGACATTGAGGAAATGCCGCCGGGCAGGACGGTGCTGGAAATCAAGTGCAGGCGCTGTGGGGAGGTGGTCGAGGTGGGCTTTGGCCCAAAGATGGTACATAAGAAGAACAGGCGGCAGGGGTAGCCCTGCCATTTTTTTGTATAGGCCGTGATTAGGAATGCGTTCCGTGGGCATACTTACAGTATACATGGTAATTTATGGAAATTACCACTGTAAGGACATCTGCACGGAACCGTTCCGATGATCGCGGTTAGAAATCCAGAAGTGGCTGTGGGAGGGATTGAGAGATGTGCAAAATAAGGTGTCCGCTGTGCCGGAAGAGGATCTGCGATTTAATCGCCATCGCGGAGGGGAGGACAGTAGTCCGTATCAGATGCCCCCACTGCGGTAGGACAGTCAGGCTGGAATGGCTGGTACAGACCTCATTGAAAATGTGATACTGTTTACTCGATTGT
>QXWV01000228.1 GCA_009911195.1 Lachnospiraceae bacterium | reverse complement strand
AAAGCTAGAGACCAATACCTTAGCTTACTCCGGCCTTTTTTACGTTTCTTAGGTAGTTTCATATCAAATAAATACAGCGTTTCTGGCTTTACGAAGGCGTAAAGAAAGGAACGCTGTATGTCTGGAAAAATCAATACATTCTGCGTCCTGCCGGGTTTCGGCGGGAGGTCTGAATGAAGATCATCTATGAATTTGTGACAGGGGAAGTCTCCGAGGTGGAGGTGGACGAGCGCCTCGGAGGGATGCTGCTGGATTTAGACCGCCAGCAGTATAACAACGATCATAAGGAGACCCGCCGCCATGTATCCCTTAACGGTATGGACTATGAAGGGGAGCTGTTTGTTTCGGCGGAGGATACGGAAAGGGAGGCAGAGCGCCGGGAGGATATGGCGCGGCTGTATTCCGCTATGGAGATATTATCCCCATCTCAAAGGGAGCTGGTGAAGAAAGTCTATTTTGAAAAACGGAAGATCACGGATATTGCCCGTGAAGAAGGGGTGTCAGAAGCCGCTATCCGTAATCGTCTAAAGAAAATTTATTCCCGATTAAAAAAATTTTTAATTTAGGGGGTTCGATTTTGCATTTCCCGTGACCTAATAGTGAGGGCAGTAATCAGGAGTGTCCTCAGAAAGAGGTGAAAAGCAAATGAAACACAGCTTGAAGATCAGCTATACCAAAGAGCCGGGTTCCGGCGGGATCGTCTGGTGCAGGACTGTACCTTTGCGCGAGCGCCTGCTCCGGCGTCTGTTCGGTGAGATGCGCCGGGTGACGATCATTGTCCCCGGAGGCAGCGTGGAGGAACTTTCGGTGAAGGAGGTAGGGACGGATGCGTAAGAAGGTTTTTATCTGCAGCCCCTTCCGCGGCGACATGGAAGGGAATGCAGGGAAAGCGGCGTCCTATAGCCGCATGGCGTGTGAGGAAGGGTGCCTGCCCATTGCGCCTCACCTTTTATTCCCACAGTTCTTGAACGAGGGCATTGAGGAAGAAAGGCGGATCGGCATCGCTATGGGGATGGAGCTGCTCACCCTCTGTGATGAGGTGTGGGTGTTCGGGGAAGCCACCGAAGGGATGGCGGCGGAGATCGCATCTGCCACAGAG
>QXWV01000227.1 GCA_009911195.1 Lachnospiraceae bacterium | reverse complement strand
AAGAGATCATTTTTAAGGAAACGGAGGGAATGTAAATGGGAAGTGAATTATTGAGGATTGCGGAAGGTTTCTCCATCGTGGCGGAAGGCCTGCGGGGCCTTGCCAAAGCGGAGGGAGGAAGCACGAAAGATAAATCCGTGAAAGCACAGCCGTCAGCTACGGAAAAAGCACAGAAACAGGATGCAGCACAGGAACAGCCTGCCACGCTGGAGGGCATCCGGGCGCTGATGGCGCAGAAAACACAGGAGGGCAAATCGAAGGAGATCAAGGAACTTTTGCAGAAGTAC
>QXWV01000218.1 GCA_009911195.1 Lachnospiraceae bacterium | reverse complement strand
AAGCTCTACCTCGAAGGGGAGGAGGCACAGATCGCCATTGCGGAGCAGGCGGAGGCGATGGAGACGGATGACCGGGAGGGCCTGGTGCGGACGTACCTTGACACGCTGCTCCCGGAGGATTGGGATGAAATGAGCTTATATGACCGCAGGAACTTCTTAAACGGCAGTGAATTCGGGGAACAGCAGCGGAAGGGGACCATGCGCCGGACGCTT
>QXWV01000217.1 GCA_009911195.1 Lachnospiraceae bacterium | reverse complement strand
CCCCCCACCAATTGTACGCGGGAATGCCCAGCCTGCCAATCGCCGGTGCGTCATACCGCAACTGGCTTGCACGCTCCTCCAATGTCATTTTATCCACCAGTTCTTCTGCCCTGCGTCTCGCTTCTTTTCTTTCCATACAATATTTTCCTTTCTTCTCAGACTTCCCAAAAATATCGTCTGTATCAACTCAAACATTCTGCCAAAATATTCCCCCTCTAATTTTAAAATGTTTCTATTTTGTTCCGTGAAAAACTATAACAGTTTAGCCCATACATGTCCAAAAAACAGCGTCCAGCCAATATCGTTGCCTTGTCATATTCTACAATATGATATATAATATTCTTTGTCAATTTTGTTTTACCATCCACCTCGCAGCAAGTCATATGCTTTGCAATATAAGGCAGAATCCGACATGAAACAGGAGGAAATACTATGAAACCACAGATAGACTTTACCCCTACCCACTATGAACAGCCTGTTTCCAACTTTATAGAACGTTCTATGAACGGTTCACAGGAATTTGTGGATTTTATACCAAAATCCCATCTCCGCATCTGGTATAACCACCAGACAGAAGGCTATGCTAACCACTACCATAATGCCATGGAAGTGATTGTCTGTATCGAAAACCAATACGTTGTTATCGCCAAAAACCAGACCTATCTTTTAAATCCAGGAGATATCCTGCTCATCCCGCCATTTATGCTTCATGAGCTTCAGAGCAAACCTTCCGGCTCCCGTTTTATCTATTTGATTGACATCAGTATGTTAAGATGTTTTCAGGACTACATGACCCTTGACCCGATTTTTATGGCCCCATACCTGTGCAATGCCGATTCCCAACCGGAAATATATCAGCATATATACGATTCTCTGATGAAAATAGCCGACCTTTACTTTTCCCATGATAGTTTCTGGGAAATGACGATTTATACAATACTGCTCAATATCCTGCTAACCATCGGCCGCAGCCATTACAACAGGAATAATGATGATACCAATAGCTCACAGGGCAACAAGCCCCATGAATATTACAATATATTCGCCAACCTCCTGAATTATATTGATGCCCACTACATGGAGGACCTTACTTTGGAACAGGTTGCGGACTATATCGGTTTTTCCAAATATCATTTTTCCAGGTTATTTAAACAACATACCAATACAACATTCCATAATTACTTATGCCACAAACGCATCCAGGAAGCCCAGTACATGCTCACCGCAAACAGGAATCTCCCTATCACGGATATCGCTTTCCAGACAGGCTTTAATAATCTGACTTCTTTTAGCCGGTGCTTTAATAAATACACCAACTGTTCTCCCACAGAGTACCGCAACAAACTGCGCCATGAAGATATCAGTTGTTAAAAACCGGGCAGAGAACAGCTCTCTGCCCAGCCTTATCTTTCCTTATCCCTTTACGCCGCCAAGAGCCACACCTGCAATAATATATTTTGACAAAAGCAAATATACAATAATCAGTGGCAAGACAGTCAACGTAAGCCCCATATAAACAGAGCCATATTCCGTTTTATAGATATCGCCTTTTAGCAAGCTGACCATAATCGGCATCGTATACCGCTTCTGGTCCGTCAGCAATACCAATGGCGTAAACAGATTGTTCCAACTGGCAACGAAACTGAAAATGGCCTGGGTTGCAATCGCCGGCTTCATTATGGGGAGTACAATCCGGTTAAAAATCATAAATTCCTTCGCGCCGTCAATTCTAGCCGACTGTACTATTTCCATGGATAATGTAGGCTGCAAATATTGCCTCATGAAAAATACCATGGATGGCGATGCGATGGCGGGGAATATAAGCATTGCCAGATTATTGGTCATATGAATTTTATATACCATTTGATAGAAACCAATCATTGTCACCTGAGCCGGAATCATCATGACTACCATAATAAAACTAAAAAAGGCATTTCTCAGTTTCCAGTTATACGCAACCTGCGCATAAGCCGTCAGCGATGAAAAGTATACCGCCAATGCCGTTGCCCCTATGGATATAATCAGCGAATTCATAAATCCTACCGCAGGGTTAAAACTTTTCCCAAGAAGAATTTTCAGGTTGTTCATCATATACCCTGAAGGAATTAGCGAAATTGCATGCTGCTGTATTTCTGTTGTGGACCTGGTCGCGTTTACAATCATGAGCCAAAACGGAATGACACTCAAAATCGCCAAAAAGATGCATACTACATAAATAATTATTTTCATTACAAGATTTTCTTTATTTTTTAACATTATGCATTCTCCTTTCCGGATTTCAGGCGCATCCTATATTCCTTCTGTTGCTGCTTAATCTGTTTCCTGAGCTGCACTTCATCCTTATCCCTCATAACAAAGAACATGATTGCGGAAAGAATAGCAATAATGATAAACATTACCATGCTCGCTGCAGCCGCCCTGTTATACATGTAGCTCCCACTAAACGCCTGGTTATAGATAAACAGGCTCGTTGTAAGCGTTGCATTGTCCGGTCCTCCATTCTGGAACAGCTTCGGTATATCGAACATATTCAGGCCGCCGATTAAGCTGGTCACAAGGGTAAAGAGCAAAATTGTCTTTACATTGGGAAGCGTTATGTAAAAGAATGTCTGTACACGGTTTGCCCCATCCACTTCCGCAGACTCAAAGATTTCCGGGCTGATTCCTAAAATGCCGGAAATCAATGTAATCATTGTAGAGCCATACCACATCCACGTCTGGATAAATATTACAACGCTTCTTGCCACTGTTTTATTTCTAAGAAGCTCTACTGGCTTATCCACAAACCCAAACCTTACCAGGAGGTCATTAACCGGCCCCATGGGATATCCGAAAAACCCGCTGAACAAAATAGCAATCGTCGCCGCCGTAATAATGTTAGGCATGTAAAGCAATACCTTAAACGTTCCCTGCCCTTTTACTTTACTCCTCTTATCTGTAAACCAGGCGGCCAATAAAAGTGCCAGCAGCATCTGGGGAATGAAATTGCAGAGCCAAATTACCACCGTATTTTTAAATGCCCCCTGAAATGAGGGATTGGATAATACCGTCTTAAAATTCCTGAACAAATCATCGGTGAGGAGATGAATGTCCGTCATCCCCAAGCCCTTTAAATCGGTAAATCCAATGACCGCCGTATATACTGTCGGATATAATGAAAACAGTAAAAATGCTATTACGAACGGAATACTGAAAATATAACCATATTTCGCATATCTGTCATAACCCGGTTTTTTACCCTTCATATGATTAACCACTTCCTTTCCTTTTTCTTGCTCCTATTATGTAAAAAGCAGGGCGGACGATATGCGGTCCGCCCTGCTTTGTTATGCTCTCTGGATTATCCGTTGCCATTCAGACAACCGAACTGCCGTTTATTCTACAATCACATCCAGGTTATCCGCTACCTGCTGCTTGAAGTCAGCAATCGCCTGCTCGCGGGATTTGTTGCCTGCCGTATATTCGCGAACCTGGTCTCTCCAATATGTGTTGATTGTCTCGTCATACTGTGTTAAGTTTGTTCCCTTTGCGAACTGGTTAGCCGGAACAAAAGCCTCAAACATATTCTGTCCGCCAAGGAAGTCTACGGAACCATCGGACATTGCCATAACTGTACCGCTGGCTACTGCATCCTTTGTACCGCCTTCTCCGTTCAATGTACCGTTAGCCCATTTATACTGAAGCCCATCTTCCGTGCAATCCAATGTAATCCACTCAATGATATCGCCAACTGCTTCTGCTTTCTGGGTATCCTTATTTGCCAGAATCCATGTGCCGCCCCAGAAGAAGCCAATCGGAGGTTCGCACACTGCCCAGTCACCATATGTTCCTTCACCTACAGCCTCACCGCCGCAGTTAGGAGCCATTGTATAGTTAATTAACCATGCAGGACCGAAGAAACCGAAAATGCCTTTTTCCCCTTCACCTTTCATATCAGCAAACCATGCATCCTGCCAGTCCTGTGTATCATTGTGATATCCATTATCTTTTAGTTTCTTGGACAAATCAAGGAACTCTTCACGTTTCGGGTCAATGTTAAGTTTTCCGTCAACAATCCAGCCTGCATCGGAGCTGTTTTCCACTGCATGCCATATATCGCCATCACCGGAAACAATGCCATAGCCTTTCGCTTTCAATTCTTCCGCTGCTGCAAAGAACTGGTCCCAGCCAGGCCCAACCTTCTTAGCGATTTCTGCCGGGTCATCCGTGCCCCATACATCTTTTGCAATGGAGCGGCGATAGATGAAAGCACCGCCTGTTGCCTGATATCCCAGAGCTACCAGATTGCCATCCCCATTTGTTCCGATGTCAACCGTATACTGGGCAATGTCCGCAGCCTCAAGGGCAGCATCCACATCAATACCCAAATCAGCATAAGGCATTGCATACTGGCTTGCATCGCCTTGCGAATATTTCAATACGAAGGCTGCCTCTGCACAATAAATATCAGGAGCCTCTGCCCCACCCGATGCCAAAGCCTGGTCCAAAGCGGGCTGATATGCACCATCTGTGGTCGCAATAATCGTTGTATTAATATCATAACCAAAATCCGGATGTGCTTCTATGTATTTCTCAATCATCCCTGGCACTTCGTCCGTGAAAGCCCATACATTGATTGTCTCACCGCCGCCAGCACTTCCGCCATTGTCCGCCGCTTCTTCGCCAGCACCATCCGTTGCTGCTTCTCCTCCGTTATCCGCCGCTTCATTCGTTGTCTCATTTGTTGCTGTGTTTCCTCCATCACCGCCGCATCCAATCAGCAGGGAAGATACCATACATGCGCACAAAATACTTGCTACTATCTTTTTCATTTTCTTCCTCCTTTTCATTTACAATATTTTGTCTGCCGTCTTCAAAAGCATCACTTACTTTTTTGTTTTGCTTTATTAATATTCTACCATTTATATTTATTAATTCTTTACACTTTTTGCTCTAAATGCAACAATTATTGCTGAACAAAGGAGGAATTTATGTCAATATTGCCAGTCATTGTCGAAAAGGCAAGGAAATCTATGCATTAATCATACAAATCCGAACCGCGGTTTAGATGTTTGCTGTAAGCTGTTTCAAAATATCTCCAATATCACTAATAATGCCGATAGATTGCTTCTTGATTTCTGCCGGAATGCAAGCTTCTGATAGATTGATACATACATAAGCAGCATTGGGATTGCTATATGTCATTTGCCAGAATGGGTATTTGATAATTCCCGGCGTATTGCCGCCAACACCCAATTCCAGATATAAAATACCCAATCCTTTATGATGGAATATAAAGTCTTGATACCGCTTGGCCGCTGTATGCCAGCCGCTATCTTCAACAAAGGTACTATCTGCCCTTAAATTCATTGACATAGGCGCACCGCATACGGGGCAATGGGGGATTAGCCCGGATGGAATACGCATATCTTCCTGTTCGGCAACCATTTTCTTAATAATGGTTTCATTATCGTAAGTCATATCGTGGCAAGGCTTTGAGCATTGCCATAGCCCATAATCGCCCTGCGTATAAAATAGCCTTTGTTTATCAAAACCTGCCTTCTGAAAACAGTGGTCGACATTAGTTGTCAAAACAAAATAGTCCTTGCCCTGTACCAGCTTGTATAAATCATTATAAACGGATTTCATCGCATTTTGGTAACGGTTAATTAAAATGTAGCGGCTCCAATATGCCCAATATTCCTCTAATGCCCTGTATGGGTAGAAGCCTGCCGAATACATATCCTTAAAACCATATTTTTCTATAAAGTCCGCAAAATTATCTTCAAAGCGTTTTCCGGAATAAGTAAATCCGGCAGAGGCAGACAGTCCTGCCCCTGCGCCGATTACAATAGCGTCAGCATTTTCAATTTTCTTTTTCACTTTTTCTACGGAACTTCTTATCTGCTTATTATCCCAATAACTGTTTGTAGATTTTGTAGTCGCTGTCTTTGAACACATTAAAAACCACCTCCAGCCCATTTTTATTTTCCTTTTGATATTCCTGTACCGTTTGTATTGCTATTTCGGCAGCTTTTTCATTGGGGAAATGAAACTCCCCCGTAGAAATACAGCAAAAGGCAATACTTTTCAGTTGATACGCTGCTGCCAGTTCCAGACAGGAACGGTAACAGCTTGATAACAGGTTTTGGTCTTGCCTGGTAACTGCCCCATGGACAATCGGACCGACCGTATGAAGGACATAGCGGCAGGGAAGATTGTAGGCTTTTGTGATTTTTGCCTTTCCTGTAGGTTCATCTGCTTTCTGCTTTTCCATGGAATTCCCTTCTTCCATGGAATGCTCTTCTTCCATGGAATGCTCTTCTTCCATGGAATGCTCTCCTTCCATGATACGGGAGCATTCCAGGCGAAGCTCTACACCCGCGGCAGAATGGATAGCATTGTCTATACACCCGTGACAGGGAACGAAACAGCCTAACATAGCGCTATTAGCCGCATTTACGATAGCGTCTACAGACAGGCGGGTAATATCGCCCTGCCATAAATAAATTCCAGGCCCGGCCAGTGGAATATCTGATAATGAAATAATACCCCTTTCCACACATTCTTCCTGTAAATATGCGTCCTGCACTTCCAAAAACTCTTTTGAAACTGTCTTTGGCGGCCGAATATTCATAAGGGAACGAAACAGACGTTTCCTTGCTGTGTCCTGTGCCGGGATATCTATTGATTTTAGTTCGCTATTTTCATTTCGCAGATAGTTTATCAGAAACATAAGTCTTTCTGCCTGTGTCATAGCCTCCTCCTTTCTATCTACTGCAAGTAGGTTACATACTGCAAGTAGGTAATTGCGAAATCAATAAGTTTCGTGGGCAATCAGCTTTCCCTGTTTTCCATTTGCACAAACAACTGCTATTTTCATCGTTTTTATCCTCCTAAATTTTATTTTGTTTTTTGCGGCTTGTTTTCTCTCGCTTGCAAGATTATAATATATCCATAAGGAAAAAACGTAAAGTAAGCACTTTATTGTGCTATAGTTACCAAAAAGAGACTATTGTGGAGAAATGGGGGTTTTATGGAAAAAAATTTACCTGCCTGCCCTGTAGAAACTACTTTAATGCTAATCAGCGACCGTTGGAAAGTGCTGATTATCCGCGATTTATTAGATGGCACAAAACGATTTGGGGAAATAAAAAAATCTGTCGGGAACATATCCCAAAAAGTATTAACAGGAAAAACGGTTGACAGGCCCGCTGTTGGAAAGAATACCGGGACTTTGGCATTGGAACAGCCTTAATGAAAGAAATACTTGCCCTGCTTGCATCACATGGGTATAAGAAAAATTCCCCCTCTGTCCAAAAAGCCAATTACATGGTAAGATTGTATCTAAAGGTTGGTTTTGAGATTGTAAGGAAGAAGGAAAAAAAATATAATATGATTTTCACATTTTAATTATCAAACGGAGAAAACAGATGAAACTTTATGCTTTATACTTTAGTCCAACTGGCGGAACAAAAAAGGTTTTAGACATTATCTGCTCTGCATGGGATTGTCAAAAAGAATATATCATTATATCTGATATTCCTCAAATGGATTTATCTATAGCTTTTAATGAAAATGATATTTGTATTGTGTCAGTTCCTAGTTTCAGTGGGCGGGTTCCTCAATTTATTATACCAATATTGCAACGCCTGCACGGTAATAAGGCAAAAGCTATTTTAATTTCCACTTATGGAAACAGAGCTTTTGATGATACACTTTTAGAATTAAAAGATACTATGGAGCGGTCTGGTTTTTTATGTTACTGTGCTATTGCCGCTGTCACAAGGCATTCTATAATGCCAAAATACGGAGCTGGACGCCCTGATTCTGATGACATTGAGGAATTAAAACAGTTTTCTGTTCAGTGCCGGAATATCTTAAACGAGCCTTTTTCTTCAATAAATGTCCCCGGCAGCAAACCTTACCGAAAATATGTATCTCTTCCTATAACGCCCAAAGCTGACAGACGCTGTATTGATTGCGGCTTATGTTATCAAAAATGTCCTGTCCATGCCATACCTGGCAATAATTATCGGAAAAGCGACACAAACAGTTGCATTTCCTGTCTGCAATGTATGACTGTTTGTCCACAAAAAGCCCGCCATGTAAATTCACTTATTTTGAAAATAGCAGAACTGAAAATGAAGAAATTATGTAGCGGACGAAAACCGAATATATTATTTCTTCCACCAGAATAGGCACAAAACTTACTGTCTTAGACCCAATGTCATTAAGTTAGCACCTCACGGCGTCCGTCATCGTTAACTAAATGACATTGGTCTTAGACCACCCATTTGTTTTTTGATAACCCCTGCCCCTGTCATGCCGTTGCCCTTTAACCAATACAAGTTCATTGCCCACCATATTTTTTATTTTTTCTTTTACGGCTGAAATAAGCCAGTGTTCTCAATACCCCAAAACCTACCAAGGCAATTCCCACAAAAAATATAAGCGCGCTATGAACCGCTTCCGATATAGCTGTGCCTAATCTGATATAGCAAATCGCCAATGCCGCTGCAAATACCCCGGCGCATAGCACAGCTATCAATGCGTCTGTAAATGGCGTACTTTTAAATCTGGAGCCGGTCTCCCAAACCCCATTATAAGTCATCACTCCAATATAAGCCACCCCGCCAACAAGTAAAACAACCGTTTCTCCTGCAACAATAGCTAATTCCCCTACCATGAGCAACTGAATAACTATCATTGCCGCACAAACAGCAAAGGCCAGGCCAAATGCGACATTTCCGGCTTTATTTACCTTTTCTTTTTCCAGCTTGTTATAATCTGCCACCTTAGATAATGTTTCTTTCAATTCTTTATCCATATTCCCGCTTTTCCTTTCTCCGTCTAAAATTTCTTTTACGTCTACAGCATAGAACTCTGCCATTTGGATGAGAATACTTAAATCCGGCATGTTCGTTCCTGTTTCCCACCGTGAGATTGTCCTTCCCGATACAAGAAGAATTTCCGCAAGCTGCTCTTGTGTCAACCCTTTTTCTTTGCGAAGTGTTTTTAGAAATTCTCCTATCCTTTTTGTATCCATCCTTTCTCCCTCCTTTTACTTGAATATTACCATAAATGTCAACAGCAAAACATGACACAAAGCGAGAAATGTCCTACTTTCACCATTAGACACGATTGTCTAGTCAAATTTTCTTGTATTGCCAAGTCATTTTACCAGATATTCGCTTAAGATTGCCCATCTGTAAAATCCTCTCTAACAGCCTGTTCTAAGGCGGATAACGGACTTTCACCAATTAGATTGAATCCGTACTAGGCGTACAATCAAGTAGGGGAATGCCCCCCTATTCGTCGCGCAACCCATGCATGCGCCACCTTAGTGGCATATTTCCTCTGCATGGGCCTGCGCATCAAAAAAAGGCATTCCTGGAAACTAATTTAGGAATGTCCTTTCTACATCGTTTATATCCACCACTTAGGAGTAAGTTCACCGAGAGTAACTATTTCCTCTGCTTCAAAATCCACTAGCACTTCAATTTCCTGATAACTATTGGGCATAAGCTGAACCATCAATTCCCTGCAAGCACCACATGGAGCGCCGGATTTTCCATTTGGCATGATTGCAAGCACTTTTTTTATTTCCTGTTCACCATTTGTTATCATATTAAAAATTGCATTTCTTTCAGCACATATCCCCAATGTGGAGCAAGTATCCACACAGACACCCACATATATTTTTCCTGATGATGATAGTATTGCAGCAGCAACTCCTCCCGCATCTACATAATCAGATATCTGCCTCCCGTTCTGCACAGTTTTTGCCCCCTGAAACATTTCCTTCCATATCTGTTCCATATAATTTTCTCCATTTTTATCGATAAATCCCGAATTGTTCACTTGATTATACCACTTCGATTTTCTATTTACCACTAAAATATGGGGCATTGCAACCACCACACCCCACATTTCTTTATTGTTCCAATGACTTTTCAATCTCTTGTTTCTGACCTTTTTTTAGCTAACCTGCCCCTGTTATGGCTGCATACTCTGAACCCTTTGAAACAACGGCTGTTTAGATACAGCCGTCCTATGTTTCTGCAAGTATTGTTTTAAGTAACTCAATTGCGGATTCTTCTTCTGGATTATTTGTTCCCAATTCTCCACGAAAAGCTTTGGCAAGAATGGATTTTTTCATTAAATCAATTCTTTGCAAAACACATCCAGCTAATTCCGCTGCCTGTGCCTCTTTCAATAGCATATTATTTAACTCCCTAACAATCACCCTTTGTTCCTCTATCGGTGGAATCCGTATCTCAATATTCTCAACAAATTTAGAGCTCACATTTCCTTGATTAACGCCCCCGGTTTCATTACTAAAGAATATATCTCTGAAAATATTGGATTGTAAATAATATAAAAGATAATCACGATTAATATTTTCATTTGGGGTCAAACATAAAATCCGTTGATTAACATATAAGTTCTCTGGATTTTCAATACATACTGCATACCCATAATCTCTTTTATATTTTGTTCCAGTCAGTGTAATCAATATATCGCCATGTTTTATCTTTGCCCTATCTATCATTTTTTCATCTATTTCATCTTCGCAAATAAACACCGGGGAACGAGATAAATCTAAAACTCCGCCATAAAGATTTCCCATGCGAATTATTTGACAGCCATGATTCTGAAACTTTTTACTATCAAATGCATATCCGGCTCTTGGCTTACATACATCTTTTATTTTTTTTATTTCCCAGTTCTCCTTCGTTGTTTCATGCATTGTTCGCCATTCAAGAGACAAATCGCCTGTAAGCGCCTTATGTAGTATAGAAGTAATTCTTAATCCATACTGAGCAATTGCTTCCTGTACTTTATCTTTTGCTTCATCTAACTTGGCAAACAAGTTCTCAATTTGCTCCACAATTCGCTGCTGCTCATCTAATGGCGGCAGAGGAAATGGCATTTTAGCCAAAACCTTTCCCGTAACCTGTGCAAATGTAGTTCCAGTAGCGTTATCATATAAATATTGCTCAAAAGTCTTAAAAAAGTATCTTAAATACTCTTTTCCGCAACATATTGTCCTTATTCCAGCAACTCCTCTTCCTAAACAATATTCTCCATCAGAATATATCGGATTTCCTAATGTAGCTCTAATGCAAACTATTATATCATCCTTTTTCGATAGCTTAGTTGATACCTTAGTATATCTTGATGCAGTCGGATATAACTCACCCATATCAGACGCACCACCAATTAATGGTGTATAATTTTCATCATCCGTTACATCCGTACCGGAAGGTGACTGCCCCATTGCAATCTCACATACATGCCCCAATCGAACCCAGCACCAATTCCCCGACACCTCATACGGCTGCTCCTCCACTGGTACCAGCGCCTGCTCCAGCTTTTCCTCTAACGTCAACTCCTCTTTCTTCTTTCCCCTTGCCATACTACACCTCTGCACTTTCCAAAGACTTGAGCTCCCTTACCACACTCTTTAACAAATCCACCGCTTCCTCTAACTGGGCAATACACTCCTCCCCGCTTTCAACCGGATTTGGCAAGTCCTCATAATCCAGCACAGAATCATCCCGAATCAAACCTTTATCCAAGGTGTTCCCAAGTTCCTGTCTGGTAAAAACATTCCATCTTTCATCTTTTATAGCATGACGGTCTTCTGCGGTATATGCCGTTATAAAGTCCTTGAAATGCTCCTGTTTCAGCGGATTTGTCTTACCGAAGGATGGCATATTTGTCCTAAGGTCATAAAACCATACTTCCTCTGTATTATTTTGCCCGGCCATTCCTCTTGTGAAGAACAGTACATTTGTCTTTACTCCCTGTGCATAAAAAATACCTGTTGGCAGACGAAGTATTGTGTGAAGATTACACTTATCCATAAGGTCTGCACGAATCCTCTCACCCTCACCGTCTGCAAACAACACATTGTCAGGCAGCACAACCGCTGCCCTTGCCTTACCGTCTGCTTTTAAGGAACGATAAATATGCTGCAAGAAATTAAGCTGCTTATTGCTTGTCTGATAAGTAAAATCATCACGATTTGCCCGCTCGCCACCTTTCTTCGTACCAAACGGTGGATTTGTCAGCACAACATCAAATCCATGCATCACCTTACCCTGATTAGATAAAGTATCACATAAATAAATTTTTCCTTCTATATCATGAAGCATCGCATTCATCAGTGCCAGTCTGTGCGTTTCATGTACCAGTTCTGCTCCGGTAAATGCCTCCTTCTGCTCAAATGCTGCTTCTTCTTCCGTTAAATCCATCCAATCGTTAGTATGGTTCTTTATATAGCGGTCAGCCGCAATCATAAAACCAAATGTACCACATGCCGGGTCATTGCACCGCTCACCCGGCTGTGGTGCAATCAGTTCTGTCATAACATCAATAAGTACCCTCGGCGTGAAATATTGCCCTGCCCCGGACTTCTTTTCATTTGCATTTTTCTCCAACAGTCCCTCATACAGATTTCCCAGCCCTTCTTCTTTTGCCGAATACCAGTCTAATTCGTCAATATTCGTAATGATTTTCTTAAGGTTCGCCGGTTCCTCAATATTGCTTCTTGCCCCCTGATAAATCTCCTGCACACGTCCGCTGCAGTTTTCCCCAAGCTCCCGAAGCAATTCTTCATAAAACCGCTTTAGTTCCATGCCTTCCTTAATTTTTAATGCATCCCAGCGGCAATCTCCAGGAATATTCTTTTCCGTCCCCGTCTCCTTTGCCATTTTCAAAAACAAAATATAGGTCAACTCCGTAACATACTGATGATAGGTAATTCCATCATCACGAAGCACATTACAAAGATTCCATAGCTTTGAAACAATTTCTGCGTTTGTCATAATCATTTTCCTTCCCTATGCGGTATACATATGGCTGTTAATTTCATCAATAATTGCATCCAATTTATTTCCAAATGCTTTATCAACCGCTGCATAACCACCTTTAATTTTAAACTGAGGTGCCTCAAAGGATTCCTTATTCAACACAACCTCTTTTAACAGATATGCCTCTATCCGTTCCAGCCAGTTAATCTGTACCTTGCTTAATTCTGGATGCGCTTCCTTTGTCTTTACAATTGCAGAATGAATCCGTTCCTCCTTACTGACTAAGGCATCGCCAATACTTTTTTGACGGATAAAACTGATAATATCTGCGGCAATATCTTCATTCGTCATCTGCCTCCATGCGGTCTGAAGCATTGTTTCGCTAAAAAAATTCCTGTCAAGAATCAATTTCAGTTCTCTTAATGATTGTCTGGTCAATTCTTTCGGTCTGGTCATTACGATATTAAGTGCAGCAATCTCATTGATATTGCTGTCAATAAAAGCATGAAATTCCCTAAGATAATCTTCCGGTCTTGTGGCATCGCCATAACCTCTTTCATGGCTAGTAATCTCATCCTTTGCATCACTGATAAACTTCGGCATTTCCTGAGGAATCCCCCGCACATAGGCAAATGCATCCCGGCATTTCTTCACTGTTTCCACTGCCTGTTCCGTCGGCATATTACGAAGAGTATCTATAAAGCTTTCCGGAGATTCCCCACCTGACAAAGATTGGAACTGTCCCCTGTATTCTTCTGTCATCTTGCTTTTGTTTCTTAATATTTTAGCAATAATGATATCTATCTGATTTTCTCTAGCTCTGTCACTTTCGAGCTTGTCTATTCCGTCGATTAAATCCTCAAAGCTTTCCTTCGGATTAACTACTACCGGTTTCATGGTTGATACCAAATTCAATGCATGGTACACCCCCACTGCATCGTAAATCTCAAAATGTGTTTTCCCAATTCCCGGGCATAATCTGGTGGCACGCCCAAGCATCTGCTCAAAAAGAATACGGGAACGGATTCTGCGCAGGAATACCAGATTGACGATTTCCTCCACATCAATGCCTGTAGTCAATAAATCAACGGTCACAACAATATTTGGAAATGTCTCATTCTTAAACCGCCGGATGGCCTCCCTAATTTTTACCGGATTTCCATTTTCAATGGAACCGGTAATCTTCATAACGGCTTCTTCGCTGATTCCCTGCTCAGAATAATAATCCTTCAAAAGCTTTGTAACCATATCCGCATGAGCATCATCAACAGCAAAAATAAGTGTCTTTCCCTTTTCGTTTGGGTCAATGTCCTTGGCAATCTCGATTAAGACCGTTTCATTAAAACTTTTTGTGACAACCTTTCTGTTAAAATCCTCTATCTCAAACTTCAAATCGTCTTCCAGCTCATCACTATTGATAACCGCATTGGTCACAGGATTATAGATAGGAACAGTGCTTCCTGCCTCAAATACAATCCCTTCCTCGCTCAGCTTCGTCTTGATAATATGGGGTGCATCATGGTCTACCAGATAACCGTCCACTACGGCTGTCCGGTAATCATAAGAGTATACCGGTTTTCCGAAGATTTGCGTGGTGTGAAGGGCAGGGGTAGCGGTAAGGGCAATCTTAACTGCATCAAAATAATCAATGACCGCCCGGTACTTGCTGCGAAAATCATCCTGATTCCGATAAAGCACCTCATCTTCGCCCATTTCCTTATCCAAGATATACCCCCTGTGTGCTTCATCTACGATAATGCAATCATAGTCCGAGACTCCTATGCCAACATCCGTTTCATTGTAAAGAATGCGTTTCACCAGACTCTGAACCGTTGCAATATGAACGCGGGTATCTCTTTCAAATTCTTTTTCATCAAGGTCTTTGATATCATATAATTGGTTCAGCGTTTTTAAATCTTCCAGTTTTACCTCTTTAAAGGTATCCATTGTCTGTTCTCCAAGCGCTGTTCTGTCAACCAAGTATAGGATTCTTTTAAACCGCTTCGCAGACAAAAAACGGTATATCATGCCGAGAACCGTTCTTGTCTTTCCAGTTCCCGTTGCCATAGCAAGCAACACCGTATTTTTGTGTTCTGCAATGGCTTTCTCGGCTGCCCTGACTGCTTCTACCTGATAGTAACGCAGCCCCAATCCATTGGAATCCTCCAGCAACTCATATCCTGTAGCCGCAAGTTTTTTATCCGCTTCTGCAATATCCCTTTCCAAATCCTGTTCCATCCCTTGGGGGCTTGGCCATCCTGCCAAAGCTTTTGATGTATTAAACTGCTGCCTGGTATCTAAAAACCAAATGCCGGACATTTCTTCATACTGTTTTATGTAATCCCTTCCGTTTGTAGCAAAAAGAAACGGAACTTTATACTCGCCATACTGTTTCAGCACATATTTTTGGTGCTCCGCCTTAACCCTTCTTGCATACTCTTTACACTGGCCATCCAATACAGAAGATATATTCGTATGTTTTTTCTTCGCCTCGATAATTCCAACCATTTTTTCGCCAATAAAGAGTGCATAATCTGCATACCCGCTATTGCCTGTCTTAGAATCTGTCGGCCACTCTGCAATTGCAAGATTCCTGCCTTTGGTGGGACGAACCCCTTTAGAATAACGGATTTTATCCGTATCTGCATCCCAGCCAACTTTGCGAAGCTGCTCATCAATCAGTTCCCTCGTCTGTGCCTCGGAAAGTTTTACGTTCATCGCTTTTTTGTAGGCAATTGCCCTTCTTGCATTATCCGATTTCCCATCCTTTTGAATCCGCTGCAATTCAACAAGCAACGTTTTGTTACGCTCCTCCAGCTCCCATTTTTCCTTTTCCATCTCGTCCAAACTAACCGTAATCTCCACCGGCGGAACATATCCCACAGGATTATAAGCGTAATCTCCATATGTCTGCATATACCATACACAGAGTTCATACAGCAATGGCAAATTATTAAATGCCTTTTCGCCCTCGTCCGCCCCATTATGGGCTGCATGATTACGAGCTTTCCGCAAAATATATAATGTATTATCAACCTCATGCGGCAATAAATCATTCCTCTTTAACAGATGAATACGATTGGAATGGGTATTGTCATAATCCGGCTCTTTCATTCCGTCATAAGCAAGCATATACTTTACCATGACTTCTGCCAACATTCCCTGCTTGATAATAGATGTGTTCGGGTCTGAATAGACGTATTTCTCAGACAGTTCACCCAGCCTTGCTAAATCGCTCCATCTATCCTCAAGAAAAGTAAAGTTCCCCATTCTCATGCCTCCTTCGTATATTTATTGCATCCGGCTTTGGATTGTTTTCTTGGCTCTATATATCATCATACAAATTGTTTGTTTCTGCATGAACATTGTATCATTTATAATTATGGTATGACAAGCGAAAACTGCAAGTACAACGAACGGGAAGCCGTATAAATACTGGCTTCCCGCTGTTTTCGCTCGCTTGAACTCCTCGGCAGATTGCTTGCACTGACTGTTTTTCCTCATTTTTTAAGCATTTATTATCCATATTCTTCCAAAATCGCTCTCGTATTTGTGCCAGTCAACATTTTCATAGCCAAAATAGAGCCAATCAGAACTGCCACTTTCCTTTGTTTTCCCTATAACATGGCACTACCTCATGTTATAAAACTACCATTTTTTATCAATCATTAAATATTCTCTAGTTTCTTCTCTAATCCTTTCAATCAATTTTGAATTAATATGTCACTTTTCATTAAAAGCGTTATATACTCTTATAGGGTTGATGCCAAACTTTTCGCCATTTTTACTTTTACAATAGACTTTTAAGACAAATTCCTCCAATATCTGTTTTAAATTTATTGAAATATCGTCATATATAAGAGTAAATATAATCCAAAAAATATCTTTGATAGCAGAAATATTATTCCATATCCATTTTAATATATTAAATACCATATTTTTATCCCTAAAAGCTATAGGGGCAGACATTACCTACCCCTATGCTTTTCTTTCCTTTTCTGCTGTTTCAGTTCAAACTGCCGCTGTTTCTCCGCTTCCCGCTGTTCCCGGCTCACTGTCTTGCGTTCAGTTTTTAACTGCTCCTGCTGCAATTTTAACGCCTGTTGTGATTTTGTTCCTATCCCGGTATTTTGTACCTGTTTCCGCACTTCACGTTGTACCCGTTTAGGATTGCGCCCTGTTTCTTTTACATCAGTTGCCACAGCCGGACTAAATCGCAGTCGGTAGTAATTTTTCAGAACGAAATCATATATTTCATAGTCTTTGGGTTCTGCACCAAATGTAACTTTGCACACAGATAATTTACCCTCCGATATTCGTTCAAAAACGCCTACCCAAAATGGTTCTTCAAAAAATACTGTCAATTTTCCCGATACTTTGTCCATGACAAATCCTCCTTAAAATGATTGTAATGAACATACGGGTGACTAAGTCATGAAACTTGATTTCTGATTTATATTTCATTATTATAAGATTTTTGAAATAAATTTAAGAAAAAGAACTTTTCTAATGTCAATATTGATGATATACTGAAAATAGATTTTTGCTATTGAGGTATATGAAATGCTTCCCTATACAGGAGACTATATTGAGCATATTGATGACAATATAAACGATTTTAAATATTACACATTTACCCCTCGTCCTCTAACGTATGGGGGTATATATGAAGTGGATGATGAACTAACCGCTTTGTTAATTGAGGCTCACCGGAATATTGGCTTTTTGGAGGGACTCCTTAAATATGCTCCCAATAAAAATGCATTTAGCGAATTGATGTTGTTAAAAGAGTGTGCATATTCTCTAATGATTGACTATGATAGCCCTACTTTCCAAGAGATACTTGTTAATCATGGGAGTGGCAAAGGGGATATTGCACCAATTACTAATCTCGAGTTGGCTTATAAGGCAGCGAGAAATATGACGATTTCTGCTCTGAGTCTGAGTAAACTATGTGGAATTGCACTGTATGGTGATAACGTTGACAAGACGGTTGATGTCAGAAATCAGCAGATCTTTTTATACCGTGCTAAAACGAATATCAAATCCTATAATCCTACTGCACCTACTGAAGTTTTACCAGCATTGGCTGATATTTCTGCCTACTTATATAATGACCAATATACAGACCCCTTAATTAAAACTGCATTAGTGCATTATCAGTTTGAGATAATTCATCCGTTTGAGCAATACAACGGCATCGTTGGACGAATAACAATTCCGATGATATTGCATGACATTACCAGCGGATCATTTCCACTGATATGCTTATCAGAATATTTATATCATAATAAAAACGAATATTTCGACTTGCTCAGGACAACGCAATATAGCGGTGGATATATTCGGTGGATTAAGTTTTTAGTAAAAGCTATAGGAGAAACTGCGAAACAATCTGCAGAATCATTGATTCAATATGAACATACAACAGCAAAGGATGAAGAACTATTAATAAACAGAGGCAAGATATCCCGAAGTACTTCCATAGTATATGAGTATTTTAAGCGATTTCCAATAACAAACATTCCTTACGCTTCAAAAGGAACAGGACTTTCTTTTAATTCAACGGCAAAAGCGATAGATTTACTGCAAGAGCAAGGTATTCTTGTTCAAATGACTTCAAAAGAAAGAAATCGCATTTGGGAATATATGTCACTCAAAAATTGCATTGTGTTGGAATTGCAATAATGCTTGCTGGTAGTATGTTTCAGAATTTACAATATTTACCGAGTGCAAATGTATTGGAGGAAAGAACAATGAATATCAAACCAAGAGGAAAACAGGAAGAGGTTATGGCACTTCCTGCAAAAGGACATATTGTTGTTTTGGGAACGGCAGGAAGCGGAAAAATGACCGTTGCTTTGTTACGCGCTCATCATCTTGCCAACATTCCTAATGGTGGCAAGGTGCTGCTTGTTACATTTAATAGGGCGTTGGTCAAATATATGCGTGGTCTAAGCAATTATCAAACTCAAAAACTTGTGGTCGAAAATTATCATACATTTGCTCGTGGCTATTTGAATAGTCGCGGGCAAATGCCACATCGAAACGGAATTGCAGGTCCAGATGAAAAAGCATCTTACATAGAATAGGTTGTGGATTATTTTAAAAAGAAATATCCGGCAGAAACAACTTTTAAGCGTTCCATGGAATTTTTTATTGAGGAAATTACATTTATAGAAAGATTTGGGTTTTCTAGTTTTGCCGAGTATAAAGAAGCGGAACGTATTGGGCGTGGATCTGCAAATATTAAACGTGAAAATGGAAAATGGATTTTCGAAGTATATGAAAAATATAGAGAGTTGCGTGAAGCAGACGGTAAAAAATATGATTGGGATGACTTGGCATTATATGTCTTTACTGAATTGCAGAATGACGATAGTGAACGGAGATATACACATATTATTGTAGATGAAGGGCAAGATTTTTCGCCAATGATGATTAAGTCATTGGTAGAGTCTGTAGCTGATAATGGCTCTTTTACATTTTTTGGAGATGTTGCACAACAAATCTATGGCAGTCGCCTGTCATGGCGTGATTCAGGTATAGGTATAAATAAAATATGGCGCTTTGACGTAAATTATCGCAATCCTGCAACAATTACGTCATTTGCAAAGGCCATAACCCAAATTAAATACTGGCGACAAGATGGAGATATGGTAGAAGCTGCTTCTCAGATTGCGGAAGGACCAAAGCCAATATTGATAGAGTTTCCCCATAAACAACATGAAGTTAATTGGATTGTGGATCGTGTAATAGCGATAGGAAAAACATCGTCTACCGTTATTGTTTGCAGAAATAGAGCTGATATTGATATCTTCTTACATTTATTAAACAATAGAGGTTGCGAAGCAATAGAAATCAATAAAGAAACCCCTGGTTTTGCCCATTTAAAGAAAGTATATCTTACAACTTTTCACGCTGCAAAAGGTCTGGAATTTGACAATGTGTTTATTCCATTTCTGACTGAGGATAAATTCCCGGATCCTGATATGATTTCGAAGGCTGTTTCTATTGAGGAAACGTATGCAGACGAAATAAAACTTCTTTATGTTGCAGCAACCCGATCTAAATATGGTCTTTATATGACCTACTGTGGAAATTTGTCGGTTTTATTTCCACGAGATCCGGATACTTACGATTTCTATTATGAGGAGGATTTGTCATGAGTGCATACGATATTTTGACAACACGCGGCGTTACTCGACTATGTCATTTTACAAAGTTTCAAAACCTGACACATATTATCACTTCTGCAGATGGTGTTTTGGCTAGCAGTTCAATACGCCAAGATACAAAAAATGTAAATGATACCGCACGTTATGACGGGGAATTGAATTTTGTATGCTGTTCTGTACAGTACCCAAATTCGTGGTTCTTAAAAAGAGCTATGCAGAATAATTCGGATAAAATTTTTAGAGAGTGGGTTGTTTTGTATATTGATTTGAGCATACTAAAGTATAAAAATACAAAATTTTGTCCTTGCAATGCAAGTAGGGAAAATGGAGTTCATATAAGCAAAAACATGGATAATATAGATTCTATATTTGCCTCTACTGTTTCTACTTTTGCTTATCCAAGAACATCAAAAATGCTTTCTTGCTGTCCAACAGACGGACAAGCCGAGATATTGATAGAAAATAGTATTCCACGAGAATATATCAAGGGCATTGCCGTTGGTAACGAGGATGTTGCAGGACGCGTCTATTCAATTTTAAAAATGTATGGTGTGGAGCATATAAGCATATATATTGCTCCAGATGTATTGACTACGAAATGGAGCAATATGATTAAAGAGGGCTGTTCACCAAACGAATTTCGGTTTGAATAGTCAGAGGAGGGGTAAATTATGTATACGAAAATACCGACTCAAATGGAAAAATGTAAAGGTGCAATGTTAGCTACTGCTATCGGTGATGCATTAGGATGGCCTAATGAGCCGCGTTCTAAAAACAGAGCAAAAAAGCCAAAAGTCATGGATAATTTTGTTGGATGGATTCGCAGCTCTAATAATCCGCGGTGGCATGATGAGAAGATTATGCCCGGCGAGTACAGTGATGATACGCAACTGACACTGGCTGTGGCACGAAGCATTATTGCTGGTGACTGGGAGACATTTTTTGCAGAAAAAGAACTTCCTTTCTGGCTAAACTACGAACGTGGAGGGGGAGGTGCTTTGCTAAAAGCCGCGAAATCCTGCGAAAAGGGAATTTTGTTATGGCAATCCCGATATACTCGAGACTATTATAATGCTGGCGGAAATGGTGCTGTAATGCGTATTTTACCCCATGTTATTGCATCTGCAAAAGCGCCCAATACTGCGAAACTAGTAGAGAATGTTATGAAGGATACTCTTATAACTCACGGTCATCCTCGTGCGTTTTTAGGTGCAACATGTTATGCCTATGCGCTCGAGTATCTTTTGAAGAAAGATACTGTTCTAGAATATGGTGAACTTGTTGCTGCTGTAATAGATGGTCAGAATGTTTGGGGGACAGTTCCAGATTCGGATATCTTTGAAAAATGGCTTAATATTGCCCGGCAAAATCTTGAATACGACTTTTTGACAGAATGGAAAAATGTCTGCGCCCACATGATAAAACAACTTGGATTTATAGGAACTTCGCTAAAAAAAGGGTTAATTCTTGATGATACAAAAGTACTGACTGAGTTAGAATGCTTCGATAAATCAAATGGTGCCGGAGATGTCGCTATATTAGCTGCTATCTATTTAACTTCAAGATATGCCAATAACCCTTCTCTTGGAATAAAAATCCCTGCGTTCTCATTTGGCGCTGATACCGATACCATTGCGTCTATTACAGGTGGATTATTAGGAATGCTTAGCGGAACAGATTGGATCCCGACAGAATGGAGAGAAGTTCAAGATTATAACTGTCTCATTCAAATGACGGAATTACTAATGGCAGACAATAAAAAGGAAGCTACCAAGAAAGAAGTTGCAGAAGCAAAAGCTCAAAATAGTCAATGGAAGGCTACACCTATTGGCAAAATGCGATTTATTGAATCAAGTAGTGTTCCAAATGGGAAAAATGGTATTGTAATAATTAATAAATGGCAGACTACACTTGGGCAAACTATATACACAAAGACTTTTCAGCCTAAAAATATATCTATTCAATCTCATAAATCAAAAGAAACGGTATCAACACCTCAACAAGTTATGAATAAAGAATCAAAAAAATTCGTGTTGAATTTGATGGATATATCAGAATTACTTGGAAATCCAGAATTTAAAACGAATATTACCATAGGCAAAATTTTGAAAATTATTGAAGATTTGATTGATGGAAAAGAAACAAGCAAAAATCTTTCTAAAAAATATAAAGTTGATCAACTATTTGTAGAACAAATAGGAAAATACGTAACAGATATGAAAGATTGTAACGGGCTATAATAATGCTATTAAATTACTATGTGTTTTAAAAGAGGAGAGAATATGCCACAGTCAAACATACTTATGTATACTACAGAAGATGGAGGCACAAAAATAGAAGTAACATTTGACCATGATACGGTTTGGCTTTCCATAGATCAAATGGCCGAATTATTTCAGCGAGATAAAAGCGTAATAGGAAAGCATATAAGAAATATTTTTAAAGAAGGAGAATTGGTAAAAGGGGCAGTTTGGGCAAAATTTGCCTACACTGCTTCTGACGGCAAAACTTATCAAGTTGATTTCTATAATTTAGATGTTATTATTTCCGTTGGTTATCGAGTAAAATCCCTTAGGGGAACACAATTTAGAATGTGGGCCACTTCTATTTTGAAAGAATATATGAAAAAAGGTTTTGCTTTAGATGATGATCGACTTAAGAATCTCGGAGGCGGAAACTATTTTGATGAATTATTAGCTCGTATCCGTGATATTCGTTCTTCTGAAAAAGTATTTTGGAGAAAAGTTCTGGAAATATATGCAACAAGTATTGATTATGACCCGAAAGCTGAGAGCTCGATTTTATTTTTTAAGCAGGTACAGAATAAAATGCACTGGGCAGCTCATAAGCATACGGCAGCAGAAATAATTTATCAACGGGCAGATGCGGATAAAGACAATATGGGATTGACATCGTGGGCCGGAAAAGAAATCAAACGTTCTGATGTAGAGGTTGCAAAGAATTATTTAACCGAAAAAGAAATAGATGCGTTAAATAAAATCGTTACGGCATATTTGGATATTGCAGAAGTTCATGCCCTAAATCAAGAGCCAATGTATATGAAAAACTGGTTGGAAACGATTGATGATTATTTAAAAATGACGAGAAGAGATATTTTAACTACAAAAGGGAGGGTTACTCATAAACAAGCTCTTGAGAAAGCGCATGGAGAATACGCGAAATATCAGAAAAGTCAGGAAGATAATCTTTCTTCTGTAGAAGGTCATTTTTTTGAAAGTATAGAAAAATTACGTGAGTTGGAAGAAAAAAAATAATTTTTGTTGTGGGCTTGACATACGGGTGACGAATATCATGCACACGAATCTTCTTTACACCTGCCTGTTTTGCCCCACGCTCCATTTCGTGATTGAGATAGGATTTTGTGACGGTAAATAACCTTTCGTCCGGCTTAATGTCATAAAGCAGTTTGATATACTCCTGCATTTCCTCACAGAGAAACGGCGGCATTTTGATGGTGCGGTTACTTTTCTTCGTTTTGGGGCTTGTGATAATGTCACGCCCTTTGGAACGATGAAATGTCTTGCTGATTGTGACTGTCTGCTTCTCAAAATTAAAATCAGCCGGAGTGAGGGCAAGCAGTTCACCGGAGCGCATCCCGCACCAGTAGAGCATTTCAAACGCATAGTAGGAACGGGGCTTATCCATCATGGCTTCGGAGAATTTCAGATATTCTTCCTTCGTCCAGAAGTCCATTTCCTTTACGGCTTCGCTCCCAATCGTTCCCGCCCTCCTTGCCGGATTGTAGGGAAGATTGTAAAAGTTTACCGCGTGATTGAATATCGCCGTAAGCTGTGCGTGTATTGTCCTCAAATAATCTGCGGAATAGGGCTTACCCTTCTCGTCCTTGTACGCCATCAGTTCATTTTGCCACGCTATCACGTCTTTTGCTTCAATCTCTGCAATTTTGCGGTTTTCAAAGTACGGCAAAATCTTTGTCCGTATTACATGGCTTTTGGATTCCCAGGTGCTTTCCTTGACACGCTGTTTCTTATCCGCTTCGTACACTTCAAAGAAACTGCCGAAAGTCATATCCAGCTTTGCCCTGATGTGGTATAAAAAAAGTTGACACCACATTCTCAAGGATTTGAGATATAATCAAGAGAATAAGGAGTGAACAAAAATGGCAGAAAACAGGCAATACAACCATGAATACAAAGTACAGGCAGTGAAACTCGCAAAGGAAATCGGACAAGCAAAGGCCGCTAAAGAACTGGGGGTT
>QXWV01000216.1 GCA_009911195.1 Lachnospiraceae bacterium | reverse complement strand
CGAAGGGGCAGTTCACTGGAATGCCAAAACTGCTTTTTCGTTTACACCATCATCGATTCTAACCTAAAGAATTTGTACTGCAAATGAAGTTTAGGAGGATATTATGAATATTGAACATTTGGAAAACACAGATATTGCAGTTATTTCCAGCGATGAAAAGCTTATTGTTGATGTACAATCTGCTTTAGATTTGGTTATGACTGTTAAATATGAAACAGGTGACACAAAAATTATAATTAGCAAATCAGCGGTATGCGAGGAATTTTTTATCCTTAGCAGCGGTATGGCAGGCGAAATACTCCAAAAGTTTATCAATTATCATGTTAAAATTGCTATTTATGGGGACTACTCGCAATATACCAGCAAACCGTTGAAAGATTTTATTTACGAATCGAATAACGGCAATGACTTCTTTTTTGTTTCAACCAAAGAAGAGGCAATACAGAAGTTGACAGAGACACAATAACAATATCGTACAGATTTCAGTTATACAGATGCTGTTGGGGTCCAATGGCCTGTCCGGCGGCAGCGCCGTCAAACAGGCCATTGGACCCCAACAGCATAAAGATTAAAGTATTATCAGGCATATATAAATTGACGAAGAACCGACTCTTTTTATCTCCTCTTATTCAAAACCACACTTACCGCGCCGCACAGAATCCCCCCAATAGCAAAAGGAATTCCTGCCGTCAGGTGGGGAGCATCCCATTGCCATAGCAGAATACTGCATATAACTGCCATCAGCATGATAACGCAGCATACTTTTCCGATGCGCCTCCGATTTTCTTTCCCTTCCTCAGAAGACGCCCAGGCATTGTCTTCATTATACCTTTCCACATTATATTTGGAAGCCATAAGCGCAATATAGACAATGATGCCAACCCCAATAGTCACCATAACAAGGAAAAGGCCACCACCCAGGGCATCCATATGTCCATCCGAGTCATCCCATACCGCATATAAGGATGCAGTCACAATTAGTGAAGCGATGAGAATCCCAATTCCAGATATCATCCATGACATATATTTCCGGTGGAACTCCTCCTTCTCCTCTTCTGTGTAAAATGGCTCCACATAAGGATGCTTTTCATGAAAATGGGAAGATAACATACCGATTCTAACCCACAAAAGAGCCCCCAGCAATGCCCCTAACATAAATAACAGTCCGCTTTCCCCCAGGAAAGAAGGGCTGACATACTCCCCTATTTGCTGTGCGGCAAAGCTTAAAATGCAGATGCACGTGGCCAAAGCCCCCCTCTTTGCAATCCAATTTCCATACTCATCATAAAGTTCCGATTCCTTCTGGTTTTCCAGATGCATATTTCCCTTTAATAATCCGTCCATTGTGCATCCAAACATTTCTGTAAGCTGTACCAGTTTTTCCATTTCTGGCATGCTTGCACCACTTTCCCATTTGGAAACCGTCTGCCTCGACACTTCCATCCTTTCAGCCAACTGTTCCTGGGTCATATTGTTCTTTTCTCGCAACGCCCTTAAATTTTCTGTAAAATTCATACTCCACCTCTTTCTCACCCTTTTCCCTCCCATATCTTCCATTGATTGGGATTCTATCCGAGTGCCTTTCCTTTTGATTCCCTCTAATCATATAGGCGCACCCTGTAAATAGAAACCAATTTCCTGTTGCTTTTTCATAATTTCATGTAAACTTACGGTTGCAACCCCCATTTTTCCTCACTTTTCTGTAATTTACATGGTTTATTTTATCCTTTTCCCTCCATCGCCCCTAAAAGCCTTTTCGCTGCTAAAGAAATCTTCCCAATCACCGATAAATATAATAGAAACAAAGCTTTCAAGTCCTATGAACCAATTCATACCAATATCAGGGCATTTCAACTGGGCGAAGGCTTCGATGGAAAACATCTTGCCGAATACATTCAAATTCAAAAAACGGATAGTTTGTGTCCGCGCCGCATCCGCAAACTTGAAACACCTAAAGCGGCGCAGAAATGAGGGAAAAATGACTGATATGACACCAATGCTCCGCTCCATGGAAGATGCCATGAAGCTACAGATTCGGGCAAAAGCAGAACAGCGGGCCGAAAAAGCAGCCCAGGAAAAGAAAGAATTCCAAGAAAAACTGATGCGGGCATCCGCCAATAAAATTGAACTGGATGGCATAGCAACCCGCGTAAAAGGAGCCGATGATGCCGTTCGCAGAGACCAATTGATGGGCATGCTCATGGCTGGATTTTAATTATTTCAGGCTGGGGGGCATCCTTATTCGCCGTCTCCCCAGTCTTTCATGCTCACGTTCAAATCCACATCTGTGCTAATCCCATCTATTTTACCGGTAGATGTATACTGCCATATGCTGAACTCATATGGAAAATACAGGGGTGTCCTATAATAGGCGAACCATTTCTCATATTCCTCCAGCCTCTCCATATCCAGCATCAGGAGGAATGTTTTTAGGTTGCCATAAATCATCGGAGTATATCCTGCTTCCTTAATCCTTTCACAAAAGGCGATACAAGCGTCTGTCCTGGCCTCTTTCGTCAGTTCTTTTGTCCGGGGATTTTTCGTTGTCACCTCTTCCACATCCAGCACAATCGGATAAGAAATATTGTAGTCCCCCAAATTCTCCAAAACAAACTCCGCCTCTTCCACAGCCTCTTCCGTATTCAAAGCCTGTGTAAAAAAGTAAACCCCTACATCAATATCATTCTCCAAAGCACCTTTCATATTCTCTTCATAGGCCACATCCACCGCTAATTTCCCTTCCGTAGCGCCCCGGATGCCCAGCCGGATAAAAGCATACTCCACACCGTCCCCCGCCACCTTTTTCCAGTCAATCTCTTCCTGATATCTGGATACGTCAATCCCCTTTTTGGACACCACTTCGCCATCTACCACATATTCAAGGATATCCTCATCATTCATAACAAACTGGTCTTTTTGGTAGCTGTGGTGCTTCAGGGTATCTACAATCGGGAAAAAATAATACCTTCCATCTGCCGCTACCACCAATTCCTCGTAATAAAGTTCCCTAAGAAGATAATAAGTCCCTTCCCCATTTTCCATCATTTCTTTCACTGTACCAAGGATTTCGTCTTCTTTCTGCCTGGAAGCCTCCGCAGCAGCCTGGTCTGCTATCTCCCGCATTTCCTCTTCCGAATAGGACACTACGGTGCTCATCTCGTCCATATAAGCCGCCGTCTGTGCAGCTTCCATTTCCAGCGCCCTGTTTTCCACAAGAAGGAAAAGGCATCCTGTCAAAGATGCCAACGCGATGAGACACAAAAATACCGGCAGGAAAATCCCCCTCCTTCTCCTGCGCCTTCTCCGCTTCACCGGCAGTTCATAATAGCTATCCCTTCCAGCCGGCCTCATTTTATCCGCCCCGTCCATATCTTCAATTTCAAAAAAATCCCTGTGATTCATCTGTATATTCCATTCCTTTATCTTAAAGGGGATTCAGGTCTATATTTTTTCGCTAAAATAGCTTTTATACCCTTCCCCAAATATTTCCGTAGCACTTGTAACTATCATAAAAGCATCCGAATCTTCTTCCTTTACAATTTCTTCAATCCTGGGCAGCATAGGTTTTTTCACCACACACATAATTACCTGCTTTTCTTTTTTGCTATATGCCCCAGAGCCATTTAAATGGGTCACGCCCACGTCCAAATCCTCCAGCAGCCTGTCCGTAATGCTTTTCTGATGGTCGCTAATAACATAAACCAGCTTTGCACCATCCCGCCCGTAAAGAACCATATCCAACACCACTGCTGTAACGATTACCGCGATTCCTGCATACAGCGCAGAATTTATATCTCCAAATACAAATCCTGAAACTGTAACAATACATACGTCCGTTATGAAAAACAACGCCCCTGTTTTCAGATGGGGAAATTTTAGCCTAAAGCATTTGATAATGATATCCGTTCCCCCAGTAGTCGCCCCCCGTTTGAATATTGTTCCTATAGAAAATGCAATCAAAGCACTCCCCGCCAAAGCCCCTAAAAGCTTATCATTGGTCGCCGCCCCAAATCCGGCAAATATATTGGTAAAAACAGAGGTCAGCGCAATTGCATAAAAAGTCGAAATAATGAACCGAAGCCCAAATTTCCATACCCCCAGCAGCACAATGGGAATATTTATCAGCATGATTAAGGTTCCTGTCTCCAAGGGAACTATCCGGTTTAAAATAATGGCAATACCGGTCACCCCTCCCGGCGCCAGGTTATTCGGGTCGATAAACAGGCTGACCCCTGCTGCATATATTACCGATGCCAACGCAATAATCACATAATCCCAGACTATTTGTTTCAGCGTTTTTCGCTCTTCCCTTTTTTTATCATATTCCTTCTCCAGTTCCACCGCATATCTTTCATCTTCCGCTGCATTCGTCAATTTTTCCTTCATATACACACCCCTGTTCCCAGCCATCGCCTCATTTAGGCAGATGTCCGCAAAATATTATCTAAAAAACCTATGAAATAAGTATGTATATTCTGCAAATACCCATACATAAATTTTATATATTTGTCCTGACCGCCCTTGGCTGATAGCCATTTTGATATAAAGCATCGATAATTTGTTTCTTATGTTCCGTGCCAAAGGCTTCCAGCGTAATACGGAGTTCCACTGCTGCATTCCTGTTGATGGATACGAACTGGTTATGTTCCAATTTGATTACATTTCCATTTTGTTTTGCAATTACATCCGCCACATGGCTTAGTTCACCCGGCCTGTCGGGCAGAAGTACCGATACTGTGAAAATCCGGTCTCTTAAAATAAGCCCCTGCTGTACCACGGAAGACATGGTAATCACATCCATATTTCCGCCGCTTATAATGGAGACTACCCGCTTATCCCTCACGTCCAGATGTTTCAATGCTGCCACTGTCAAAAGCCCGGAATTCTCCGCTATCATCTTATGGTTTTCCACCATATCCAAAAAAGCCACCACCAGCTCTTCATCTTCCACCGTTATGATGTCATCCAGGTAATCGCGCAAATAAGGAAAAATTTTCGTTCCAGGCGTTTTTACCGCCGTACCATCCGCAATGGTACTCACATGCTCCAAGGTAGTTACCTTCCCCTCTTTCATCGATGCCTGCAGGCAGTTCGCCCCCGCCGGCTCCACACCAATTACTTTTATTTTCGGGTTCAAAAGCTTCGCCAGGGTAGATACCCCGGTTGCCAGCCCGCCGCCGCCAATGGGAACCAAAATATAATCTACCAAAGGAAGCTCCTTAAAAATTTCCATGGCAATGGTTCCCTGGCCCGTTGCCACTGCAAGGTCATCAAACGGATGGATAAATGTATAGCCATTTTCTTCTGCCAGCCCATAGGCATGGGCACAGGCTTCATCATAAACATCCCCGTAAAGAACCACTTCCGCCCCATAGCTTTTGGTTCGGTTAACTTTTATAAGAGGGGTAGTATTGGGCATAACAATTACCGCCTTTGCGCCATAACATTTAGCCGCATAAGCCACTCCCTGGGCATGGTTTCCTGCCGATGCAGTAATCAGGCCCTTTTGCCTTTCTTCCTCCGTCAGGGTGCTTAACTTATAATATGCCCCCCTTACTTTATACGCCCCGGTAAACTGCATATTTTCTGGCTTCAAATATACCTTGTTTCCGGTCTGCGCGCTCAGGTAATCGCTGTACACCAGCTTGGTTTCCAGCGTAACTTTCTTTACCACTTCCGAAGCTTCTTCAAATTTATCCAGCGTCAACATTTCCTCTTCCACTTTCCTTACCTCCGCCTTTTGTTTTCCCATATTCCCCATGTTTCTTGACTTTTTTATCCTATCTGAATTATTCCCCATCAGATGAACGAATATCAAACAAGGCATTTACAAATTGAGCCGAATCGAATTTCTGTAAATCCTCTATAGTTTCCCCTACACCGATGTATTTTACGGGAATCTGAAGCTCCGACTGTATGGCTACCGCAATCCCGCCTTTGGCCGTACCATCCATTTTTGTTAAAATAATCCCCGTTAAATCGGCCACTTCCCCAAAATCTTTCGCCTGCTGCAGCGCATTCTGCCCGGTAGTTCCGTCCAATACCACCAGATTCTCCCTATACACGCCGGGGAATTCCCTGTCAATAATCCTGTTTATCTTTTTCAGCTCTTCCATCAGATTCTTTTTATTGTTCAACCGTCCCGCCGTATCGCATAAAAGCACATCCACATTTCTGGCTTTTGCCGCATTTACCGCATCATAAATTACGCTGGCCGGGTCGGAGCCCTCCGCCCCTTTTATAATATCCACCCCGGCACGGTTTGCCCACTCTGCCAACTGTTCCCCCGCTGCCGCACGGAAAGTATCCGCCGCCGCAATCAACACTTTCAACCCCTGGTCCTTTAAAATGCCGGCAAGTTTACCTACAGAGGTGGTTTTCCCAACCCCATTGACGCCGATAACCAGTATCACCGACTGCCTGTGCTCGAATTCATAAGCCGTCTCCCCCGTCTGCATCTGTTCCTTGATACTGCGTATGAGGAATTCCTTACACTCCGATGGCTGCTTAATATGGTTTTCCTTCACCTGGACGCGCAGCTTTTCAATGATGGAAGTGGTTGCATTCACACCGATATCCCCCACAATCAATATTTCTTCCAATTCCTCATAGAAGTCTTCGTCAATGGCTGAAAAGCCGTTAAAAACGGAATCAATCCCATGAACGATATTATTTCTTGTCTTCGCAAGCCCATCTTTTAATCTGCTGAAAAATCCTTTTTTCTCTCCGCTCATAATTCTCCTCCAAACCAGTATGATTCCACTTCATTCACCTTATGTTCCGCTTGTATCAAGTTCCATCTGCTGCACTTAATTGTCCAGCTCCTTGTCAATCAGGTTTACACTAACCAATGTAGACACGCCTTTTTCCTGCATCGTGATACCATATAATCTATCTGCTTTCTCCATTGTACCACGTCTGTGGGTAATTACAATAAATTGCGTATGTTTTGTGAGTTTATGCAGATATTTTGCAAATCTCCCCACATTATTTTCGTCCAGAGCCGCCTCAATTTCATCCAAAAGGCAAAATGGCGACGGTTTCAGGTTTTGGATGGCAAACAAAAGGGCAATGGCCGTTAACGCCTTTTCCCCGCCGGATAACTGCATCATATTCTGCAGTTTCTTTCCAGGGGGCTGGGCAATGATGCGGATTCCCGCCTCCAAAATGTCCTCATCTTCCATCAATTCCAAAGTTCCCTTTCCCCCACCGAACAGTTCTTTAAATACTTTATCAAATTCCCGTCCGATTTCTGCGAATTTCTCGTTGAATTGTTTGCGCATAGCCGTATCCAGCTCATCGATAATATGAAGCAGTGTTTTTTCCGCTTCCACCAGGTCATCATGCTGCCCCTTCAGGAACTGATACCTCTCCATCAGGTTCTTATAATCTTCTATAGCATTCACATTTACATCGCCCAGTTTCCTTATCTGGTCCTTAAGGGCCGCTGCATCTTTCTTCATGGCGGATAAATCAGTCATCTCCTCATTCCGCAAGGAAGATGCGTCGGAAAGCGTAATCTCATATTCATCCCACATATAATTAATCTGGGCTTCTATGGATTCTTCCAGCTTCTCCTTCTGGGAATTCAGACGGTATACTTCCTTATCCAAAGCCGCCATCCTCTGTGCCATTTCTTCCCGCGTTGCAAAAAAGTTTTTCTGCTTTGCGGACAACTGCTCTTTCCGGGAAATATCCTCTTTCAACTGGATTTCCGCATCGGAGCGGGAGCTTTCCGATGCCGTCATGGTTTCTACAATCGCCCTGATATTCTCTTCTTTCCGTTCAATTTCTGCAGCGGTATCCTCCAGCCCTTTTTTTATTTCGGCCAGCTCGTCTTTGTAACGGGCAATTTCCCCATCAATACGTTCCAAATTCTGTTGGTGGAATCCTTGGCGCTGAAGCATCTTCTCCACTTCCAAATCCCTCCCGGCCACTTCCGCGGACTGGGAGGATTCTTTTTCCCGCTGCTGTTCCAGTTCCCTTTGGAAGTCATTAATTTGAGACTGGATATTCTTTTCCAATTCTTCCGACTGCTCCAGTTCCTTCAGGATAGTTTCCTTGGAAGCCCTGATTTCTACGATTTTTTCTTCCAGTTCTTTTTCTTCTCTTTTCAGTTCCCCGAAGCCTTCCTCCGCTTCGCTCCGGCGCTCTTCCGCCTTCATCACATTCATCCGGGCGGTATTTTGTTCGATAAATTTATCCTGAAGCCTGGACTTGGTATCCTCCAATTCCATGCGCAGCTTATTTCTTGTCTTCTTAATACTTTCTATTTCTTCCAGCAGGGCATCCACCTTAGCCAGGTATTTCTTTACTTTAGCCGCCAGTTCTTCCATTTCCCGCCTTCTCCCAAGGAGATTGCTGCTGTTTTTAAATGCGCCGCCGCTGATGGCTCCTCCGGGAACAAGAAGTTCCCCTTCCAAAGTGACCATACGGATACCGTAGCCGAACTTCCGTGCGATTTTCACCGCATTATCCACGTTGTCCACTACCATTATCCTTCCCAACATGGCTTTTGCCACATTCTTATATTTCCCCTCCACTTTAACCAGGCTGTCCGCCATACCTACTGCGCCATTTTCTTTTAAAGCTTCCGGGTTTTTGAAGCCCTGGGGGTTGGTAATGCTTGTCAAGGGCAGGAAAGTGGCCCTCCCTGCTTTGTGCTTCTTCAGGAAGGAAATCATCCGTTTTGCCGTATCTTCATCTTCGGTAACAATATTTTGTATATTTCCGCCCAAAGCGGTTTCTATTGCCGTCTCATATTGCTTTTCCACCTTTATAATGTCGGCTACAACCCCTATGATTCCTTTTTCCTCCCCTTTGCATTCCATCACACGCTTTACGCTGCCGCCATACCCGTCATACCTCTCCGTTAAATTGGCCAGCGCGTCCAGCTTGGATTTTTCCTGATGGTATATCACCTGGGTATCCCGCAATTCCTGGTCCTTCCCGGAAAGTTCATCATGCATTTGACCCAGCTTTTCATCAATTACAGTCTGGGAATCATTAAGGCTTCTGATTTCTTCATTAATATTTTCAAATTCTTCCTGTAGCTGTTTAATCGTCTCTTCCTGTTTTGCCTCGTCCGATTTAGCCCGCAGCAGCCTGGAGGTTAGCTCCGCCTTCCGTATATTTACCTGCTCCATCATCGTATCAAAGCGCCCGATTTTGGATTTTATGGTCGCCCGGCTGTTCAGCGCATCGATAATGGTATTCTTTCCTGACTCAATATTGTTGTTTAGCTCTTCAATCTTATTTTGAACAGCACTTAACAAGCCTCTGGCCTCATCCCTTACTTCTTCCATCTGGGCCAGTTGCCTGTCAATTTCATTTTTATCCTTTAAAATAGCTTCCTTATCTATATTTTTGCTGTCTATTTCTTTATGCAGGGCATCAAAACGGCTTTTCATATGCTCTTCATTGCCCTTGGCCGAATGGATTTGCTCCTTTAATACATTGATTTCCCCTTCCAGCTTGCCCCGGAGAAGTTCCGTATCCGTAAGCTTCGTCCTCGCTTCTTCTATGGAGTGGTCCAGCCTCTCTATCTCGGCCTGTATTTGTTCGTATTCCGCTTTAATCCCTTCGTATCTTTCCGTTGTTTCCTGTAAATCGCCCCCGGCGATACGGTGTTTTTCCTCCACCGACTGAAGCTGCTCCCTAATACGCACATTTTCCAGCAGAAACATATTCACATCCAGTGTCTTTAATTCTTCCTTTTTCCTTAAATATATTTTTGCCGTTTCCGACTGCTTTTCCAATGGCCCTATTTGCTTTTCCAACTCGGAAAGGATATCGCTTACGCGTAAAAGGTTCTGCTTTTCATCTTCCAGCTTTTTCTGCGCCGCATTTTTCCGCCGTTTAAATTTTACAATTCCCGCCGCTTCATCAAATAATTCCCTGCGTTCTTCCGGCTTTCCGCTTAAGATTTTATCAATCTGCCCCTGCCCGATAATGGAATATCCCTCTTTGCCGATTCCCGTATCATAGAACAGCTCATTCACATCCTTTAAGCGGCATGCTGTTCCATTTAATAGATATTCGCTTTCACCAGAACGGTAAATGCGCCTTGCCACGGTTACTTCATCATAATCAATAGCCAGTTGGTGGTCTTTATTGTCCAGGGTAATCGCCACATAAGCATAGCCTAAAGGTTTACGCATTTCCGTACCTGAAAAAATCACGTCCTGCATGGATGCCCCTCTCAACTGCTTGATACGCTGTTCCCCCAATACCCATCGAACGGCATCGGCCACATTGCTCTTCCCGCTGCCGTTTGGCCCCACGATTCCTGTAATACCATTGTGGAACTGGAATACTATTTTATTGGCAAATGACTTAAAACCGTGTATCTCAATACTTTTTAAATACATAACTTACCTATTCTTTTCCTTTCGCTGCCAGAAGGGCTTTATAAGCCGCCTGCTGCTCCGCCGACTTTTTGGTCTTTCCTATACCCTCTCCTGCCGTCTTGCCATTCACCCTGACCTCTACAATAAATTCCCTCTCATGGTCCGGACCGGACTCGCCTACCAGGACATAATTAATCACAGACCCCTTTTCCCGCTGCACATACTCCTGCAACAGAGTCTTGCTGTCATAGAACAACTCCTTTTCTTCCAAATCATCCAAAACAAAACGATGGATAAAGTCAATCGCACGCTCAAACCCGCCGTCCAGATGAATCGCCCCTATCACCGCTTCCATTACATCGGCCAAGATATGTTCTTTATTTCTGCCCCCGGTAGTTTCTTCCCCTCTGCCCATTAAAATATACTGCCCCAGTTGTATGGACTCCGCACAATGGGCCAACGAAGCACCACAGACTAAGGATGCACGCCTCCTCGTCAGTTCCCCTTCCCGCATTTCCGGATAGCTTTGGAACAAAAAGTCGCTGGCGGTCAATTGCAGCACCGCATCCCCCAAAAATTCCAGCCGCTCATAATCCGGCAGCTTATTGATTCGTTGCTCGTTCACAAAGGAGCTATGGGTAAGCGCCTGCTTTAACAGTTTTTTGTTCTCAAAGCAGTATCCAATTTTATCTTCCAGTTCTTTCATGACTTCCTGTGCCAACATACCGATAACCTTTCTTTGCGCCCCTATGCACAAATACACCGAAAAAGCCCTTTTGAAAGGGCTTTCCAGACTATGCTCTATTAGTTCTTAGCGTTCTTAATTAGCTCAACTGCCTCTTCCACGGTGCTGATTTTTTCTGCTTCTTCCGCAGGAATTTCAATATCGAACTCTTCCTCAATCCCCATAATAATCTGGAACACATCCAGCGAATCCGCACCCAAATCGTCCGTAAAAGTAGTATCCATTGTAATTTCATCCGGGTCTACATTCAATACTTCCGCAATAACCTTTGTTAATTTTTCAAATTCCATTTTTACAGCCCTTTCTTATTCATCATCCAAAGTAATTTTTTCTTTTATTTTATCATTAATCTTCTGCTCCTTAAATGTGACACATTGCAGGACAGAATTTTTAATTTCTATGGCCTTTGAACTTCCATGTGTTTTTACTACAAGCCCGTTCAGCCCCAAAAGCGGTGCACCGCCATACTGCTCCAAATCAAAAGCTTTCAATGTCTCCTTCAATGCTGGCTTTACTAACAGAGCCCCTATTTTACTTCGCAAAGATGTCATCATCCCTGCCTTTACTTTTTTTATTAGTGTGCCACCAACTCCTTCGTACAATTTTAGTATTACGTTGCCCACAAATGCTTCACAGACAACTACATCCGCATATCCGGCCGGGATATCCCTAGCCTCAATGCTTCCTATAAAATTAATGTCCGGACAATTTTTAAGCAACGGAAAAGTCTCTTTTACCAACGCATTTCCCTTATCCTCTTCCGCCCCGATGTTTACAATTGCCACTTTAGGATTTTTTACCTTCATGACGCTTTCCATATAAACACTGCCCATCTTGGCAAACTGCACCAGATGAGATGGCCTGGCATCCACATTTGCACCACAGTCAATCAGCAGCGCCGTGCCGGTTTCCGTAGGGATAAGCGGAGCAAGGGGAGGACGTTCTACCCCCTTAAGCCTTCCCACGATTACCTGTCCGCCAACCAAAGTAGCGCCTGTGCTTCCTGCAGATACATAAGCATCGCATTCCCCGGACTTTACAAGCTGTAATGCCTTTACAATGGAAGAATCTTTCTTTTTACGGATTGCCATAACCGGAGGCTCTGCCGTTTCAATCACTTGTGTCGCATCGACAATTTCCACCTGTTCGGGCTGATAGCTGTATTTTTTCAATTCATCCTTAATAACGCTTTCTGCCCCCACCAAATAAATTTTCAAACTGCCGTTTTCATTGGCAGCTTCTATTGCACCTTTTACAATTTCCGACGGCGCATTATCCCCGCCCATCGCATCTACAGCAACTTTTACCATTTCTGACATGATAACCCTCCTAATATCTTTCTTTAATATACTAAACCCCTATACAAAAATCAAGTGATTTTTTTATATAATTGAAAAGGTCTGGCTAAACTATCATTTAAAAAAGTTTCTTCGGCATTTCATAGAGAACCTCCGGTTCTTCGCCAATTTATGTCCGCCTGATGGCGGAATTTCCTATGATAATCGAGCAGG